>JAYSVS010000114.1:0-45642 GCA_043718395.1 Acidobacteriota bacterium
ACTGGGCCACAGACGATGGCGGCTAGTACTTCAGTGACTCTCGCCAGCAATCAGCCGGCATTGCCGGTGAGCGTGGCAGCAACGGGGCAGTTAGCGATGGCCGCGAGCCAGTCAGTGACGATTGCTTCTGACCAGGCAGCGATTCCCGTAAGTGTAGCAGCGATGGGCGCTCGAACGATCGCCAATAGCCTGGCTGTGAGTCTGGCAACAGATCAGGGTGCATTGAGCATCGGTGAGCCGGGCGGGAGTATCGTGACAGGCAGCATTACTGCGAATGGGCAGCGCGTGGCGGCGGCGATGGCGCGGTTTAACGGGGCCTCCATTTACCTGAGCGGCACCTATGCAGGAGTGAATCTCAGCTTCGAGGCCAGCTTTGACAATGGGGTGACCTATACGGCAGTGAATGCGGTGGCGATCAATGGCAGCACGGTCTTGACAGCTACCGGTGCATTGACGAATACCGTTGCGTCTTACAAGGTTTACTGCCCTGGGGCGACCCACGTTTCAGTTCGGTCCACTGCCTGGACATCCGGTACACAGAGCGTAAGGATTGCGCCCTACACGATCGCAATGGATCCGAACCCGGTTGTGTCTGGCGCTTTGAATGCCAATCAGTCTGTGAACAACGCTCAGTGGGCGGGCTCGAACAGTTTGAATGGTGGCAGTTCAGGATCTGTTGGCGTTGGAGGGCTAGCAGCAGAATCCACAGCCGTCAGCGGGAACCCCGTACAGGCTGGAGGCCGGGTTCGCACGGCGGTCGATACGACACTGGCGGCCAATGATGCGATGGCACTCACTGGTACTTCTGGCATGCAATTGCTGGTGAAACCCTATGGATTGCCTGAAACAGATTGGCAATTCACGAGTCTCCTTACCAATGCCACAGTTAGTGCAGCCCGAGCGGCAGGGACTGCGGGCGTTCGGAATTACGTAACGGCTATACAGTATCAGAACTCGTCCTCTACGCAGAGCGAAATCCAGATCCAGGACGGAGCGACCGTCATCTGGCGAGGACAAGCAGCGGCCTTGATGGCAGCACCGGCAGTAGTGGTATTGCCGACGCCATTGCGCGGAACTGCGGCGACGGTCTTGAACGTGCAGATGATCACAACGGGTAGCAATACCTTTGTGAACCTGCAGGGTTATCAAGCCGGATAGACCTTCCTGCGGGGGAAGAGGTGGGCTTACGGTCTTTGGTTGGACATGTGGGCCCGCCTTCAATTCTAACTTTGCCATAGAATGACTTCATGACAAATCGACGATCATTTCTGACACAAGCGGCCGCAGTGGGTGCGGCTATGGCAACACCGATTGCGGCGGCACAGACCGGGAGCGGCATGGGGCACCAGATCCAGTTGGGTGTGGCGAGCTACTCATTGCGCGAGTTCAGCCGGAACTACGCGATCAAGACCATAAAGCAGTTGGGCGTAAGCAATGTGAACATCAAGGAATTTCATCTTCCGTATGTAGCGAAACCAGAAGACATCGATAAGGGCAGGAAGCAGTTTGAAGCGGCGGGTTTGAAAATTTTGGGTGGCGGTACGGTGACGTTTGCCAAGGAAGATGATGCCGATATCCGAAGCTATTTTGAGTATGCGAAGCGGGCGGGGATGCCGTTGATGGTGGCAGCGCCGACGGCCAGGATCTTGCCGATGCTGGAGAAATTTGTAAAGGAATACGACATCAAGATCGCAGTGCATAATCACGGGCCGGAGGACAAGTTTTTTCCTAGCAGCCGGGATGCGTTGACGATCATGAAGAATATGGATCCGCGGATGGGTGTTTGCTGCGATATCGGGCATGAGTCGCGGGCGGGTAAGGATATCGTTGAGACGCTGGAGATTGCGGGGCCACGGTTGCTCGATATGCATATCAAGGATTTGAAGGTGGCGACAGGCAAGGATAGCCAGTGCGATGTGGGCGACGGGATTCTGCCTATTGTTTCGATCTTCAAGTATTTGAAGAAGACGAAGTATGCGGGCGGAGTAATGCTGGAGTATGAGATCAACGGGGACAATCCGGTGATGGGTATGGCCAAGAGCTTCTCTTATATGCGGGGTGTGCTGGCGGGGCTGGCTTAAGGCTCTATCGCTAGTCTTCGTGGATCGAAAAATTGTACTGGCCGGGTGGTAACAACAGCCAATCAGAAGAGGGCAAGTGCAGCATGCGCTACTTAGGCGAGTCAGGCAGATCGTCCGCGATGAGGTGCTGACCCACGCAGAAGTTGCGCGGAGGGGCACTGCTATCCTGAATGGGAATCTTGACAACGAGTCCAGCGATCTTCTGATTCTTTTGTTGGGCGCTTTGGGACATCCGGTAGGGGTTGCTGTGTCGCGGGTAGACTCGGCGGCCTAAAGCGCGTCCCCCACGAACCGCCGGATTGGCGGCGCGAAATGCGGGTGACTAAACCGTTGTCATTCTCGAAGCGGCGAACAGAGGCCCTTGTTTTGTACGATCTAAACTTCAGCGTCGCTCCGCCTCGCGCTTCAGGCACTGGGCGAACTCGTCGAATGCCGATTGTAGATCTGGAATAGACCGGCCAATCAGGCTAGCCAACGGGCCTGAATAATCCTCACGCATCGCGAACACAGTTTCCGTAGGAGAGGGCGCGTCAAGTTCATAGACTCGAGTGCCCCGGAACAATCCAAGGGGCAGGCCACCGGCCCAGACCATGCGGCGCGGAGCGTCTAGCTCAGTGACTCGCAGTGGAAAAGCTCGTGCCGGACTCTGTTTCACGAAAACCGTGACCTTTGCGCCCAACGCTACGTCGCCAATAGTGCGTTCCACCGTGCTATTCCATGCGGTCCACTTTGGCAAATCTGTCAAGACCTTCCATACCTTTTCAGCGGGCGACTGAATCTCGATTCGGGTGGCAAACGATTTCATCCGATGTTCCTCTTCGCTGGTTCCGCGAACTGCGGCAACGCGATTCTACTTCCTGATTGCACGCACACGATTGTTACGGGCACCGTGCTCTAGTTCCACCATCCCGAGTAACTCCAAAACAGGTGGAACATAGTTGGCGAAGCGGCCACGATAGCCTTTTCTGAGCCCGTAATACCCACCCACTGGATTCGATTCGTCACGCGCCCAGGCTTCCACGGTTCCCGGCGTGACTGGCTTGCCTTCATCCGCAGTACCCAGCAGCATCCAGTCTGGGTGCTTCAGGAGCATGGTAAGTAGATCTTCGATACAGCGCAGATGGTAAGAAAGCTTCGTGCTGCCAACTTGCACCACCAACTTGGCCGGCTTTTCGGTCTCATCACGCCAGGCGATAAAATCCGAGGTCATGGGAGGCGTCTTTAGCTTCCAAGGGTCGTCGGGCGTACCCGATCCATAGGTTACGGTGCTCATGTTGTGTCTATTATAGGATCGGGTAATATGACATCTACTGTCATATTTGAAAATCATTTATGCGCGCATCGAGACTTCTTCGAATCCTACTGGTCCTGCAGAATCGTGGGCGAGTCACGACGCTACAGCTTGCCACGGAGCTCGAAGTGGCTAGGCGGACAGTGATGCGGGATATTGATGCACTAACTGAGGCTGGTCTGCCCATCGTTGTGCATCGGGGGAACTCGGGCGGCGTCGAACTCGGATTTAACTACCGTTCACGGCTGGTCGGCCTGGCCGCAGATGAGGCCGAAGCGCTCGGCGTGATTTTGGCTGTGCAGAAACCGCTGCTGGCCGCACTTGGGATCGAATCTGCGGCTCACCTTGCTTGCGACAAGCTTGTGGAATCGATGCCCGAAATTGTGCGAACTCGAATTCGGCAAGCGCAACGGCGATTTCGGTTTCCTACTGAACAAGCGGATCCACCAGATTTGAGGGTAGCGGCGCTAGCTGCCGCGATCCGAGATTCGGCCATCACCCGAATCCATGCCAAGTCGGGCTCCCCGCGCACCATCCATCCAATCGCGCTTGAGTTCAGGCGAACTGGCTGGGCCATCATAGATGCCCTCAATCCGCAGAGCCCAATTCCCGTCAGCCAATGTGGGGATATCAACATCTCGGCACGAAGATTCGCTACACGATCAGAAATTGACGATAGTTCCGCCTAGGCGCAAAGTGTTGAGGTGTCGCCCTCTATTCAACTTTGGTCTTGCGAGGTGCATCGTGCTTGGCACATTCGTCAGCCCCTCCTGAGGTGGCGACGCGCGATGATAATTCTCGAGCCAACCACCGTATTCAGCATTAGGCGCGATGACGCCACGCTGGATCACCCGGTTGGCTGACTTCTGCATGGCAGCCGAAGATAGATAAGCTTCGGAGTGGGCGTGATCCTCGATCTTTAATAGCAAGTCAGCTTCGGACAAACCCACGCGTTCCATTAACACGAAGCTGTTCGGTTTGAGTCCGCCCTCCTGTCGCATTTGTTCCATGGACGGCGTGTGAAGGATGAAATGAACGCTGGCGTCTGTGCCTTCAAGAATCATCTGCGGAGCGTCGGCCGTGTCGTCGTAGACATGAGCGAGCAGGCGGCCTTCGAGATCGGGCGCGGGTCGGATAGGAGAATGCAATATAGATGGAGCATCTTCAGCCAGTCAGCGATCTGTTGCATGGTCTTGATAATACTGAAGGTAGTCCGCGCGGAGGTTCCATCCTTTGCCCTCCGGCTTGGCGAAAACGATGCGCGAAAAGGAGGCCATTCGTGAGGCAAGCAGTTGGAAGAATTCTCGTTGGCTGGAGGAGTTCGCATCCCGAAGTTGCCACCTACAACATAGGGCAGGCCGAGTTGGTCTAAGAGGCGGGTTAGATCAAGGAATGCGCGCTCGAGTTGCGTCATTTGTTGGAGATTCGTTTGGCCGCTTCGCTGCCGTAGCAGGCTTCTGCCAGGCGAAGGCGCTGAGTGGCGAAGTCCAGATGGCTGACGTTTGCGAGGAAGAGAGAACGGACGGCATTGGTGAGTTCAAGGGCCTGGTTGAGGCGCTGGGCTGGGGTTTGGCGGCGCAAAGCTTCCCAATAGAGTCTTTGGAAGGTTTCGCTGGTGTCGCTGAGCACAGCTTCAGTTTCGCAGATATGCGGACAGTTGGGCTGAAGTAATGAATTAAGCAGAATATCAGACCAGATCTGGTCTAGTCTGATAGAATTCAGATATGATCCTGAAGAATATCTCCGAGGCGAAGGCGGAGCTTTCTGCGTTGATTGAAGCGGTGCAGAAGGGGGAAGAGGTAATTCTGGCCAAGGCAGGAAAGCCGATTGCCCGTATTACGAAATATCAGGGCTTGGCTGAGCCCCGGAAGCTTGGAATGCTTAAGGGACGAATCAAGGTGCATGGAGATTTGAAGGATCCATTGCCTGCCGATATTGCGGCCGCATTCGGAATTTCGGAATGAAGCTATTGATCGACACTCAGATCCTGCTGTGGAGCTTGATGGAGCCCAAGAAGCTGAGTAGCCTCGGACGCGAGTTGATTTGTACACCCGAGAACACTGTTTTCCTGAGCGCAGTTTCGATGTGGGAAATCCGGATCAAAGAGAGTATTGGCAAGCTAACTTTACCGCTGGAATTTGCCGCTAGAGTTGGAGAATTGGGATTTGAAGATCTGCCCTTGAAAACCCAGCATACGGAGACGTTGCTGGATCTGCCGTCGATTCATAAGGACCCGTTTGACAGGATGCTGGTGGCCCAGGCCAGGACAGAGGGGCTTAAGTTGTTGACAGCGGATTCTAGGCTTTTGGGATACGGGGAGTTTGTGATTCTTGTGCGGGGCTAGACGTTGCGGCATGAAACGCCAGAAGAGTTTTAAGAAATCAGTTGCCGGCGGCGCGCCTCAACACTATTGATGACAACGACGACTGGGTGCCTTTTCATCGCCCAAGTTTTTACGATTGGAATCATCGCTTTGTTGAGCGCCTCCTTAAGAGGGGGTATCCATGAGTCTTCATGCTGATGGATCACGAGGAAAAACTGGAAATGGGCCTGCTCCAAATTCATTGTTTGGAATGGAGGCGGCAATTCATTGAATGCAGTTCCATGGCGGTGAAGCCGAAGGGCAAGAGAAAGTGAGTGTGTGTTGATCCACTTTTCTTGAATTTCTCGAATGAAGGCATCGAAGTCCACCTTTGATCCTGGGCTAGGGGCTTTCGTTTTCGCCTCCACGATCCAGAAGACCGACACTTGGTCAGGCTGCGATCGGAGCAGAAGAAACTCGGCAATCTTCACGTTGTTTTGAATCGCACGATAGGCTTCGCTTTGCTCAATCCGGAAGCAATGTCCCTCAGCGAAAGGACCAAATGTCATGTTGGATTCAACGAAGGCAAGAGTCATTTCAAGACCAAGCCAACCTCTTCTTTGTAAAGTCGAATGGATTCGTCGATGATTGGATTGTCAGGCATGCCATCCCTTAAGTTTTCTGATCGCCATTCTCCATTGACAGAAGAGAGGACAGGGATTGAACAATCCTTCTTTTGAGCTATGAGCGCTAACTTTTTGACGATGAAGTAAGAGTGGCTGGCGAGGAAAAACTGAATGCCGCGATCAGCAAGCGCTGAGACGATATCGAGAAGTTGGGAGATAGCAGTAGGGTGGAGGGCTGATTCTGGTTCATCAATGAAGACGACAGAACTTGTATCAAGGTAGCGATTGCCGAGTAGGGTATCGAGGATGGCGATTTTCTTGACTCCTTCGGCGGTGACTCCGATGGGAAACTTCTGCTTTCCTTTGGAGAAAATCCAACGGGAAGATTTGGAGTCGAATTTGATTACCCCACCGAGAAGCTCTTCAAGATTTGTTCTCGATTGGGTAAACTCAACGTAATTATTGCCTTTTGTAGTTTCTTGTTGGAGTGCTCTCGCCAAATCGAGGTATGTATCGTCAAAACCAAAAGTCTTGTCCAGGTCGCGGGACTTCAAAATAATTTGATGAAGCGACAACACTTCTTTGGCAGGCAGAAAAATAGAACGACTGACCCCGGGCGGCACGTGGTTTTCAAGAGAAGAAATTTGTTTGCTAGTGTCGTTACCAAAACTGTATTGAAGGACTTTAGAGTCAATAGAAATGCGGCAGTCAAGCGGTGAATCAGCGCCCTTGGTAACCAGGTCGCCGATCTTTTCGGCCTGAAATGTCCAATATAGTTTTTCGACAAGAATCTCGGAAGCAGATCGCTGCTCGTCGCCGCGCTTGTACTCTTCAAGAGTTCTTAAGGCTGTGTACATGGCCTTGAGAAGAAACGTCTTTCCGCTGCCATTGCCGCCAAGGATGAGATTGATTTTGCCGAGCGATGCCCAATTGACATGAGACAAGGGGCCAAAGTTCTTGAGTTCGATCTTGTTCAGCATGGATGGGTCTTAAGCTATGATACGGCGAATCAGTAGCTAGACGAAGCGGGGGAGATGGACAACGTCTTCGGGGGGGACTCGCTCGAGAGGGAGGCCTGCTTTTTTCCAGGCGGAGAGGCCTCCGACAACGACCTTGGCTTCGAAGCCGCCTTCGTGCAGGAGCTCTGCCACGCGCTGGCTGGTGGCCTCGTTCCTGCAACTGCAGTAGAGGTAGACTTCACGCGTTTTGGGGAGGGTGGGAAGGATTTCCGGGAGGCGATTGGGTTCGATTCGGATAGAGCCGAGGATACGTTCGGCTTTAGCGTCGTAGTAGCCGTGGCTGCGGACGTCAGCGATCAGGATGCCGTCATCCAGACGGGCGGCAAGATCATCAACTGAAACACGGGGTATATTTCTAAATCTGCGATTACGGCGAGCACGGTAGATGCGTTGTCCGATGTAGACTGCGATTGCTGAAGCGATAAGGAAAGTAGCAGCGCGTCCAAAGGTGGAGAGCCAATCAGTCATCGCTCCGATGGCCGAGTGGAAGGTGTAGCCGAGCGTCCAGTAAGTGAGGATGTAAAGGAGTGCGCCAGCCATGTCGTAGCGGGCAAAGACAAAGGGGGGCATGTTCATGCTGCCGGCCATAGGCGGGGCCATCGTATTAATGCCAGGGATGAATTTTGCAAAGCAGAGGGCAGTGCGGCCGCGTTTGTGGAAGTAAGAAGCGCTTGAGAAGATACAGGCTTCGAGGTTGACCGACAGACGGCAGAGGAGCCCAAGAAGCCACCAGCCAGTCTGGCGGCCAAGGATGAAGAGGATTGTATCTGCTGTCATCATCGCCAGGAATGCGACAGTAAGGGAGGTAAAAGGGGAAAGGATTCCCTTGGCGCAAGCGGCCCCGACGGCGAGGAGAGCTGGAGCAGCCGGGACGGGGAGACCGATGGCCTCAAGAAAGACGATCAAGGCGAGAATTGGATAACCGTACTGAGTGAGGTACTCGAGTAAAGCGTCCATTAACTGTGTCCGAGTACTGGATGAGGTTCGTAGAGTTCTTCGAGCTGGGTGATTTCGGAAGGATCGAGTTTTAGCTCGAGAGCAGCAACGGCATCATGCAGGTGCTGTCCTTTGCTGGCACCGATGATCGGACCGGTGACGGCCTTGTTTGCAAGGACCCAGGCGAGGGCCAGCGAGGCTCGGGAGACGCCGCGGGCGGCGGCGACTTCAGCGACACGGTCGGCAATCTGGAAGTCGTTTTCGCGGCTGTAAATTTGCTGCGCGTAGAGGTCGGTCTGAGCGCGGAGGCTTTCTTTGCTATCTCGTTTGAGACTGCCGGTGAGGAGTCCGCGACCGAGCGGAGACCAAGGGATCATGCCAAGGCCCTGATCGAGGCAGAAGGGGATCATTTCACGCTCTTCCTCGCGGTAGGCGAGGTTGTAGTGATTCTGCATGGAAACGAATTTCGCACCACCTGCCAAGCCGGCAACGTGTTGGAGTTTGGCGAGTTGCCAGGCGAACATCGAAGAGGCACCGAGGTAGAGCGCTTTGCCTTGCTTGATGACACCATTAAGACCGTCCATCACTTCTTCGGCGGGCGTTGCGGGATCGTAGCGGTGGATCTGGTAGAGGTCAATATAGTCGGTTTGGAGACGGCGCAGGCTGTTCTCGATCGAGTGGTGAAGGTGCTTGCGGCCGAGACCCTTGTGATTGGGATCTTCGCCCATCGGATTGAAGAGTTTGGTGGCAATCACGATTTTGTCGCGTGGGATGCCGAGAGTCTTGATGGCGCGCCCGAGGATCTCTTCACTCACGCCGAGAGAGTACATGTCGGCGGTGTCGAAGAAATTGATGCCAAGTTCCCAGGCTTTGGCGATCAGTGGGAGGCTTTCTGCTTCTTCGAGGACCCACTGACGCCATTGTTTGCTTCCGTAGGTCATCATGCCAAGGCAAAGACGAGAGACGTTGAGGCCAGTCGAGCCGAGACGGGTATATTGCATTCAGTTGCCTTTCAGAACTTCTGCGAGTTCCTTTTCTTCAATGGCGCCCTGTTTGATGATGCGCCAATAGGGTTCGGTGATGTCAATCGTAGTTGCACCTTCACCGACACAGTGTCCGCCATCGACGACGAGATCAAGACGGCCGTCCATTGTGCCAAATACTTCAATGCCGGATCGGCAAGTTGGGACTCCACTCATGTTTGCGCTTGTCGCGATGAGGGGCATGTTGAGGAATTCGATGAGGGCGTTGCCGATGGGGCTTTTGCTTTGCCTGAGGGCGAGCCGACCGGTGTTGCCAGTGAGCTTCAATGGGACGCGTGAATTGGCCGGGACGATGATGGTGAGAGGGCCGGGCCAGAAGCGGCGGGCAAGCACTTGAAAGCGCTTAGTGACTTCGCTGGCGAGGTCTTCAACCATCATGACGTCGTTGACGAGGAGGGGGAGACTGCGTGTGGTTTCGCGGCCCTTGGCAGCGAAGACTTTGCCGACGGCGCTGAGGTTGAATGGGTCGGCGACGAGCATGTAAAGAGAGTCTGAGGGAATGGCTACCACGCCACCCTGGCGTATCTTGTCGGCAGCGCGACGGATGACGCCCGGATCGGGGCTTTCAAGGTTAACTTCAATCAGATCGGTGATCACAGGAGAGATCTTCGATTCTAGCAGCGATGGAGCGGTCTAGATTTGTTGGCAGTGAGGACAGAAGAAGGTGCTGCGGCCTGCCTGGACCATTCGCTCGATTGACGTGATGCAACGAAGGCAGGGTTCGCCGGTGCGGCCGTAAGCAGCAACACCGAATTCTTCGCTAGCGATTTGGGTGCCGGGCATGGCGTATTCGATATAGGCGCTGGCTGTGGCTTCCGTGAGGACTTTCAGTATTGCGGCGTGGAGGGACTTGATTTTGCCAGGCCCAATGTTGCTAGCCGGAGTAGCGGGGTGGATGCGGGCATGCCAGAGCGCTTCGCTTGCGTAAATGTTGCCGATGCCGGCGATACGGGTCTGGTCAAGGAGGGCGGACTTGATGGGGCTCTTCACTTTGGCGAGGATGTTTTTGAGGACTGCTGCGGTGAAGGCGGGCTCAAGGGGCTCCGGGCCCAGGTCGGCTTCGATCTTCTGAATGTCTTGTTCTGTAACGATGTGAACCTTGCCCAGGGCGCGGGGGTCTTCGAAAATCAGGACACGGTTATCGGTGAGCCGGCACCAGAGGCGAGTTGTGTGGGGGCGGAGACGGTAGTCGGGGAGGATGTAGAGGTTGCCCGTCATGCGGAGGTGGATGTGGAGGTGTTTTTGAGTGGAGAGCTGGATAAAAATGTGTTTGGCGCGGCGCCGGACGTCGAGAATGCTGGCTCCGTGGAGGTTTTTGAATTCGACAGGCTGTTGAGGCAAGACAGTGCCGGGGCGCTCAACCGTGATGGAATGGATGATGGCTTTGGCGGCAGCCTCGCGGAGGCGGCGGACGACGGCGTCTACTTCGGGTAGTTCTGGCATGGCGGCTGTAATTAATTTTGATGTTTGCTGAGGCCTCTGGCAGGTTTTGTTTGGGGGGATTTCAATGAGAGCCGGATTTGGAGATAAACAGCCGGGATGGCCTGAAAGTTTTCTGTCTCTGTTAGTAGTTGCGCCAGTAGACCAGAAGCGTGTGCGAAATATGAGCAGCGCGAGGTACATCCACCAGCGGTAGAACGTACCCCAGAACAATTGGCGTCCAAGTAATGCGATGCCAAGAAGCCAGAGGGCTGGCGAATAAGCTGGGGCAGAAGAATAAGCATGAGCCAGCTTGTGAAGTACAAAAATGTCCCGGCAAGGTAGACAAACACAGCGCGCTTTCTGCCTTGTGGTGCGGGCATAAGCGGCATCAAAAAAGCCAAGGAAAAGACGGCTATTCGCAAGCTGTTTTAGGCAAATGCCAAAGGCGCAGGAATGTCGCGCCAAAACTCAGATGAAGCAAAGGTGGGAGACAGATGCGCGGCGAACACAATGTGCCAAATGATTGGTGGCACCAAAACAAAGCCACAGCTCAGCACGTAGCGTTGCATTGTTGCAAGTGCCAATCCTGGGTGCAGTCCAGCAAATGCAGATATTTCTGGAACTGCTAGACCTTGCGCTTTAAGCGCATTTTCCAATTAACTCGCGCCTTGACGATGTGCGGCGGCTTCTGCGGACCAGAGGCCGGACGACTGCCCGGCGGCGGCGGGCAAGAAGCACAACTGGGGCTGCCAGACCGAAAAGAGCAAGTGTCTTGAGCCTGAGATTTGAGGTGAGATCCAAATGAGATACGGCAATGGCAATCCTCTCGGGAAGAAAGTCTCGAACAAGCGACTGATCATCATCCTCAAGGTTCAGCGGATCGCTTTTGCATTCAGCGGGCACAGTCGAGTCTTTGCCGCTGGGCCAGCAAGTAGACCCTTTAAAGCCGATTCCCAGACTGGAAGGAGGCAGACCCAGAGTATTACCAAATTCAGGGACAAAGACCGCAGCGACTAGCTGCCAGTATTGCTGTTGATCTGAGGGAATGAAGTCGCTCTCAAAGAGCGCGAAAGCCGAACTGTTGAGTTGAGCGCCGGGGGGAGCAATGTCACCTCCATCTGGCCAGAAAAGCAAGCCTGGATCAACGGGCACGGTGTAGATAGCAGAAGAGGCTTCAGCGAAGTTGCCTTCAGGCAATCCTGCCTGACTCTCGTTTGTTGTGAGATTGATGAAGTCGTCCTGGGGGAGGAGCGGGAGAACTTCGTCCCGAGACCCACCCGCGAAGGCTTTTACGTTGCGAAGTTTGCCGACATGGGCGAAAGTATTGTTCCAATTGCGCTGAGGAAGCCAATTTGTTTCAATGCCCGCATTCTTCCATGCAAGTGACACATAATTTGCGATGAAAACATTGCTGCTGGACCCAACCGGACCGCCAAAGCTGGCAGTGTTGGATCCATCGTCACTGGAAATTGCCAATGATTGCTCGTCTTGCGAATTGACAATGGAGGTAGCTGTGGCCTGAGCTCCCGTAGAAATCAGGAGTGCGACGATAATTAAGCAACTGATAATGAGTCGCATAAAAGTAATTTCCTTGCGCACATTTACAATCCGACTAACAAAGACAGATTTGGCCGAAATTGCGATCGAATCTCTAACAATTAAAATCCTCGATTTACTGAGAGATCTTTCACTACGATGAGGTTAGCATCAAATGGAGTTTTTTCGGCAAGATTGCTAGCAAACTGGTACTAGTACTATTTTTGGTACTAAGTCAAAATGCTTCATTCAAAGCTTTGGGCTGACGATTCAATTCATACGGAACCGGAAGCATGCCTCCTGCTTGCCCTATACTGAGAGAGATTTATGGCAGCTTTGATCGATGCAATTAGCGTTAAACGCAGGACCTTGTTTGAGCACGAGAACATCCCGTTTGTTTGTCTCGAAGCGGATGTAAGTACACCCACGGCGAGGGGCGGACAGACGCTGGTGCGGCTGAAGGTGCGAAACCTTCTGACGCGTGCAGTATTTGAGAAGACATTCAAAGCTGGCGACAAATTTAAGGAGCCTGATTTGCAGGTGATTTCGGCATCGTATCTGTATAGCGATGGCGAGGGTTCGCACTTTCTCGATCAAGAGAGTTTTGAGACGCTAACACTGTCTACCGAGACGATGGGCGATGCGCTGGGATATCTGGTGGATGGCACTGTCATCGAGTTGCAGAAGTATGAGGGCAATCCAATTGGGTTGGAGCTGCCGATGTTTGTTGAGCTCGTGGTGGCCTATACGGAGCCTGGGGTGAAGGGCGATACTTCGAGTGGGAGTGTGACCAAGGCGGCGAAGCTCGAGACGGGCCTGGATATCAAGGTTCCTCTGTTTATCAAGCAGGGTGAGAAGGTGAAGGTGGCGACGGAGACAGGGGAGTTTGCGGGACGGGCTTGAGGGTCGTTTGCCGGCATCCCGAGGTTGTTGGACGGAAACCTGTATTCGTTGGTACCCGAGTGCCGCTTAGAAAACTGTTCGATTTCTTCCTTCAGGAGTCGCGCAGGCTACTCGAAAGGGATGTCAACTTCGATGTAAGCACCTGGAGTGGCTGAGCAAAGGGCGGCGGTGATTTTCGCAATGTGGAGGCGGACTCTGGGCCATTGCGGGGTGCTTAGGACAACAATGGCTATTCGCCTGTCTTTGAGATTTTGTTGATAGCGCATGTTGCTGTCAGCCGTTATGAAAACTTCGAAGCCCGCACTTTCTGCGGCTGAAAGGAGATCCCCATTGCTGAGACGATCCCACCCGATGTTCTTGGCTTTGGTGATTTGGTGTCCTGGGAGCTTGGCAGCCAAAGGTGCAGGAGTGCTGTGGTCAAAGAGAATGACCATCAAGCACCAACTCAGCTTCGGTGCTTGGCGGGGCGGCCACGCTACGGGCCGCAAAGGCGAGTACTTCGATGATTTGCGCCTTTGGGATTTCGAACCATTCGGTGATTTCATCAACGGTGGCACCAGCTTCGAGGTTTTGGAAGACGGCAGACACGGGCATTCGAGTTTCACGAAAGACCCAAGCACCACTCAGACGACCAGGAACACTCTCAACAACAGGGCATTGGGACCAATCCAAATGAGACATATGATGGGCTCCTTCCTATGATTATAAGCGTGAAATTTGTTTTTGCACACAAGAAGGAAAAGGAGCTCTCGCTTCGCGGCTTCCGCTCAATGGCTCGCCTTTCACATAGATCAAAGACAGTGTTTTGCATTGGTTTGTTCTCCATAGAAACTGAGCACTTTGCTGTTTAAAGTAGCGAACCGGTGAGTAAGTCTATGTAACGGTGAGTTCCAAAGGCGAGCCGGGGATGAGGCCGGTTTGTTTGGCGGCGCTTTCGTTCGCTATTGAGACTTCCCAGAAGCCGGAGGAGCCAGGGATGACGCAGAGTTCGCCGGGGGGACAGCTTGCATAGGTGCTGGCGTAGAGTTCGATCTGGTTAATGCCTACGGTCATCGTGAAGGGGCGGTTTGCTTGTGGTGGCCTATACGGAGCCTGGGGTGAAGGGCGATACTTCGAGTGGGAGTGTGACCAAGCCGGCGAAGCTCGAGACGGGCCTGGATATCAAGGTTCCTCTGTCTATCAAGCAAGGTGAGAAGGTGAAGGTGGCGACGGAGACAGGGGAGTTTGCGGGGAGGGCTTGAGTAGTCCATGAATATGGGAGACTGAAGTCAAGATGAAGACAACGGTTGAAATTCCCGACGCTTTGTTTCACCGAGCGAAGGTGGCAGCGGCCAAAAAGGGGATCCCATTTCGTGAACTCGTTACCGAGGCTCTCACGCTAAAATTGGGCAATCAGCCGGAAGATGCCACACCCTGGATGAAGAGTTTCGGGAAGCTTGCCTCGTTGCGGAACGAGACTGAGCGCATCAATAAAATCATGGATGAAGAGTTTGGTCAAATCGAGGCGGAAGACCTGCGTTGATTGTTGATACTAACGCTTTATCAGCGATGGCAGATGGTGACGATGAATTGGAGAAAGTGCTCAGAATCGTCAAAGCAGTTGTACTTCCAGTGATTACACTCGGCGAGTACCGGTATGGCATCCGTCAATCACGAAACCGCGCCAAGTATGAGAGATGGCTAGACGATTTGATTCTTAGCTGCCGGGTTCTTGACCTCGACGAGCGGACAACCAAACACTATGCGGAAGTACGCGAAGAATTGAAACGGTCGGGAAAGCCAATTCCCGCAAACGACGTGTGGATTGCAGCGCTCGCACGCCAACACGAATTGCCGATTCTGAGCCGCGACCGGCATTTCGACTTTGTAAGTCAGGTAAAGCGAATCGGGTGGTAGAGAATTGAGTGGATGGAGCGCGGAGGTTCAAGAGAGAGTGAGCTCCAAGGGCGAGCCAGGGATGAGGCCGGTTTGTTTGGCGGCGCTTTCGTTCGCTATTGAGACTTCCCAGAAGCCGGAGGAGCCAGGGATGACGCAGAGTTCGCCCGGGGGGCAGTTGGCATAGGTGCTGGCGTAGAGTTCGATCTGGTTCATACCTACGGTCATCGTGAAGGGGCGGTTTCTTAGTGTGTCGAATTGGCTTGTGGGGAAGTTGGTGATGAGGTTACCGAAGCGATCTACGTGGAGAACTGCGCCGACGTGGCAGCGTCTTGAGTGGCGGGTTGGAGCCAGGGCCGGGCTGCGCATCGGGTCCTTTATGATTTCGCCTAGCTTGGCGGGTTTGGTTCCAGTTGCCAGGTGAGCTGCGACGGGGGCGAAGATGTCTCTGCCGTGGAACGTAGTGGATGGGCCGGGGAGCCAGTATCCGGGTTGATTGAGGTGGCGAGCTTTAGGTTTGTCTGTCGCCAGGATGAAGGAGAAGAGGCCGTTGTCGGGGCCTAGAAAATAGTGGCCTTCGGCTTCTATCAAGATGGGCCGTCGATCACTGCCGACGCCGGGGTCGACGATCGCGATGTGGATGGTGCCTTTGGGGAAGTAGCGCCAGGATTGTTCCAGCAGGAAGGCACCCTGGTGGATGGCGTATGGCGGCACTTCGTGGGTGATGTCTATTACGGCGGTTGCGGGTGCGATTGTGGCGATGACGCCCTTAATGACACCTACGAAATGGTCTGCCGTGCCGAAGTCGGTGAGGAGTGTGATCATCGCTATTCAGTAGAATAGAGGGTAAGCATGCATATTCGCGACATTTTGACAGAACATCAGACTACGCTGTCTTTTGAGTTTTTTCCACCTAAGACGGAAAAAGATTCCGAGGTGTTGTTTGAGAACATTGCATCACTGGAAACGTTGCAGCCTTCTTTTGTCTCAGTGACTTATGGAGCTGGCGGATCGACACGTGAAATGACGCATGATCTGGTGGTACGGCTGAAGTCTACGACGGGGCTTGACCCAGTACCGCACCTGACTTGTGTGTGCCACCAGGAAGAAGAAGTGCTGGCAATTCTTGAGAAGTATGCGCTGGCTGGAGTGTCCAATATTCTCGCCCTGGGTGGAGACCCGCCGAAAGATCTGGTGAATTATGTAAAGACGGATGATGCATTTCAGAACGCTGCGGATCTGGTGCGGTTTATCAGGAAGTTCAACGAGAGCGGTGTACATCCGGACAAGCGTGGATTCGGAATTGGCGTGGCCGGCTTTCCTGAAGGGCACCCGGCGACGCCGAACCGGCTGGACGAGATGGACTTTTTGAAGCGCAAGGTGGATGAGGGCGCTGATTACATCTGCACGCAGTTGTTCTTTGATAATCGCGATTTCTACGATTACCGCGAACGATGTGAACTGGCCGGGATTCAGGTGCCAATCATTGCCGGGATCATGCCGGTGATTTCCCTGCCGGGCATGAAGCGGATGGCGCAGTTGGCATTGGGAGCGCGTTATCCAGCCCGCTTGATGAAGTCGCTGCACCGGTGTCAGGATGACCCGGAGGCAGTGCGAAATGTGGGCATCCACTGGGCAACGGAACAGTGCCGTGATCTGTTTGACCATGGCGTTAGCGGAATCCATCTTTATACGCTGAACAAGAGCGATGCTACCAGGCAGATTTATCAGAGTCTTGGCTTGCGGGACTCGACCGTAGTTCGCAAGCGATAATAGAGGCGTGCGCGCCTACTTTGACCACAACTCGACGACTCCGGTAGCGGTCTCTGTGGTTGAAGCAATGATGCCCGCGTACACGGGCGTTTTCGGAAATGCTTCGAGCATTCATGGCTATGGGCAGGAGGCACGGCAATTACTTGAGAAGGCGCGGCGGCAAGTGGCTGGGCTGATTGGGGCCAAGGCCGATGAGATCGTGTTTACTGGCGGCGGTACGGAGTCGAATAATCTCGCGCTCTTTGGAATGGTTGAAGAGGGGAGAGTTGCTCATTTTGTTTGCAGCTCGATTGAGCATGTAGCGGTGTTGAATGTGATGGAGGAGTTGCGAGGACTGGGGCATGAGGTGACATTCTTGCCGGTGGGTGAGGGTGGAGTGGTGGACCCGGAGCATGTGCGGCGCTCACTGCGGCCGAACACGCGGGCGGTAAGCGTGATGGCGATCAACAACGAGATTGGAAGTCTGCAGCCTGTGGCGGAGATTGCGGCAATTGCCCGGGCGGCGTGTGTGTTTGTGCATTGTGACGCTGTTCAAGCGCCGGGCCGAATGAAGATCGACGTGCGGGAGCTAGGGGTGGACCTTTTGAGTTTGAGCGGTCACAAGCTGAATGGGCCTAAGGGTGTGGGGGCATTGTATGTCCGTAAGGGCGTGCCGCTACGGAAGCGCACCTTTGGCGGGCATCATGAGAGGGACCGGCGGCCGGGGACGGAGAATGTGCCCGGAGCAGTGGGGCTTGGGGCGGCTTGCGAGGCGGTTCGACTGATTGATGGATCGTTGCGGGACCGGCTGGAGACCGGCTTGCTAGGGCGGATTCCTGATGCGTTTGTGAATGGAAATCGCCTCAGGCGAGCTCCGAATGTGACGAGCTTGAGATTCCCTGGAATTGAAGGTGAGAGTTTGGTGATTGCTCTTGATATGAAAGGCTTTGCCGTGTCAAGCGGCTCGGCATGTTCAAGCGGATCGGTAGAACCATCGCATGTGTTGCTGGCACTTGGATTGAGCCCGGCGGATGCGCGGTCTGCGATCCGGTTTTCGCTTGGCTTGACGAATACTGTACATGAAGTGGATGCGCTGATTGAAGCAGTGGCTGAGAGCGTGGCGCGATTAAGAAAGTTGTCTCCTGTTTATGTCTGATGTAGCTCCGATTGCTGTTGCGATGAGCGGCGGCGTTGATTCTTCTGTGGTGGCTGGATTGCTCAAGCGGCAGGGCAAGCCCGTGGTGGGCTTGACGATGCAGCTTTGGAACCAGCGGCGCTTGCCGGAGGTGGCTAGTGATGCGGCTACGGGCCGGTGTTGTTCTTTGGACGATGTTTATGATGCGCGGTATGTGGCGCAGACGCTGGGGATTCCGTATTACGTGGTGAATTTTGAGGACCGGTTTGAGCAGCATGTTGTAAAGCCGTTTGTGGCCGATTATGTGGCAGGCAAGACGCCGATCCCTTGCACTCTGTGCAACAACTTCATCAAGTTCGATCAGTTTATGGAGATGGCGGACGGGATCGGCGCTGAGAAGATTGCGACGGGACATTATGCGCAGATCCGCAGGGATGAGGCCACGGGCCGGTGGCAGTTACTGCGGTCGGCAGATACGACCAAAGATCAGACTTACTTTTTGTGGGGTCTGACGCAGGAGCAGTTGAAGCGGACGATGTTTCCGCTGGGTGGGATGGTGAAGTCGGATGTGCGGCAATTGGCGATCGATCTTGGGTTGCCTGTGGCGGAGAAGCCGGATAGCCAGGAGATCTGCTTTGTCCCGAATGGGGACTATGCGGCATTTATCGATGCGTACTTCAAGGAGCAGGGGATCACGACGGATGCCACTAGTGGCGACATTGTGGACCGTGAAGGCAAGAAGCTGGGCGAGCACGCGGGCGTGCATCACTTTACGGTGGGGCAGCGGCGTGGGCTGAATGTGGCTGTGGGTGAGCCACTTTATGTGATTCAGACCAATCCAGCGACGCGAGAGATTTTGGTTGGTTCGGGCGAGGCATTGATGAAGAAGCGCTTTGCAGTGGGGGAGATCAACTGGATATCTCTTGGTGTGCCGACCGAACCGCTTCGAGCAGAGGTAAGAATCCGTAACCGGCATCAGCCGGCGATGGCGACGATTTATCCCAAGGCGGATCCTAGCGGTGCCGAGATTGAGTTTGATGTGGCGCAGCGGGCAGTGACGCCTGGGCAGGCCGCCGTGATCTACCAGGGTGAGATGGTGGTGGGCGGGGGCTGGATCGAGCGCGAGGCGTGAGCCACTTGCGGTCGCAGTTTCGGAATTCGACTGAGGCGGCGCTGATGCGCGGATTGCTATCCATTGCGTCGGTAATGCCGTTGGGGTTTTCAGTCGGAGTAGCGCGGATTCTGGACCGGGTGGCGAGGCGGATGCGGCAAAGCGGCGAGAAGAATTTGCGATTGGCTTTGCCTGAGGTGGATGCGGCAGATACAATTGACCAGGTGTTTGAGGGACTTGGGAGGATGCTCTACTACTTTTCGCGGTTTGGGACGCGGAATCAGAGCAATATTGGCGAGTGGATTGAGTATGAAGGCTTTGAGCATTACCGTGAGGCAAAGGCGCGCGGGAGAGGGGTTTTGTTTGCAACAGGGCATTTAGGGAATTGGGAATTGAGTGCGTTTGCCCATGCGTTGATGACCGAGCCGATGAATGTGGTGGTGAGGCCGCTGGATAACCCGTTGCTCGATGAGTTGGTGAAAGGATACCGGACGGGATCTGGTAACAAGATTTTGGACAAGCAGGATTTCTTGCGCGGGATTTTGAAGGCACTGGGGAATAACGAGCCTGTGGGGATTCTGATTGACCAGAATACATTGCCAGAGAACGGGAGCTTTGTTGATTTTTTTGGGATTGCCGCATGTACGGGTACGACGTTTGTCAAGCTGGCGCATAAGACGGGGGCGGCGGTGATTCCTGGCTACGCGTTGTGGGATGCCAGAAGGGGAAAGTATGTGTTACGGTTTGACCCTGTGTTTGAGATGAGCGGGGACGTCGTTGGGGATACGGCTCGACTGACAAAGCATTTTGAAGGGGTGATCCGGCGGGACCCTGGGCAGTGGCTGTGGCTGCACCGGAGGTGGAAGACACGGCCCGAGGGTGAAGCGGGGCTTTACTAGTACCGGATAGGGCGTTCGGCAGTACCCTGAATGGCACCATTAGGGTAAGACCTTAGGGACAATCATACTGTCGCATGGCTTATCAAGATGTCCAGCTCGTTATAAAGTACACAAGATGTTGGATCCACTACGGGTGGCTCTTTCATGTCTTGACCTGTACTTTAATAGCGGGTGTGCAGGGACTTCTAAAATAATTGCCGTATAGCTAATGAATCTAAGGTGTTTTGCCGATATATGCGTAGATGTCGGAGAGGCCTGAGATTGATCGACTGAAGCGCCAGTTTCTGGCCGCATTGAACCATGAAGTAAGGACGCCGCTAAGCGGCATTCTGGGAATGACCAGCCTGCTTGAACAATCAAACCTGGATGTGGAGCAGAAAGAATACGTTCAACTGACGAAGGCTTGCGCCGAAGAACTGTATTCAGTGTTGTCGGCTACGCTGGAGTTTACAGCGCTTGCGGCTGGGGATTCGCAGTTGGACAACAGCGAGTTTCTGTTGCAGGAAGCGATCGAATCTCTGGCGGCTCAGTGGCTGATCAAGGCGCGGCAAAAGGGGATCAGTTTCTTTCTGAAGATCTCGGACGACGTACCAGAAGCTGCCCGAGGCGACGAACTTCGATTCCGCAAGTTGCTGCAGCACTTGTTGTCTAACTCAGTAAAGTTCACGGAGAAGGGGCATGTGGAGATGGCAGTGTGGTTTGAGCCACATGTCAGCGACTCCTCGCGCTTTTTGCTATCGCTTTCCATCAAGGATACGGGTATCGGGATGGATGGTGAGCAAATTGGCAAGATCTTCGAATCGTTTGAGCAATTAGAGAGCGGCTTGGCGAGGCGCTATTCAGGCCTGGGACTTGGGATGACGCTGGCGCAGGGGCTAACCAAAGAGTTGGGTGGGGATCTCAAGGTAGAGAGCAAGATGGGTGAGGGGAGTGTGTTCTCGTTTAGCCTTCCGCTAGGATATTCGAATCTGGAAACCACGTTTGTGAAACCGGCTGAACGGCAGGTGTTGGTGGTGGATGACAATGAGGCGGCGCGGAAGGTTGCAGAAGCCTATCTGAAGCGTGGAGGGTACAAGGTTACGTTGGCCCTTGATGGCGCAGATGCGCTAAAGATAGCGGCATCCAGGCGCTTTGATCTTGTCGTGATGGATTTGCAGATGCCTGGGATGGATGGCATTGAGACGACGACGCGGTTGCGGGGTATCAGTGGGTATGAGCGGACTCCGGTGCTGGCTTTGACAGCGAATGCTGGGGACGAATATCGAATTTTGTGTCTGTCGCAAGGGATGCAAGGATACCTGCCGAAGCCGGTGGATAGCGAGTTGTTCTTGCGGACGGTCAGGCAGCTTCTCTAGCAGGCATTGTGGGTGCGCGACATAAAAGTGGAGGCTAGGCCGCCCGACGTCCCTCCCAGTAGCTTTCGAGGCGACCGTTGAGGTGAGCGCAGCGAAGGGCGAGGATAGAGTTGGCACCGGTCACCGACCAGAACATGCCGGACTGTTTGAGACGTTGACCGACCACGGATTTGCAGCCAGCTTCGATCACGCCTGAGCCAACAAACAGGTGTTGTTTGCGGAACTGGGGATAATTCATGCGGGCCGCGTTGGTGGCGAAGTAGTCGGCCTCGTTGCGGATCTTTTTCGCCAAGTCGGCATCTGCGGTTTGCAGGGAGCGCAGAGAGATGACGAGTTTGGCGATCTTACCTTGATCGAGCCAGTGTTTTTGATGCAGGCCGATCCAAGCGTTGCGGCGCTGGGCGTCGTGGGGATGCAAGAGCCGCGCCAAGCCCCACAGGTGCTGGCGGGCGTGAAAGAGGTCGACGATTTGGATGGCACCGGGAAAGTGTTGCTGGGCGAGGTTCCAGATCCATTCGGCACCATCGCCGATGACGACCTTCTTCTCGGCGCGGCTCCAGCCACGGTTCCATGCCTCGACGTAAAGCCGCTTGCCGAACTGCTCGGCGTTCTCGATGGCAGCGGTGTAGGTGGTGGAGTCGGGATCGCGAATCGCGAAGCCTTCGTCATCCCACTTGGTTTGCGTGAAAACGCAGCCGAGCTTGGCTTCGCGCGTGTGCGCGGGCACACCGTCGAGCTTGCCTTTGCGGCCCGCGGTTTCTTTCTTCACCACCGGCACGCCGGTGCCGTCCATTTGCACATAAAGGATGGGCACGGTCTCACCGATCACGATGGGCAGATCGAGTTGCACGGCACGGTCGATCTCGCGCTGTTCGCGTTGCGCGATGTCCGCACCAATGGATTCGGCCACGCGCTCGACCGATTTAGTGGTCACCTCCAAACCGGCCAGCAACCGCAGTTGATCGCGACCCTGCTCAAAGGGAGCCTGCTGGCCGACGAGTGCTTGCATGCGGCGCACGCCGGGAGAGAACGCGGTGTCAACCATGTCGAGTTGAGCGTCGGCGGGAAACTGGCCTTGATGACAATGCGGACACAGATAATAGGGGCGTGCGACAACAACCTCGCCGAGCACGGTGAGAATAGCCTTCGAGCGCAACTCGCGATAGCGTGCCGGTTGGCCGCACCCACAGGGAATCGTGCGTTGCTCCGGCACGGGGAAGCGTAGCAACTCGGTTAACGCACAAGCTCCGGCCTGATGCATGGCCGAGCGCACTAGCATCTCGACGGCTTCCAGATCCAAGTGCCCGGTCTTGCGCGAACCGGTGAAAATCGTCTGGAGCAGTTGTTCTACTTCCCGCGCGACTTCCCGCTGGATGGCGTCCGCCGTTTTTTTTCCTGCGACGTGAGCGTCTGCTCCACCGGACGCAGCCGGCAGATCTTTTCGTTGACCTCCACCAGTTCCCGGCCCAGTCGCTGGTAGTCGCGAAACTCGGCGATCTCCCGTTCGGCTTTCCGAACCGCCGCCGGAGTGGGCAGCGCTTCGGTCACCGTCTTGCCATGCCATTTGTAGGTCAACCGAAGATGCGGTCCGTGGCCGGGATCTCCAGGCTGGGCACAATGGCAACTCGGCTTGCCACAGCGAAACACCGCTCCGACAACGGAACCAGGACGCATATCCTTCAAATCGGCCAGAGTGCGCAGCAAGTCCGCGCGGCGAGATTCGAGCAGCGGTAAGGATTCAGGCATAGGGCCTCTTTCTAGAAGTAGTATATACTTCCAGAAACTTCGCCGTAGCCTACCTTTCCTTCATTCCGCCATTTCTATGTCGCACACCCAGGCATTGTAGCCGGGTTGAGAATCAGATAAGATTCGTTCATGATTAGAGCCTTGGCCATATCAATTGGTCTGGCTTTGGGGCTCTTTGGGCAGACTAAAATTCCGCCGATCTGGCCACAAATCCAGGGTACGTTTCCGCATGGTGGTCAGCGTGGAACCAGCGTTACGGTTACTCTCTCCGGGCGGAATTTGCAGGGGGCGAAGGAACTAGTTTTTGTTTCGCCAAAACTAAAAGGCGAAATCGTGAAGTCTGAAGCCTATCGGGTAGTGGCAAAGATCACGATGGCGGGCGATAGCGAACCGGGGCGGCATGATTTTCGTTTGCTTTGCGGGCACGGGTCGGTAATCGGGTATTTCAATGTGAATACACTGGTCGAACGAAGCGAGCAGGAGCCAAACGATTCCCGTGAGAAGGCGGAGACACTCGACTTTCCAGCACTAGTGAACGGGCTGGTGAAGGCTGGGGATTACGACTACTTTCGATTTGAGGCCAAGGCCGGGGAGCGGATGATCTTTGATGTGCTGGCGACCCGGAATGGGGCCAATACGGATGCGGTGTTGGGTGTGTTGGATTCGCGCGGAGAGGAGTTGGCGTTCTCCGACGATTACTATGGCTTCAAAGACCCACATGTGAAATTTTTAGCACCGCAGGATGGAGTCTATTATTTGCGAGTGTATGGGTCGAGCGAGGCGGGGTCGGATACGTCGGATTACCGGCTGGTGGCGGGGCGGATGCCGCACGTGGATTTGGCTATGCCGGCGGGAGCGAAACAGGGCGAGGTGGTGGAGGTAGAATTGCGGGGGGTTAATCTGAGTGGGGTGAAGCGGGTGACGCTTGGAGATGGGGCGAGCGAGGGAGAGGTGTTGCGTGCGACTGCGGACCGGGCGCGAGTCAGAATCGCAGTGCCAAAGACTTTGAGCTTGGGGGAACACAAGCTCCATGTCGAAGGGGCGACTATGCCGATACCCTTTGCCGTGTCTCAATATCGCGAAGTAGATGTGTCAGATGGGTCGGCTCGAAATCGCCGGGATCCAAAGCCGGTGGATTTGCCGGTTGTGGCAAATGGAGTGCTCGACCGGGCGAAGGCGACAGACTTCTTTGTGTTCCGGGTAGAGGAAGCAAAGACGGTAGTGCTGGATGTGGAAGGGATGCAGCTTGGGTACCTTACCGACCCGATGGTAGTGATCTATGACGAGGCGGGCAAGAGGTTGGCCTACCAGGATGACCCCACTACAAATACGGGCAAGGAACCAGCAAATCTCGATCCGCACCTTGTGTTTCGATTACCCAAAGCCGGGCGGTATGTGGCGGCTGTAAGAGATGCACAGTTTCGCGGGGACCCCAGTTTTCTCTATCGCCTGACGATCAAAGAGGCCAAGCCGGATTTCTCGATAAAAGTGGTTGGTACGGACGATACGCTCTATCGCGGGCGTGACAATGTAGTGCTGGTGAGGGTGAGGCGGCTTGAGGGCTGGACGGCACCGGTAGAAGTTTGGGCAGAGAATCTGCCCGCTGGAGTAACAGTGAAGCCGGTGGTAGCAGAGCCCAGGAATACGCCGTATACCGGGACTTGCGGGGAAACACATTATCTGGACGGGACGAATGTGGAGGTGAGCCTCCGGGTGGCTGCGGATGCGCCGCTAGATCTGGGGCGGGTGCGTTTTGTAGGACGTGGGGTGATGGAGGGGGAGACGGTGGTGAGGAGGGGGAAGGCGCGGTATTTTAGAAACAGAGTACGGTTTATTGGTGATGCCGAGGAAGAAGCGTTGCGAGTGACGGTGGCGGACGCACCGGGTGCGGTGATGGCTGTGCCTGGGACGTTGCGTCTCGACGCGAAAGGCCAGTCGAAATTCACGGCTATTGTGACCCGGCTGGACGCAAGCAGGGATTCACTTGAGTTGACGCTTGAAGCTGCGACGGCGGGCTTGCTTATTGAAGCAAAACCGTTGGCGGTGGCGGACACCCGAGCGGAGGTTGTGGTCAAGGCTTTAGACAAGGCACCAGGTGAGTTCGTGTTAGTAGGCCGAGTTGGGGGAGTGGTGGTGGGTAGATCGCATCCGATTCAGGTTAGAAGAGGTGGCATGTGAGGTTGGCCTTTTGGTTGATGGCAGCGATGCCGATGCTGGCTGCCGTGACAGTTTATCCGCCGCGCATCGAGCTGCATGGGCAGGATGCAACCCAGGTCTTTGTTGTCACCGAGCGTGATTCCTATGGCTATGAACGCGATATCACAGGCCAGTGTGGAGTATTGAATCTGGCCAGCGCCAAACAGGCCCCGCTGTTGCGGTTACGTTGTGGCGGCAAGCTGGTGAGTGTGCCGATTGAGGTGAAGCCTGCTGTGAAGAAGGTGGGGGTCAGCTTTATCAACGATGTGAGTCCGATCTTTACGATGAGTGGGTGTGCTGGATCTGGTTGTCATGGGTCGATTCGCGGGCAGCGGGGATTTAAGTTGTCCTTGTTTGGCAATGATCCGCTGCTTGATTTTGAAGCTGTTACGAACGTGAAGGCGAAGCGGATTGATAGGCAGAGTGCGGCTCAGAGTTTGTTACTGAAGAAGGCAACGACTGAGAGTGCGCACGGTGGCGGCTTTCGATTTGCTGTTGATTCGTTGCAGTACCGCGTGCTGAGGGACTGGATTGCTCAGGGTGCGCCTTATGACGCCGGCGCTACGCCGCGGATTACTGGCTTGAGTGTTTATCCGGAGGAGCGATTGCTGGTAGGCCTCGGGGCCAGGCAGCAGTTGGTTGCGCTTGCCAAATACTCGGACGGGAGCGTGCGCGATGTGACTCATCTGGCGCAGTACACGGCGAATGATCCGGATACGGTGAGGGTGAATTCAAAGGGTGAAGTGGAAGCAATCGAGACGGGCGAGACGGCAGTGATGGTGAGGACAATGGGGCAGGCAGTGGCGGCTCGAATTCTGATTGCTGCTACTCCAACACCCAAGGATTATCCACTTGTAATTGGCAAGAATCTGGTGGATGGGCCGGTGTTTGAAAAGTTGCGGCGACTGGGTTTGCGGCCCTCAGCGATGGCCAGCGAAGAAGAGTTCTTGCGGCGGGTTTACCTGGATACAACCGGTTTGCTGCCGACGGCTGCGGAGTCGCGGGCCTATCTCGCTGCGGCCAATCCTCACAAGCGGAGTGAATTGATTGACCGCTTGCTTGGGACGCGCGCTCATGCCGAGGTGTGGGCGCTGAAGTATGCGGAGTTGACCCGTGCGGGAACGCGGGAGGCCGGCAACAAGGGCGCGAAGATCGTATACGACTATCTGCGGCATTCGTTCCAGGCAAACAAGCCTTATGACCGGATCACTCGTGAATTGATTTTGAGCCAGGGGGCGCATAGTTTCTCTCAGTCTTCAATGGAGGGTGTGCCGCTGTCTCCAACGAGTTTTTATAACATCAGCTTTGATTCGAATGCGCCAGATCATGCCACGAATATCAGCCAGATGTTTCTGGGAGTGAGGATGGAGTGCGCCAAGTGCCATAACCATCCTTGGGAGCGCTGGACACAGGATGACTTCTACGGCTTTGCTGCATTCTTTGCCAGGGTGGGAATCAAAGAGGTTTATGAGAACGACGAGAATGCGACGCAGTATCTCGAAGAGGGCAGCGTTGAGCATCCGAAAACAAAGAAGCGCGTGACTGCAAAGTTGCTGGATGGCCCAACGGTCGAAGACACGCAGGATGGCGACATTCGAGAGGCTCTGGTGGACTGGATGGTCTCCGCGAAGAATCCGTACTTTGCGAGGACGATGGTAAACCGTGTCTGGCGGCATTATTTCGGACGTGGCTTTGTTGAGGAAGTGGACGATTTCAGGGTGACCAACCCTGCATCCCATCCGGCGCTGCTGGATGCGCTCGCCGCTGATTTTGCTGGGCATGGCTATGATTTGCGGCGGCTTGAGAAGTTGATTCTCGAATCCCGGACTTATCAGCTTTCAGCAGAGCCGAATGAAAGCAACCGGCGGGACCTGCGAAATTTTTCGCACTTCCCGGTGCGGCGGCTGATGGCGGAGATGTTGATCGATACGATGAGTCAGGTAGCGGGAGTGCCTGAGAAGTTTGCCGGATATCCGCCAGAGACTCGGGCAATGCAACTGTCTGGTGGAGGCGGCGGTTATATGTTGTCAAGCTTTGGACGGCTGAGCCGGGACATTCTTTGCGAGCGCGAGTCACAGCCCGATATGGCACAGACGATGCATTTGATTTCGGGGTCGACGATTCAGGCAAAAGTGTCGAAGGCAAAGCTGCCATGGGATCTTGGCGATGAAGCTTTGATTGAGCATGTGTATCTGTCGGCGCTGGTCAGGAAGCCGTCTGAGGCAGAGAAGAAGGCGATCCTTGAACGCATCGGCAAAGGCGACCGCAAGGCGGCGTTTGAAGATTTGCTTTGGGCAATTTTCAATTCCAAAGAGTTCATGTATCAACACTAGGAGCCAGTATGTTTGACAGACGTGGATTCTTGAGGATGGGATCGATCGGGGCCTTCGGGTCTCTCGACTGGGGCTTGGTCGAGCAGATGCGGGCTCAGACCAAGGCTGTATCAGGCAAGGATATTTCGATCATCCATCTGTGGCTGGCGGGCGGGCTGAGCCATCTCGATACTTTCGATATGAAGCTGGATTCAGACCGGAAATACCGGTCGGCGTTTGGCGCGATTGCAACCTCGATTCCAGGTCTGCAGATCTCAGAGCATTTGCCTCGAACCGCGAAGCTGATGAACAAGGTGACGCTCATCCGGTCGATGACGCACAAGAAATCGGCGCATGGGGAGGCGCAGACACTGATGCTAAGTGGGCACGACGCGTTGCCGACTTTGCTCGCGCCGAGCGTGGGGAGCGTGTTGTACAAGGAGCTAGGGGCTCGCAATGAGCTGCCGCCTTATGTGATCGTGCCTCAGCCGCGCGGCAACAATGCGCGGGCAGGGTTTCTAGGGCCGAAGTACAACCCGTTTTCCGCAGGTGACCCGAACGTGGCAAAGTATTCCGTGCGGGATATGGATCTGCCGATGGGGGTGGACTGGGCGCGGATGGAGGGCCGGCATAGCTTGCTGAATCTGGTGGACGAGAAGATTCGCAAGTTTGATTCCACCGCTACCTTTGAGACGCTGGATAGTTACTATCAGTCGGCGTTTGAGCTGATGCGGTCACCCAAGGCGAAGAAGGCGTTTCAGATTTCCGAAGAGCCTGATGCCTTGCGGGAAGAGTACGGGCGGACGGCGATGGGACAAGGGGCGTTGCTGGCGCGGCGATTGGTTGAGGCGGGGGTGCGATTTGTAAGCGTAGGCAAGGGCGATAACGCCTGGGATCACCACGGGACGATCTTTCCGGCCTACGCGAATGAGTTCATGCCGGAGCTGGACCGGTCGTTTGCGGCCCTGATGCTCGACCTTGAAAGGCGCGGAATGCTCGATACGACACTGGTGCTGGTAACGGGAGAGTTTGGCCGGACCGCAGAGATCAACGTCAACAACGGAAGAGATCACTGGCCGAATTGTTTCTCTCTGGTGCTGGCTGGGGCTGGTGTGCCGCAGGGACAGATTATAGGGGCTTCTGACAAAGACGGCATGTATGTGAAGGATCAGCCTGTCGAGGTGCCTGACTTCATGGCGACGATCTTCAAGAAGCTGGGTGTGGATTTTGAAAAAGAGTATGTTTCGAACATCGGAAGGCCGCTAAAGATTGCCGAGGGCAAGCCATTGGGGTTCTTGGGTTAAGCTAGAGCAAATCATAGACTCGATGGCGGAACACGAAGAAGACATAACGGAACTATTGCACCGATTTCAGGATGGGGATGAAAAGGCGCGCAATGAACTGGTTGAAGCGGTGTATGCAGAGTTGCGGGCAATCGCGGCGCGGCACATGAACCGGGAGCGTGGGGAGCATACACTGCAAACTACTGCTTTGGTGAATGAAGCGTATCTGAAGCTGGTGAACATCAAGGCTGCGCAGTGGCAGGACCGGGCGCATTTCTTTGCTGTGGCGGCGCGGGTGATGCGGCAGATTTTGGTGGATCATGCACGGCAGAGGCTGGCAGGCAAGCGTGGCGGCGGAGCGGTGGTGTTGCCCTTGAATGAAGCGCTGGCGTTTGCGCCGCAAGAGCCGGCGATGATGATACAGGTGGATGAGGCGCTGACGCGGCTCTCGACCGAGGACGAATTGGTGGGGCGAGTGATTGAGTTGCGATTCTTCGGGGGATTGTCGGTGGAAGAAACGGCACATGTTCTGAAAGTGCCAAAGCGGACGGTGGAAAGGGAATGGACGTTTGGGCGGGCTTGGTTGAGAACGGAGTTGGGCCCAAGTGCCACAATCTGAATCATCGGTTATACTTGCGTCCTAGGGTGCTATCCCTAGAATCGAAGGAGGATCGAAGTCCCGGTGGGCACTGCCAAATTTGCTCAACTGAAATCGGTCTTTTCGCACGCTCTCGAAATGAAGGAGGGCGATGTTGCGGCCTACCTGAACGAAGCTTGTGCGGGGAACGCGGAGTTGCGCGCTCAAGTGGAAGAGATGCTGCGGCAGGCGGGGTCTGCCGACACCGCGCTGATCACTGGAGTTGTGGAAGCACCGAGGCATGCACTGACATTGGGAACTTTACTTTCGAAGCGCTTTGTATTGAAACGATTCATTGGTAGAGGCGGAATGGGAGAAGTTTACCTGGCCGAGGATCTGGAACTCGGTGGGCAGGTGGCGCTGAAAACTGTAAAGGGGGGCTTGCTCGACACTGGAGGCGTACTTCGATTCAAGCGGGAAGTACAATTGTCGCGGCAGGTGACACATCCGAATATTTGCCGGGTCTTTGATGTGGGCAAAGAAGTGGTGGACGGGCAGGATGTGATCTTTCTGACGATGGAATATCTCGAAGGCGAGACGCTGGCGCAATACCTTGCCAAGAACGGCAAGTTGAGCGTTGAGAGGGCGGAGCCGCTGGCAAGGCAAATGGCTGCGGGGCTTGAGGCATTGCATGAGAAAGGGATCATGCACCGTGATCTGAAGCCCGCGAATGTGATGCTGGTTGGAGAGCGGCTATGCATCATGGATTTTGGCCTGGCGCGGGCATTTGAGGGTGAGGGTTCGGACGCGCAATACACACAAACAGGGGCGATCCTGGGGACACCGGGATACATGGCTCCTGAGCAGTTAATGGGGGAGACAGCAACCGCAGGAAGTGACATCTACGCGATGGGCCTGCTGATCTTTGAAATGCTCACGGGAAAGAAGGCATCGCTCGCAGACAGTCTGGCAGTGGGCAAAACGGAGTTGCCAGCGCGATGGGAGGCGGTTGTCTTGCGCTGCATAGCGAGGGACCCGGGCCTGAGACCAAAAACGGCGACCGAAGCGCTGGCTGGCTTATATCAAGGGGAAGCTCATAGGCGAAAGAACTGGATTCTGGCTGGCGCGGCGGTTGCGGTGCTAGCTGGGCTCGTATCAAGTCCGTTGTGGAAGACGGATCAGGGCGCGGCTTCCCTGCCCCACAGCAGCGCGAGTGCTAACGACGAGATCTTGCGGGCGCGACGTCTGCTGGATCGTTACTACAAGCCAGAGAATGTGAAGGAGGCGATGGGGATTCTCGAGAAGGTGACCCGCGACAACCCCGGGCTGGCCCTGGGTCATGCATCGCTTGGAGCGGCTCTTTACCGCATGTCGTCAGCCAACAGCGACCCGAGTCTTCTCGATAAGGTGAATCTGGCCTGCAACCGGGCGATCGAGTTAGATGGGGAGATGGCCGAAGCCCACACGACGCTGGGAATGAGTTACCTGGAATCAGGGAGAACGGATCTGGCTCGCTCGGAGTTGAGCAAAGCATTGAAGCTGGATTCGCGATCAGCCGAAGTGCATTTTGGGCTGGCGCAATTGTACAAAGCAGAGGGGCGCAAGGCGGAGAAGGAAGCGGAAATCCAGAAGGCGATTGATCTGGCCCCGGAAAACTGGACCTATCATAACTGGCGGAGTACGGAGTACCGCACGCAGGGAAGGCTTCAAGAGTCGCTTGAGGAACTGGAATTGGCAAAGAAGCTCATGCCTGACAATCCGCTGATTTACAACAATCTCGGGATCACCAACATGCGGCTGCGCAAGCTGGAGGAGGCGCGGAAGGCGTATGAGAAGTCGCTTGAGTTGCAACCGCGGGCGAAGACATTTGGTAATCTAGCTGGCGTATTGTATATGGAGGGGAACTTCGCCCAGGCTGCAGTGAATTTTGAGCAGGCAGCCAATTTGGAACCGAACAATTACCTGCACTGGGCGAATCTGGCGGCAACTCTGGACCGATTGCCTGAGACCAAAGCACGGGCGGCGGTGGAGTACCGGAAGGCAATCGAGTTGGCCGAGCCGCGATTGGCCGCTACACCCAACGATGTAAGGCTGATGGCGAATCTGGCGGCGTATCAGGCCTATCTTGGAGACCGCGAGCAGGCCGTGGCCAAGATTCGCAAGGCAGCGGCACTGGAGCCGGAGAACGCGGATGTGGCGAACCGGGCGGTGGAAGTTTATGAATTCTTGAAGGAACGCGAGCTGGCATTAGAGTGGGCGGCGAAGGCGATCAAGACCGGGTATCCAATTGAATCGCTGATCGAGAATCCGGAGTTGGCGGGTTTGGTTTCCGATCCTCGCTTTAAGAAGTTAGAAGTACAACAGAAAGAGAGAAGAAAATGACAGTCGAAGCAACACAAGAGGTAAGGATATTTTTGATTCCGGGCGGTGATCCGGCCGATCTGCCGGGATCGTTTCCAATCGAGCCAGATCCCGGCAAGAAGTCCGATTTGCCGGGATCGTTTCCGATTGATCCAGATCCGGACAAGATATCGCCGGATGATCTGCCGATCTCATTCCCAATTGATCCAGATCCAGACGATACCAAGTCGGGCGGTAGTTAGACGGACAGTAGCCGTGAGTAGAAAGAAGGGCTAGTTTCCCCTATTGGGAAGCTGGCTCTTCTTATTGCAAGATGGCGGAGGCGAAAGAACTTTATGAGCGAATCAATCCTGACATTCAATGGCGTTGACCTGGAAACAGGAGCCGGATACTTGCACTCGCCGTTAACGCCCAAACAGTTGCAGAAGCTGGCAACGGGCGGCTCCGTCGATGAGAAGGCACTCAAAGAACTGAAGGGCTACTGGGATAGCAGAGGGCCCCATTTCGGGATGGTGCAGGGGCGCGATTACAAGAAGCTGGATGAGTCTGGCTGGGGAGTGATCTTTGAAGCTCAGCCGAGGCCAGGCGTTTACGAGGCGCTCAAGCCGTTGCTCGATTTGCGCAAAGAACAAGCGTCGGGCAAAGATGAAAAACTCTATAAAGAATACATAGCTGAGAAGGGATATCTGCCGGGGGACACAAAGCGGATGTTTCTCCAGAGGCATGGCGCTGCGGTCTCGGGAGTTGTGGATCCGAGGCGAATGCCGTATTACATTCTGATTGTTGGTGATCCGGATGTGATTCCGTACGAATTTCAATATCAATTGGATGTGCAGTATGGGGTGGGTCGAATCCACTTTGATGAACTGGAGGAGTACGCGCAATATGCCGCGAGCGTAGTTGCGGCGGAAACAGGGAAGATCCGGCTGGCGCGTAAGGCAACGTTCTTTGGCGTCAATCGAGCCGGGGATCCGTCGACGGAATTGAGCGCCAAATTTTTGGTGAATCCATTACACCAAGCTGTAGCAACTGATCAATCGGGGAAATGGGCGGTGGACCTGGTTGGGGGAGAAGCGGCAACCAAGGCGAAGTTGGGGAGTCTGCTGGGTGGAGCGGATTCGCCAGCATTTCTGTTTACGGCAAGTCATGGGATGGGCGGAAGAAATGGCTCAGAGAAGCAGTTGCCCTATCAAGGAGCGCTGGTGTGCCAAGACTGGCCGGGGCCAGGCTTTAAAGGCGAAAAGCGCCCGCATTTCTTTGCCGGTGAGGATCTGGCAAGCGATGCGCGGCTAGGCGGAACCATCGCGATGATGTTTGCTTGCTATGGGGCAGGAACACCGAAATTCAATGAATTCCGGCAAATCGACGGTGAAGCCACTGCGGGGCAGATAGCGCCTAAGGCTTTTGTGGCTGCCTTGCCAAAGGCAATGCTGTCGCACCCGAAGGGCGGCGCATTGGCCGTAATTGGACATGTGGAACGTGCATGGACATGTTCATTTTTGGCTGGCAAATCGTCACTTCAGACGGCGACCTTTGAAAGCTCAGTGAAGAAGTTGCTCGATGGTTATCCGGTTGGGTATGCGATGGAAGAATTCAACAACCGGTATGCGGAACTGAGTAGCGAACTGTTGGAAATGATGCCGCTGCTGAAGCTGGGCATGAATCCCACGGATGAGTTTGTGGGGTCATGGACAGAGAACTATGACGCCCGGAATTACTCGGTGGTGGGGGATCCAGCAGTGCGGATGGCTGTGGTGGATGAGGGAGTGAAGGCACCGGTGGAGCGGGCGTCGATCAGGGTGAATTTTGTTGCTCCTGCAGTGGCGGCGGGCGCTGCTCAAAGGGTGGTTGAGACCAAGACAACTGTCACAGCACAGAGCTCCGGGTTTGAGGTGGTCACAGTGGCTGGATCGAGCGGCAGACTCGTGACTCGGGTTGAAGGCGATGTTGCGACAACTTGGGCAGCACACAAGGCGGCTGTCGAGGCAGAGATAGGCAAGCAGAAGATTAGAGCGCCAAGGCAAGAGTCTTAGCTTTGCCGATAGATGTCGACTAGAAAAACTAGTGCAACGCCTTGGCCAAGGTTGCGGATGGAGTGTGGAAGGTCGGCGCGGTAACTGACCGAGTCCCGCTCGTTAAGGTCTTCAGAATCGTCGCCCGAGGTAACGCGAACTCTTCCCTTCTCTACCGTCAGGAACTCGCGGGTGCCCGTGAAGTGGGCGGCGCTTTTGAGATCGCCTCCCGGTTGCAGAGTGACTTCGTAGAACTCGACGTCTTTTTCGAGGAAAAGCGGGGATAAGGTGCGGATGCGAATCTTGTCGTCCGAGCGGAAGTGATAGGTGCGGTCTTCTTTACGGATGACGTGGAGATTGGAGGAGACGGCTGGGGATTCGAGAAACTCGCCAATTGACATGCCGAAGGCTCTGGCGATCGACATCGTTACGGCCAAGGTTGGGTTGACGTTGGATCGCTCGATCTCGCTTAGCATCGAACGGCTGACTCCGCAGGCGCTGGACAAGGCATCTAGGGACCACTTGCGCTGGGCTCGCAAGGTGCTGAGGCGGGCGGCTAGAAAGGCTGCCGGATCCTGGACAATGGGAGCTTCGATTTTTTCCTTGCGCTTTGGCATTCATCCAGTATAGTGGAATTACGTCCTGTACATTGGAGGTCCAAGTTGAAGGCATTAGTCAAAGCGGAACGAACACAGGGGTTGTGGCTCCAAGATGTTCCTGAGCCGGAGACCGGCATTAATGATGTATTGATTGAAGTGATGCGGACAGGGATTTGCGGCACTGACTTACATATCTACAAGTGGGATGAGTGGGCGCAGAAGACGATTCCGGTACCAATGGTGGTGGGTCATGAGTTTGTAGGCCGGATTGTGAAGACTGGCTCGAATGTGAATGACTTTCATGCCGGGGAGATTGTGTCTGGTGAGGGGCATGTGGTTTGCGGGCGCTGCCGGAATTGCATGGCGGGGCGGCGGCACCTTTGTGCTCATACGCAAGGTGTGGGCGTGAACCGGTCTGGTGCGTTTGCCGAGTTCATTTCGCTGCCAATGAGCAATATCTGGCGGCATTCGCCGACGGTGGATCTCGATACTGCGGCGATCTTTGATCCGTTTGGAAATGCAGTGCATACGGCGCTTTCATTTCCTGTATTGGGTGAGGATGTGTTGATTACCGGGGCTGGACCAATTGGCATGATGGCGGCGGCGGTGGTGCGTCATGCTGGTGCGCGTCATGTGGTGATTACGGATCTGAATGAGCGCCGGCTGGAGCTGGCGCGGCAGGTGGGTGTAACGCTGGCGGTGGATCCTCGCACGACATCGCTGCGGGATGTGCAGGCGAAGCTAGGGATGCATGAGGGTTTTGATCTGGGGCTTGAGATGTCGGGCAATGCGTCGGCGTTTGGGGACATGATCGACAACATGGCTCATGGCGGGAAGATTGCGATGCTGGGGATTCCTCCGGGTGAGATGGCGATTGACTGGAATAAGGTGATCTTCAATATGTTGACGATCAAAGGTATTTACGGCCGTGAGATGTATGAGACGTGGTATCAGATGACGGTGATGCTTGAGTCTGGGCTAAATCTGAAGCCTGTGATCACACACCGGTATCACTACACGGAGTTTGAAAAAGGCTTCTCGGCGATGAGTGGTGGAAGCTGTGGCAAGGTAATTTTGAGCTGGGAGAAATAGGTTATGTACGGATCGATTCAAGAGCATTTGCAGGGACAGTTGGAAGGGATTCGCGAGAGCGGCCTCTATAAGGGCGAGCGTGTGATTTCCTCGCCGCAGGGCAATCAGGTTCGGTTGGCGGATGGGCGGCGAGTGTTGAACATGTGCGCCAATAATTACCTTGGACTGGCGAATCATCCGGCGATTGTGGCAGCGGCTCATGAGGCTTTGAACGAGTGGGGCTATGGGTTGGCGAGTGTGCGTTTTATTTGCGGGACGCAGGCGCTGCATAAGCAGCTTGAGAAGCGGATCAGTGAGTTTTTGGGCACTGAGGATACGATCCTTTATTCGAGTTGCTTTGATGCCAATGGCGGGGTGTTTGAGACTTTGCTTGGCGCTGAGGATGCGGTGATTTCCGATTCGCTCAATCACGCTAGCATCATCGACGGGATTCGACTGTCGAAGGCGGCGCGGTTTCGTTATGCCAACGGGGACATGGCGGAGCTAGAGGCGCGGCTGATTGAAGCGCAGTCGAACCGGTTCCGGTTGGTTGTGACTGATGGCGTGTTCTCGATGGATGGGTATCTGGCAAAGTTGCCGGAAATTTGTGCGCTGGCGGAAAAGTACGATGCGATGGTGATGGTGGATGACTCGCACGCGGTGGGATTCTTTGGGCCGCGAGGACGTGGGACGCCGGAACACTTTGGAGTGCAGTCGCGCGTGGACGTTGTGAGTGGCACTTTGGGGAAAGCGCTGGGCGGGGCTAGCGGTGGTTATGTGAGTGGAAAGAAGGAAGTGGTTGAGTTGCTGCGGCAGCGGTCGCGGCCATATTTGTTTTCGAATACGCTCACACCGGTGATTGCTGCGGCTTCGTTGCGGTGTCTGGATTTGCTGGATGAGCTTGATGATTTGCGTTTGCATCTGCGGGAGAATACGCGGGTGTTTCGTGAGGGGATGACCGGGCTCGGCTTTCAGTTGCAGGATGGGGAACATCCGATTGTGCCGGTGATGTTGGGTGAGGCATCGGTTGCCGCAACGATGGCTGAGAAGCTGCTGGGGCGTAGGATTTATGTGATTGCGTTTTCATTTCCGGTGGTGCCGAAGGGGCTGGCACGGATTCGAGTGCAGATCTCGGCAGCGCATTCGCGCGAGGATGTGTTGTTTGCAGTGGAGCAGTTTGGAGCGGTTAAGGCTGAGATGGGGCTTTAGGATTGGGTGCGGTGTGCATTCGCCTGTGCAGACTCCGCTTCATTCCTTTCAGTTTTTGCAATCATCCGCCGATGTACTTGGCATGGGACTTACGGTTGAAAATGTACATGTCTTCGTAGAGGGTGATTTTCCCGGGGGCGTCCGCAACCGGGTTGCGGAGACGGCAAAGGACTTCCTTCGCAGCCAGGGCTACGAAGAAGTAGCCAGCGCCTCTGAAGCTGATCGCACTTTGACGTTGGGCCCTGCGGAGGGCAGGCGGTGGATCTCTGTCTTCGATACGGAAACCGGGGCCGGGTCAGACTTGGCCAAAGCCCTGTCGAAGGAGGGGGGCAAAGCCGCAGTCAGCATGATGGTATTCGATAGTGACGACATCTTCCTCAAGCTGGCTGAAGGTGGCAAAATCGCAGCAGTGTTGGAACGCTCCGAAGGAAAAACGCGCCGCGAAGGCTTGCAGCGTTGGGCTCCCTATGCAGAACTGGATGCGCTGCGCAATGCTTTTGCCGCAGAGCCGTTGTTCGCTGAGGAGCAACTTGCCCGTCTGGCCGAAGCGCTTGGAATAGAGAGCGAGCTGTGCCTGACTCCAAGCGGTGAGGCTGAAGGGGAAAAGTTCCGCCATCTATATTTCCGTCACAAGACAAGTTCAAGAAGTACGGCGAACGAAGCTGCCGGACCTCCTGTGTTTCAAATAGCCCAGCATCACAATCGGCCCTTTGAACTTGGCGTTGGAGAGCGGCTCTGGGGATCTTTGGGTGCCTATGCCGCAAATACAGGAGGGCCCGGAACGGGAGTACGCATCAAGCTAGGTGGACCTGCAATTGAGGAAGGACTCATCCGTGTCGACTCGGTGCTTGTCTTTCAGCCTGCGAGGCCAGAACGGATGGAGCTTGCATTGGACCAGGACTATGCTATCTCAGTACCAGGCTTGCACCTGGATGGCGGCGTGGAAGTACCCGAATCTGGCAATTTGTTGCAAAGAGTATTGCAGCCTCGCAACAAGAAGAAGGTGACCGGCCAGCGGGCCAATATCGTGACGGTGAATCTTTCGGGCACTGCAACCGCAGTAGGCAGCGGGATACTGAGGTTGACATTTGAGCCGCTAGAAAATGTTAGAGCCGGGGCAGCAACTCAGAGCTTCCAGATCGTGGTCCGTCCTGCTGTTCGCGTGCCGCTGAAGGCAGATGCCACCGTGCCGGGAACTCAACTCTATATGCGCTTGATGGCAGAGCCAAGCCACGTAACCGCAATTGCGGCGCTGGCACCATCACCTTCAGCCCGGGCTGCAGCACTTGGGGCGATCGAGGAGTGGGCCGAGTTCCTCCCGGCGTTGCGACCCGAAACCTGGCATGTACTTCAAACTGGAAGTAACGCATTCGCGCTTACCAAGGAATATCGCTCCGGGTCAAACAATTTGCTGACTGACAAATTGTGGAAGAAGGTGCGCTCAAAATTCGAGCAAGGCGGAGATTGCTCCGGACATATGGGTGAAGAGGCCAGCGAGGGTGGCGAATCCCTGGCAGGATGCGCTGGTTGGGGATTCGATTCATCATCAGCATCCGCCTCAATATTGCCGGTTCGCTTCGCTCCACAATTGTCCTTCTGGTTGGATACAAGAGTTTTTCGCGATGAGGAAACCAAAGAGGCCGAAACAATTCTTGCTGCTATATTCGACAAGCTGCTGCGCGAAGGACATCTGCTGCAGGCTTTTCAAACACGCTGGAAGTGCGGCGATCTGAGCTCCGTTTCGATGACTCTATATGAGGTTGCTTGTGGGGTGCAAGGGCAATGTACGACTTCCGAATTCTGGTGCAAGCGTTATTTGCGCGGCGTGGGGCAAAAAGTGTGGCTGGGAGCGGATCTGGCTGGTCACCTGCCCGCCGGGTCGCTTGGAGCCTTCACACCATTGCCGCTTGGAGAAGGTGTCCGGCTCACAGATGTGCCCAACCAGAACCTTGATGGGCTGGAAGCAATGCTTGCCCCCATCTTGGCCGGCAAAGAACAATGGATGGAGGGAATGCGCAACTTGTATCGGCCCTGACGAAATGCCAGAGCCGGGGACAATGGTTGTAGTCAGCGCAGGGTTGGCTCTGCTGGCCAAGAAGCGCTGGACTCAGCGTAGACGGACTTGAGTGTTTTGTCTTCGAGCCAATAGGGAAGCTTGCCGTAGTGGTTGAAAAGCTGGGCTTCATAGTCTCTAGTGATGGGCTGGTCTTCCAAGTATGCCGGGGCAGACTGAATCCGCTCACGCGAGAGGGCGAGATGGGCTTTGGAATCCATCCAGGTGCGGCTCGCGATCCAGGCTGGCGAGACGAGAACCTTCTTGCCGGGCCACCAGGTACGGGTGGCAACTTCAATGTAGCGGATGGCCCACGCTTCGTCGTCGATTACAAAGCCTTCGACGTGACCGATCTCGCCATCCAGAGCCTGGATGTTGTAACCAGAGACCACCTCGGTGCTACGCAGGTGGGAATCCATCGATTCCTGGTTTATCCGTTGTTCAATAGCTTCGTCTAACTCGATGGCTGGTTGCGCAACTCCAGCAGGATAATCGACGGGGCCCCAAAGAAAAGGCCCGCCCCAGTAGTTGGGATAGCCGTAGTAGCCAAGGTAGGAAGCTTCGTGTTGCCGGGAGACCGGTTTGTGAGTATCGATATCGGGACTGTGCTGGACTTGCTTTTTAGTCAGCACGACGTCGAGGCACTTGGCTTGCCAGTCGGTTTTAAGGATGGCGAAGGGAGAAATCAAGACTTCCTTCCCGCCAAGCCAGCCACCGGTTTCAACAGTGAGATAGCGAATCGCCCAAGTTTCATCGTCGAAATAGAAATCGTTAATGGTGCCGAGTTCACCGTCGGTTGCGCGGATAGTGAATCCCTTGAGGTCATTTTTGTTTTTTAGCATTTGCGTTTCCGGTTGAGAGTCATGCACGTCTGGGACCATTGCTTCGGCTTTGGCTTTGAGGCATAAGATACGTGACGATTTATGGTCAGGTGGCGTTGATTGGTCAGTCAAAGCACTGCGACCCCTGTTTCACCGGGAACGCGGTGGACGGAAAGTTCACGATTGAAGTGAATGTTGATGGGGAGGTGAGGCCGGTTGAAGTAAATCGCCGCTAGGGATGAGATGTTTTGATTCGATAGAGGCTGCCGCCGGCAGTAATGTAGAGAGTGGTGGCTTCGGTGCCGCGACCGAAGCCGACGTTGGTGGGGCGTTCTGGGGTGGGCAGGTAGGCTAGTTCGGCTCCTTCTGGGGAGTAGACGATGATGCCGAAGCGTTTTTCATCTCGCACGGCTACGAAGAGGTTGCCCCTTGCGTCGCAGACGAGGCCGTCGGGGCCGTCTTCCGGTGCGTAGTTGACGAGGCGCTTTCTGTAAGTGGCGGTGCCGTCGGGGTGGAGGTCGTAGGCGGAGAGTTCCATGCGGCCCTTGCGGGCCGGGGTGCCTTTGGGCATGCGGTCGAAGCCCATGTGTCCGTCGTCGTTGGTTACTACGTAGAGGGTCTTTTGGTCTTGTGAGATCGCTACTCCGTTGGGTTTGTTTGCGTCGGTGATGATGCGCTGGAGTTTGCCGCCGGGGTCGAGACGGTAGACGGCCATTAAGGGCTGGTCGATCGATTCGTGGCCGAGGTAGCGGGGATCGCTGAAGTAGATTCGACCTTTGGCGTCGATGGCGATGTCGTTGGGGGAGTTGAAAGGCTTGCCTTCGAAGAGGCCAGCGAGGATGACGCTTTTGCCTGTTGCGAGGTCTGTGCGGGTGATGCGGCGACCGCCGTAGTCGGCTCCTTCCGCAACTACGAGGCGGCCCTGGGCATCGAACTTGAGACCGTTGGACATGCCGCTTGGGGAACGATAGACAACAGTCTTGTTGGTCTTGGGATCGTGACGGAGGATGTGGCCGGCTTGCATGCCGGTTTCTGTTGTGAAAGTAATGTCACTGAAGAAGACGGTGCCGTCGGGAGCTACGGCGACACCTTCGGTGAGGTGGCCACCTTCGTAGATCTTTTCGAGCTTTGCACCGGGGGCGAAAATTTGAGCGGTCAGTTGCGTTGCGGCCACGAGGATGAGCAAGGTCATTTGAGTGGGATATTATCACTCTCTATGAAAGCTTGGCGATTCTACGGATTTGGTGACTTGAGGCTGGATGAGGTTGAAATGCCTGAGGTGAAGGCGCGGCACGTGCTGGTGCAGGTGCTGGTGGTGCAGCCGAGTGTGACTGAGGCGCAGTTGGCGGTTGGGGTGCGGACGCTGGCTTTCGACAAGATCAAGAAACGGCTGGAGACGGAAGCGCCAGTGCAGTTGTTTGGTCATGAATTTTGTGTGCGGATTGTGGAGGTGGGGCCTGGGGTAACGCGGTTTCGGGTTGGGGATCGTGTGGCGGCCAGGGCTAAACTGCCTTGTGAGACTTGTCCGCTTTGTATGAGCGGCCGTGGGCATTTGTGCCGCAAGGGGCCGATCATCGGGTTTCAATTGCCAGGATGCTTTTGTGAGTTTGCGCTGTTGCCGGAGATTGCTTTGACGCTGGTGGATGAGCGGATCTCTGATAGCGAAGCTGCTTGTTTACAGAGCCTGAGTGACAGCGTGGCTTCAGTTGAGACTGCTGATATTCAGATTGGGAATTCGGTTGCGATTCTTGGGCAGGGGAGTATGGGGCTGGAGTGTATGCAGATTGCGCGAGTGAGTGGCGCAGGGAAGATTATCACAGTGGATGTGCGTGATGAGGCTTGTGCGTTGTCCAAGGAGTTGGGGGCAGATTATGCTTTGAATGCAAATACGGTGGATCCGGTAGAGGCGATACTTGAGTTGACCGATGGCAATGGTGCGGACATTGTTTTTGAGTGTGCTGGAGGTAGCCCGACGCAAGGGCTGGCGGGAGTTCGTAGTGTCGTGCAGGCGATGCATGCAGTGAGGTCTGGCGGGAAGATTATTGGGGTGTCGTGGTTTGGTTCTCCGTTTGAGGTGGATGTGGATTTGATGCGTGAACGGAGTTTGAGGTATCTGTTTCCGGATATTAGTACCCTCGAACATTTGCAGCATACGGTGAGTCTGGTAGCGGCTGGACGGGTGCGGATGAAGCCTATGATTACTCATGTACTCGACGGGATTGAGCGAGTGCCGATGGCGTTTGAGATTACTGCGAATAAAGGTAAGTACAAGGCGATCAATCCGGCGCAGGTTAGGATGGCGGTATGAAGTTGCGTGATCGATTGATGAAGATCGGGACGGGGCCTGTATCTGATGCTCTCGATAAAGGCGGGGCGATGAGTCATGAGATGCGACCGTGGTCTGCGAATGTGAGGATGGCGGGACCGGCGTTTACGGTGCAGGTGCATACAGCGGATATTCTGATGGTGGCCAAGGCGCTGGCGGAATGTCCGGCGGGGCATGTGCTGGTGATTGATGGACATGGGGAGAAGAACACGGCGCTGTGGGGCGGCCTGACTACAATGTCTGCGTTGAAGAAAAGCCTGGCTGGTGTTGTGGTGGAGGGGTCGATTCGGGATCTGGCTGATATACGGGTTAGCAAATTGCCGGTGTTTGCGCGGGCGGTAGTGCCGAATGCGGGTGGGGCGCAATATGCGGGGAAGTTACAGATTCCGGTGGCTTGTGGCGGAGTGGTGGTGCAGCCTGGGGACTGGGTGGTTGGCGACGAGGACGGGGTCGTGGTGATACCGCTGGTGCGGCTTGAAGAGGTGGTGGAGAAAGCGGCTCGTATTGTCGAGGCAGAGACGCGGATTGCGAAGGCGATTCGCGCGGGCGTGGAGGTGGCGACGCTGTTGCGTGTGGATGAGACGCTTGAGCGGAAAGCCAAGGAGATTTTTGTGCCGCAGTTGCAGGTTGAGAAGAAGTAGGAGAGGTTAGAGGCACTCAACGAGGGCATGCCTTAGGCGGAGTTGGCGCGGCGAATGATGTTGAGTTGCCTCGACTCGAAACCGTTGCTTGAGAGGATTTTGAGAATGAACTCCGTTTTACCTGCAATGTACTTATCGATGTCGTTGGGGAACTGCCTGGCCAGTTGTTGTTTGATTGCGGCATAGATGTCGCGATCTTTCGGGTTGGCCCGGAGGTGGTCGCGGAGAGTGAGATGGTTCTTGAGGGCCAGGCTGGATGCCGGGCAGACGTAGAGTCTATGGGTTCGATTGGGTTCTGGAATTGAATAGGATTCGCGATTTTCAATGCCGAGATTACCGCGGTGGATGTAGCCTAAAGCGCCAAGACGACTGGTGATTTGCGGGAGCACTTCTCTGGATGTGATGATGATGTCGAGGTCAATGACGGGTTTGGCGGCGAGACCAGGTACGGAGGTGCTGCCGACGTGTTCGATGCTGGTGGCCAGATCATGGACTGCGGGCCAGAGCAGTTGGTGTAGTGCTTCAAACTGAATGGGCCAACGGGGATCGTAGGCGAGGACTTGAACCTTCACAATCTGATCTTACAAATGAAGCTTTCCGTCGAGGAGAATAGTAGCAATGCGCCTCTTCCTTTTGCTGATGATGGCCGCAGCTCTCTGTGGGCAGCGGCGGACGCTAATTGTGATCTCTGTCGATGGGCTCGATCATCGCTATCTGCGCGATGCAGACAAGCTGGGGCTGAAGATTCCGGCTATTCGCAAGATGATGAGGCAGGGTGAATTTGTGGGTGGGCTGATTGGAGCTGTACCCACCGTGACATGGCCATCGCATACAACGCTCATTACGGGTGTTGCGCCCCGGGAGCATGGGATTTTGGGGAATCGCCGTGCAGCAAGCAATACCGGTGACTACTACTGGATGGCGGACATGCTGAAGGTCAAAACGCTTTGGCATGCGACTCGTGGGGCTGGGTTGAAGTCGGCGGCGATTACCTGGCCGGTGACGGTGAACGCAGATATCGATTTCAATCTGCCGGAGTATTTTCGCGCGCGCGATGGCGGGAGTATGGATTATATTTCGGTCTTTGAGAAGGCGACGCCGGGCCTGATGGAGAGGATCGAGAAGTTTGACCCAAGCTTCAAGCAACAGTGGGTGGATGACCGGACTCGTAAGGTGGCTTGTGTTTATCTGCTAAGGAATGAGAAGCCCGATTTGATTCTGCTGCACTTTGTGGATCTGGATGCGGTGGCGCATGAGGCCGGGCCGTTTGAGAAAGAGGCGAATCACACTCTTGAAGTAACAGATCGCTACATCGCTGAGATCGTGGCGGCCGCTCCCAAGGATGCTGTCGTGGCCGTGGTTGGAGATCATGGTTTCGAACGGGTGGATCGCGATCTGAATGTGGCGGAGTTTGCCAAGGGGATGCAGGTGGGGATGCTGGGGGGATTGTTGACTACCAGAGACGCCACCGTGGCCGCGAAGTTACGCGTGAGTGGCAAGTTGGGGCGTGAGGTACCGGTTGAAGAAGTGCGGCGATTTGTGCCGGGCGCAGATGTGGTGGCGGCGTTTGAGCCCAAGCGGAATGAGGGGTTTGCGATGAAGCCGGGCGAGGCAATGTATGTACCGCCGTATGAGAAAGGTAACCATGGCTGGTGGCCGGGGCTGGACGATTACCGGGCAGCGATGGTGATGTCCGGCAAGGGTGTGAAACGGGGGAAAAGTCCAGCAGTGGCGATGGAATCAGTGGCTGGACGATGGGCCGCGATCCTCGGGGTGAAGCTCGAACGCTAGACTATTGAGTGATGCGAATTCCCTTGATGGCCGCGAACTGGAAGATGTTCAAAACACCGGCCGAGACTACTTCTTTTTTCAATGACTTTCTGCCGCTGGTAAAGGACGTCACCGCCGCCGAGATTGCAATCTGCGCGCCATTTGTCGATCTGCCGACGGCGATTGCGGCCACTGCCGGATCGAATGTGACGGTTGGCGGCCAGAACCTTTACTGGGCCAAGGAAGGGGCCTTTACGGGGGAAATCTCCGGGCCGATGCTGAAGGCGATTGGATGTACGTGGGTGATTGTGGGTCACTCGGAACGCCGCCAGTTTTTTGGTGAAACCGATGAGACGGTTCTCAAGCGCACGAAGGCCGCTATTGAAGCGGGTCTCAAGGTCATTGTTTGCGTCGGTGAGGTTTTGGCTGAGCGCGAGGCGGGCCAGACCGAAGCAGTGCTCGCGAAGCAGTTTGAGGGCGGGATCGCGGACCTTACGCCGGAAGAGTTTTCGCAGATCGTGATTGCTTATGAGCCGGTGTGGGCGATTGGGACGGGCAAGACGGCGACTCCTGAGATGGCCGCTGATGCGCATAAGGCGATTCGGGTGTTGGCGGCAACGAAGTTTGACGCTGCTAGCCTGCGAATTCTATATGGTGGGTCGGTAAAGCCAGACAATGTAAGTTCGCTGATGGCGCAGGAGGACATTGATGGTGCGCTGGTGGGCGGGGCGAGTCTCGACCCTGTGAGCTTCTCGAAGGTCATCCGCTTTTAGGGTTGCACCTCAGATAGTAATTCCCGGCAGCATCAGGGTTTTCTGGGAGCGGGCATTTCACGGCCGCCCTGTTTGAGGATGAGTCCGGTGACTACGCCGTTTTCACGAGTGAAGACAATGGTGGCTGGCATGGCCTTGGGGAAGAAGGTATCGGTCGATTCGGCAAAGACCGGGAGCTTGCCCTGGCCAGTGGCCTGAGTCATAAGTTGGTTGCCTTCCCTGGTGATGACCAGATCAAAATTGGGACCAAGCTGGTAGGTGCCAGGGTATTGATCGAGAGTGGCGATATCGAGCTCGATTTCGGTGCGCAACTTTGGGATTTCAGGCGTGAGACCGTGGGCTACCTTGTTCAGGCCCCTGCTCACCTCGCCGGTATTTCCATCTTCAAAATTGGAAAGAACGACAATGACCAGGCCTTCCTCTGGAACGCGTTCAATGTTGGTAGAGAAACCATCGATACCTCCGCCGTGTGACTGTGACGTTTTGCCGTCCGCCGTTTTGACATTCCAGCCGTAGGCGTAATCAGACTTTTCGGGAGTCCACATTTTGGCGAGGCTGGCGGCGCTGAGTATTTTGCCGGAAGCGAGGGCGCGATCCCACTTGTAA
>JAYSVS010000115.1:0-45628 GCA_043718395.1 Acidobacteriota bacterium
TCATAAGGCAGTCCTGGGAGAGATCCTTCAGGAACGGTGTGTATCGAGCCGCAACAGGATCAACCCGCGCGGCGTGAAACGCAAAATGAGCAATTACCCTTTGCGTCCGCGTAAGCGGCAGCCGACGCAGCGTATCGAGCCCGTAATCAGGATCAGAACACCTTAAGTGAACTGTATTGGACCTAGCCCCGCCTCCTCCGCGCTTGACCAAGACTTACGCAGCCAGTCTGGAGCCAAGTCCCGTTCGAGTACCTGGAGAGCATATTGCTCGGCTGTCATTCCTTGCGCTGTGGCCTTCACTTCCAAGGCACGCACCTCGGTATCCGGGAGACTGATCGTCAGATTCAAGCGGTGTTTCCTCACTTCTACAGTAGCGGCATGCGCGATGTTGTACCCGACTTGATTCTGCACGGGGGGCCTCGCAGATAGCGGATCGGGCACCGTCAATGCAGGCAGGGGACGATGAGTTGAATGCAGTCTATGAGGGCGTGCCTCAACCAACATTGGTCTACGGTCATATCCACACGCCGTTTGTACGGCGACTACTCAGCCGGGGCCGCGAGGGTGGGTATATCGCGAACTCCGGGAGCGGCGGCCAATCACAAGATGGCGATTGCCGCGCAGCATACTTGTTGGTTGACGGCTTAGCTCCCTCGATTCGACCCGTCGAGTACGATGTTGATCGAGAATTGAAGGCACTAACGGCCTCAAATCTCCCATTCGTCGCCTGGATCACAAAGATCATCCAAACTGCTTCACCCCAAAGGCCGTGAAGGAAATTCAGCCCTCTCCCAGTAAGCACACTTCGCCGTAAACGGATTACCCGGTATCCGGCCTCGTCCTGGTCACAGCAAGTCGCTAAGCTGCTCCGGCTTTATATGGCAGTCCGACAAAATCTTCCGCAAAAGCCCCAAACCAAGCGTCCGCTTCCGAAGTGGATCGACCGTCGCTCGGCCATCCTTATGCCGAAGAAAATAGTGACTACCCCGGACACGCTCCCCAATGAAGCCCGCGCGTTCCAACGCCCTGACGAGTTCTATTCCCGTCGGACGAGGGAGCGTGCTCATGCGGCGATCGTGACCCGCTGAATGCCGACAAATTCCAAGTTGACCGGCTGCTCACCTTCCACTTCAAGGCAAAGCTCAATCGCTTCGCGAATCTCTACCATGAGTTCGTCAAGCGAGGTGCCATCGGTGTGACACCCTGGCAATTGGGGGACCGAGGCAACGTAGAGGCCCTCTTCATCTCTCTCGATAACGACATCAAACTGGCGCACCATGCCTTTAGTTTAGCTCCAAGGCGGGACGCCACGAGTGGATAGATCGCGCCAAACAGCGCAGTGTAGACTTTCTTGCTTACCAGTTGAACTTACCCCCGACGCTACATGTGCGCTGAATTCGCTCGGAAGACACGGGTTACCGTCTAGACAAACAAGACTCTTCCCTCAAGCCGCTTCTTCACCCACAATCCAAGATCCAATTCCGCCATCGCTCAATATGCATTGTCCTAACCCAAACGTGGGGCCAGTATCGCTTTGCACTTACACCCTCAACGATCAATTCACTCAATGCGAACTTTATCAGTCACAGTCCAGAAAAAATTATTTCTGCCCTGTTTCCAACACTTGCGCCAGCATTCTCAAGATTGACCAGAATCGGTTGTTAGCTTCAGATCGGATTTTTGTCCTGCAATCGGGGCCATTGCTAGAACCTCGTCGTTCCTTGTGTCTCACCAAGATTGCCGTCCGGGAGGGGTCTATGAACTCCAGCTACTTCATACGATTTTCTTGCATACTTTCACTAGCCTTGGCCAACACAACCATCACCTTCGGCCAAGTGCACATGCCCGATTCTGGCTTTGAATCTTCTCACGCCAGTCTTCGATCTGCGATGCAGATGTCACTTACGGGCCAAATTCAAACCGGTGAGCCTGAAGGCTTGAGCCTTCTCCGAGTCCAGATCTTGCCGGTCGGGAGTCACAGGTTAATTTACGAAACAAACCCAAATCGCTTCGGGTCTTTCGAGGTCGCCGCCGCATCAAGCGGACTCTATGAATTGCGTATCATCAATCTGCAAGGCACGGTAGTCTATTCGCAATCCGTTCAATTGCCCTATGCCCACACTTTAATTGTGGACCTTCGGCAGAATTCCAATCTTCCCGCAAGTGGGCCTCCAATCTCATTCACCAGATTGCAGCACAAAATCCCGAAGCAGGCGCTGAAGCAATATCTAGCAGCGCATGAGGCCGCAAAGAAAAACGAAACAAACGAAGCCATCTTACATCTCCAAAAGGCAATCGAGATAGATCCAGCCTACTTTGAGGCAATCAACAATCTGGGAGTGCAGTATATGCGTGGCGGCAGAGTAGCCGAAGCATGTGCTGCCTTCGAGCGGGCAACCGCGATCGATCCAGCGGATTCATTGGCCGAGACCAACCTTGCATTTGCCCTGTTGTCTTTAAGGCGCTTCGCCGAGGCCGAAGCGGCAGCCAGAGCAGGTCTTCGCGCAGATGGGCTCTCCGTGCGAGCGCGCTTCTATCTCGCAATCAGTCTCCTCGAACAAAACAAGCCCCGCAAAGAGGTGCTCTTTCACCTGTCCAAGGCCAGCCCGCAACTGGAACCAGCCCGAATGCTGCTGGAACATCTGAATCGTGAAGGAAGCAAATAGCGCTAGCCTGATTCCATGCGGTGGCGATGGTTATGGATTGGTCTCACAGCTTCACTTCTGGTCGCGATTACGGGCCCGGCAATTCTACTATCTGAATTTGCTCTGGGTCCGCGACCGCGCAAAGAGGGCGCAAACACACCTGATCCAGATCGCATCTCAATTCAGGCAGCCGACGGCATTCCCCTGGTAGCCAGCTTCGCGCCTCCATACAAAGTGAGTCATCGCTGTGTTGTCGTCCTTCATGGAGTTGGCTCCAATCGAAGAGATATGCCTCGAATGAAAGCCAGCTTCCGGAATGCAGGCTATCAAGTGCTCGTTCCAGATAGCCGAGGCCATGGTGACTCCGGCGGAAACCAGATTACTTACGGCTTGCTAGAACGCGAAGACCTCCGCGCCTGGCTCAGTTTTCTTGAAACACAGGATTGCCGTGAAGGGATCTACGCTGTCGGAATCTCCATGGGAGCTAGCGTCCTCATCGAGAGCTTGCCGGGAGAATCCCGCATTCGAGCAGCCGTAGCCGAAGCGCACGTTAAAGGAACTGGAAAGTGGCGGCGTGCCGCGTGAGTGGTGGCCGATGGTGATTGCTGCTGTAGTGAGCGCCACGGCGACGACTCGGCCAGAGGTCGTCGCATTTGGCTACTTTTTACGTAGCAGTGGGATGCTTGCTAAGCCGACGACAAACAGGGCGAATGTTGATGGTTCAGGGATAGAGTCAACTGCTACGAAGTTGTCAAATGTCACCACCAAATTAGCAACAGGTGCACCCTGTGAAGAGAAGTCCATTAAGAACCTGGTATCGACACCGGTCGTTGGCATTGAGCCTATAGCAACCCAGCCAGATCCATTCCAATAATAACCGGTAAGTGTGAGATTCGACCGCGTGACTCTTAGTTTACCACCCACATCATTAACCGCTCCGCTACTGATAACACCGTCTAAGCCTCTAAATTGATAATTTTCGTCGCTGTAGCTATTTCTATATACGCCGGACATTCCTAGCGGCCCCTCGGGCAAGTCCATCGCAGCCAAACGAACGGTACTGGAACTTGCCGCTGGCCAGTTTACCAGACTGAAATCGACGCGCACATCGAAATCGCCAGCTAAGAAAAACTTCCCCTGAAGACCTAAATAACCTTGATTTGCTGTCATCGCCATTTTAAGCTGTTGATTAGTTTGCGCTACTGTCCCGACGCCGTTGGGAACGATGGCCACATTCCACCTTGCACTATTGATTGAGCTGCTGTTAAAATCATCGACGATGATTGCGGCACTGAGCTGTGACGCGAATATCGCAATTAGGATTATCGATTGGTTCATGGTCCCTCCAGGGCTCCGAGGCCGCAGTCGTTTGCAAGTGCATGACTTCAATGACTGAATTGCAATCGGTCTGGCAAACAATTTCTTCTCTGCTAGTACTTTTTCTTTCTCTGCTAGTACTTAATGGCCATTTAACAAGGTAAGCCGGTCGTGCACTCGTTGGAGATCCTGAATTCCCAAGCTTTCAAGATACTTCTGAGTTGTCTCGATAGAGGTGTGGCCGAGAATCCGTCTGAGATATTCCAAGTTCCCGCCTCTGCGAATATAGTTCACGGCAAAGGTGTGGCGGCAGGTATGTGGAGAGACCCTGACGCCGGTGATACCCAAGTGGGTGGCCCAGAGCTTGAATTCTCCTAGGACATGTCGTTGATTAAGTTTGCCACCACTTCGAGTAGTGAAGACCAAGGCGGGTGGATCTACGTTCTTCAGAAAGCGAAATAGAATCTTCCGTAGTTCCAAGCTCATAGGAACGAGCCGCTCCTTGTTGCCTTTTCCTTTAACCCTGATGACCATGTTGTCAAAGTCGATTTGTTTAGGGGTAAGGGAAAGGGCTTCATCAATCCGAAGTCCCGTATCAAGCAGCAGGCAGATGAGAGCATGTAGGCGTCTTGATTGATTCTTCCAGTTCCCTTTGTATGGAGCTGGTTTGAAGTTGACGAAGCGTTTGACCTGTTCGGCAGAGAAGGTGACCAAGACCTTCTTCTCTTCCCTGAGAGACTTCAGCTTGATTGGCGCTTTTAAAATTTGCTCACCATGGCACCAGTTGAAAAATGCCTTGAGGCAACGCAAGTACGTGTTGACCGTAACAGCGCTGTTGTGCCGCTCTGTTCTCAGTTCTTCTATTCGGGCGGTGATGGCCTGTTTCAGTTGAACTGGTTCGAGATCAGCTTGCAGCACCGGCTCGAACGCTTTGAGGCTGGATTTGTACCACTCGATAGTGGCGGGAGAGACGTTGTGAAGAATACGGCGTTCTCTGATGAACGCTTCGGTGTGAATAAGGAAAACCATGGCAAGAGACCTTTCTGGTCTACCTGCATGGAGAAAACTTAGGTAAGTCCTTCGTTTTCAAGGTTTTGGTGCGCCCGACATGATTCGAACATGTGGCCTTTTGCTTCGGAGGCAAACGCTCTATCCGGGCTGAGCTACGGGCGCACGGTTTCTTCTTTACTTTACCATCACACCCAATATGCCAGCTCCTAGAAGAATCCAAATTGTGGCCACTCGCGTGCGCAACAAAAGGGCAGCAGCAGCTATCGCGATTGCAACGCACCACCAGGCCGTTAAGGCTGATTTCCCCATATTGAAAAGCGTGGCTGCGCTCAGCGCAGAGCCGCCCACGATCACATACCGGACGGCGTTCTTGATCCGAGGATCCTCAACTCGATTGCCCAGCAGTCGCAAGAGCAGGACGATCAATAGAGCGGGTGTGGCCATGGCGAGCATTCCAACAACGGCCCCCCAATAGCCCGCTACAAAATAGCCAATGCAGACCACATAGACGCCCATTGGGCCGGGTGTCGAACGCCCAATCATGACGGCAGCATTGAGGTCACGATCATCAATCCAGTGCCGCTCAACAACCAGTTCATGGCGAATCACTGGCAGACTCGAAAGACCAGAAAACGAACTTAGCATGGACTGCAGGAGAACCCAATAAAGCAAGAACAGCTTGGCGATCATGCCTTGACTCCTGAGAGGAGATAACCCGCAACACCAAGCGCGATAAAGATAGGAAAAGGACTGAAGCCGAAGATCGAAAGCCCGAGCACCAAGGCGAAAATCATGATTGTGCTCGACACCTGCTTGTCCTTGATGTAAGGCTGCATCATGCGCCAGATGCTTGCGCCAATCAGACCGCAGACGGCAGCGGATGTGCCTACGAGAAAGCGTCTCGCAATTTCGTTCTCATAAACCTGCACATAAATGGCAGCAAGAAAGGCGGCAACGATACTGCCCGGGATAGCGCTGAAACTCAGGGCGAGAATCGCCCCGGGCCAACGATAGAAGTCCCAGCCCAAGCCAGTAGTGAGGGCAAGGATGCTCGTACCAGGGGTGATTCGAGCGATTCCGTAAACAGTGCGAAAGCGCTCTAGCGAGATCCACCGTGTGGTCTCGACAAAGTCCCTCTCAAGGGCGACAACCGTAACGCTGCCGCCACCCACGGTGAAGGCGGCATGCTTGAGGATAAGGCGGCAAAGTTCCCCAAGTCCTGGCCGCCCACCCATTACGACTTCTTGGTTTCCTTAACCAGTAGCTCGACTAAGTTGCGGAGGTTTGCTTCTTCCATGTTGAAAAAGGCATCACCACCAGGATAACGTCCGCGCACTTTACCAGTTCGGTCAAAGACCATCAAGGCCGGCACGTAAAGTTGTTCTGGCTTAAGGTCGAGAAATTTGCAGATATCCTCAATCGAAGCCCAACCAAGCGGGAATGTAATTTTGTAGTTCCTGGCAAAATCGAGAACCAGCGGCTCAGGGTTTTGGTCAACGGCAACAGCTACTGCACGAAAGCCCTTGGCTGAATACTCCTTCATCACTTTCTCCATGATGGGCAGTGACTTCTGGCAATGTGGGCAGGTGGTCTTGAAGATGGTAACGGCATAAGGATGACCAACCATCTGGGCTGTCTGCATAGATTTGCCGCCAGGAAGACTAATCTTCAGATTAGGCTTGGCAGGCTTCTTCATGGTTTGCGCTGCAACGGCCGTTGACCCCAGAATGAGTCCTCTACGTGTCATTGCTATTCGCTCACTTTCTTCGTGCCTGCAGACTTCTTGGCTGGTATATTTGCTGCGCCTGACTTCTTCAAGGTGTCTTCAATGAGCTTGCGGAAGTTCTTTTCGCGCTCAGCCAAATCTTTGCCGAAGATCAAATCGCCGCCCATGAACTGCGAAATGATCTGCCCCTTGCGGTCGATCATAATGATCGCGGGCATGTACAACTGAAGCATCGTAGGGTGCTGCAAGTAGCCGTAGGCTGCATCTCTTGCACCATAGCCAATCGGAAAGGTGGCTCCCTGCTCGCGGGAAAAATCGGCAGTGAGCATCTTTGCCATGTCATTGATGCAAACGCCAAGAGGTTGAAAGCCTTGAGCACCATATTCTTTGTAGAGCTTCTCAATCACCTTGACCGTGTCCTTGCAATGCGGACAAGTGGTCAGATAGAAGCCCAGCATAATGACTTTGCCCTTGTGTTGGCTCAATAACACCTGCTTGCCACCGGGAACTTCAAATCCATACTCGGGAGACTGCCTCGGGATCGTCGCCCCGGACACTAGCCCAACACTCAATAACGAAAGGACCAACACTTTGACCATGAATACTCGCATCTCAATCACCTCGAACATACTTTCTTTCAGTGTACTGGAAGCCCCTCTTCTGCGATCACAGTGCGGCCTTCCCGGTGAACACGAAACCCACCTCGATCACAGGTACCTTCAAGACTTTGAGCGCTACGATGCTTCACCTCAAACGTCTTCCACTTGGAAGGGAGCAGTGAGTTATAAGCCTCCATCCACTCTTGCGCAGACTCTTCGTCTTTCCATACCGACGCATGCGAGAGCAAAATGTTATGGGATTTTCGATTCTCATACATTCGATAAGAGCCACCCCGGAATCTCTCAACCAGCCCTGCAGATTGCTTACCGAACGTCCGCAGCAGCAAGTCCATATCAATTTCTCCAAGAGTTCCATCAGCGCGAGAGCGCCATCGGCTGCCCTTCGGCGGCAATGGCGCAGATACTTTCTCTGGTAGAACTCCTGCAAAGTAAAGCTCAGGATGCATCACCTGGGCGCTCGAAGCCGGTGGCTGCTCGAAGACCCGCTTCATACATTCCAAATCCCGCTCGCAAACTGCCGCTTGAAATCGAAACCCATGCGAGTAAGGAAACATGAGGCTCTCTTTCAAATAAAGAGGAACGCGCTTAATGACTGGGAACGCATCGTCATTGCCTTCATTAGACTGACTCAGGCGTTTGACCAACTCAGGTGAATTCCTCAGGCTTTGGCCCGTTTGACGTGCCGCATGCTCCCCCATCAACCACATCGCCTGGCCCTCCATGACAGCCATCCGCGCCAAAGCCGCATCATCATCGCCCTTGGCACCCTTGAGGAATTTACTCAGGCCATAGCGCTGATCGGCGAGGGCATGCCCAAGCTCGTGGATCAACAATTCAGGGCCGAGTCCTTCTTGAATATGGTCCAGGACATAAAGCTTTTTTGCTTTAAAGTCATAAAAGGCAGCAGCTTGTTCCTGCAATAGTTCAAGCGTAGTTTCCTTCAGCTTAAAATCCGGCGGGGCAAATCCGAACATCTTGAGCACTAGCTCTTCTGTATCTACTTTGTCGCCGTCAACCTCAGTCTGCATCTTGCTCTTGAGGTAGCGCTCGAGCTCTGCAGCGCTCATCATCGCAGCCGGAACCTTTCGTTCAACGCGAAAGCCCGTCAACTCGGAAGCCTCCTTCAGGTAGAGGTTGACCTTGAGTAGAAAAGCAGCATCAGCACCACAGAGGGGAGCAACAAAAAAAACGAGCAATGCTGCGCACATCAGAACATGTTGCCTCATCAAAGATCCTCCAACCTTCTATTTCACCGCAATCGTTGTACCCGGCGGGGATTTAACGTTAAAGCTGAAATAGTGGTGAATCTACGCTTGGTTTCAATCCGCATATTTACGGAAAGGATACCTTATCTTTTACCCCCTTTCGCATCGGCTTTGCGTGTGGCATACTAACCAAGCTATGACACCTGAATTCATTAAAGCCCTCTCGGGCGTTTTCCTTCAAGGGCTCCAATCAGAGTTTCCTGTAACCAGCAAAGTTCTTGCTTCCCTGCCCGAGGGGCACCAGGACTACCGTCCCGATCCAAAGTCAAAGACAGGCATGGAGTTGGCCTGGCATATTGCGTCCGTGGACATATGGTTTATCGACTGCATCGTTGGCCACAGCTTCACGCTGCCACAGCGCGACATGCCATCTGATGCAAAAACAGGGGCAGATCTAGCCGCCTGGTATGACAAGGAAATCGCTGCGGGAGTGCCGCGCATTGCAGCAATGACCGCAGAACAACTTGCAACGAACGTCGACTTCTATGGCATGTTCAATATGCCGGCTGCCATGTATCTGCAGTTCATGAACAATCACATGATCCACCATCGCGGGCAATTGTCGACTTACCTGCGTGCCATGGGTGGCAAGTGCCCGTCGATTTATGGCGGCAGCGCGGATGAGCCGATGGTTGCCTAACGGCGTCCGCGGACGCGGAAGTCTTCTACCGCTGGCATCTGCACCACTTTACACATCTCATTGAGCCGGCTCCATGCCCGCACTCCAATGCGGTCACTCAGCGAATCTTTCGCTTTGTTTGACTCATTGCCTGGTGCGGGCAAATTTGTTGTCACTATTACGGGTTTGCGATAGTTGCAGCGGTGCGTGATGATGGAGGCGACCGTATCTTCTACCCAATCGGTGACGCGGTGGGCACCAAGGTCGTCCAGCAGCAGGATCTCGCAATCGAGGGCGAGGCGGTATGCTTCTTTGTCCATCGAACCGCTTGATCGATCATAGCCGCTTCGGATCCGGTCTAGTAGAGTCTGGTAGTCGAAAAACACTCCCTCAAATCCGCGTTGGATTAAAGCATTCAGAGCAGCTACGGCCAAGTGCGTCTTGCCGACTCCGGTTTCTCCAATGAAGATCAGGCCAGCCTTATCTACAACTGGATACTCGCGTACAAAAGTGCGCACGGTGAGCATTACACTGGCCAGGCCGCGGTGGGCAATTGGGTTGTCCTTGGGGAGAGAGAAATTTTCAGTGGAGGCATTTGCATAAAGAGGCGGGATACCGCTTCGGGAGGCAAAGCGTTCGGTGCGTGTTTCTTCATCGCAGGAACATCGATTGACGACTTCCACTTCATCGACAGTCTTGAAGATCCATCCCGTACCGCTGCAGCGAGGGCAATTGTCAACTGGCATCGGACTCCACCACAACTAGAACCTGATTCGCGTTGACTGTGGCACCTTCAAGTGCCTGCACTTGTTTAACGGTGCCAGAAATCGGGCTCTTCAATTCATTCTGCATCTTCATTGCTTCTACCACTACGAGGCCTTGACCTAATTCGACAACGTCGCCGGCAGAGACAAGAACACGAACTACTTTGCCTGGCATAGGAGTTGCTACTTTTGCGATTCCGCTGCCGGCCTTGCCTGCCCCATTGCCGTTCCAGGCTCTGGGATCTTCGATGTTGATGCGAGTCTGGCGGCCCCGGATGGTGACAACATAACTATCGCCATCTTTCTCTACCCGCAGTTCGCGTTGGCGTAGATCTTCTATATAGCTCCAAACCAACCGCTCTACCTTTGTGAGGTTCATCACAGCGGCAGATCTTTCCATTTCGATTTCACTATTGGTTGCACTGGTTCTATTTTCGTACCCTTTGCAGCCATTAGGGCAGCGGCCAGGTCATCGTTGGAGAAGACATGCTTTTTACGACGGACGAACCACTCATCGAGGAAACCGGTGTGCAGGTCACCGGCTTGAAAGGCGGCATCACCGAGGACATCCAGGAAGAACTCAATGTTGGTGCGAATGCCGCCGATGTGGGTTTCTTCGAGTGCGCGCTCAAGGCGTGCGATGGCATCCTCGCGAGTCTCTGCCCAGGCAATCAACTTGATTAGAAGGGGGTCATATTCAAGCGGCACTTTCCAGCCTTCATAGACGCCGCTATCGAGTCTGACGCCGGGACCACCGGGCAAAGACAATGAGGTGATTTCGCCAGGGCTAGGGAGAAAGCCCTGATCAGGGTCTTCGGCGTAAAGACGGCACTCCATGGCCCAACCGCGGATTGAGACGTCCTCTTGTTTGATCGTCAGGGGTTCGCCTGCTGCGATTCGGAGTTGCCATTTGACCAGATCGACACCGGTGATGCACTCGGTTACCGGATGCTCTACCTGAAGCCTCGTGTTCATCTCAAGAAAGTAGAAGCTGCCCGATTCATCGGCGAGAAATTCTACCGTTCCAGCGTTAAAGTAACCCGCAGTCAAGGCGGCGGCGACGGCAGCTTCGCCCATTTTCTTCCTGAGTTCGGGGCGCTTTGCTACGAAGGGAGAAGGGGCTTCTTCAATGACTTTCTGATGGCGACGCTGGACAGAGCATTCCCGCTCTCCCAAATAGATCATGTGGCCAAACTGATCGCCTAGCACCTGGATCTCAATGTGGCGAGGCCTCACGATGAATTTCTCAATATAGACTGCGGCGTTGCGGAAAGATCTCTCAGCCTCGCTTGAGGCATCGCGAAAGGCGGCTTCGATATCTTCTTCTCGTTCGACGCGGCGCATTCCCTTGCCGCCACCGCCGGCAGCCGCCTTCAGGATTACGGGGTAGCCAATTTCATTGGCAATTCGTGTTGCTTCTGCGGCGTTGGCTAGCGCTTCTTCAGTGCCAGGCGGGATTGGAGTTCCGGCCTTTTTGGCTAGAGCTCTGGCAGAAGTCTTAGAGCCCAACTTTTCGATTGCTGAGGCTGGCGGGCCGATAAAGACGAGACCGGAGGTGACGCAAAGCGCGGCAAATTCTGCATTCTCGCTGAGGAAGCCGTAGCCGGGATGGATCGCCTGAGCCCCGCAAGCCAGGGCAGCGGCAACGATCTTGTCTCCCCTAAGATAACTCTCACTTGAGGCAGAAGCGCCAATGGCGATGGCTTCGTCAGCCATCCGTACATGCAAAGCGTTGCGGTCTACATCGCTGTAGACCGCAACACTGGCTATCTTCATTTCGCGGAGCGCCCGCATAACTCGAACCGCGATCTCGCCACGATTCGCTACCAATACCTTACGGAACACGCTCCCTAATGTAGCAAGCCTTTCACTGTACTTCTTCTACTCTCAAAACTTGCTCCAGTTTGCGAAGCTCAAGGAGCTTATCTGCCTCGATTGAACCGTTGAGGAATCTGGCTCCCACTGCGGCCGGGTCTGCGATAAATCCCAACTCCTTTAATTTCTGAAGGACTGAGGCTGAGACTTCTCGCAACATCACGCGGACGCGGATTCGTATGCTTGGTCGCGTTGCTTCCACCTTGAATTCCTGCCTGGATGACTTGGACACTTCGCGGATTGTAGAAGGCGAAGCCGCTGGATATGCCATGTTTGCGCGCATTCTGCCTATCGACATATCAGCCGCGCCAGACAGTGCTTCATGGCTGACGCCCTCGGGCATTTCGACGGGCACCTCGACGCGGCGCGACTGCCCGCCTTCGTTTACAACTCGCTCTTCCACCGCGTAGTAGCTAGTGAAGCTAGTCATGAGCCCAAAGCTAAGGCCGAGCTGTGTGATGGCTTCACGATTTTCGGATTCATTGATACCAAGAGCGTCGATCTTGCGGCGAGCCCAGATGGAGGGAATTGCTGAATTTTCACTCTGCTGTGAAGGCAGCTTCACTTCGATCTCACGTTCATACCGGCGTGAACCGATGTGACCACGGATGCGGATTTTCCCTGTTGCGCCTGTGTCAAAACGACCGCTGATGATGATGGGTTTGGCACTGAACAAATCAGGGATTTTGGAAGGGACGACGTCGCGCACGGGTAGGCCATTCCAATCGATTTCGATATCCGTGAGGAGTGGATTGCGGACTCGCTCATGGAAGCGCCTGGCGGCGGCGCTACCGTCGCTATTGAGCGAAACGTATTCGACTTCGCCCCTTCCAGCTTCTGCCATCTTGTCTAACAAGAAGCGGTTCACGCTGCTGCCGATTCCGAAGCTGAAAACACGGGCATTGGAGTGCTTGCGGATTTCAGCGATGATCTCGTTGTCGTTGCCCACAAAGCCATCAGTCATGAAGCAAACGATTCGCACGTGCTCCTGGCTGTCGGTGCCGTCAAGGGCGGCGCGGATGGCCTTCATCATTTCCGTGCCGCCGCCACTATTCTTGAATCTCAGGAATTGCTTCGCCTTTGCCACGTTTTCGGGTGTTGCAGGTACAGGCTGGGGCCAGAGGATTTCAGTGTCTCCGCTGAAGGTAATCAGGTTGAAGGTATCTCTTGGGTTGAGGCCGTCAATAGCTTGCAGCATCGCTTCTTTGGCTTTGTCGAGGGGGAAGCCGTGCATGGAACCGGAGGTGTCGATGACGAAGACTAGTTCTTTGGGAGCAATGTTGGCAGGTTCGGATCTTACGGCAGGCGGATCGATCACAAAGCTGAAATAGCCATCCTTACCGTTCTTGTGGGTCAGCAAAGAAGGTGCAATTTCCCGGGAGGCTACGCGGTACTTGAGCAGGAAATCTTTGTTCGGAATTTCGCGAGCTTGACTGAGATTCACTTCTTCAAACCATTGGTTGAAGCGTTTTTGGGTGATGGCGTGGCTTTCGCTTGAAACGGTGCCGAGTGGAGTTCCCATGCCGAGCTTGATCTGAATGCTGATGTCGTGGCCCGCTCTGGTTCCTTTGGCGGCGATGGGCGGGTTGATGGTGCCTTGCTGCCCAGCCATCGAATTCGGGAAGTAGCGAGGGCCGACTACCATCGGAAACACAAACTCATAAACACCGGCTTCATAAGGGACGAGTTCCACATAGTGAATCTCAACCGATACCTTGGCACCTGGAGTGATGTTTGCTAATGCCTGCTGGAAAACATTTGGTCTTTGCTGATTGAGGAGCGCAACAGTCTGACCTCTACGGCGGGCTTCGTCATAAGCTTTTTGAGCGTCTTCGCGGCGGGCGATCTTGCCCTTTACAACGCGCTCATTGACATGCATTGTGTAGCCGTTTACGGCTGCCATCGCGGGTAGCGGGAAGTTGTAAATCGCCTCAATTGTTTCTGACGATTCGTTGGTGAAATCCTGACGTACTACAACAGTGGCAAGGGGGCCACTGACCTCGGCCTTCACATCGGTGTGCTTGAGCGGGCACTCGATCATTCGCCCATCGGGTAGCCTTCGGATCAATACCCCCGACCCGCCCTCAGTATGCGGAGCAGCCGAGGCAGCCACTACGCCAAACGCCATCATTAAATTCCAGAGTTTCATACACTCTCCTTTCACAGGGAGAATGCCGCCAAGATTCAGGGCCTTTCAAAAAAATGATTTCAAGACTCGCGAAGAACTTCATTTGGCTGGATTCGAGCGATTCGTAAGGCAGGGGCCAGGCAGGCGATCATTGCTGCGAAGACCCAGATGTCTTTGGCGAGGATAGGATCGACCATGGCTGGAAATAAGCTACCAAGCCAACGGAGTAATGCTGCCGCAGCCAAAGCTCCAATCAGGAGACCGACACCTGCAAGGCCCATGCCTGGTGCTCCAAAGGCGAGGCGGATCGCGAACTCCATACTGCGCTGCGTTACCAGATAGGACATGACTCCATAGAGACCTGCACTTGCCAGCACTAGCGCCAGGATTGCGAAGGCACTGACCAGATAAGCGAGGAAGCGTTCATTGCGGACAGCATCGAGCCGGAAACTCTCCATTGTGTTGAATTCCGGAATCGGCTGCATGGGATCCAGTGCTCTTAGTTCAGCTTCAATCTTTGCCGCGATTCCCTGCCCTGCATCTTTTGTGCGCACCATTCAACTCATCGGAAACCAGGTGTGTGCCGATTTGATGATTGGATCCGAGGCCTGCGAAACCGGAATGTACATGGTGGGTACCAGTTTGGATTTCAGGCTGTTGGTTCTGACATCGGCGACGACACCGACGATGGTTCGGGAGGTCTTGCCGCCGCAATGCTCGATGACACTGGCGCCTAACGGGTTCTTCCTCGGGAGATAGCGCCTGGCGAAGGTCTTCTGCAATTCGGGCCTTCCGAATTCTCTTTGAGCACGCCGCCTGGCTTCTTCAGGGCTGTGACCTTGCTTGCGGTACTCCTGGACGAGCATCTCCATGTGGTGGTCGAATTCTTCCTGCATGCGGCGCTCGAGGGCGGAGCGCCGGAACAAATCGAGAAGCTTTCTCATTTTGCCTCCAAGAGTTTAGACATGAGGGACACCGTGAGTTCCCACTGGTCAAGTTCTGACTGAAGTTGCTTTTTTCCCTGGCGAGTGAGGGAGTAGAAGCGAGCTTTCCGGTTATTGTCGCTTGGGCCGTATTCGCTGGTTAGCCAGCCCTTTTGCTCTAAGCGGATGAGCGCAGGGTAGAGGGTGCCCTGGTTGAGTAGCAAGAGCCCATCGCTGACTTGCTGGACTCTTTGGGCAATTCCGTAGCCATGTTGCGGCCCGAGGGTATCGAGAGTTTTAAGCACGATCAGGTCGAGAGTGCCTTGCAGAATTTCTTGCCGTGTCTTCATGTTGATATCCAAAAGGAGTGTTCTTCCTTTAGTACGTCTACAGGAAGAAAACGTTCCAAGATATTTTGTGAGATACGCTAGACACGATGAATGTCTTCGTCCTTTTGCTCATGGCTCAACATTTGGAGCCGACAACACTCGCTACCGATCTTCGAGGCGGGTACCAGGTTCTGGCAGTGGATCTGAACCGGGATGGCCGCCCGGATTTAATTGGACTGGCCCAGGGGATGAACCACCTGAACTGGTTTGAGAACCCGGGTGGAGCCAGTAAGGAGTGGAGGCGGCACGTTCTGGCGACTGGGCTGAACCAGCCGATCAATGTGGCTGCTATGGATATTGACGGAGACGGCATTCCGGAATTACTTCTTGCGCATGAATTTTCGAGCACACCGCAGAAATCGAAGGGCATTGTTTCTTTGCTGACGCATGATGGAGCGCCCGACAGGCCGTGGACGCGAAAAGATATCGATGCGCTTGCGACTTCGCATCGTTTGAAGGTGGCCAATGGGGCTTTCATCAACGCACCGCTTGCTGACCCGAAGACGACGCCTCCTGAATATCGCGGCAAGATTCCGCTGACCGCTTATCCTGCCAAGACCTTGAAACCGACGCTGCTAAACGATGAGGATTCTGGAGTGATGCATGGGCTGCACGTGGATGACTTTAACGGCGACGGCCGGATGGATATTCTCACGGCAAGCTTCAACGGGATCGCGTTGCTTGAGGCGGGGAAGGATGGCAGTTATAAACGGCGTATGCTTCACGTAGCGAATGAGCAGCCGTGGCCCAAATCCGGGTCGAGTGATGTAACCGTTGCGCGGGTGGCCGGGAAGAAGTATCTTGCGGCGATTGATCCCTGGCACGGTCATGAATTTGCGATCTATACGCCGAAGGGAAAAGGCTACGAGCGCAAGGTGATGGAATCGAAGCTGGATCAGGGACACACTGTTTTGGCTGTGGATCTTGATGGCGATGGCAATGATGAAGTGGTCTATGGATCGCGCATGGGCGAGGTGACCCTCAGGTATGTTCGCTATGACAAGAAAGCGAAGGAGTGGAAAATCATTCCGATTCTGGACGGGAAGATTGCTACCAGTTCGTGCGTAACAGCGGACTTTAATGCAGACCGACGGCCAGATATTGCCTGCATTGGCGGCACGACACAGAATCTAATCGTCTTTGAGAACCGCCCCTGATTATTGCTGTTGCTGTTGTTGCTGTTGCTGGGCCAAGGCGTTGTCAAGGGTTGCGATACGTTCGCCGAAGACTGGCGGGTTGGCGTTGAAGAGAAGCTCTTTGGCAGGATCTTCCATGGTTGGGGCTTCTGACTTGGTTACGCGGACGAGAACGTCAAGATCGCTTTGAGCTCCACCGCGAAAGGTTCCACGAGTGGGTGGGACATCGGCATAGTCGCGACCGAGAGCTGTGCGGATGTGCCGCTCGCCGGCAGGCAGATTGTTTGTTGGATCGACGCCTACCCAACCGAGGCCGGGAAGCATCGCTTCCACCCATGCGTGGGAGGCGCCATCAACCGAGCGATCCTGATTCTCGTTGCTATGAAACAGGTAGCCGGAAACGTAGCGGGCGGGAATTCTGAGTCCTCTTAAGAGGGCGATCATGATGTGGGCAAAATCCTGGCAGACGCCTTTACGGTCAGCCAGTGCGTGGTCGATGGGCGAGTTCACGTGAGTGTGCTTAGGAACGTAATCGAAGGCTTCATACATGGCTTGATTTAGCTCCAAGAGCAGCGAGAGCGGGTCTTCACGGCGATGCGCTTTCAGATCTTGAGCGAGGGAGGCGAGGAGTTCTGTAGGCTCAGTGAAGTCGCTGGGCATAAGGAATTCCCAGTAGTCTTGAGAGGCGAGGATGCGGTCTAGATCATCCCAGGCTTGGACCGGGAGAAAACCAGGAAATTGGTCTGGTTCATAGGTTTCGACCGTGGCCTCAGTAGTAATCAACAACTCGGTGTGCTTGGGGGCCACGCTGAAATGGTGGACATAGTTGCCAAGGTGGTCGCGATACTGGAGAACTCTTGCTTTGGGGTTCACCTTCACGAAGTAGCTCAAGCAGCGTTGGCGGCCTTCGCTTCTGGGCTGCATTCGGAGTTCCATGATGCTCTCGCTCACTGGCGAGTCATAACGAAAGCGGGTTTGGTGTTGGATCGAATAGTACATTAGGCGTGAAGTGAGGTCTCGATCGGGTAGTCAATATAGGCTTGGTGGATTGCCGAATGCATTTGGGCGCATTGGCGAATCACGTTGTCGAGGGCTAGATGCAAACCACTCGAAAGGATTTCTTCGACGCTTGAATAGAGCAGCGTGGCCGAAAGTCTGCCGGCGAGGCGTTCGACTTTGCTGCGTTCTCCGCGAGAAGACATTTCAGGCAGAGCAGTGATTGACTCTTCGAGGCGTCTTACGCTGAAGAGAATCGAATGCGGGTGCTGCGGGTTCAACAGGAGAAACTCAACGATGTTTTCGGCGGAGAACTCAGCCGTATTTTTCTTGAGATAGGCTTCGAAAGCGTTGCAACTGCGCAGAAGGGCGAGCAGTTCGAGATGCTCGATATCAGCGTCTCCACAAAGCTCGGCAGCATGTACTTTGAGCATGGTTGCTGTGTTGGCGGCACGCTCGATGTGGCGGCCAATTTGAAGAAACCACCACTCTTCGCCGTGTGACATGGTGGCGTCAGTTTCACCTTTGAAGAGGCTGATATTACGCCGGACTTGGTTGAGGAATTCGAGAGGCAGTTCCTGTTCGAGGTCGTCGGCATCGTAGCGTTTGACGAAGTGATAGAGGGCGTTGAGTTCGCTCCACATTTCGCTGGAGATTTGTTCGCGTACTTGCCGGGCGTTTTCACGGGCGTTCATCACACAACTGATGATGGAAGTTTTGACACGGGGATCGAAGATGAGCGCATGTTCGAGAGCTGGGACGCTGAGCTTGCCCTCAAGCGTTAAGGGCTCACCGAGGCTGAGGTTGATCCGGCGCAACTGGCGTTCCACAGCCTGGGGCTTTTGTTCAAGCATCAACTGGATATTGGCCTCGAGCAAACGAGTGGTGTGCTCGGCACGCTCCAGGTAGCGCGCCATCCAGTACAAACTATCGGCAACTCTAGATAACATACGGTTCCTCTAGGATTCGTCCACAACCCAAGTGTCTTTACTGCCGCCGCCTTGCGAACTGTTTACAACAAGCGAGCCTTTGCGAAGAGCCACTCGCGTCAGACCGCCCGGCACGATGGTGATCTTGTCGCCGTAGAGAATGTATGGCCTGAGATCGACGTGACGAGAATCGAATTCACCTTCAACAAAACATGGAGCTCTTGAGAGCATCAGGGTGGGTTGCCCGATGTAGTTTCTTGGGTCAGCGAGGATCTTGAGGCGGAATTCTTCGATCTCGGCTTTCGATGCATGCGGACCAATCAACATGCCGTAGCCGCCGCTCTCGCCTACGGCTTTGACGACCATCTTATCCAGGTTATCGAGGACGTATTGGCGTGGGCCTGCTTCAGCCAGGATGTAGGTTTCCACGTTAGGGAGGATCGCATCTTGCCCTAAGTAATACTTGATAATTTTGGGGACGTAGGCGTAGAGGGCCTTATCGTCGGCGATGCCGGTGCCAATCGCGTTGGCGAGGGTTACGTTGCCGGCGCGGTAGGCATTGAAGAGGCCGGGGACGCCGAGAATCGAATCGTTACGGAAGGCGAGAGGATCGATAAAATCGTCGTCAATGCGGCGGTAGATGACGTCGACACGCGTAAGGCCGGAGGTGGTGCGCATGTAGACGATGTTGTCGTGGACGATGAGGTCACGGCCTTCGACCAGTTCGATACCCATCTGGCGGGCCAGGAAGGTGTGCTCGAAGTAAGCGCTGTTGAAAACGCCGGGGGTGAGCAGGACGATGGTGGGTTCGTCGCGGCCATCGGGGGCGAGTGCGTTGAGGCTTTGCAGCAATGCTTGCGGGTAACCTTCGATCGGCATTACACCGCTCTGGCGGAAAACCTTGGGGAAGATGCGCTTCATCACCTGGCGGCCAGTGAGCATGTAGCTGACACCGGAGGGGACGCGCAGGTTGTCTTCGAGGACCATGAACTGGCCGTCGAGATCGCGAATCAGGTCTGTGCCTGTTACGGCGATGTAGACACCTTTGGGGACCTTGAGACCACGCATCTGGCGGCGGAAGTACTTGCAGGTGTAAACGAGTTCACGGGGTACGACGCCGTCGTCGAGGATGCGGCCGCCATGATAGATATCCTGCAAAAACAAATTAAGAGCAGTGATGCGCTGGGTGAGGCCAGCCTCTATCAGTTCCCACTCTTTGAGGGTGACAATGCGAGGGAGGAGGTCGTGAGGAAAGATCCGCTCGGTGCCTTCTTCTTTGCCGTAGACGGTGAAGGTGATGCCCTGGTTGAGGAAGATGAGATCGCTCTCTTGCTTGGCTCGTTTGAGCTCGGCAGCGGGCGATTCCTGCAACATGTCGAAGAGAGAGGCGTAATGAGGCCGAACATCGCCATTCGAATCGAACATTTCGTCGAAGGCACCGTCCAGTTCATATTTGTCGAAGGGGGAACTCAGTTGTGCCAAAGTGTTATTTCATTGATGCGGAGACTTTTTCAACTTCAGAGAATACGCGGATCAGGTTGCCATGATAGATCCTGGTGATCATTTGCGGCGTGTAGCCTTTTTCGAGTAAAGCCCGCGTCAGGTTGGGGAACTTGCTGGTGTCGTCAAGGCCTTCTGGAGTGCAGCCGATGCCGTCAAAGTCGCTGCCGACGGCGACGTGATCTACCCCTACCAGTTTGACTACGTGGTCGATGTGATCGACGACATCTTTAAGGGTGGCGCGCGGGCTTTCACCACGGTGCTTTGCCATCAGGGCGCGGAATTGTTTCATGGCTTCCTGTTGGTCTTTGACTTCGGCCATGATACGTTCACGTTCCTTGACGACTTCAGGGCGGTTCATCGGATTGGCGTCTTTGGCCTTCTGACTCAAGAAGTCGCATGAGAAGTTGATGCCCATGATGCCGCCTTTTTTGGCGAGGGCTTTGATCATGTCGTCGGTGAGGTTGCGGCCCGCATCGCAGAGGATACGGCAACTGGAGTGGCTGGCGATGATGGGGGCTTTGCTGGTTTCAATGACAGCCCAGAAGGCACCATCGGAGATATGCGAGACGTCGACCATCATGCCGATACGATTCATTTCAAGCACGATTGATTTACCTAGATCGTTTAGGCCGCCCCAATGTTTGACTTTAGGGTTGTTGATGTCGCCAGAGGAATCGCACCAGTTGTTGGTGTTGGCCCAGGTGAGGGTCATATATCGAGTGCCAAGCTCGTAGAAGCGACGCAGGAGCCGAACATCGTCTTCGATGGCATGGCCGCCTTCAATGCCGATTAAGGCGCTCATCTTGCCGGCCTTCTTGTTGGCGAGGATATCGGCAGGGCTGGCGGCCCAATTGAACTGAGTGGCGTTTTTCTTCCAGATATCTTCTTTGATCGAATCGATCAGGCGGAGGGCCTGGTGTGCGCTGGCGTTGGTGGCGACATAACTGGTTGGGACGAACGCCGCAAACATCTGACCGCCCATTCCGCCTTCTTTCATGCGTATGGCGTCGGTATGTTGGCCTGCGCCACGAATCGAGAAGTCTTTACCGGTGACGGTGATCATCGGGACGTCGTTGTGAAGATCGACAAGGTAAGCATCCTTGTGGATCTTCATCACTTCGGCGTCGGACCAGGTCTTTTTGGTCTGAGCTTGCGAAAAACATAAGGAGCCAGCCAGCGCAATGGCTGACAGGCTCCTTGTTAGGGTTGTGAGATTCATTTGATGGGTTACCAGATGAGCTTGAGAGCTAGCTGAATGTTGCGGGGTTCGCCCTGGCCGAGGCCGGGAGCACCAGAACCGTTACGGGTGTTGGTGATGAGACCAAAGCTGGTTGCGGCATTTAAGTTTGTGCCGGGGTTGGCGAAGTTCGCACGATTGAAGAGGTTAAACACTTCAACGCGGAATTCGGTCTTGATGCGTTCGGTGATTGCCGTACGCTTCAGAATAGAAAAGTCAGTTGCGACAAAGCCGGGGCCGCGCAAAACGTTGCGCCCGATGTTGCCGAATGTGCCAACCGCAGGTAAAGCGAAATTGGCGGCGTTGAAGTAACGCCGTGCTCCACCGGGAATGGTGGGATCCTGAAGGCCGACTGTGGGAGAACCAATGACATCAACGCGGTCGCGGTTGTCGAAGGAGTTCGAACGGTTTACGCCGGCGGTGAAGTCGATCGGCTCACCAGTGGTGGCCTGGAAGAGGCCGCCGAACTGCCAGCCCTGAGTCAGCGGCTTCATGCGCTGAGTGAATTGCGGAACGTCATAAGCAATGTAGCCGGTGAAAACATGAGCAAGATCAATGGCACCAGGACCGTATTCACGGCGGAGGTCGTAGCTGTTGGCCGGAAGAACGTTGCGGACGTTGGTGCCGTTGTCCATTTGACGGCTCCAAGTGTAGTTGCCGTTTACCATTAGACCCTTCCAGCGGGTGATGCGGATCGAAGACTGCCAGGAATGGTACTGAGAGTTGGCAATCGACTCAAGCATATTGATAGCGGCGATGGTGGGGTAAGCCGAGTTGAAGGGACGACGTGACTGGAGGTCACCAGTGGTTCCTGGAATCGGAGCATTGATGTTTCTCAGAAGACTGAGCTTGCGGCCGGTTGAGGCAACATAGCCAGTCTGGAAGATGGTTCCATTACCGAGTTGCTGTTGGATATTCAGGTTGTAGTTTTGTACGTAGGGCATGCGGAAGTCCTGATTGATGCCGTAAGCGCCAAAGGGAGGACGGGGAGCAGCAGTACCGAAAATAGCCTGACCGGGAATAATTTGAGTGGGAGTACCAGTCAAATTGATGTTGAAGACTGGCTCTGGCCCGCCGGGATTGGCATGTACACCAGCGGCGCTGCCGTTACCGGGGCTTGTGTTGGCGACGATGAAATTGAGGGGCGGAGTGTCATAGAACAGACCCCAACTGCCGCGAACGACAGTCTTGCCAGAACCAAAAGGCTGGTAGGCGAAACCGAAGCGTGGAGCGAAGTTGTTGAAGTCGTTCGGGAAGAGGCGATCAATGTCTTTGCCGGGAGTTACAAACCCACGACCGGGGATGAAATTGGTGATGGTCTTGTCAATGTCGCGAAGAATGCCGTTGAAAGTGTAGCGGACACCGAAGTTCAAATTCAAGCGGCGGTTGACCTGGAAGTTGTCGTGGACCCATCCGTCAATGCTGTTCTGGCGGTAGTCGCGTTGCAACTGACCACGAGTGATCGAAGCGCCGTTGTTGGCGGTGGTCAACATGGCAAGAAAATCTGCCATGCTGCGATCTTGTGCGGGGACCGAAGTATCTGCACGCCATGGGCCGGCTGAACCATCCCATGTAAAGCTGCCGCGCTTGTTGGTGTCGTAGAACACGTCAAGCACAGCGCGGCGGTATTCGCCACCGAACTTCAACTGGTGACGGCCGACGGTATAGCTGAGATTGTCGGTAATGTGTCCGGTGGTGTCGATGCGACCCAGAGGCTGGGTGAAACCGGCTCCGGCGAAATTGGTGATTCGAAGGGTGGGAGTACCAATCAGGCTCGGTTCTGTAACACCGGTATTGAAACCAAGACCGACAGGATTGAAGCTAGTGTCCTTGTCGTTAAAGACCTGAAGGAAGTAGTTGGTACCGAGGATCAGGTTGTTGAACAAACGGGGGGAAAGGGTTGAATTGGCAACAACGCTGACGTTGTGCATGCGGCTTGGAGCGACCTGGAAGTATTCCTGATAGACGCCACCGGAAGAGGCGGACTGTTTGCCGGTGCCACCGTAGTAGCGTGTTGCGATCGAGTGTTTCTCGTTGATGTTGTAGTCAACCTTGACGATGCCGTTATAACTGTCGTAGTCATTTTGATCGCCTGCCACGAGGTTGTTGGCAGTGGCTGGAAGGTTGTTAAACCGGTTGGGCCAGGCAGTCAAAACTCTGGCCGCCAAGGGGCTCTCTGGAATGTTGTAGCGGCGAAGCAAAGCCCGCCCATTTTCGACAAAAGCAGTGGAAGGATGGGTGTCGCGAAGGCTGATGCCAGCAATCGCTTTTTGAGCTTCGCCCGTCATGAAGTAGAAGAGCTTATTCTTGATTACCGGACCGCCAAGGCTGAATCCATATTGGTCATTGCGGACCACGCGCTTCTTCGAACCCGGAGCCTGGAAGGGGCTGAGTTCAGCGAGCGCCTCGCGACGATTGAAGTAAAAAGCACTCCCGTGCAGTTCGTTGGTTCCGCTCTTGATGACTAGGTTGACGTTTGAGCCACCATTGCGGCCCTGTTCGGCACTGGCATTGGTGGCAATGGCGAACTGATCGATTGCTTCCACCGGCAGAAGAGTGCCGGCAATGCCGGCTACGCCACCTTGATTCACAGCAGAGGAATTGTGGAATGCGTCATTGTTGTCGGCACCATCGATTTGATAGTTGTTGCCGGAAACCCGCATACCGTTGACGCTGTTGTTCAGCGGATTTACTCCGGGTGCCATCTTGATCATCTGGCGGAAGTCGCGACCGTTCATGGGCATTTCCTGCACCATCTGCGGATTGACCACGTTGGCTAAAGTAGTTGAGGTAGTTTCGATTGAAGCGGCGACAGCACTAATCTCAACGGTGGTGGCCTGGCTGGAAACGGCGAGCTTCACAGGAAGATTCGTTACGCGGCTGACGGCAACTTCCACCTTGTCCACTTTGGTGGTCTGGAAGCCAGACTTGGTGAAAGTCAGGGTATAGAAACCAAGCGGCAGATCGGGAAAGTTAAAGTCACCACTTGCGCCGCTGACGCCGTCACGCGTATATCCGGTGGCATCATTTAAGAGTTTGACAGTGGCCTCGGGCACCGCGGCACCCGAAGCATCCACGACACTACCGGAGACTGAGCCGCGAAATGTCTGTCCAAAAACGCTTGTAGCAAGCATGAGCAACAAGGAAAGCAAAAGAGAAGACCTTTGAAGTACTTTCACGAAAACCCCCTGAGACGATTCAATTTGTTGTGGTTTGCCAGAGCAGGACAGGGCTCTTTGGCGGAAATAGATTACGAGAAGGTTAACACTTCCTGGAGCCAGACTCAAATTGAGCTTTTTGATAAGTCCAATCATCTCTTTGATTTGGGCCGTCTGATCCAGTTTCGCTTTTTCCGCGCTTGCGAGCCGCATTACGATAGTAGGAATGATGACCCGCGTCCTGATCCTGATCGCAACCTTAGCCGCTTGTCTGCCGGCACAGGCGATCCGCAATAACACGAGTTTCTATGCAAACCAACTGGAACGCAATGACGATGGTTCGTCAGCGCCGTATTCACTCGGCTTTCGTATCAATTTCTTTGGGCGGATTCAAGACACCCTTTTTGTGAACAACAACGGCAACGTCACTTTTGATGCGGCGCTGCCAGACTACACTCCTCAAAGAATTGTTGAGACTGGCCGGGTGATGATTGCTCCATTCTGGGCTGACGTCGATACGACGGGTACGCGATCTTCACCTGCTACATATGGACGTGGCATTGTAAACGGGCGGCCAGCTTTTGCCGCAACCTGGCGGAACGTGGGCTATTACTTGCGTAAGGACGACAAGCTGAATTCGTTTCAGGTGGTTCTCATCGACCGGTCTGATACGGCACCTGGCAACTTTGACATCGAGTTTAACTACGAGACGATCCAGTGGGAATCTGGCGATGTTTCTGGAGGTGGTGGCGGTACTGGAGGGTATGCAGCACGCGCTGGATACTCAAACGGCTCAAACGTTCAGGCTGATGGGAATTATGAATTGCCGGGGTCTGGAGTATCGCGATCCTTTCTCGATTCCAATGCGAACGGCCTCATCCGGCGACGGTTGAACTCCGATGTACCTGGCCGCCTGGTATTCGAAGTCCGGGCAGGGGGCGTCGCATCCACACTGACCATTGAACCCGATGGCCTGCTGTTTACAACAGACCAAGCACAAAACAAACCGGCCCTTCAACGTATCAACATGTCTACCAATCAAGGAAGTATCCGGTACAACGTGACGACCGCAACAGCTACTTCAGGAGCGGGAGGCTGGCTTTTTGCATCGCCACAATCAGGTCAGACACCGGCCGCAATCATCGTTGATGTCACCACTGAAAATCTTGCGCCCGGCGGCTATGTCGGCACAGTTCGTATTGGCCCGGCGGGAAGTGTGAATAACTTTGGCGTGCAGGAAGTGGGAGTAGTGTTGGCGGTCGGTAATAATGTACCGCTGGCGCTGAGAGCTGGGGTTGTGAATGCGGCGAGTTTCCTGCCGGGGGTGCTGAGCCCTGGAGGAATCTTCAGTATATTCGGCGTCAATCTGTCTGGAGTGACAACAGGGGTGACGCAGACCCCGATTCCTGACGTATTGGGAAACGTGCGAGTGGAAATCAACAATCAACGGCTGCCACTGTTTTTTGTAAGTCCGAACCAGATCAACGCCATGATTCCTCACAACTATCAGCCCGTTCAGAACGCTGTGCTGAGAGTGATTCGAGACAACGTGCCGGGTACTCCGGTACGAGTCGATGTTGTGCCTGCCGTGCCCGGGATCTTTCAGCAAGCAGCAGGGGTTGGTGTTGTGGTGAACCAGAATGGGTCAGTGAATGGGCCGACTTCGGGGGAGAGGCCTGGGCGCGCGATTGTGATTTACGCGACTGGTTTGGGGCCTGTTCGCAATCCTCCCAACCCTGGCGTGCCAGCAAGCCTTACTCAGCTTAGCCCGAGCCTACAGATGGCAAGTGTCACGATTGGTGGACTCCATGCGGCAGTGGCATTCTCTGGGCTGACGCCGGGTTTTATCGGGCTTTATCAAATTAATGCGGTGGTTCCCAATGGAATGGAAACTGGCCCCTATGCGTTGGTATTGACAAGCGGCGACGGCTATCCGAGTGCGCCGGTTGTTTTCTTCGTTCAATAGAATCGCCGCGACATTTTGAAAAGGATCGTGTTCAATCAGGCATGAAGTCAATATTTCTAATCACAATCACACTGGCTGGTGCCCTCTTTGCTCAAGAAGCCACTCCGGGGGTGGCCAAGCGCCAAGTCAGGCAGCAGAAGCGCATCGCAGGCGGAGTAGCCGACGGAAGCCTCAACAAGAAGGAAACGGTGCGACTTGAAAAGCAGCAGCAGGCGCTGCAACTAGAGAAACGCGCGGCCAAAGCTGACGGCGTCGTCACACGCGATGAACGCAAGGACTTGCATCAGGACCAGAACAAGCTCAGCCGACGGATCAAAAAGCAAAAGAATGACGGTCAGACACGAAAGCAGTAACTAGCCGTTTGCCGAGGAGGGGGCAAAGAGACTTAAGGAGTTTTCGCTAGACTCTTTCCTATGCGTAGTCTCATTTTGTTCTTCCTGGTTGCAGCGCTGGGTGCACAATCCCCGCAGTTTGACCTGATCGTCACGAACGCCAGAATCGTGGATGGGACAGGGGCACCTTGGTATTACGGTGACTTGGCGGTGAGCAAAGATCGCATTGCCCGGATCACTCCACGTGGATTGCTTGGATCTACATCTGCGGCAAAGAAGATTGATGGTCAGGGAACGCTTGTGCTTTCGCCCGGCTTCATTGATATTCAATCTCATTCACGCGAAGCGCTGCTAAGCGGCGATGGCCGTGTGATCAGCAAGGTGTCTCAAGGAATCACCACCGAGATCATGGGGGAGGGAACCTCAAACGCGCCGACCAGCGATAAGTCCGACACAGAGGCGGATCGTCAATTCATTGGGCCGCATGGATTTGCGCGCTGGCTTGATGCGATGAAGAAACATGGCTCGAGCGTTAATTTCGGATCATACGTGGGACAGGGTACGATACGGGCTTTCGCTAAGGGTATGGCGGCGGGTAAGGCCACACCGGACGAAGTGGCCAGCATGAAAGCTGCGATGAAAGAGGCTATGGAAGACGGTGCCTTTGGTCTTGCCAGTGCGCTGATCTATCCTCCGGGCTCATACTCGGACACTGAAGAGATCGTTGAAGTAGCGAAGGTGATGGCACCCTTCGGCGGCACCTACATCACTCACATGAGATCAGAGGCCGATGACATCTTTCCTGCGTTGGATGAAGCGATCCGCATCGGTAAAGAAGCCAAAGTGCCCGTGGAGCTTTACCACCTGAAGACGGCTGGACGCAGGAATTGGACCAAGTCCACCGAGTTCCTGGCCACAATCAACAACGCCCGTATGCAAGGTGTCGATCTGCAGGCAAACATGTATCCGTACACAGCGGGTTCGACTGGTTTGACCTCTTGCTTACCTCCATGGGCGGCAGAGGATGGCAAGCTCTACGAGAATATTGCGAATCCAATTGTTCGCGAGAAGATGCGCGCAGAAATGCTGTCAGAGCGGACGAGTTGGGAAAACCTGTGTGCAGCGGGAAGTCCGGAAGGAGTGCTGGTGCTTGGCCTTTTGAAGCCGGAGAACAAGATTTATGCGGGCAAATATCTGAGCGAAATTTCGGTGATGAAGGGGAAGCCCTGGACCGAAACAGTTTTTGAATTGCTGGAATCGGAGCGGCAACGCATTGTAACTGTCTACTTCATGATGAGCGGGGAGAACGTTGAGGCGAAAATGAAGCAGCCATGGATGAAGTTTGGCACTGACGCTACTGCGGCAGATCCGGATAAGGCAAGCAGCCTCGTTCACCCACGAAGCTATGGCACGGCCACACAGATTCTTGGCCATTATGTGCGGGAGCGCAAGGTGATGACTCTTGAGGAAGCAGTCCGTAAGCTGAGTTCAGCAACTGCGCTGCGGTTGGGAATCATGGACCGCGGGCTTCTGAAGCCAGGGCTGAAAGCAGATATGGTTCTCTTTGACGCCGCGACTGTTGGCAGCCCGGCAACCTACACGCAACCGCACCAAATCTCAACAGGCATCCACTCGGTTTTCGTCAACGGTGCTGCCGTCTGGCAAGGCGGCAAGCATACCGGCGCGATGCCTGGAGAAATTGTGCGCGGCCCTGGTTATGGGAAGTACTCCAATACCTCTTACGACCTCATCTATCGCAATGCCAAAATTATCGACGGCACTGGTGCCGGTTGGTACTCCGGAGATTTGGCCGTGAAGGATGGAAAGATTGCGGCGATCACTCCTGCTGGCTTACTGCGCGGTGCCACAGCCAAGCAGGATCTCGATTTAAAGGGTCTTGCCCTGACACCGGGTTTCATCGACATCCAATCTCACTCAAGAGAAGCACTGACCAGTGGTGACGGCCGGTTGATTTCAAAAATTACGCAAGGGATCACGAGCGAAATCATGGGCGAAGGCTGGTCTAACGCGCCAGCTAATGAGAAGACCGGGGACCAGGCCGACAAGAATTTTACGGGACCGCATTCGTTCGACCGCTGGCTCAAAGCAATGCAGGCCCGGGGGGCATCGGCGAATTTCGGATCCTTTGTGGGTGCGGGTACGATTCGCGCTTTTGGCAAGGGCTTTGCGATGGGCGACGCATCTCCCGCTGAACTGAATATTATGCGTGGGGCCGTCAAAGAAGCGATGCAGGACGGGGCGTTCGGCATGGCATCAGCTTTAATCTATCCACCTGGCGCTTATGCGTCCACTTCTGAATTGACTGAACTCGCCAAGACGATGTCCAGTTCCGGTGGTACCTACATCTCTCACATCCGGTCAGAGGCGGACAAATTTCTTGAGGCTCTTGCGGAGGCCGTCGCGATTGGGAAAGAAGGATCTGTTCCTGTTGAGATCTACCATCTCAAGGCCGTTGGCAGAAACAACTGGAAGCTGCTAGATCCTGCTCTTCAATACATTCAGCAATCGCGCATTGATGGCGTCGACATCCAGGCCAATATGTATCCTTACGTGGCATCGGGCACGGCGTTAACTGCATTGCTACCGGACTGGGCAGCAGCCGATGGCAAGCTCTTCGCAAATCTGGACAATCCGAAAATGCGGACGCGCATCATCGCAGATATGCTGAAAGACAACAAAGGGCGCGACGCAGATCTGGTGCAACCGATTGGGCTTCGGAAACCCGAGAACAAGAAATATATTGGTCAGCGACTGAACAAGATTGCAGAACAAATGGGCCAGCCTTGGCCAGAAGCGGCTATCGCACTTTTGAGATCCGAGCGGCAAGGAATCTCAACGATCTACTACATCATCAACGAGACCAATATCGAGAAGCAGTTGAAGATGCCGTGGATCAAGATCTCGACAGACGCTGGTGGCACCAACCCAGCTACGGCGACGGGGCCCACCCACCCGCGTACTTATGGCACTTATCCACGCGTGCTTGGCCTTTATGCAAGGGAGCTAAAGACGATCCCACTTGAAGATGCAGTCTTCAAGATGACAGGAGCTGTAGCGACACGTTTGTCGCTGCACAATCGCGGTATTTTGCGTCCGGGTATGGCTGCTGATCTGGTTGTGTTTGACCCAGCAATAGTTCGCGACGAAGCCAGCTTTGAAAACCCGCACCAGATCTCTACCGGTATCAAGCAAGTTGTGGTTAATGGCGTGGTTGTTGTGAATGACGGCAAGCACACAGGCGCAAAACCAGGCATCATCCTCAGGGGACCAGGATTTGCGCCAACTGCAAACTGAAATGAATTTGCAACGAGAACTACATTAGCAATTCACGCTGCTGCAATCGTATATATATTTTGGGTGGTTACTCTCTCGTAAGTACTACAGAGAGATATTTCAATGCACCCTGAAAACACAAAAAACAATGCACCCTGGCTGGACAAAGAAGCCGAGAATGCCGAAACAGTCTACGGTTCCAATCCAGAACCAGACTTCAAGGCCGTAGTTGAAGAAGGATTGAATCGCCGTGACCTGATCAAGGGTGTCTTCACTGGGGCAGCAATTGCCGCCACTGGCGCACTGGCTGCACAGCCTGCCGCCGCCGCTACAACCGGATTGACGTTCAAGCCGATCCAGTTGACCAAGAAGGCCGATTTCATTGACGTCCCGGAAGGTTACGACGCAGGCCTGATCATCGCCTGGGGTAACCCGGTAACGGCAAACGCTCCGGACTTTGACCCGATGCGGCAAACTGGCGCAACCCAATCGCAGCAGTTTGGTTACAACTGCGACATGATTACCTATCATTCGCTTCCTAGCTGGAACTCCACTAACTCCCGCCGTGGTCTGCTTTGTGTGAATCACGAATATACAGACCCGGTTGCCATGTTTCCGAACTACGGAACACCGACAAAAGATCAGGTAGATGCGGAACTCGCGGCACACGGCGTCAGCGTCGTTGAAATCGAAGAATTCTTTGGTGTGTGGCAGTACAATGCCAACTCGGGTTACAACCGCCGCATCACCGGCGAAACCGAGATGTTGATCACTGGGCCCGCTGCGGGCGACCCACTGATGCAAACCTCAGCAGACCGAACCGGTACTCGTGTTAAGGGAACGTTAAATAATTGTGCAGGCGGCCAGACACCCTGGGGCACGTACCTTACTTCGGAAGAAAACTTCAATCAATACTTTGCGAACCGGAACAGCATGGCCGCAGGTGTAAACCGTGACAACATGGCTCGTCTTGGAACCACAGGGGGCGTATCTGCACGTCTTTGGGAGCGATTCTACGACCGTTTCGATCAGGCCAAGGAACCGAATGAAGCCAACCGCTTCGGATGGACAGTCGAAATCGACCCGTATGATGTGAACTCGATGCCCAAGAAGCGGACATCAATGGGCCGCTGTAAGCACGAATGCGCAACCACCACGGTCGCCCAAAACGGCCAGGTTGTCGTATACTCCGGCGACGACGAACGGTTTGATTATGTGTACAAGTTTGTAACCGCCGGTGTTTTTAACCGGGACAATCGCGCCGCCAACATGGACTTGCTGGACAATGGCGTACTTTACGTGGCCAAATTTAACCCGGATGGCAGCGGCGTCTGGATGCCAGTCGTTCACGGACAGGGCCCGCTTACCGTCGCCAACGGCTGGCGCAATCAGGCAGACGTGCTCATCCGCATGCGGCTGGCAGGCGATGCACTCGGTGCTACGCGAATGGATCGTCCTGAAGACGTTGAAGTGAACCCGGTTACGGGTATTGTCTACATCGCCTGCACCAACAACACGCAGCGCGGAGTTGGCGCAGCCCTTGGACCAGATGCGGTCAATCCTCGTGCAAGCAACCGTTCCGGGCACATCATCGAAATCAAAGAAGCTGGCAACGATCATACCCGCACCACTTTTAACTGGGGTATCTTCATGCTTTGCGGCGACCCCGATGATAAGACTCAGGGTACCTACTTTGCGGGTGCTCCCCGTGAAAAGGTTTCGCCCATCGGCGCCCCCGACATGCTCGCTTTCGACAATCAAGGCAACCTCTGGATCGGCACCGACGGTATGCAATCTGCAATCGGCTGGCAAGACGCGCTCTACGCTTGCGTTACCGAAGGGCCTGAGCGCGGAACCTTGATGCCATTCATGAACATGCCAATCGGCGCAGAAACTTGTGGCCCGGCATTCACACCGGACAACGAAACCCTGTTTGTGGCGGTACAGCATCCGGGTGAGGGTGGCACCTTCGCAGCGCCCACTTCCAATTGGCCTTACGGCAGCGGGATTCCTCGTCCAGGTGTCGTTTTCGTCAAGAAGAGCTGGGGGCGCGGCACTATCGGTAGTTGAGGCTGATGGCCCTGCGTTATACTCGCAGGGCCATCACGATGTTTGCCGGCCCACTTATATTAGCGATCCTTTGTTGCGCGGCTGTTATGACTTCTTGCAGGCAGGTCGAATACACGATTTCGTTTTACTTGGTGCAGCAAAGGACCAGTGCGGGGAAACAGGTGGGGCAGCCCATATTGCTTGGATCAGAAGTTGTGTTCCACAAGAACGATTTAATTTCCATCCAGCTGGAAATCCCGCAGACGGGATATTTGTATGCTTTTCAGGCTGATGACCAAGGTAGTTACGACGTACTCTACCCTTCCGCTTCGGGTAGCCCTCCAGTAATGGCCGGGGCGAGACTGCGGCTTCCTGCCGAGCAAGAACAGTGGATGGGTTTCATCGATTCCAGTGTGAGGGTGGCCTGGAGCCCTAGGCGCATCGAGAGTCTTGAGAAGGCAATTGACAATAGCGAAGTGGAAGAAGAAGGGATCCGGGCTATCCGGGAACCGAAGGAAGTGGCCGATCTTCAACGAACGCTACAGCAGCTTGGGGTGAGCACCAAGCGCGAAATCGTGCCGTTGCCAAGCCCACGTTCCATACTTCGTTCTACTAGCGAAGTGATCTGCTTTCAAATTGATCTGGCCGTGGACTAATCCTGGCCGCGATCCAGAACTATCAGCTTCCATTTGCCGTTCTTTAGAGCAAATTGGCCACGGGCCATCAGAGGGCTTCTCGCGAGAGCGGCTTGAACGTAACCTCGTATGCCTGATGCTGTTTCAACCAAGAGCCAATCGAAGGCTTCGCGGTGTTTATCTGGTTCCATTTTTTTGACGATGTCAAAAGCCAGGATGGCAAGGACTGTGCCGTCTCGTGTGGGGGTTTTACGTAAGGGGAGGGCATCCCGCAAGATGACGAAATAGTCCCGCCCATCGAGTTCACGGGGGAACTTCCACGCCACATAGGGTGAAACATAGATAGCAGGGCCTTCACGAAAAAAACCAAGCTCAAGTAGATCTGCCAGGACATCCCAGACCGCCCCATCTTTCTGTGACACTTGCCAGCGGGCCGCAAACTTAGGCCAGCCCTTTTCGTCTTTTTCTCCGAAGCCCCCTGCGATCACATCTGAATCAGTGAGCTTTTTCAATTCATTGGCGTCGCGCCTGGAAACAGCCCGCTTCAGCTTTGACACAAAGTGAGCGAACGCGGGATCGCGCTTTTCGTCGCTGACTGGGGCGAGGTGCCCGGCCTGTCCAAACAAAACCATTGCCAACAATAGCGTCATCGAATCCAGTGTCCCACCCAATTCCACAGGTTCCAAACATGCTGCCTGAGATATACTCTAGAGCACGTCAAGATGGAACATTCGATAAGCGATCTTGAGATCAGTATCTCTGGGGAGTCAGAAACCACCTACTCAATAGAATTGCGTTTGGAAGTTGCTGGCAGCGAAACTGCGACGCGCGCGTTGAAGGACAAAACTGAGTCTCTTCAGAAAGCGAGCTTCGAGGCTCTCAAGGATTTAACGCCTGGATCACATGATTATTCCACGGCATTGACAGGGATTTTTCTGACTGACCCAACGGTGGCCGTCGTTTTTGAAAAGGCTTCTGCGGCAACCAAGCTGCCGGGTTCACTGCTTCGCATCCGGTTGCTGCTGGATTCGAGCATTCAGGAGCTTCATACGATTCACTGGGAGTGTCTGCGCAATATCGCTGGCAAACCGCTGGCGACCAATGAGCGAATTTTATTCTCACGCTATGTGCAAGGCCTGGATAGCAACGTGATCGATACTGCGTCTGCTTTGAAGGGGAAGGCGCTGATCGCGATTGCCAATCCTGCAAACTTGAGCAGCATTGCGCCCAATGGCGAAGCGCTGACACCTATTGATACGGCGGGCGAACTGAAGCTTGTGCGTAAGGCGCTGTCATCGGTAGACATCACCAATCTTGAAGCACCCACCTTGATGTCAATTTCAGCCAAACTTCGCGAAGGCTTTGACATTTTGTATCTTGTTTGTCACGGGGCGATGATCGATCTGGCACCGATATTGCTTCTCAATGACGAAGCCGGGAATGTGGAAGCAGTACCTGGTGAGCGCGTTGCGGATCGCATTCGAGATCTATCTGTGCCGCCGCGGCTGGTTGTGCTGGCTTCGTGCCAGTCTGGGCAAAGCTGTGAGAGCCTTGGGCCGCTGCTTGCGGATGCGGGGGTACCGGCGGTTGTTGCTATGGGCGGGAATTTCAGCATGGAATCGAATGCGATCTTTATGCCTGTGTTCTTTCGGGAACTGTCGAAGGACGGACTGATCGACAGGGCGATGTCTGCTGCGCGGGGTGCGATACGAGATCAGCCCGATGCCTGGATGCCGATTCTGTATATGCGTTTGAGGACGGGACGGCTGTGGCCGGTAGCGGTGCCGAAGCCGATGCCGGCTGTATCTACAGCTCAGCCCTTAGCTCAGCCCTCCAGTCCGGGTTTTTTTCGCAGGTATTGGATGTGGATGGCAGGGGCGGCATTTCTTTGGTTATTCTACGTACTCTTTTTATCGGCACCATGGCCAGAAGAAATTCATACGCTGTACTATTCCAAGATTGAGGAAAAAATGGCCAAGGGAGAGCAAGGCCTGGGAATTTTGGTTGACTGTCCGGTGACGGGACACCTTTATGCTTTTGTTGCTCACGGCGACCAGGTGGAAGTACTGTATCCACGTAGTAATAGAAGTTCTGCGGTAGCCTCGGGAACTCAAGTTCGATTGCCAGCAGCGGCGGAGCTTTGGGGCCCTCCACATAATGAAAATGACATCACGGTTATCTGGAGCCCCTTGCCGCTGAATTCTTTGGAGAAGGCGATCCAAGCTGGGGCTAGCGGCCCCCGCGGCACGCAGGACATCACGCAACCACAGCAGGTGAGTCAGCTTAGAGAAGCTTTCAGGCAGTTGACTTACACCACAAAAAAGGATGCGGTCGTCGATCCAAAGCCACGCACACGCTTGATAGGAATTGGGGAGGCGGTAGGTTTCAGCTTTAATCTTGCGAGTCAATGATCTCGTTGCTGATCCCGTCGCTGGGCCAGATTGGCTTCGGCAGGAAGTAATAATATGGGGACAATGCGGATATGTGTTCTGTGGATCATTGGATTGTGTGCTCCGGTCTGGTGCTTGAGCCCTGGGGATGATTTTTTTGAAAAGAAGATTCGGCCAGTGCTTGAAACGCAATGTATGGGATGCCACAACGGCAAGCTGGATGCTCCGTTCGGCGGCCTCAGGTTGGATACAAAGGCCGCCACACTTAAAGGGGGTGACTCAGGCCCGATCCTCGTTCCGGGAGTACCGGAAGAGAGCCTGATCCTGCGAGCCCTCAGCTATGAAAATCGAAAACTCCAGATGCCGCCCACTGGGCGACTGAGCGATGCAATTATTGAAGACTTCCGGCAATGGATTGCCATGGGTGCGCCAGACCCGCGCATCGAAATTCCTACAGCAGTCATCAAGTTGGAGACTCGGCCCAACTGGGCGTTTATTCTGCCGGGCAAGACCGAGGTACCTAAGGTAAGTGACACCTCATGGCCGCGCACGGATATTGACCGCTTCCTCCTTGCCCGGCTTGAAGCGAAACAAATCCGGCCTGCTCCGCCAGTGGGCCGCCGCGAATTCATTCGGCGCATTAGTTTTGACCTCACCGGGCTGCCACCAACTCCGGTTGAGATTCAAGCGTACTTGTCAGATACATCTGGCAAAGCCGATGAGAAGCTGACAGACCGCCTGCTTGCGTCTCCCCAATACGGTGAGCGCTGGGCACGACACTGGCTCGATCTCGTTCGCTTTGCTGAGACTAACGGCCATGAATACGACAATGAAAAGCCCGACGCCTGGCGCTATCGCGACTATGTCATCCGCGCACTGAATCAAGACATCCCGTACAACGAGTTCATCCGTGAGCATTTTGCTGGCGATTTGATTTTGAAGCCGAGGCTTGGCCAGGATGGCACTTTCATTGAATCGCCAATCGCAACGGGATTCTTCTGGTTTGGCGAGGTGCTCAATAGTGCTACAGACTCGGCAAAGTCGCGGGCGGACCGTGTCGACAACCAACTGGACGTTTTGAGCAAGAGCTTTGTTGGCCTTACTTTGTCTTGTGCGCGCTGCCATGACCATAAGTTCGATCCGATGCCGACCAGGGACTACTATGCGATGGCAGGAATTATGCACAGCAGCTATTCCCGTGAAGCGGTGATCGATAGCCCTGAACGCGTCGAGCAAATTGCAAGAGCTCGCCAGGCAATTGCACAACAGCATCAAGAGCCCAGCATGGATGGTGGGAGAGTGTTGCTGCGCCCTGGCGATCAAATGATCGAGTGGAAGGATTGGCGGATGGAAGGGCAAGCTTTTGCATCAAGCTTGAAGAGCGCCCTGGCTAGCTCTCGAGGCGAGGGTTCGATGGCACTCACCGGCTCGCTGACTTCAAAGAAATTTCGCATGCCCAAGATGTATCTGCATGTGCGGGTTGCTGGGTCAACCCCGGACAAGAAGGTCTTTAGCGGAGGAGACTTGCGGGTCACACTTGTCGCGGACGATCACAAGGCCGCGCACTTTTACCCTTTGCCCGACTGGGAATGGAAGACCATCCGCATGACCAAAGAGATTGGCAGGGAATGCTATTTCGAAATCGTGGACCGGAGCCGGACGGGCTACCTGGCTGTTGCACAGATAGTTCTGTCCGACGATGAAAAGCCGCCTGTGGTGGAAGGCGGCACGGTGCCGCAAGGCTTTACGGAGCCTGCGGTGGAAATTCCTGAGAGTACTTTTGCGCTGATCAGTATGGACGAGGAACCAAAGGATACGCGGCTGCATATCCGGGGCAGCCATGAGAATCTGGGGCAGCCAGTGCCGCGTGGCTTCATTCAAGCAGTTTGGAAAGGCGATGCAGGGGTAAGTGAGGGCAGCGGGAGACGGGAGCTTTCGGAGTGGGTCGCCAGCCCCAAAAACCCACTGACGGCCCGTGTGATCGTCAATCGAGTATGGAAACACCATTTTGGCCAGGGATTGGTGCGTTCGGTCGATAATTTCGGGCGCATGGGCGAGGAGCCCACCAACCAGCAATTGCTTGATCACCTAGCTGTTGAATTTATCGAAGACGGGTGGAGCCTTAAGCGGCTGCATCGCAAAATCTTGCTATCAGCAGCATACCGGATGTCCAACGCAAATGTAACGGAGGATCCGCGCAATGATTTGCTTTCGCACTTTCCGCCGCGCAGGCTGGACGCCGAATCCATTCGCGACAGTATGCTGGCTTTGTCTGGTGCTTTGGATCAGACACTATACGGACCAAGTGTCATGCCGCACGTTAGCGTGTATCAGGATGGGAGAGGTAAGCCGATTAGCGGACCTCTGGATGGAAAGAACCGGCGCTCAATCTACATTCAGGTTCGCCGAAATTTTCTCTCGCCATTGTTTTTGACTTTTGATTACCCGCTTCCGATCTCGACGATGGGGGCACGAGGGTCGTCTACTGTACCTGCGCAAGCGCTGCTGATGATGAACAATGAGTTTGTGTTTGAGCAGGCGAAGCGCTGGGCAGAAGCTTCTTCACGGGAGCAAGACCGTTTGAGCTGGCTCTATGAAACGGCCTTCGGACGAGAGCCCACGGCTCAAGAACGGACGGTTGCTGAAGATTACCTCCGGAGCCACGATTGGACGAGCCTGTGTCACGTCCTGCTGAACACTGCGGAGTTTCTTTATGTCAAATAAGCCAAGCCGGCGTGAGGCGCTCTGTCGAGGAGCCAATGGATTTGGCGGACTCGCTTTGCTTCATATGCTGGCGGATGAGTCGCGGGCGGCCGGGCGCCAACCGCATTTTGCGGCGAAGGCGAAGTCTGTCATCTTTCTTTATATGGACGGAGGGCCATCGCAGATGGACAGCTTCGATCCGAAGCCTCGCCTTAATAGAGAGAATGGCCAGAAGCTTCCATTCAAGCCGCCCACTACAGTTTTTAACATCACGGACAAGATATACGGATCCCCCTACGAGTTCAAACAGTACGGCCAATCCGGCACGCCTGTTAGCGAACTTTTTCCTCACATTGCCACCTGCGTTGACGACATGGCCATCATCCGTTCGATGGTGGCAGACCACAGTGAACACACGGCCGCCAACTACTTTCTGCATTCTGGTTCTGGCTTTCAGGGCCGCCCCAGCATGGGTGCCTGGGCTAACTACGGACTAGGAAGTGAAAGCGAAAACCTGCCCGGATTTATCGTGCTTGACAACGGACTTGTGCCTCCTGGAGGCATCGATTGCTTTGGTGCTGGATTTCTGCCAGCTTCTTATCAAGCGACGCTCTTTCGCCGAGGCGAGCATCCCATCGCAGACCTTAAGCCGATCAACAAGACCGCTCAGGAGCAGCAAGACAAACTCAGGCTCCTCGCCAAACTCAATCAGGGTGTATTGGCTCGCTTCGGTGCAGTAAGCGAAATCGAAGCAACGATTCAAAACTACGACATGGCGTTCCGGATGCAGAGTGCAGTACCTGAGTTGCTCGATATTTCAAGTGAAACCGAGGCGACCCGCAAGCTGTATGGCCTGGACGAAGAGATCACTGCAGAGTTTGGCAAAAGCTGCCTTACAGCGCGGCGGCTGGTTGAGAAAGGTGTCCGCTTCATTGAACTGCTCACGCCGTTCCGCAAAGGGCTGGACCGCTGGGATCAGCATTCTAATCTTGAGAAGGGTCACCGTATCAATGCGCAATCTACCGATAAACCCATTGCTGGATTGCTGAAAGATTTGAAGGCGAGAGGTTTATTGCGCGACACGCTTGTCATTTGGGGTGGTGAATTTGGCCGCACTCCGTGCGCCCAATTTCCCGATAACGGAGACACCACACAGATTGGCCGAGATCACAATCCATTTGGCTACACGATGTGGATGGCCGGAGGCGGCAGCAAGCCCGGCTATGTGCATGGTGCCACTGACGAGTATGGTTACTTTGCTGTAGAGAACAAGGTACACCTGCACGACCTGCACGCCACCATGCTCCACCTGCTCGGCCTGGACCACCTGAAGCTTACCTTCCGATATAGTGGCCGCGACATGCGCCTGACCGATGTTTTCGGCAACGTCGTTAAAGATCTGCTCGCGTAGATGGTAGGTTGGAATTCTGTCATGAGCGGAAACAAAAATTCAATCGCCTACTTCATTGATGCCTGGAAGTTGATGGCCGGGCGGCTGCCGGGCTCCACCCTTATTCATGAAAACGGCCTTGCCAACTGCTTTAGCAATACGCCGCTGTCTTTCCTCAACATATCGATGTACGACGGGCCGATGCGAGACCTTTCGACGCTCGATCAAGCTCTTGCAAGAGCAATCAGCGAGGGCGCAGCTTGCCCTTACGGCTGGTTGCACGCCTTGTACACGGATGAGTTGCCGGAGGGCTGGGAGGCAATCGCGGAAGCCCACTCCATGGCCTCCATAATGACTTTAACGGGCATGGAGGCCGACGCTCTGCTTGCGCCTCGCCGTCCGTTGCCCACGCTCGATTGGCGACCCGTCGTTGACATCCAAACCGCGACGGATCTGGCTCATACCAATGCACAGGCATATGTCATGCCTAACGAACTTTTTAATCCCATCTGCAATCTGCATATCTGGCAGGATGACTGCATCGCAATGGTAGGTTACCTTGATGGCCAGCCGGTAACATCTTCTGCGGCGCTGCCTGTTGGCGGCACGATCTACATCGCCCTGGTTGCCACACATGCCGACCACCGGGGCAAAGGCTATGCCGAAGCATGCATTCGTCAAGTGGTAGACGCCGCCATCCCGCTAATGGGTAGTTCCCGCATTACCCTGCACGCCTCAGAGGCTGGCAAGCCGCTCTATGCCCAAATGGGTTTTGAGCCCTCAGCTCACTTTGCCCTGCTTACGATCATTTCTCCGGATTCAGAACCCCACTAAGAAGCATTCCTATCGATGCGGCCTCGCGACTAAGGCAGCTTTCATACTTAAGTGTATGGTGCTGGATCGAAAACAGACATGATCTCGCGCACCATTGCTTCGCGGGTTGTAAAGCGGGTCAAGTCGTAACAGCCGATTGGATTCTCCACCACATTGACCAGACACTTGTTGCAGTAGGTGCATGGCACTGGAGGACGATCAAGGCCTTGCGCAAAAAGCTTTGGAAGATCGGGGTTGGCGATGAGAGGTCTGGCAATGCTTACGGCATCGCACTGTCCTGAGCTGATGGCATCCCGGATGATGGAGGCCGTCTGGAAGCCTCCCGTACAGATCACAGGGATGGTTAGGGCCAGCTTGATGGCATTTGAGTCCGGCAGATTGAGGCCTTCGATTACGTTGCCACGCTCCTTGATCCATTGATCGTGAAAGATCTTGCCGGTCACGTCGTTGCGCAGGAGCAGGAAGTTACGAAAGGTATTGCTTCCGCTGGAAATCATCGAATCGTAGACGCGGACGAAGTCTTCTATTGGGAGATCGCCTGCGGGATTGCGCGGGTGAGGGAAGAAGCTGCCATTGGATACATGGATGGCATCGACGCCTTCTGCCTCAAGCCATTTGCAGACCTGAACCGCGTCCTGAATGGTGTTGCCCCGGGGCTCGGTAAGCGACATGGCGTTGTTGTTTTCAGTCGCGCTGATCTTCATCTGCAGATGAAAGTCACGCCCGCAACGGAGGCGAATCGACTTCACAATTTCGAGCAGAAAGCGGGCCCGGTTTTCTAGAGAACCGCCATATCCATCTGTGCGATCATTGATCGCTGAACTCAGAAACTGGGTGATCAAATATCCGTTTGCCCCGTGCAGTTCGACCCCGTCGAGGCCAGCAGTTTGAGCGCGCACGGCCGCCTGTCCAAATTGTTGAACGACTTCGGAGATTTGCTGCCCGGTCATCGCCTTGGCTTGAAAACCATGCAGGCCATCGGGCTTGGCTGTCGAGCTCCAACTCTCTGGATATTCGATCCCCTGAATGTCTCTCTGCCTTCCGCCGTGGCTTAGCTGCAGGATGAACTTGCAGTCGTGATCATGAACTTGTTTGCCCACTTCCCGCCAGAATGGAATCTTGTCATCGGCGTCGATCATGGCATAGTTCGGCAATATTCGACCACGGCCGTGAACTGGCACGAAAGAGGAAATAATTGCGCCGACGCCACCGCGGGCAAAGCGAGTCTCCCAGTTGATGCGCGCCGGGTTTCCCGACCCATCATAGTTATCGAACCGTCCTGAGATATTCGACCTGATGAGCCGATTCTTGAGCTTCAGACTACGAAACGAGAGTGGCTCGAAGATGAGATCTGCCATGGCATTGGCTCCTTAGGTTCAGAATGTTCGGACGTACTCGATCAGTGCACGCTTGTCGGCCTCGCTGAGATCCATGGCAAATGTGTGCCCGCGATCCACAACGAAATCGGGAGAGAGGTTGTTTCTGAGCAGCACATTGTTGAGCAGGCCTTTGCCGATCAATCTGCCGATGAATCGCGTGAAGAAATTATCGTTGCGCAGAAGCTGCAGTTCAGGAGCGTTTATGTTTGCTATGAGATTTACGGGAGTGTCTTTCTTGATCTTTAGCTTGTAGCCACTCTCAAGCGGTACAGCGCTATCGATTGTTGTAGTCCAGACCGACTTGATGCCCAAGCGCTTATCCGGCCAGAGCAATTTCTCCATGGCGTCGTTGTAAGCAGCCAGCCGTCCATCGATCGCCGGGTCTCCATTGAAAGTTCCTAGCGCATTATTGTGGAAGTAAGGTGCCGAGGCCCACACACCGGCCAGTGTTGGAACGCGGTAGTAGCCGCGCCCGCCGGCAGGTGGCTGGAAGGTAATTGGCTTGCTTGGGCGAATAGGGTTGTACAGATTCTTTAGAGGGGCAGAGGCTGGCTGGTCTTTGTACGTTTTCGACGAGAACTCCTCCCAGACGCGGCCCTGGAGTGCATTGGTCGCGAGCGCGCGTCCCATGTTGGTGCCGATCTGGGCCACTGAGTAGCGCTTGTCATTGGAGAGGAAGTTGCCCTCAAGAAAATCCGGGCGCTGAACCGCTTCGCGGAACCAGGCCTTTCGAGCTTCCTCAGAAGTTACAGCATCAGGAGGCTGCTTACTGGAGTGGCAGTTCGCGCATCGATCTGCAAAGGCGAGAGCACCCCGGCGCAGCACATCGGCGTCTTTTGACAAATACTGCGCCCCTTGAGGCAAGTCTTGCAAACGGGCAGGCTTGATGGTCTTGAGAAATGATTCCGCCCCGGCCATCAGAGCTTCTGTGGCGCGCCAATCGGCACAATCCTTGCGGGCCAGTACGATCTGAAAGGGCTTCTGCGCAATCTTTGTTCCCGAGATCGGGTCGTGCAGGGTAGTCCAGTAATCGGAACACATGCCAATGTTGACGTAAACCCGAAGAGAAGCACCTGCGGTACCGATGGAGTCCGCGCCATCTTTTAGAATGTGGTGGACATGGCGAGTGCTGCCGTCGGCCATGATCTCGGCGTGGGCCGGCCGATTTTCGAGATTCACAATCGAGTTGATGGCATTCGGATTAAAAATGTGATCAGTAGCGAATCGGGAAGTATCTGATGTGCCGGGAGGCTGGCGATTGGCCACATGCCAGCGGAAGTCTTCAGGCGGAAGCTTGATTCCAAACAACGTCCCTTCTTTGAAGTATTGGTTGCCAATCGCCGGAGAGAAATTGGCCCAGAGTGGAGCCTCGACGTTTTTGGGCGGATTTAAGGGATTGAATCCAATGTGGCAAAAACCGCATGTCATCCCGATCAGATAAGGCGGCTCGATGGTTGCCGGGTCTGCCATGTACTTCTTGACGTCCCAGACAAACTTGTCGAACTTTGGATTGGGAAACTTGCGCAGGCCAACGATTCCGGACGACTGGCTGGGGATGCCCGGAATATCAACGGCCTTGCACTTGTCCATCCACAGACCATATTCATCCGGTCCAGTAGCAGCGGTGCAATCGGGATCATTAAGCACACCCATCAACTTGAATCGCTCTGGCCGGCGGCGTGAGTCGACATATTGCAATAAATCTGTAATTCCGTGCGTAATTTTCGCCACTTGACGCCAGAACTTCTCACCGCCACCGGTCCAGAAATACCATGTATTGCGGCCTTCGCGTTGTTGCGAGGTTAGATAGGCCCCGCCGTATTCGTAAGTATCTGCATCCTGGGCCGGGCAGAGAATACACAACAACAAAATTGTAGATGCGATGCGTCCAACTCTCATGAGAAACACAGTAACCGATTCAGCGGCGAATGAGAAGCCCTAATCTTACTTAGCTGGACTTTACCGCTTGCCAGTTGTGTTCGCGGGCGCTCTTCAGGACGGCGTCGGTGACGTAGTCAGTTTGAAGAGCTTCACGGAAAGATGGACTAAGAGCAGTGCCCTGCCCCAGGCCAGTGACGAAGTCTGCAACCTGATGGACGAAGCTATGCTCATAGCCGATTTGCAGACCTGGAACCCACCAGTTTTTCATATAGGGTTGGTCGCTGTCAGAGACGTGTATATTGCGCCAGGCACGAAGCTTGCCTTCGTCGGTGTGGTCGAAATATTGGAGGCGATGGAGGTCGTGGAGATCCCAGGAAATCGATGCTTTTTCGCCATTGATTTCGAGTGTGTAGAGCGCCTTGTGGCCACGGGCGTACCTTGTGGCTTCGAAGGTGGCTAGCGAACCGTTGGCGAAGCGGGCCAGGAAGAGGCTGGCATCGTCGATGCCCACCTTTTCGACTTTGCCCGTCAGGTTGTGCATGCGCTCTTTGACGAAGGTTTCGGTTAGAGCAGAGACTTCGACGATGGGCCCGTTAAGCCACATCGCGGTATCGATGCAATGGGCGAGCAGGTCGCCCGTGACGCCGGAGCCGGCGACATCGACGTCGAGACGCCAGAGGGCAGCGCCGCCTTGGGGCAGATCGGCGTTGATGGTCCAATCCTGAAGGAACTTGGCGCGGTAATGGAAGATGCGACCGAGGCGGCCCTCATCAATCAACTGCTTGGCCATGGTGACCGCGGGAACGCGGCGGTAGTTGTACCAGACCATGTTCTTTACCTTGGCTGCTTCGACGGCCGCAACCATTTCTTCAGACTCGATGGCGTTGCGTCCGAGCGGCTTTTCGCAAAGGATCATCTTGCCTGCTGCTGCGGCGGCGAGGGCGATTTCTTTGTGAGTGTCGTTAGGGCTGGCGATATCGATGACGTCGATGTCTTTGCGGTCCATGAGCTTGCGCCAGTCGGTCTCAATCGATTCGTAGCCCCAGTTGGAGGCGAAGGATTGGGCCTTATCGGCGCTGCGGGCGCAGGCGGCTTTGAGCACGATTTCGTAGTCGAGAGGGAAGAAATTTCCGGCTTTGCGGAAGGCATTGGAATGAGCGCGGCCCATGAAGCCGTAGCCGACCATGCCAATGTTGAGAGGTTTCTTTGCCATGTTAATTTATTCGGACCAGCCGTGAGCTTCGCGCACCTGGATCATGGTGGCGAGAATGCTGTTCCAGGTATCCTGCTGCATCAGAGTTTCGTTGGTGAACATGCAGCCGTCCCAGCAGATGTGACGGGTAGCCTTGGTTAGATTGCCTTGAGCGTCACGGAGCCAGTAGCCAGCGTCGTGGGCAACGTTGAGTTTGCCGTTGGGGTCGGTTGGAAGGCAGTGCCGGCCTGTTTTATCGTGAGTGCCAGAGCCTTTGACGGTGGCGTCATTTTGGGCCACGTGGAAATCGAAGGTCCATGGCCGCAGGGCAGTAGTCATCTGGGTTAGAGCGGATTCGAGGGGCTTGCGGTCGGACCAATCGTAGTTCCCGGGAAGAAGGCGATGCTCGGGAGCGTTGTAGCCCATCGTGTAGAGCAGTGTGTGAGCCATGTCGGCTTGGAAGCCAACGGTTTCGGGTTCGCCCGTGAGTTCGAGAAGTTCTTGCATGTACTTCCAGCTATGCATGCCGCCCCAACAGATCTCGCCCTCGGCGGCGAGGCGCTCGCCAAAACCTTTGGCGATTGTCGCTGCTTCTTTGAAGGTATGGGCGATCTTCTTCTGGTTGCCGGCTGGGTCTAAGGCCCAATCGTGAGGCGAGCTAGCGGAGTCAATCCGAACGATGCCGTGAGGGCGAATGCCGATCTGGCGGAGGCGCGAGGCGATGTGGCAGGCCTTGCGGACACTGCTGAGAAAAGCCTTGCGTTCGTCTTCGCTGCCCATGGCTGAGCCACCGCCGGCAGGAGGCCAGACGGGTGCGACGACGCTGCCGACGGCGAGGCCTTTGACGGCGATTTTGTCAGCCAGAGCCTGGATCTCAGACTCGTCAGAATCGATACTGGTGTGGGGTGCGCACAGGAAAAGGTCAACACCGTCAAAGCGAGTGCCGTTCACTTCGGCCTTGGCCGTCAGATCGAGCATGGTATCGAGATCAATCGGTGGTTCGGAATCAGGACCCTTGCCGACGAGGCCTGGCCACATGGCGTTATGGAGCTTGGGGAAAACGTTCGACATAGCCAATTCAGCATATCAATGAGGGCTCTCGCTGGCGCGAAAAATGGTTTAGGATTTAAGCATGCGTTGGGATCAAGGCCATCAGAGCGAAGACGTCGAAGACCGCAGAGATGAGGGCGGAGGCGGTGCGCCCAGGGGACTAGGTGGAGGTGGCTTTGGCGGCATGCGAGTCGGAATCGGCGGACTAGTTGTGCTGGGGATCTTGAGCTTTGTTTTCAAGATTGATTTGATCAGTCCTTTTCTGGGTGGTGGGGGCGGCGGTATGGCACCA
>JAYSVS010000116.1:0-16127 GCA_043718395.1 Acidobacteriota bacterium
CCAACCTGTTGAGTAGGCTATTCCACTATCTCAGGGCAAATAACTTACTGTCCAAATGATGTGGTGTATCTCACCGCGATTTGGGTTAGGGACTCTGGAAAACCGTCCGCCTTAAAGGAGGCCCTCATGAACCATCTCTTGATCGCTCGCGCTGCTTCACTGGCGATTGCATTCACTCTCGCGCCGGCCGCACTGGCCCAAATTCCCATTCCCGACGAAACGCCTGGTCTGCCAATCCTCGAAAAGGATCCCAACGTCCGGGACCGTGGAGAAGAATCCGACAAGCCGACCAACCGCCTCGAGTGGCAGCGCCAAGCCTGGGGAATGGTCACTCCGGCCTTTCGCTCGAACGCCCTTAAGGAAGGTGCTCGCCACCTCAACAAGAAGAACGGCCCGGGCCCAAAGTGGGTCAACATCGGCCCCACCGGTGCTGACTTCGCACAGAATGGCTCTTTCACTGGTCACGTCCGCGACAGCGGTCGCGCCCGCACCGTACTGCCTCACCCCACCAACGCCAGGATTGTCTATCTCCTCACCTCCGGCGGCGGCTTGTGGCGCACCAACAACTGGGCATCGCCCGATGCCGAGTGGCAAGCTCTCACCGACGATCTGCCCACCACCGGCGGCGGCTCCGTCGCCTTCGGCATCAACCCAAACAACCTCTATCTCGGGCTCGGAGATCCCTATGACCAGATCCTGGTCGGCGGTGCCATGGTCAAATCGCGAAACGGAGGCGTAACCTGGGATCCCATCATCGAACTCGGAAATGCCGTCTCCGTCCGTGACGTCAAGGTCGACACCACCACTGGCAGCGATATCGTGCTCGTAGCCACCGACAATGGCCTCTTCCGTTCGGCCGATCAGGGACTCACCTACTCGCCCATCGCCGCTTTTAACGGCCAATCCGTCTGGAGCATCGAGCGCACCAGCGCAGGTTGGCTCGCTTCAGCCCAGCCTTGCCCAGCCATAGCGGTCGGCCTTTTTTGCGGGCAGGCAACCATCCTGTATCTTTCCACCGACAAAGGAGCCACTTGGGCACCGATCAGTAACGCTGGCAATATCTTCAACAACAATGGCCGCACCACTCTCGGCATCGGGCTTCCCGGCGACAGCGTCGTCTATGCCTACTCAAGCACCATCACCGAGTCTGCCTTGCGGGACATTTACAAATCTTCTGACGGCGGTCAGACCTGGGTCGCCAACGGCGTCAACGCCACAAAGATTCCCACCAACCCCGTCCTGGGCGCCATGCCAAACATGAATATCTGTCAGAGCCAGTGCTGGTACAACCAGATGGTGCTGGTCGACCCGCGCGACCCGGCGCGTAACACGGTTTGGATCGGTGGCAACCTCGCCTCGGCTCAGTCCACCAACGGAGGCGTCACTTGGACCCTCAAGACCTGGTGGCTCCCAAGCCATGTGCCGACTCTTCCTTATGCCCACGCCGATTTCCACGCCGGTGCATTCAAGCTTACCGGCAAGCCAACCATCATTCTCGGAAACGACGGAGGCTTGAACACGAGCGAAGACGATGGCGTCACCTTTAGCAGCGATAAGAACAACGGCCTGGTGACACACCTCTACTACACGGTTTCCGGCAACGGCAAATTTCCAGACCTGGTGATCGGCGGCCTGCAGGACAACGGCACTCGTCTCAGAATCGGCAACAGCACAATTCACAACCAGGTGATCGGGGGCGATGGCCTGGGTGCGGCCTACAGCGCTGACAGCACCAACACCGTTCTCGGAAGCTCACAAGGCTCCGGTTTGCGAACCAATCTCAGCAACACGCCACCCATCGTCTTCCAGAATTGGGTAGGGGCAACCGCCGGCCTGAGCGATACTGCTGGCGCCGGCTTTGCTACAGCGATAGTGCCTGCTCCAACCGGGCTTGACCCCACTGGTCGCGTATTCTTCCACTTCACCGCCTCGCGTGTTTGGCGCTCAAACAATGGAGGCCTCTCCTGGATTCGCCTGGCCTCGGCTACGGCTCCTACTTCCACAGGCCTTCCTGCAGCACGCCGATTCCGCTCCAGTACCCACAACCTTAGCGTCAGTCCGCTCGATCTCAACCGGATCGCCCTTGGCGCTGCAGGCGGTTTCCTCGACATCACCACCGATGGCGGCGCCACCTGGGCTGACCTCAACCTCGTCTCCTTGGTTCCCGGCTACCAGGGCTTCGTCAATAGCGTCAACTGGCAGGACAATCAGAATATCTGGATCACTTCAGTGGCCCAGGCTACCGGAGCGATTCGCGTGATCAAGGCGTCGATTGCCAGTCCTGCTGCAAGCTGGGCGACTGCCACCTTCACCGTTAGTCAAACCGGCCTCCCGGATCTCCCTGTGGCGCGAGTCTACTTCGATCCCAGAGACGCCTCACGCAACACAATCTATGCCGCTACTGACGTCGGCATCTACTCCACCACCGACGGTGGTGCCAATTGGAATCCCTACGGCAACGCCTTACCCACCGTTCTGGTAAACGACATTTACATGCCTCCCAACGGCAGCTTCATGCGCATCGCCACTTATGGCCGCGGCATCTGGGAAGTTTCGCAACTCGAACTCCTGAGTGCCATCGTAACCGGTGACACTTGTGATCGCGACGGCATTCTCGACAACGGTGAAAGCGCTTTGCTTACTCTCACCTTAAAAAACTGGGGGCCCAACACCGTCAACCACGTTTCAGCAGAGCTCACCTCCAGCAATCCTCTCGTCACCTTCCCTGGTGGCAATTTGGCGAATCTCCCCCCCGTTCAGGCACTCAACGATCGCGCAGGGTCAATCCGCATCGCCCTCAACGGGGCCACCGGCATCGATACCTCCGATTTCACCGTCAAGATCTCTGCACCCGAACTCGGTTTAACTGGTCCTCTCACCGTCACGTCCACCAAACGGCTGAACTACGACGACAAGGCTGGAGTTTCCGCAGTGGAAACGGCCGAGTCATCCCTCTCCGGCTGGAATGCTATTGGCTCCGTCTCGAGTCCCAACATCCTCACCTGGCAAAGGCGCCCGCTCTCACCACTGAACACGGTCTGGTGGGGACCCAACAACAACGGCCAGCGCGACGATCAAAGGCCAGGGCTCCCCGATCAGCAAATCCTACTCTCGCCCTTGCTCCGCGTGGGCAGCGGGCCGCTCTCAATCACCTTCAGCCACCGCTTTGCCTTTGAACCCACAGGCTGGGATGGTGGCGTGATCGAGGCTAGCGCTGATGGCGGCGCTACCTGGACCGACATCGGAACTTCTGCCTACAATGGCAGCACTAATGGCATCACAGCGGCCCCTATCGGCGCTTCCCGCCCAGCCTTCGTGAATCGTTTGTCCAGTTGGCCAAACTTCACGCCGGTAGTTCTGAATCTCGGCACCGCTTTCGCGAACAAGGATATTCGTATCCGCTTCCGCATCGGTGCCGATGAATCCACCGGAGCCCCTGGCTGGGATGTTGACGATATCCAGATCAACGGATTGCTCAACATGCCGTTTGCTGGTCTTATCGCTAACGCTGGTGCATGCGCCAAGTAGCACTGCCAATAGCCAATCCTCCGCATCGCAAAACAGGAATGCCACTGTCACCAGCGGCATTCCTGCTTTAAACCAGACTTATCGCGGGTGCTACTTCGCCCCAGCCACATTCACCAGCGAGATTTCCTTATCCCCGGTAAGAAACGCCACCCACTTACCATCAGGCGAAAAGGCAACCCGCGCCACACGATGAGGCGCTGCAATCGTCTTCACGATCTTTCCCGCCGCCAAATCCCAAACTGCCAACTTCACCGGATTCTTCAGGGTGATCACATCAAATCCACCGGTAACCAGCGTCCGCCCATCCGGCGAAATAGCCAGGGAAGCGATCGTCTCACCATGTCCTTTGAGCTTGCGATTCAATGCAAAGGACTTGGCGTCCCAGACATAAACGGTTTCATCAAGACCAGCCATGATCAACTGCTTGCCGTCTGGGGTGAACGCTGACGCGAACATCGCACCAGTCATGTCCTCTACCTTGCGAACCAGTTCCCCTGACTGCGTCTTCCACACACGAATATCGTTGTCATAATTGGCGCTGACAACCGTCTCTCCATCAGGCGAAAAAGTAAGCCCTGCCGCCCCGCCGATCCCGTCCGGCAGGCTATGCTTCTGCTTGCCACTATCAAGATTCCAGATACGTACTGTGCGCTCCTTCGGGTTCGATGTAGCAACAAACCGCCGGTCATTTGAAAGCGTCATCGTACTGGTGGGAGCCCCGTTGAGCAACTGCAACTGACGGTCCGCACTCAGATCCCAAATCTTCATCGACTTGGTTTCTTCATTGGCTTCTATCATCAGATCAGTGGACAACAGCACTGCACGCGGTCCAGACTTCCTGTCTGACAGCAGCTTGCCCGAGGCCAACTCCCAAGTCCGGACATGCCCATCCCGGCATCTGCTTGTGACCGACTTTCCGTCTTTCGAGAAATAGATCGATTGGGGAGCCGACTCCGAGATCAAGGTTTTGTCAGCACCAGCTATATTCAACACCAGCGCGGCAAGCAACAAGGTTCTGGTCATGACTTAGACCTTCTCAAGCACGATGTCAAAAATGATTTCGGCATGTGCCGGCTGCGCCGCCGTAGCTCCACCTTCGAACAGCTTCACCGGCAGCACTAGTTCCCGGTTTTCGGCAATCTTATTCCAATTCTTATCTGGGTTGCCTTCATAGAACGGGTCAGTGGCAAAGTAAGCCTGCGTGATGAGAGTCTTGTGCCCAGGTGCTGTGATCAGGTAATGGATGTGTTGCGCGGGACGATCAGCATAATGTCCGGGCATCACGGTGTCGACGCCATAAACACCCTTGGCATCTGGAGACAGCTTGGCACGGTACTTGTAGCCCTTGGTGTCGTAAAGGCCGCCATGATCGGCATGCCAGAGATCGACCTTTGCTCCTTCGACAAGCTGGCCCTTGGTATTGATCACCCGGCCACTCACCTTTAGTGGAAAGCCAGGGTCACCAGGAGCACGCAGCGCGCGCTGATCGGGAGCACCTTTGCGAAAGAAGGGGCCCAAGACCTCAGCCGAGGTCGGTTTGTGCGCCTGCTCTTCAGCCGCCTCCCAATACGACAACAACTTCTTCTGCGACAGAGCAGTGGCCGCACCGCCAATCAGGAATCCACGCGAGATACACAACTCCAGCATTTGCCTACGGTTTGGTCTTGTTGTTGAGCTCATACCCTGACTACTTTATGTAGGCCGATGCTGCAATGCAAGTGAAAGTCTTGTTCGAAACAAGATGAACATGAACGAGCTTTTTATCAGATGATGTTTTTTGAGGGAGAATTAGAAGATGACGACGACAATAGCGAAAGCACTGCTTTTCATCTGCGCAACGACGGCTTGGGCGCAGGTTAACTTAGGCCAACAGAAACCTGAAGCCTCACTTCCCTTCAAGATGACCACCACGGCTACCTTTGGCTTGCCATGGCGGATTGCCTTTCTGCCGGATGGCAGGATGCTGGTGACCGAGAAAATCGGCCCGATTTGGCTAGTGTCTGCTGAGGGAGAAAAGATCGCCCCATTGGGCGGTACTCCCGCTGTCTACTGGCAAGGCCAGAACGGCATGCTCGGTATCTACGTCTCGCCCAATTATGCTACTGACCAAAGCGTCTACGTGACCTACATCGAGCCGGGCGACTATGGCGGGGGCCAGGCCTTGGCTCGAGCCAAGCTGAACTTGGGACGTATTCCCAGACTCGAAAATTTTGAGGTGCTGTGGCGCCAGATGCCACGAGGCAAAGGGGGCCAGGCGGGCGGGCAGATCGCCTTCTCACCCGATGGCAAGTATCTGTTCCTATCCGTTGGCGACCGCCAGCGCATGACTCCGGCCCAGGACCCGAACCAGCCTGTGGGCAAGATCCTGCGCCTGACGCTGGACGGTAAGCCTGCTCCTGACAATCCCGGCTTCGGCAAAGCCGGCGAGACGACAATTGCCTTGATCGATCCTCCCCGTGACACGGAATTGGCCAAGACCGCGAAAGCGGTCAGCACCTATACCTTTCCGGGCCCCAACCGGACGCTGGCCGAAACGTGGGCCACTGGTTTCCGCGCTCCGTACGGCCTGGCGTTTTCGCCCACTGGCGAATTGTGGGAAGTCGAACATGGCCCCAGTGGAGGGGATGAGTTGAATCTCATTGAGAAGGGCAAGAACTACGGTTGGCCGCTGGTTTCCTTCGGCAAGAACTACAACGAGGTGCCGATTCCGAGTCATGACTCGCGTCCGGAGTTCGCCAAACCGGTTCTCTATTGGACTCCAGTCATCGCGCCGGGAAACCTGATGTTCTATCGCGGCAAGAAGATCTTCCCGCAATGGGACGGCAGCGGCTTCGTCAGCGGGATGGGAAGCATGTCGCTTAATCGGATTCTATTTGACGGCAAGGGCGGTGCCAGGACGGCAGAGCGCTGGGCGGTTGGCAAGCGGATTCGCGATATTGCAGAAGGCCCCGATGGTTCATTGTGGCTTCTGGAAGACGCCAATCCTGGTGCCATGATTCACGTAACCCCCAAGTGACCGGATTGAAGTGCCAAGGTTGTTGCTGAATTCAATGAAGACGCTGATTTTTGTGCTCTTGGCGATCAGGCTGTACGCAGTTGAGCAACCGATTCCGTACAGCCACAAAAAACATCTGGCGATGGGGCTCAAGTGCAACTCATGCCACAAAAACACGGATCCGGGTGAGTCGATGGGGCTGCCCGGAGAGAGTTTTTGTATGAGCTGTCACCAGGCGGTAAAGACCGGCAGCCCGCACATACAGACGCTGGCTGCCGCCGCGCGGGAGAAGAAGCCGATACCGTGGGTTCGCGTATACCAAATCCCGGCGTTCGTTTATTTCAGTCACCGTGTGCACACAAAAGCAGGCACCACATGTGAGTCCTGCCACGGACCTGTGCGTGAACGCGACGTGATCACCAAAGAGGTGGAGCTAAGTATGCGTACGTGCATGGCCTGTCACTCCGAAAGAAAGGCCCGAAATGAGTGTACGACCTGCCACGAGGAGAAGTAAGTAACGAGTTCGCGATGGGACGCACGTAGAACCTCAAGTGTTTGATCTGTCCACAAGTCCAAAACGATTGACATGCCCAAGCGGTTTGCCAGGGCACCCGAGAGCGAGCAAAGAGATGAGGTTTACGCCAAACTATTTACGACGCGTCAAGTTACCATTCTCCAGTTGGCCTCGCACGTCTGCCAACGGCCAACTATGTCCAATCCCTAAGCCGCCGAGTTTTGAAACCATCCATTTCCACGCCAACTGCGACCCATCCAAATCCTGCTCGAAAGTCAGGTTCGTCTTGTTGATCATTTTCGCGACTTGCTGAGCTACGGATGGGCCAGCAGAATAAGCCGGCGTTGTGTTGGCCATTCGTAAATCGAGCCCAGTCGAACGCCATACGGATGGGCCAGCAAAACCATGGACCGCCGTTGTGGCACGAACATCTTCGAAGTTGGAAGGGAAGCGGCTAGGCTTGTGATCAACTTCGGAAATCTCTTCCTTCCATTTCGGAGATGCTTGCCCGTTGACGCGTTGAAAGTCCTTCTTTATGGCGGGGCTTGTACACCACGGCGTTCCTCCCATTCCCCCATGAGTCGTCATACATTCGAACTTGTCGTATTGGGTCCCGGCCTTCGGGCTCGTTGCGGTATTCCCAAATATCTCTCTGCTACCAGCGTCGGGGTGACGCATTGCGTGCCATACCTGGCGGACATTCGCGGGAATGAACGAATCACAAGGCATGGGTGAACGGTCGACTGCATCAAACAGAATGAGGTAGTCCACTACAATTGACATTTCTTCTAGTTTCTTTGCGGCAAAAACCACTGCGGCACCTCCACGGCTGTACCCGGCTAGGCAGACCTTTAGACGAGGTGGCCATTCACCTAATGAGTCAACTGGTAGCGGTTTTCTGAGTAAAGACGTAGGTGTAGTAAGCGCATGTCGGAACTGTAAGCTATCCGATTTATTGTAATTGGATATAGCCAACGTAACCCTTTCAACTGCCCGGACCGCCAAGCTCGTAGTAGCGGTTCCCAAAAGTGCAGGTCCTCGAAGATACAATTTATCCTGTGCAGGAATGCGGTCGTGTATTGCCTTAACGTAGCTCCAAGTAAACGCTTCAGCATACGCTGCATCGTTGGAATCGCCAGTTCCATCAATTCCTACAAAAACAATATTAGAAGTCATGGTTTTGAGATCTCAAGTAAACTGTCGAAGTGAATATTTCTCAACAGTAAAGCTTGCCTTTCTGATTAATTTCAATTTTTGGAATTAGGGGAAACAGCCCGAAGCTGAATTCAGGAAAAGTGATCCAACCACTTATTGGCTCTTAATTGTGACGGGAACTGTTTCGCCATCTTTGAGACTGAACTTCTGAAGCTGCTTGACTCGAATTTTCCCGTCCCAAAAGCTTACAGCGTAGTCGCCTGGAGGTAGCGCCAGAGTGGTTGGAGTATGGTTTGAAAGTAGCTTGCCATCCAGTTCCACCTGTGCCTGGGCTGGTGTCGTGGCTAAAGTTACGTTCCCTTGCTGCGGATCCAGTTCAATCGCCACCAGTGCCTCGGATTTGCTGACTTCCCAGGTTCTTGAAGCAATGCGGTGTCCATCCAGAGAAAGCGTGACGGACTGATTGCCCGGTGGCAGATCCAATGTACAGGGGGTCTGGCAATTGAGGATACCTTTTTCGCCAGCCGAAACCAAGGCACCCGGAGGCTTCGATTGAAATTCGACGAGGATCAAGGTCAATGACTTTTTGGGCATGGGCTTGGCCTCTGGCGTAGCCGCTGCTGTGGGTATTGCAGGCGAAGTAGGCTCCCTGGGTGGAGTCGATTTCAGGGTTTCGAGCCGCAGTAGCCAACCCTCGGTAGAAGGCGGTGGGAGCGAACTGATTACTCCGCTGAGTGGCACGAGAGATTGCGATTCGAGCGCCTCGCTTTTCCGCTTGAGTTCTGAAGCCTGCTTCAGTTTCTCGCCCATGCCTTCGAAGCGGCTTGTGGGCTTGGCCATCATTGGGTCAACGGGAAGAGTTTTGAACGGCGCAGCTAATACTTCGGCCGCTTGAGGGAAAGTATGGGCAAGTTCCTGCAGCATCTCCGTAGAACGAAACGCTATGTCCTGATCGGCTCCGCGAAGCCGGGACAAGATACTGATTGCCTGAGGTAGCATTCCGGCAATCAGATAGTTGTTCGAAGACTCCAATCCAACGGCTGCGCGTGAGGGGAGGAGTTCCCATACCGCTTGCAATTGGGCGGCAAGATCGGCCGCTTTTGCATCCGCAGATGGTTTGGCGGCAACCAGAGCCCTAAGAAATACGGATTCTGACGTGGCTAGTTTTCCGATCTCGGAATCCTTTTCTCTAACAGCCAGCCGATCATAGATTCCGGCGGCATCTTCATGGAACAGATTCTTTTCACTCTTGCGAGCCTCATCGAGAAGCCGCAAGCTAGTGGCCGGGTCAACTTCTTCGGGGACAAAATTTTCAGGTGGCTGGAAATACCATTTCCCGGCGAAGTCGGAATTAGTCCAAGGTCTCTGAGCATCCGCGCTCATGACGGAAACTTCTCTTTTGACTTCGTCGAAAAGCTCTGTTAGAGCCAAGCCCTTTTTCTTAATGCTCTTGAGCAACGCTGTGGTGAACAGGCCATTGACACCATTCGGGTTGTCGCTGGCGGTACTTCCTGGAGCAGTGGCCAAGGCAATGAAAGTGCCTTTCCCGCTTGCGCCCATCATGGCAAGACCGCCACCGACATTGCGGCTCACGGCAAAGGGGTTATTGCGGCAGGCATCGAGAATGATGAGCTGCAACTTGGGATCGCGGGAGCTGATGCCGTCGAGTAGTTTGTTGGCAGGGTAAGAGGAGAATTTCGCTGCGCTGATATCATCTGCGGAAAAATCGACAGGCACGATATAGTTTTCGCCTTCGATCTGAAATCCGTGGCCTGCGTAGAAGACTAATGCCACATCGTTCTGGCGGATACGGCTCAAAAATTTCTTGACGCCGCGATCCAGATCTTCCAGAACAGCGTTTTCAAGAAGCAAGGTCTCAAATCCCAACTCGCTTAAGGCCTGCTCAATCGAGCGGGCATCGTTGCCTGCATTCAACAAAGGGGCTTTCGGGTAACGATCATTGCCAATGATGAGGGCATGCCGTTTCTCGGTCAGGAGAAGTGCTAACGGCTCCACTACAAGATCGCGGGGAGCAGTTGATTGGGCCAGCACAAGGTATGGAGCTAAAAGTAATGTGTAAACGCGCAAGAGCATGATCATGTTTGTCTCCTCAATGAACAGCGAATATGACTTTTCGAGCACGGCCATCAATTGTAGAATCTTCGCTGCACTCCGCGGAGATGAGTTGCGAACCCTGATATTTGTATTCAATCGAGGCAGGCTTTGCCGAAGGGCCAACGATTTTCTCATTGACGAGTTTGCCGTCTGAATAGTTCAGAGACCGTCGATAAAGTGTTTTAGTCTTATCGGCTGAGCCATCGGCAAGTTGAGGGTACAAGGAAATCTGCTGGAGATGCTGGCCTGCCCATAAAAACTCGTAAATCTCAGCGGGGGCCTTTCCAGATGCTTCTGGAAAGGCGTACTTGACACGGCCTGATTCATCATAGGAAATACGAAAGACGGTAGGCTTCTCCCAAACAAAGGGATGGAAGTAACGGTTCCCGGCCACGGTATAGCCCAATTGAACGCCAGTGAGCTTCTCAATGATTGGCAGGTCGAGCCTTGGATTGGTCGACAGTAAGATCGGGAATCCATCCCCGGAAAGCGGATTCCCTACGTCTGTTGCCTGGCGCTCGGAAGCGAGCACGGACTTTGCACTGGCAGACGTCGGCTCGTCGGAGAAAATATTGTTTACCTGTGGCCGGGCAAGCACTGGATCTGCGGGCTTTACGCCTGCCTCTTCTTTCGTTGCGTCGAAAACTCGACTCACAGCGCCAGTTGCAGGGTCATATCCAAAACGAGTTTTCAAAAGCATCCGCGGCGGCTTTTCCTCTGCGTACACTTGAATTGCTTCAAGGCGATCACCTTTCCACTGGAATTCGGTGAACTGCTTTTGACTTCCATTGACTCGCGCAATATGCCGATTGAAACCAAGGCTGGCTGGATCATACAAGATGTTGTCTGGTAGCGGCGAGCGACTTAGCCAATGTGTTGTACCTACTTGCGTTTGATCTATCTTCGGCTGTTCCAAACCGCTGAGAATGGAAAAAGCCTGACGGCGGCGAGTGGGAGTTCCAGAGAGAGATTGAGACGCTTCGAGATACCTGGTCAGAAAGGCTTTTGACTCGACCGGCTGCCGAAGCATCAGGGACAGGATGGCCGCACGGAACAATAAATCCTGGTCTTCGTCGTCTGAGGCCAACCCTTCTTTCACAAGTGCCATCGCACTCCCAAAACGGTTTGCCTTGAGGAAAGCGCTGAGCTTGGACATGCGTTCGTCACGGCCTTTGAGTATCTGAAACTCTATGTCCCGCCTGGCTTTGTCCCCCTCGTCCCACTGAGTCTGGGAAAAAACCAATGAATCATACTTGTCGAGCGCCGATAACGCCTCGCGGAATTTACTTCTTTTTTCGAGGAGCCTCGCTTCGGATAGTCGGAGCGGGGGGAAGTCCTGGTACAGTTTCAATCCTTCCGTGAGTGATTTCTCGGCACTATCCAGCTTCGCTTCCTGTATAAATCTGGATACGAAATCGTTTGTGCGCATTGCAGGGGCCATCTCTGCATCTACACCAAGGCCTGCGGATCTTTTTGCTGCTCTCGGGGCGCGGACAAGACAAACTCTTGCGGTCTCGGCCTGCTCTCTTGCCAGGAGATCTGCGGGGTCTCGTTTTAGCCCGATTCTCAAATGAGCGAGCGCTCCGCCACAATCCTTTAACGCAAATCTCGATTGCGCAAGGAGCTTATGCTGGTCCCGGCTCGATTCGAGTGCCTTCCGGAAAGTATCCTGCATCTCTGGAAAGAGAAACTCGTATTGTTGAAAGCCGCGATAGAGAGTAAGATAGGCGTCCCATTGACCGCCGATTGCAAGAGCTTTAAGAATCGATTGAGTTTGGCGAAGTTTTAATTCCAGCGCGGCAAAGCGGTCGCGAATTAGAATCTGGGGAGGATCGGTTGGGTACAAAAGACGTGAGAGTTCAACTCGCTTCCGAATCTCCTCAAGATCCTGGAGCTCAACCAATCCTGAATTGACCCGATCCACACTTTTTTTGAGGTCGAGTTCTGCGCGGGCACGGATAGATTTGATTGCTTCTGATTGCGGCATAGCCTTCGTAGCGGCTGCGATCAGACGGCCTTGAAGTTGTAATGTGGCATTGCGCCCGGCAGCGAGCGTAAAATTGGCTTCTTCGCTCAAATAGTCCGCCAGAAGTCGATCTGGATTCGTTGCGCTGAGAATTGCGATAATTTCTCCATTTGGCAATGCAGTTGCTTGTTTCGCACTCCCTGTGCTTGCAGTTAGTTGCGCTTGTTTCCAGATCGATTTGGGTGATCCACCTTCTTTAGAACCTTCCGGTAGAGCAAATAACGCCCCCCCCGGAGACGGCGCGACCAATGCGCCGCGCACAAAATCCAGGCGAAGTATCTCAATCTGAGCCAGTTTTTGAGAGCTGCATTGGCTAAGCTGTTTGGCGGTAAAAATAGGCTCAGGCTGACAAACGCGGATTCGATCCTTCGCGTTGACTTGGAGAAAGTCGGCGGACAGGAACTGATAAGTGCCATCATGGTCGAGAATCACGAGCACCGCTGGAGAAGCGATGTGCGCGCCAAGGAACACGAAAGGCAAAAGGCGAGCAAAGCAGACGGGCAGGTACACTTTATACTCCACGATTGACAATCATTTCAAATTTTAACGACAGCATCCAGAGACGGTGGATGCCAACAATTGACTGACGAGACTATAGCAGATTAGTAAGGAAGTTGCGCGGAGTCCTAGTACTTCCTTTCTCGCTTCGAGAGACAGGAAAACATGCAGCCCGGTAAAGGTCAGCATCCTTGCCATCACAGTATGGCCTAGCGAACCACTAGATATTTGTTGACTAACAGGTACATATTCTCTCCTTCAGTGGCTTTATGAAAAGTATCTTGTATAGAATGATCGAATCGCATTAGCTTTTTGTTCCAGGAGCCTGCTTTCTGAATACCAGCGCGGTCGGCGAGCTGTAGATAGCCACCGAGTGATTTGGAAATCAGATGTCCCGCAAACGGAACGCCGCCAAACGCCGTTCGCAGACAGACAGAACTCACCTGCGTGGACAATCGCGCACCTTTAATCATCCAATCGTCATTCCCAGAAAGTATCTTGTCAACCTCAGTTTTCGCTTCAACGAGATTGCTAACGAGTGATGCGAAGATAGCCACTTTTTCGATGGGTTTCAAGGCGTCTGAGGCAAAATGAAACACTGTCGCCCACCGAGCGCTGACGACCATTCCACGGAGATTGCCAGCCGAGTTGGCTATTGGCATCTTTCTAAGCCAGTCGTACTTTCTGAATGCTTCTGAGCCAGAGATGAGCTTCGCGCTTTTGACAGCCGCCTCTGTATAATCAGTCAGCTCTACTACGCGATCAAGTACATTGTGGTACATTATTCTCTCTCCTTCGGTATCTATCCGATCATCGACCTTACACTAGGAGTGCGCTGCTCGATCTGATTTTGGGCCATTAATCTTAAAAAATTGGGATTTTGATTACAGTGTCGGGTACTGGCGTGGCAACCGCACCGTGAAGGCTTCCGTCAAGGCCAGCAGGAGCAATGAATTCGCATCGGCGAGTTCGAGGAAAGCAGGGGAAAATGCATCAGACGACGCAGGAGCACGGGACGAATAGGCGGCTCAACGGCCTGATTCGTGGCTGTTGGTCTTTTTGATGTCGACGAAGTCCCCGCTGAATGTTCCCGTGTGCATGAAGCTACGCGCTTCTGTGCCGTGGAGAATCAGGCTCTTGGTAGCAAGCGCTTTGACGGGCGTGCAAAGTCCAACAAATCTGGTGGGACAATTCGAATGGCGAGGATCTGGAGATCCAGATTCGTTAGATCGTTAGCCCCCAGAGCCGAGGCAATTCACGCCTGCCACAATTCTGATGCCCTTCTGGATACTGAATATCAGTAAGTTGGTAGCAATGATAAGTGCCGGGCTGCGGCGAAGTCTTTGTCTTTTGCCTAGCCTACAGGGCGAGGTCGGTCGGCATTACGGCTGATGGCTGCATTAAGTCTCGTGCGTCTTCGAGGTTTTCGATACGTTAACGCAGGCGAGCAAGTGCAGCGGCAAGCTGTTGAACTTTAGGTGTTCGTTCTTGTTCCTTAGTCTCAGTCATACGCAGTTTTCCTTTTGTTTTACAGCATACACTTCGATGAAACTTGCGTCCACTCACAAGAGGATCCGGTGCCCCCGGCACGAAGCCGATAGCCGATGCTCTGTCGAAGTTCATCGGGAAGAAGACGGAGTTGCTCACACGCTTCTTCAGGGTGCCCAGACTCAGGGTGACCCAGCATGCGTAGGGGACCTCCGTTCTGGTTGCTCCTTGCAGCGGTCTGGTAGGCCCTTACGTGGCCCACGGGCGGCGGTACTGGCTACTGATTTTCGAGTGCGCCAAAGTTTCTAAAATTCGAACTCATGAACGATCACCTCGGTTAGGGATTTTACTTCGGGGCACGTTTGGGGTTGGCTGGCTTCGCATGGGGTTGTACAGCCGATTAGTGGAAGTCATTTTCGAATGAACCGATGCTGCCCAAGTAAATTTCGTTTTTCGAGTAGAGTACAGCCTGGCCGCCGATTTTGACGCGGTCACCTGCCATGGCGCAGACGAGGTAGCCCCCGCGATCAGAAATCTGCCTGGCACGCAAGTCGGACTTGCCCAGCCGTTTGGCCCAGTATGGAATCAAAGTGGAATGAGCACTGCCGGTAACCGGGTCTTCCGGGACGCCTTGGGCGGGTGCAAAAAAGCGGCTTACAAAATCAATCCCAGGCTCGTCTCCGGGCGCAGTCACAATTACGGCAAATCGATGGATCCTCGACAAGGCCAACATGTCTGGCTCGAGCCGGCGCACCTCATCGGCAGTGTCGTAAATGGCAAAATAATCCCGAGCGGCCAGAATCTCTTTAGCCGGCAGATTGAGCCCAGCCAGCAAGTGCTCATCTGGGCTGCAGGGTGTGGGAGGGCGGGAAGGAAAGTCGAGGGTATAAATTCCATCACGAATCTCAACCCCAAGCGGGCCTGATTTTGAATGGAATGTGATTGCGGTTGCCAAAGGCTCTATGAATTGTTCGATCACAAAACCGGAGGCCAAGGTGGCATGGCCGCAGAGGTCCACTTCTGTCTTTGGCGTAAACCAGCGGATATCGTAGCCATCGGGAGTCTGCACAAAGTACACGGTCTCGGCCAGATTGTGCTCCGCAGCCATGGACTGCAGCAAATCGTCAGGGAGCCAAACATCCAGCGGAATAACTGCAGCTGGGTTGCCGTGGAAGGGTTGGTTAGTGAAGGCATCGACGACATAGCAAGTGAGAGTCATGCTGACTTGATTATCGATTACTGAAGGCGTTGTCGAGTCTTCTCGTTCATCACGAGTTCGTCAAAAATTGCGAGAACCTGCTTGCGGTAGCTGTAAACGCGCTTCAAATTGTCGCGAAAGTTGGTGGCGTAGCGGCGGGTACCCAGCCATTTTTGAAGAGTATCCTTGGGGACGTCGATGTCGCGGCGCAGGTCATCGGCAGAATGGCCGCGCAAAAACAAGCCATAAAACATGGCTGCTTCCCTTTGCGGTGCTAAAGGATCTGCTTCGTCCCGGAACAACATGAAATCTACTCTTACCCTCTATCGGATGCACGCGGGAAAAACTCCGCGCGAAAAAATGAGTATACGGAGAAGAGAGCAAACTCGCAACCAGGAATTTAGCGAAGTGCAACCTCGATTTGATCAATGACGGCAGCCTCGGCTTCGGTAACCTGAGTACCCCCGAAGCCGAGAAAGCCGCCTTCTTTGGCAGCTTCGGCCACTTTGCGGGCTAGCGACACCAGCCAGCTTTTGAATTCAGTAGCTTCTTCTTCGGTCGCTTTTTGGCGAAGAATACTCGAGACTTCACGGCAGGCAGCCAGGCCTGC
>JAYSVS010000117.1:0-87699 GCA_043718395.1 Acidobacteriota bacterium
AGAAGAAAAAGAAAGAGACGAATCATGCGTGTCAGGTTAGCAGATCCGGCCGATTACCACTGCAACCATTCACGGCCGGCCGCAACCAGCTTTTCGGGGTTCAGCCTGGCTGGCAAGATGAAGTCGGGCGGGGCGATGACGAGGATCTCGTCCATACCGGCAGCACCAAAGATGTGGACCGTGTTGCGCTGGTATTCAGCATACTTTTCGTATTCTTGCCAGACGTAGAGGTAGAGCAGTTCGAGATCAACATAGGTTCCAAGCGTGTCGATTTGAGTGGGGATCGGGTTGGCTTGTTCAGGGTCAGCGTAGATGAGCAGGGAGGAAAAGGGCTTCACCTTGTTGCGGATGCCGAAAGAAGAGATTGTGACAGACGGACGGGCGCGCCGGATGGCCTGGACGCTGGCCCACTCGACAAAGGTGTTGTTGATCAACAGTGTTCCATTGCCAGCAAGCAGGACCGCGCGGATGAATTCGGCGAGCACCGGGTCTTTCGACGGTGGGGCAACCTTCAACCGCTTGAGGCGTGCGCCAAGCTCGCGGGGGCCACGGAGCTGCTCCTTTTCGACAATTTGCTGCACCTCTTCTGTGAGCTTCTGGCGGAAGGGCAGCAGGTCGTCGTAGCTGAGGGAGACGATCCCGGGGGCGGCGGGAATTTCGGTGCCAGCCTGGATGAGCCAACGGTCGTATGGGGCGGGTCTGTCTGAAGCCAACAAAGGAGCTAGATGGAGAGCCGGGTCGAGGGGGGCATCGAGCGCGTAGCGACGGCCCTTCAGGCGCGTCCAGAGGCGATCTGGGCCTACGGGAAGTTCTGCGGGGGAGAGGACCACAGAGAGCCGTGGGCGGCCCTTACGCTGTATCTCAGCGTTCAGCACGGGGTCGAGACGGGAAAAGATCTGAGCGACGGCGGCTCGCCATTCGGCGTAGTGTTGGTTGCGATTCAGAAAGTCCACCTGTTCAAGGGTGAAGGTGCGGCGGGGCCAGGTCTTTTCAGTGATGCCCATCTTCGCTTCCGCCTGACGGAGGGGAGCGAAAAGCTCGTTGAATTCTTCGGGTGGCAGTTTGTCGACCAGGGTGAAGAGTCGCTCGTAATACACATGCTCGGCCGGAAAAAGCAATTGCCAATCCTTGATCTGGTCGAAGAAAAAGGTGGAGAAGCTGGCGGGGATGCGGTCAAAGAGGCCGTTGTCGATCAGCGCCTGTAGCAGCGGCGACACCATTGTGGCTTAGATAATCTCCGTGAGAGGGCGGCCTGCACAGTCGAACTTGACACCGAGCATTTGCGATGTTGTGGCAGCGATGTCGATGTGGGCGACGGGGCGCTCAATCTCACCGCGCCCAACGCCAGCACCTAAGGCTAGCATCCACATATTGCGGCAGGAGGCGTCGCCTGAGCGGTGGTTGAGAAAGCCATTGGCGGCATTGGCGTCACCATCGCGGCCTAGTTCGGGCAAGATCATGACGCTGGTCTTGTCTTTGTAGTTTGGGTTCGTTTGGATTTCGTCCCAGAGCATTCCAGTGAGGCGGTCTGTCCGGGTGACGGCCTGCAGGTAGAGCGAGTAGCTGCCCCAATGTGCCACGTCCATATCCCAGAAGTTGACCAGGATCACGCGTGGCGCGAATTCGCGCATCACCTCGCGGGTAATAAAGAAGGTGAGCTCGTCGCCGGAGGCAGGAGCTTCGGGGCCGTTGATGTACTCGACCAGAGCGTGAGTGAGTGTCTCTCGCACTTTGAGGTCGAGTTGTTTGCCACCCTTAAAGACCGTCCAGCCGACACCTTCATAGCCCTCTTCGAGGATCGATTCGAGGCGACGGCGTACGTTGTCACGATCAGCAACGCCCATACCGCCACCGCGCTTGACGACATCTTTGACGGCATCGAGAAGGAGTTGCTTTGGGAGTACGACGTTGGCACCTGCGCTGGTGGCAGCGCCGATGCTCGAAAAACTCTTGTTGGTGCAGATGGCCCAGGCGTCCATCGGGTTGGGCTTGCGCTGCTGGCGGAAGGCCTCGAAGATGGTGGGCGATGAGGGAGGCTGAAAGCCGAAGTCATCGACTCGTTGCCATTGACCGGTGAGGATGGAGGCGGTGGAGTTGTAGTGAGAGAGGACGCCCAGATTGCGGCAGTCCCGGTAGAATCGGCCCTGGCTTTTGAGCGCTGCGAGGCGAGGGATATTACGCAAGCCGTCACCGGAGAAAGTTTCCCCGTAGCGCACTCCGCCACCAAAGGTCACGATGATGACTTTGCGGGCAGTCTCGCTCGGTTCAGCGCCGTGGGTTGCGATGCGGCCGGCGACGCTGAGCCCTGCGGCCTGGAGGAATTGGCGTTTAGAAAGCATTAGTACTCGGTGATCTCTCCACCTTTGATTTTACGCCGCGATTTGGGGTCGAGTTTCCAGCCCGGCTTTGCGGCCTCGGGGATCAGGTCCAGCGGCGTGTCGTAGCCCGCAAGGATATCGCCACCCGGGGAATAGTAGGGGCCGATATCGCATGCCATCGAACCTTTGCCTTCGTCGACAAAGGTGATCGAGGTGATGAGCTTGGCTGATTTGTAACCGTACTTTGAAGGATCGAGCAAACGGAGGGGGGCACCGTTTTTATCGGGCAAAGGTTTACCAGCGCGGTCGAGCACCATCAGCACGTGAGGGTTTTTCATCTCATCGAGCGACATATATTCGTACCACTTGTCGGCGCAATCGAGCCTGATCGCGCGTGCTGTCTTGCGAGGCTTAACGATATCGAAAAGAGATTCAAAACGGAAACCACCCCACGTGGTGCGCCCACTCCAGCACTGGACACACTTCATGCGGGAGTTTTGCTGGACTTGCGGCAGGGCGCGAAGCTGGGCAAGTTTCAGTAATTGTGGCTTTTCGACCAGGCCTTTGATTTCAAGGCTCCATTTTGTGATGTCGATAGGCGGGACGGGGTTGTACCACATGGTGCGAAAGCCGACTTCATCGGGAATATCCGATGGCATCAGGAGCTTGCGTGTGGTTTGCAGCTGGGCCGCGGCAAAAATGAGATCGCGGCGTTTCATGGTTGTTGCACCTTGAGTTTAAGATGTTTGGTGGCGGCTTGGCGTTTGTCGGCTTCGGCCTTTTCGGCGGCTGTTAGTTTTTCATGCAGCAGACGGTGGGATTCGGCCTTAGTAGTTTGGCCTAGACGGCTGTAAATCCGGAAAAGCCGGTAGTGAGGGATGGGGTTCTTTGGAGCCAGGGTGCAGGATCTTTCGAGTGTGATCGCAGCCTGGGGTAGTTTGTTTTGTTTCTCTAGAAGCAGCCCAAGTTCAAAATGGGTCTCGGGGTTGGGCTGGAGGGCGAGCGAGCGTCTGAGTTCGGCCTCGTCACCGGCTGCTTTGCCAAGCAGGAAATGACCCAGCGCGCTAGTTGGGTTTGTTTTGGAATAAGTGCGGAAAGTGGCGATGACGTCGGCCTCTCGCGCTCCGGCGTGCTCGAAGATGCGACCGAGAAACAGGACCGGTTGCTCGACATCGGGCGCTAGGCGATTGGCATCGAGAAAGGCAACTATGGCATCAGAAAAGCGGCGGGAGCCATAGTAGGCGACTCCAAGAGAGAGAGCGGCCTGGGCGCTTTCAGGAAAGCGCATGCGGGCGTGCTCCAGCACAACAATGGCTTCAGTGAAGTTCTGGGTACTTAGCAGCACATTACCGAGATCGGTATAGTTGCTTTCTTTAGACGGCTCGGCCCGGATTGCCGCCTGTAAATCGGCGACAGCCCGGGCCGGGTCGGAAGAAAGTTGCGCTGCGAGGATCCAGATACTCAGGATTTTCGCAGCAAGCATACTTGCAGTCTAGAACATTAAACGCAACGCGAACTGAATGTTGCGAGCTGTCCCAGGCAGCGTGGCGGAAAGGCGACCGAAGTTGCCAGCGCCCTGCGTGTTGCCGATGGAGCCGACAGCAAAGCGTGGAGTGTTGGACATATTCAACCATTCACTGCGGAACTGCATCTTGACGCGCTCGGTCAAATGGATGCTCTTGAAGACCGAAAGGTCGAGGCTGCGAATGCCAGGGCCAACACCGGTTTGCGGTCCGAGGTTGCCACCGGTGCCTACCGCAGGGTTCTGCAAGGCAGTCACGTCAAACCATTGGTCGGGCGTGCGACCGCCGGAAGGAGCCTGCATCGGGTCCTTGCCAGCGACGGCGTCAGGACGGCAGTTGTTAAAGGACGATACGCAATTCTGCGAGCGGAAGGTGAAAGGCTGGCCGCTTGAAAGCGTCAGGATTCCATTGGTCTGCCATCCGCCGATGAACATATCGGCAGCCTTGCTGATGTTGCCGCCAAGAGCCTTGCCACGGCCGAAAGGCAGGTCGTAGTTGAAGCTGGTGGCGGAACGGTGACGGATGTCCCAGGCAGCAGCGCCGTACTCGCAACGGAAGCCGCAGTTGATGTCATAGAGACCTGCGCCGCTTGAGCCTGACAGCGTCGTGCCTGTGTTGGCGAAGGTATGCCCCCAGGTGTAAGAGGAAACCATCGTCATGCCGTGGCTCATGCGCTTTTCAAACTTGGCGGTCATCGCATTGTAGTTAGACACGCCAAAGGTTGAGGTGAGCGAGAGGCCACCACGGAGGTAAGGATAGAGACGGCGTGAATTGACATCAGCATTGGCAACCGGGCTATTTCTGGGGGTGTTGGGATCCCAGTTTATGAGCTGGCGGGTGCCGTTAGAACCGATGTAACTTACTTCAAGCGCCGAGCCCCACCCAAGATCCTGCTGGATGCTAAAGTTCCACTTGGAAACCAGCGGATTACGGAAATTGGTCTGTACACCGCGGAAGCTGATGTTGGCCGGTAGATTGAAAGTGTTGAGGGGAAAACCATCCGAGAAGCGGCCGAGGAAGGGGTGACCCTGCTGGAAGGCACTGTCCTGGAGGAGATCCATGATCTGGTTGAATGGGACGCCCAGACCACGGTTCGGGCTGCCACCCTGATTTTCTTCACCGCCGTAGAAGAGGCCATAGCCTCCACGGAGCACAGTCTTGGTGAAGAGCTGGTAGGCTACTCCGATACGCGGGCCGATGTTGGTTTTGTCCCAGGGGATCAGATACTTGCTGGCGTTGCCACGGTCCACCTTGATGTTAGGGAAAGACTGAGCAAAGTTAGAGGGAAGAGGATCGTTCTGATTCTTGCCAGCAGGAATCACTAGCGTCGCTGTTTCAGGAACGTAATTAGACTGGCGACCGAACTTCTCCGAGATCGGTGAGAACAATTCGTAGCGGACACCGATATTAAAGGTCAATTTGCTGGTGGCCTTCCAGTCATCCTGCCAATAGAACGCGTGAGCGACCTTTTGGGAAGACACGAAGTTGGTGGTGGTCAGGCGCGAGTTGCCGGGGTAGCCCAGCAGGAACGAGGCCGAACCGTCGCCGGTCTGACCGGGCTGTTCGGGGATCGCAGTTCGATTCTGAGGGAATGCGAAGTTGCCGCGCGAAGCAGGCACCTGGAAGAAAGGGAAGTCGATTGGGCGATATTCGTAGCCAAACTTGATGTTGTGCTTGCCCTTGTTGATCGTCACGTTCTGGATGAAATCCCAAACGTTGTTGTATTCGCGAGTGGGGAGCCAGTTGGAGCCACCGAAGGCAGAATAGCCGCCCATGTCGAGCTGTGGCAGACCGCCGTTTCGAGCAGCAGCAGCAGTCGGGTTGATGCCCCGAATGCCAAAGGCTGTGTACTGGTCAACGGATGAATTGGCTTGATAGCGCTGCGTTGAGAGGCGCGTAAAGGCAAGACGGGTTTCGGTGAGGAACGTGGGCGTCCATACACGAGTCCAGGAGATCATCGCGTTGCGGCCCAGGTTCTGCTCTTCGGCACCGTTGAAGCCGGCCGCATCGAGTGCGCCAGGCAGAGGGGAAGCAATCGTCTTGTTTTCGTTGGACCAGCTCACGCTGCCAAAGAGCGAATCTTTGTCAGAGACGCGGTGGTCGAGGCGAACGTCGAACTGATCGTTATTCTGCGAGGCGGGTGCCGTGGGCAGATAGTTTGCGCCAGGAAGACGGTCGCCCAAATTCTGATTGGGAGTGGGAAAGAGGTCCATCAGCTTCTTGGCAGCCGGATCGAAGCGGGCGGCCGGGATCTGGTTGCCAGGAAAGAGGTCGCGCACAACGTTACCGTTGGGGGCGAGGCGCTGGGTGTTCATGTCATAGATGCCACCCTGGGGAATGCCGCGGCCGAGCGCGTCCGTTCCGAGATTGACACCATTGAGAAGGCTTGAGTAGTCGCCATTGCGGAAGGCCGCTTTGGGGATCGTAATAGGGTTGGTGATACCGCCAAGGCCAGGAACGACGCCCGAGAGCGAGCGTACGCGGGTACCCTGCCAGTCAGCGAACCAGAAGGTACGGTTCTTGATGACTGGACCACCAATGGCTGCACCGTATTGGTTCTGACGAACGTAAGGACGTCTCGCGCCGGCGCGGTTGCGTTCCCAGCTATTAGCATTGAACTTGTCATTCTGAAGAAACTCAAATACCGCGCCGTGGATTTCGTTGGTACCTGACTTGATAGTGACGTTTACAACGCCGCCAGCACCGCGACCGTACTCTGCCGAGTAGCCGTTGGTGACCACCTTCATTTCGCCGATGGCTTCCACTGAGGGGCCAATGACGTAAGCAGTCTGATTGATGAAGTCGATGACGTTGACGTTATTGTCCACGCCGTTCAGGAGAAAGTTATTCTGGCCGTTGGAACGCACGCCGTTAGCGGAGAAGCCACCACCGGCTGCGTCGCGCGCACCCTGCTCAGCAGGCACAACGCCAGGAGCGAGCGGAGCAAGGAAAGTGAACTTACGCTGGCCGCCGAGGGGCAATTCGCTCACCTGCTTGGCCTGCATCGTGTTGCCAAGTGCCGTGTTTTCTGTCTGCAACAGCGGAGCGGCAGAGGTGACTTCGATTGATTGGGACATTTCGCCGACTGTCAACGTGATGTTGACACCGACACGATCACCGCCAGTGAGCGGGACGTTCTTTTGTACTGCTTTGCGGAAGCCGGCTGCCTGCACTTCGATTGTGTAGGTACCCGCTTTGAGAAGTGGGCGGATGTAGGTGCCGCTGGAATCGGACTCAGCTTTGAAGCTGACACCAGTGGCCTGCTCAGAAATTGTGATTTTTGCCCCGGCAATCACCGCTCCGGTTCCGTCGGTGATGGTTCCTGTAATTGCTCCAAGGTCGCGCTGCGCAAGCAGGGACCCGGCAAACAGTAAGGCTGAAATTAACAGTAGGGTAAAGCGATTCGTCATAAAACTTCCTCACGTGGGAAAGACTTGAGCCAGGCCATGCGACCTAGCAGTGGATTCTGTTATATATTTCATGTAGCGCATGTCAAGTCAAGCTAAAACGTGCTTTATTGTGAGTTTCTTAATCTGCGCTCTTTCGACGGCCTTTGACTTTAATTCTCCGATGGAAGACAAGAGTGCCCCCTGGGGGTTGGCGCGCTCCATTGTTTACGGTGATTCAAAGTCGACTCGCTACCTGATCGAGACAACGGGCACAGGTGTGGCGATCCTCGATTTTGACGGTGATCGCAAAAACGACTTATTGCTGCTGAATGGGTTGCGGATTGGAGAAAAGCAGCACTATCCACCGCTTCTGTATCGAAATTTGGGAAGTGGCAAGTTTGAGGAGGTTGGCGCACAGTCGGGCCTGGTTGGTGGAGGCTGGGCGCAGGCGGCCTGCTCTGGGGATATCGACAACGATGGCGATGTCGATCTGTGGATTACCTACTACGGGGTAAGCCGGTTGTTCTTAAACCAGGGCGGGAGATTTGAAGATGTGACTGCGAAGCGAGGGCTTCCAGCAACGGGGGTTCGCTGGGGGTCTGGTTGCACGATGGTGGATTACGACAGGGATGGGCGTCTCGATTTATTTGTCGCCAACTACGTGGATATAGAGATCGAAAAGAGCCCGAAGCCAGGTTCCATGCCGGAGTGTATGTGGAAGGACACTCCGGTTGCCTGTGGGCCGCGGGGCTTGCCGAAGGGGCGCAACTCCCTTTACCGGCAGTTGGCCGATGGGCGCTTTGAAGATGTTTCTGGCAAGGCGGGAATCTGGAAGCCCGGTGGACGCTATGCGCTGGGCGTGACTGCGGCCGACTTTAACAACGATGGTTGGCCGGATATTTATGTGGCATGTGATCAAACGCCCAGCCTGCTCTATCAGAACCTGGGGAATGGGACGTTTCGGGAACGAGCGATGGAGGCTGGCGTTGCCTATGATGCGAACGGACGCACGCAGGCGGGGATGGGTGTCGCTGTGGGTGACTTCGACGGCAACGGGATGCTGGACATCGCCAAGACAAATTTCTCAGGAGATCTGCCATCGCTTTATCTGAATGAAGATGGATCATTCTTTCGAGATACGGCTGAGGCGGCGGGGCTGGGGAAGCACTTATTGCTAGGGTGGGGCATCGCTTTTTTCGACCACGATGAAGATGGGCGGCTCGACTTGATCCTCGCGAATGGCCATGTGTACCCGGAGGTGGACCGGGCGAAGTTTGGCGAGAGCTACCGGCAACCAACGCTGCTCTATCGCAATCTTGGGGGCGGACGCTTTGAAGACTGGAGCACAAATGCAGGCGAGGCTTTGATGCGCCCTAAGGCATCACGTGGCCTGGCTGTGGGTGACCTTGACGGGGATGGACGCCCGGAGGTGGTGATTGCCAACATGAATGAGGCCCCAAGTGTGCTGAAGCGGATTGGAGTACGGGGCAATCTATTGCGGGTGACCCTTGAAGGGACTCGATCAAACCGGTCGGCAATCGGGGCTCGCGTTACTGTTCAGGCGGGTAAAGCGCGCTACGTCGCGGAGTTAAGCAGCGGAGGGAGTTATTACTCGCAACACGAGAGTGCCCTCTATTTTGGTTTGGGGGCGGCGACCCAGGTAGACCGCGTGACAGTGAGGTGGCCACGCGGGACGAGTGAGGTTTGGCAGAATGTCGACGCTGCCAAACCCTTGCATCTGATCGAGGGTAAGGCCCCTTAGACCTGGACGCCAAGGTCTGTCCAATTCAGAACTTTCCCCTGGCGGCAGACCTCATTACCGAGGATCGCCGTGAGTGCGGCCGTTGCGCCAACGGTAACGTCGGAGGGGTTCGTAGTGCCCTTTTGGATTGCATCGTAAAAGGCAGTGGTGTGCGCATCGGGGTTCTCTTGCACCTTGGGTGAAAGGACGGACTGCTGCTTGCCGTCTATCGTGTACATTGCGTAAGAACTCATAAGCTCTGCTGAACCCTTGCTGCCGTAGACGTTGATGAATTGGTTGTTGGCTGGCATGTTGCGAGGGTGAAAAACGAGCTGTGTGAAGGACATCTTTACGCCGTTCTCATAGTCATACGTGATGCTCTGATGATCGTAGATGTCGCGTCCTACGGGTTCGTTTTTGTGTAGCTGAATGCCTCCGAAGCCGGCGGCGCGGGTGGGGTGCTGGCCGATCACCCAATTGCAGGCGTCGAGATTGTGGACAGACTGCTCGACGAGATAGCCGCCGGATTTAGCGAAATTGAAATACCAATCGCTGGAAGGGCCGTTGTAATCGAGGTCTGCTGTGGCGTGGCGCTGGGCTTTGACAAAGAGGATCTCACCGAGGATGCCGTCGTGGATCTGCTGGACGGCAGTGCGGAGCTGCACCATCGACCGGAGTTGCTGGCCGGATTGGAACACTCGCTTGGTTGCCTTGGCCGTTGCCAGTAACTCCCGCAGGCCGGATGCCGTGGTTGCAATTGGCTTTTCGCAATAGACATGCTTGCCTGCCTTGAGTGCGGCGATTGCCATCTCTGCATGAAGGTGGGGCGGAGTGGCGATGAAGACGGCGTCGATGTCTTTGCGGTCGAGGATATTGCGCCAATCTGAGGTGGTGGAGGGATTGCTCCTGGCAGATATAGTGGCTGCGCGGTCAAGGCGGTCCGGCTTGTTGTCGCAGATCATTGTCATGCGGGCGCTCGGCTGGTTCAGTATGCTACCCAGAAGGAAAGAGCCGCGGTTACCAACGCCTATGATGGCGGTGGAGACTTGCGAGTTCGGACTGGTCTGGGCCAGCAGACTGGAGCCAGTGGCTAAGAAGAGTCGGCGATTCATGATTGTAATCCTCGTATGACGGTGTCTATGTATTGTCTGGCACGCAGCGCGAGTTGGTCGATGCGGGTAGGGTCGGTAGGCCGGGAGACCAGCGGCTCGAAGATGTTTTCGAAGGTGAGTGGAATGGTGAGGCCGGTATTGAGCACCGGCGTGAGTAGCTTGTAATGGTCGATCTCTCCAAAGCCAGGGCCACAATCTTCGTCGCGGGGGGTGTTGCGGTGGTCCTTGATGTTAAAAGCGCGAATGTGCTGCCAGCAGGTTTGGATATCGGCGATGGGGTCTTGGTTCTCATAGTCGAGGACGTTGCCGCCGTCGTAGCAAATTTGGATTTTAGAATGGGCAATTTGTTCAACGATGCGGGCGCATTGCTGGCCGGTGGCCGTGTTGCCGCCGTGCTGTTTGATAAGTACAGAAAGGTTGGCCTGCTCTGCGTGCGGCGCAAGCCTGGCAAGGTTGTCGATAAAGGTGTCGCGGCCGCCGGGGATGGTCTTGCCAAAGGTGAGCAAGTAAGGAATGCGGGCTGCCGCAGCTTGGTCGATGCGGCGACGGTGAGCGTCATATGCATTCGGGGCTTCGAGGTTTACAGTCGAAAACATCATCACCGGCTCAAGGCCCTGATCGCGGCAATGGGCAGCGAGTTGTGCTGCTGCCTTTGGTGCCGCATCCACTGCGAGGACGGGCTTTGATTGGTGGTTGACGCCCCAGGCGAGATGACTAAAGCCGCTGGACCGGATGCCCTCTAGCGCGCGCTCAAACGAAAAAGCGGACCAAGGAAGAGTCATGGCGGCCAACTGGAAACGAGTTGCCCGGGATTGTGCAGCGAGGATTGGGGTAGCCAGCAGACTGCGGCGGCTCAGCATCGACACTATTTCTATCATGTATGCTACCCGGCGTGAAAACTCTTCACTGGAAAGGGACCTAGAGGGCTATAAATTGAAAACTCGCGAGCCCGAGGGCTCGCGAGTGATTGGGTTGGTTCTGTAAAAGCGCTTATGCCTTGCGGCGGCGCAGGAGGCCCAAACCAAGCAGGGCAGAGCCGAGCATGGCATAGGTGGCCGGTTCTGGAACGGTGGAGCCGTCAGCAGAGTAGGTGCTAGGATTGCCAGTCTGAGGATTCTGGAACGAGATGCGAAGCGAGCCAAAGCTGTTGTCTGCGCCTTTGGCATAGGTTCCCAAGAGCACAACGGAGCGTGACCCTTCGTTTGGAATATTGCTAACAAGCGTTGCGCCGCTGAAGCCAGAAACGGTAAAGGTATAGATGTTGCCGAATGAAAACACAAAGCCAGGCGCACCAGTGAGAGTGTTACTTGACGTATTCACACCTGTGCCGAAAGCCAGTGCCAAATCACCAGTAGAAGTGGTAACAGCACCTTCATCATTATTGGGGAGCGAGCTGAACATCAGCGAGTTTGCACCACCGGCAATCGGGGTAACAATGTTACCCACAATTCCGACTGTTCCGTAGATGGGAGCCGCAATGGATTGGATTGCGGTAAGTGATAGGGCAGCGAGAGCTACCATAAAGAATTTTTTCATGAATCATTTTCCTTCTAAGTCTGTGAGGCCCTCACCCGGCATCTTCATTGAGCTGCACTAAGTGAATCACCTTATCTTTCTTCTTGAGTATGTTTGGCGGCGAGTGTTAGAGGCAATGGGACTAAGAGGGTAAACCAACAGCTTTAGTCCTATGCGGCGCTGGTACTAGCTAAAGAACTACGCAAATATGGCTGCAGCAAATGGAAAACTCGCGAGCCCGAAGGCTCGCGAGTGATTGGGTTGGCTCTGAAGAAGCGCTTATGCCTTGCGGCGGCGCAGGAGACCCAAGCCGAGCAGGGCAGAGCCGAGCATGGCGTAGGTGGCAGGTTCCGGAATGGAGCTGCCGTCAGCAGAGTAGGTGCTAGGATTGCCAGTCTGAGGATTCTGGAACGAAATGCGAAGCGTGCCAAGGCTGCTATCTGCGCCTCTGGCATATTCGCCAAAGAGCAAAATTGAGCGTGAGCCTTCGCCAGGAACATTGCTAACGAGCGTTGCGCCGCTGAAGCCAGAAACGGTAAAGGTGTAAGCACTCCCAAGCGTCGGTCCGAAATTAAACACATAGCCAACAACTCCTGGGCCGAGTTGAAGGACGGGCGTTTGGACATCAGTCAAGAAGGGCTGCGTAAAAGCACCAGTAGAAGCAGTGACTGCACCTTCAGGACTAGTGACACTGGGGAGTGACACGAAGGTGATTGAGTTGGCACCGCCGTTAACTGGGGTCATGATGTTGCCCGAAAATCCAACTGTTCCGTACAGTGGAGCCGCAACGGCTTGAATCGCAGTGAGTGACATGGCAGCAACAGCTACCATAAAGAATTTTTTCATAATATTTCCTCCTAAGGACTTAATGGCTTTCACCCGCCCTCTTCTAAGGAAGCGCTAAGCGAATCGCCTTATCTTTCGTGTTTGAGTATGCACCTCACCGGGTGCCTCAATCAATGGAACTATGCGTGTAAATGAACTGCTTTAGTCCTAGAACAAGTTCTTTCTTTTCAAGGCTCTAGCTGATAGTACTTTTAGCGGAAGAATGCCAGGCGGGAAGCATCTGGGCGGGATTGCGATAACAAAAGAAAGGCCTTAGCTGTCTAGGTACCCCAAGCGATTGAAGGCACAAAGTACCAGAGGACGAGGTTCGGCTCCGAGGGCGAGACGCGCTCTGCATCCATAAAAAAAGAGTGCAAAGATTGCAATGTATTAATTGTTTACTGCATTAACCAGCATTTTGTCATCGAATCGAAATGTCTGGAATTTTAGACTAAACATATATGTGTTCCAGATTCAGGTTCGTCGTGATGACAGCGTTTGCAATCGCGACAGTTTTTGCCCAAGTAGATCGTGCTTCGCTCAGCGGGACAGTGAAAGATTCTTCGGGCGGAAATGTTGCTGATGCTCAGGTGACAATTGAAGCTTCCTCAACCGGCTTTCGACGCGAAACCAAGACTTCAGGCAGCGGTGTTTATCAATTGTCTGGCGTGCCGATTGGCAGCTACGAAGTCTCGATTCAAAAGAGTGGCTTCAACCCAGTGCGGATCGACACAGTGGTTTTGACGGTTGGTCAATCCCGGACTCTTGATGCGCAACTGAGTCCCGGAACCGTCGCGACAACGATGGAAGTGGTTGCCTCGGCTACGCCGCTAGATCAGACTAATGCCGAACTTGGAGTTGCCATTGGGGAAGAACAGATCAAAAACATCCCCTTGAACGGCCGGCATTGGGCTGCTCTTATGCAGCTAGCCCCTGGCGCGGTAAATGTGGGCGAAGGCAATCAGAACTCGATTCGTTTCTTTGGCCGTCCGCGTGATGACAATAATTGGACCTTTGATGGGGTGGATGCTACTGGCATCAAGGATCCACGCCAGGAAGGCAACTTGCGGCTGGTGATCTCGACTGATTCGATCGCCGAGTTCCGTGTCAACTCATTACCTTTTACGGCAGAGGGTGGCGTGGGCGGCGGAGCACAGATTAATCTTGTCTCGAAGACCGGCACCAATCAGTTTCATGGTTCTGCCTTTGAATTCTTCCGTAATAGCGCGTTAGATACGCGCCGGCCCTTTGATGGGGAAACGATTCCGCCTTTTCGTCTGAATCAATTCGGAGGCAACCTGGGCGGGCCGATCATCAAGAACAAGACCTTTTTCTTCGCCAACTACGAAGGCTTGTTGCAGAGGCTCTCGATCACTCGCGCGGACGGGCTAGTACCGAGCGTGGGCTTTCGGCAGAGGACTCCGCAAGCCTTGCAGGGGCTGATTAATCTCTACCCGGTGGGCAACGGCGGATCAGTGAGCGCTAATGTGGACCGTCTTCTGGGTACTACGCCCGAACGGCGCAATGAACAGAGTGGCATGGCACGAGTCGATCACAGGATCAACGAAAAACATAGCGTGTTCTTGCGCTTTGCGATGACGGATGGTTTGGTGAGCCAGATTCGCAATGCGCTGCTTGAAACTCGCGATTCAAAAATTCGGCCGACCAACGTGACAGCGCAGTGGCAGCAGGTCTGGACCTCGACTCTGGTGAATGAGGCTAAGCTTGGCTTCAACCGTTCTGCGCTCACGCGTGACGATGTTGGCCGCATCCCTGAAGGCGTCGCGATTCCCGGATTTACAACGACTCAGGCCACCACCTACATTATTGAGAAGCCGAGTGCTTATTCGATCGTCGACAATCTGTCGTGGATCCGGGGCCGGCATACGATCAAGATCGGTGGCGAGATTCGCCGCATTCATTTGAACGTGGGCAACGGACCCTCAACGACTGTAGCCTTTGCCAACCTCGATGCTTTCTTGCGCAACTCACTCAATACGGTCTCAATCGGCAGCACACTGCCAACAGTGGGCGTACGGCGGACCTTCCACTCTGTTTACGCACAGGACGAAATCCGCGTCAGCTCTGAGCTGACTTTGAACCTCGGCTTGCGCTACGAGCAATACACTGTGTCGAAGGATGTTTATGGACGTGGCCGCGTGTTTGATTTCACACGCTGCCAAGGCTTCTGCCCGCAGGGCACTCCGTGGTTCTTCCCGGACAATGACAACATCGCTCCTCGCATCTCTCTCGCTTATGCCCCGAAGATGCTAGGAAGCAAGACGGTGTTCCGTACTGGCTACGGCCGCTATTTTGGCCCTGGGCAGAACGACGATGTAACGGCAGCAATCGACAGCTTGCCCGAGAACCTATCGCTTTCAGCGGCTGATGCTCCAACGCTGAGCTACCCTCCAGCCCCCTTTCTGGGGCAATTGCGCTCGCAGGGTCAGACTCCGCGCAGTGTGCAGAGGGATCGCAAAGAACCTGAGTCGCATATGTGGACGGTTTCGGTGCAGCACCAGTTGCCGCTGAGCATGGTGGCGCAACTCGCTTACGTTGGCAATGTGGGACGCAATCAGCTGACCCGCACCTATGTCAATACCCTGGACCTCGTGACTCGCCGCCGTCCTTTGACCACTTTTGGACAAATCGACGAGAAGCGTTTTGATGGCAACGTCAACTTCAACGGCTTGCAGTCTTCGCTGACTCGCTCCTTCACCAAGGGCTGGCTCTTTCAGGCCCAATATATGTGGGGCAAAGCGATTAGCGATAACTCAGGCTCCGGTGAAGGTGGCCAGATTCAGGATGTTAGCTGCCGGGCTTGCGACCGCGGAGCAGCCGACTACGACATTCGGCATACCTTTACTTCGAATACTGTTTATCAGGTGCCCTTGGCCCGCAATAAATTCTATGGGGGCTGGGATCTGAGCGGTCTCTTAACCGCCCGAACCGGCAGCCCGCTTACCGTACTGGTGAACCGTGCTGCGGCGAATGTGCCCTCCGGTCAGACGCAGTCTCAACGCGCCAACTATGTGGGTGGTGTTGATCCTTACGTACCGAATCCGGGCCCGGGGCAGTGGCTGAATCCGTCGGCTTTCACCGCTCCTGCCAACGGCACATTCGGCAATGCGGGGCGCAATGCGTTCCGCGGGCCAGGCTTGTGGCAGATGGATATGGGTTTGACTAAGAAAATCCGCATCAGCGAGCGGATGAATCTCGACTTCCGAGCTGAGGCGTTCAACCTCTTCAATCGTGCCCAGTTTGGTAATCCCATAAACAACATCTCAAATGGAACCTTCGGGCGAATTCTGGTCACAGCGAATGACGGATCTACCGGCACTGGCACTTCGCGGCAGTTGCAGTTTAGCCTGCGGCTGAACTTCTGACTAGCGCTTGTAGTCGGAGCTGTTGGTATTGGTAAATTCCTCTGGCTTGACGCCCGCCTTGGCGAAGACTTTTCGTAAAGCCGCTTCGGTAGGCGGAGATGGCTTGAAATTGCCAAAGCGGTAGCCTTGGGCGATCGCCAGTGGCGTCCAGCCAGACTTGTTTTTCTTATTCCAGACTTCGATGCTGGCACCGCGATCTGCCAATATCTGGATCGCTGCACCATAGTTTTTGTAGGCAGCTGCATGCATTGCTGTCTCGCCGTTCTTGTCCACTGCGTTGATATCGTTGCCGAGGTCGAGAGCCACCTTGATTGCTTCAACCACTTCCACTTCGGTGCCAGCATCTTCTCCAGGTGATCGTGTCCCGAGGCCTGCTGCTGCGATCAGCGGCGTGGACCCATCGGCATTGGGAATCAGCGGGTCTGCACCGAGGGCCGCGAGTTCCCGCATCAACTCAAAATCAGCACTTCTGGCAGCGAGCAGGAATGGAGTTGCTCCAAGAGTGTTTAAGCTGGTGAGCCCGACGTTGACGCGTTTGTTCATGCGGGCGTTCAGGTTGGCACCTTTGGCTTTAAGCTTGCGCACCAGATCGATGCTGGTCATAATTCCTGAGCCCAATGGCGCAGGGTCGTTGTCGCCGCCGCCGGGTTTGCGTACGCCAGTGATGGCGTGCAATGCGGTCCAGCCGTTGGCATCAGCGTTGGGATTAGCGCCACGATCAAGGAGCAGTGAAGCCAGTTCAAAATGCCCACTGGTGACAGCCAGATGCAGAGCAGAGGTGCCAGCCCGTGGACCGGCATTTACCTTCGGTGCGTTGGGAGCCACTTCTGTCACTTCGTTGATGTCGGCTCCAGCACGAAGCAAAGTCTCAACTACCGCAGCACGGCCTTCCCGCACGGCGAAAAGAAATGGGGTGTAGCCGCTGGGCAGGCGAGTACGGAAGTCGGCACCCTTGGCGATCAACGCGTCGACCACTGACGCGTAGCCCTCAGCCGCAGCCCACATGATGGCTGTCTGACCGCGACGGGGTTCTTTGAAATTCGGGTTTGCGCCATGGGCAAGTAATACATTCACGGCATCTACCCGTCCAGTACGGGCTGCCGTCATCAGGACAGTTTCGCCGCCTGGAGAAGTGGTGTTGGGGTCGGCCCCGGCCTTGAGAAGCAGCTCGATCATCGGGGCACTACCGTTGGTGCAGGCGATCGAGAGCGGGGTTACTCCATAGCGGTTCCCTGCCCTCGCATTGGCTCCATCACGCAATAATGCTCTCGCTGCGGCAATGTCATCTTGCATTGCGGCGGTCGGCAGATCAGTAGCTGCCAGCGACAAGGCGGTGAAAAGCAGCGTTGAGATCATGTGAGTGAGAGTTCTGGAATCTTGCCGTTGCTGTCTGCAAAGGAATCGACTTTAACGCCCACACGATCCAGCAGTGTGAGGAGCAGATTGGCAAGGGGCGTGTTTTCTTTAGCAACGATGTGCCGCCCGCCGGAGGACTTGCCTCCGGCGACGATGATGGGCAAATTGGTGTGGTCGTGGATGTCGGCGTTGCTCATGCCGCTGCCGTAAAGGATGTTCGAGTGGTCGAGCAGCGAGCCGTCACCATCTGGTGTCGCCTTGAGTTTTTCCAGGTAGTAAGCAAAGAGGGAGACATGGAAGGCATTGATCTTGGCAACCTTGGCGAGCTTCTCTGAGTCTCCTCCGTTGTGGGTGAGCGGGTGGTGCGATTCAGAGATGCCGATTTCAGGATAGCTGCGGTTGCTGGTTTCCCGGGCCAACTGGAAGGTCAGAACCCGTGTAACGTCGCCCTGCATGGCCAGCACCTGAAGATCGAACATCAAGCGGGCGTGATCCGCATAAGATGCCGGTACGCCGACTGGGCGGTCGAGATCCCGCAAAGGGGATTGTCCAGTAGAGGCTTCTGCATTCTGGATGCGGCGTTCCACCTCTCGCACGGTATCAAGATAGTCGCTTACCTTGCTGCGGTCAGCGGCCCCGAGCTTCTTTTGCAGCCGGGCAATGTCTTCTCGCACCCAATCCAAAAGGCTTGAATCCTTACGCAGTTCTGACTTGCGATCAGCGATTGACCCGCCGTCACCAAAGAGGCGTTCAAAGGCGACGCGAGGATGCGCTTCTGCCGGAAGCGGAGAGGTTGGGGAAGCCCACGAGAGATTGTTTTGATAGACGCAAGCGTAGCCGTTGTCGCACTGGCCAACAACGGTGAGCAGGTCCATGGCGAGTTCGATTGAGGGCAGTCTGGTGGCTTGTCCGATCTGCCTTGCTGCCACTTGATCGGCGGTGGTGCCGAGGTAGTAATCACTGCTCTCGGTCCACTTGGCAGTGGCTGCGCTTAGGAAGGCGGCGTTAGAGGTTGCATGAGTGCCGGGGTAGGCGTTCTTCAGCTCCAGATTCTGGATGATGGTGATAGAGTCGCGAACCTTCTCAAGAGGGCTGAGGCTCGGCGATAGCTGAGTGAGGCGGCCATCCTTGCTGCCGGGGGTCCATTCGGGCATGTGCGCACCCATGGGAATGTAGACAGTGCTGAGGCGCTTTGCGGGAGCCGCTTGAGCGCTGAGGGCCGGAGCCATTGCATCAAGGAAGGGTAGAGACAAAGTGGCACCGAGGCCACGCAGGACTGCACGACGGGGAATCGACTTCTTTAAAACGATCATTGAGATCTCCTCTGTTGGAACGGCGGACTCGCTACAATTCCAAGGATAAACGATGAGATTCGGTAGTCGCTACTCTGTGAATTGCGAACCACCTTGCGAACTGAGGCAGCATCATACGATTCAATGCCCCGGCCGAGTGAATATGCGAGAAGCTTTTCGGTAAAAGTGGTAGCAAAGAGTTCCGGTCTTTGCAGGAGCGAGTTCTCCAGGCCAGCGATGCCGTCGAACTTGCTGCCATCAGGCAGGCCACCGGCGATATCGTCGCTCTGACGCCAGCGTCCTATCCCATCATAATTTTCCATCGAGAAGCCGATCGGGTCCATGAGCTGATGACAACCAAAGCAGGCCGGGTTCTTGCGATGCTCTGCCAGACGCTGACGGAGCGTGAGTGCTTTACCGGTGCCAGCATTCTCTTTGAGCGCTGGAACATTGGGTGGGGGCGGTGGAGGTGGAATGCCAAGAATGTTGTCGAGTATCCATTTGCCGCGGATTACAGGTGAGGTTCGGGTGGCGTAGGAGGTGACCGTAAGAATACTCCCTTGTCGCAGCAGGCCGCCGCGTAGCCGGTCCTGGCCGAGCGAGACACGCCGGTATTGACCGCCGTAGATGTTTGGGATGCCGTAGTGTTTGGCCAGCCTCTCGTTGAGGAAAGTGTAGTCGGCCTTGAGAAGAGTGAGGATGCTACGGTCTTCGCGCAGGACGCTGTCGAAGAAGAGTTCCGTTTCGCGGCGGAAGGCCTGGCGCAAGTTGTCGTCAAAATCCGGGAAGCCACGCATGTCGGGCGTCACAGAATCGAGATTGCGTAGATGCAGCCATTGTGCGGCGAAATTGTCGATGAGAGCGCGTGAGCGAGGGTCGGCCAGCATCCGTTTGACTTGGCGATCAAGCACAGCGGGCGTGTGCAAAGTATTGTTTGCCGCTGCGGCAAGAAGTTCGTCATCAGGAATGCTACTCCAGAGGAAGAATGAGAGACGTGTGGCGAGTTGAAGGTCTGGGATGCGATAGGCAGTTTGAGGGGCGATGCCTTCAGGATCTTGTTCGATGCGGAAGAGAAACTCGGGGCTGACGAGGACGGCGCGCAATGCCATTTCCATTGCGGATTCAAAGGACTCAGTAGCGCGGGCCTGCCGGTAGAACCGCAGCGGCGCTTCGATGTCACTATCCTTTACCGGACGCCGGTATGCCCGCCGTGAAAGCGTCGCAAGGATCAACTTGGCGCAGGCTTCATCTTCGCTCTTGCATGTAAAGATTCGCCTGCGGCTGGGTGTGTCGCCGGGGCCCTGCGCATGGTAGGGCCCGTTGATCGACATCGAATAAAGAGCTGGGGTAATACGAGGGTGCCGGTCCATATTGAAGTGCGCGGGATATGGCTGGCGCTCGGTCTCGAGAAGCAGTGAGGGTTGTTTTGGGAAGGTGACCGCAATTTGGTGTGGGCCGGCTTTGAGAGGCAGACGGAAGCTGAGATGTTGGTCGACGGCTTGGTGGTCGCCGCCAGTTGCGGGTGGTTTGACAGTAAAGAGTTTTACGCGCTCGTTGTCGATCAGCACCTCCACTTCATGCGAGCTTTGAGAATTGCGCAGGCCTTCCACCTGTTCGTTTCGGTCGCGAGCCAGGCGGATCTGGAAGTCGTACTCGGCATCAACCGGGAAGGTGTGTTTGAGACTGGTACCCCCACGTGTGCCAATCGGCAAGGCATCGAAGTGTTCTTCCTGGGTGAGATCAGGCCGTAGGGTGATCGTGTCGCCGCCAGGGGATTTGGGGGCGATTCCGATGGCGAGGCGGCTGATTTTGCGGGCGGCGTTAAGGTAGCTTTCGAGCAGCGTTGGTGAGAGGTCGCCCACGGTCATGTTGTCGAAACCACGGCTGGATTCGTCAGCCGGGAGGAGTGAGGAGACATCCACATCGAGCGCCAGCAGGTCGCGGATGGCATTGCGGTATTCGCTGCGATTCAAGCGCCGGAAGGTTTCGGTACGGCCTGGGTTCGGTTTTGAAGCGGCGCTGAGGTCGAGGCTGTTTTCGAGCGAGCGAACGAGGGATTGGTAGCTGGCCTCATCAGGACGGGGCAGGGGGGCAGGAGGCATCTGGCGTGCGCGCAGTCTGCGGACGACCTTTTCCCATTCGCCGGGATGAGCTTCGAGGCTGAGGCTCTCGAGAGAAAGTCCAGCGGTTTTGACCTTGGAGTTGTGACAGCCGAGACAATAGCGCTGCACGAGCTGCTCTTCGGTTGGAGTTAAAGCGGAGAGGCAGGCCACCCAAAGGAAGACTGTCGCGAGGCGGCAATTCATGGTTGGACAATATCGAGGTTTGGCATGTGGTGTCAACACTCTATGGGTACTATGCGCGATTTTACACCATTTGTAACAGGACATAGCGGAGAACTCCTATGCAGCGAGTGAAAGATCATTTATGCCGAAATTGGTTTCGTTCCTGATTTTTCGATCCTGACAGGCTTCGCGGCGGATCTCGTGAGCTTCCTGGCGGGCGAAAGAGGGTTTCTCGTTTTCGAGCTCGGATGGAGTAGAGGGTTTGTACTCGTCGATGTAGGATTTTGAGAAGTTTCCGAAGATGGCAGCGTCTTCGGTTTTGACAATGAAGTTGTGACTGGATTCAAATTTGCCCTCGCGCGTCTTGGGGCCGATACACTGCTTGGAATTGCGGCGGTTAGCGGCGATCTGCTTTTCGGTGGCCATGGTTTTGTTTGTCCTATTTTGTGTGTTGATTTGGAGGGTAATTGTGGTGTGCCTCCGATGATGATTTAACACGAGGGGCGAAAGGACTTTGGCTTGGACGGCGGGTAAGTGCTTTGTTTTCTTTTTAAAATTTATTTTTTTGGGGTGTGAACGGAAATCAGGCTTCCCAAGGATTGAGGATTTTGAGGTTGAGGGAGTCGAAGTCTTTCACGTTGCGGGTTACCAGGGTGAGGTCGTGTTCGATGGCGGTAGCGGCGATCAGACCATCGAAGGTCGCGATCTGGATTCCGGTCTTCTGGGCATTTGCTGAAAGGATTGCCCACCGATCCGCGATTGAATGAGTTACGGGAAGGAGGCGGCTTTCAAAGGAGACCGCTAACTCCTGCTGCCACTGTTCCAGTTGGCTGCGTCGCTTGCCAGGTGGCAGGACTTCGATTCCTCGTCGAATCTCAGCGAAAGTCAAAACGCTGACGAAAAGTGAGTCATCCAAGGTGAGTCATCCAAGGTTGTCTTCAGCCAGCGGTCCACATGTGGATCAGGCGCACCGATTCGCGAGAACTCAGACAGGATGTTTGTATCGAGAAGAAAGTGGGTCAAAGGTCGATGGGCTTGGGAAAGTCTTTTTGCCGATCCAGATTAAGGTCTGAACCGGCGAAGGGCGGCTGGGATAGAAGACTATAGAGGGTCTTGCGATTGGAGGGAACTGGCGTAGTGGCAGGGCTCGATTTCTCTCGTAAAGCCTGGACAGCCTGGACAATCACCTCGTCGAGAGACGCAAAATGGCCCAGTTGTATTTCTTCCTGGAGAAGCTGTTCTGTTTCTGGGAGGAGTTCCACCGTCATATCACCACGCTAAGCGAATTTGCGGCGGGATGCAAATGGGGAGAAGATTTTGGGCTTGGTGCGGGTGTACCCGTCCCTTCTGTGATTTTGGCAAAATCCCAGCTTTTCAGATCATTTTGGGTTTCGAGCTAAGTGATAGATTTTGATCGACTTGGGAGCATAATGTCGAATTAAATCGGGAAGGCTGAGTGCAAGTTGCGCTGAGATTGGGAGAAAAGATCTCAAAAACATTGAGGAAAATATGAGGATGGTGCGGGGACACTTCAGGCTGATGGCTTTCTGATGGCTTTCTTCAGGCTGATGGCTTTCTCCATCGGCTCAGCGACGTCCTACCCTGACACGCTTCGGCGCGTGACATATCTGGACCAGAAGACTGGCAAACGATTGAAATTCCTCACCAACAATTTCACTCTTCCCGCACTTACCATCGCCCAAATCTACAGATGCCGCTGGCAGGTCGAGTTATTCTTCAAGTGGATCAAACAGCACCTGAGAATCAAGTCGTTCTTCGGCACCAGCGAGAACGCCGTAAAGACTCAAATCTGGATCGCCGTCTCGGTTTATGTCCTCGTGGCGATTATCCGTAAGCGCCTCGGGCTGGAACTTACTCTCTACCAAATTCTACAGATTTTGAGCGTTACGATTTTCGAGAAAACCCCGCTTTTACAGGCGATTCAGGCTACCGACTCCCAATCCGATTTAGTAGATACCAGCAAGCAGTTGATTCTATTCGACTTTTAGCCGGACACTAGTGATTTTATTTATTCAGTCGACAAACTATTTAAAAGTGATGTCACTTATTTGCTTTGGATCACGCTTTTGTGACTGAGAGAGGAATTTTACGATGACTATTGCGAAAAAGCGAGTGCCAGCCAAGAAGCGTGCCGCTCGGGCCAGAAAGACAACTGCGGTTGAAGCCGTTGAGAACGCACTGACAGGGATGTTTTTTGTGCTTGTAGATCCGCCAGGTACATCTACGAGCATGGTGATTCGCGGACCGGCGAGTTCGGCCGCAGCGGCCTGCCAGATGAACGCAAGGCGTGTCCTGGTGCAGCCGTTCACAACTACGACGCGCCCGCCTTGTTCGGGAGATCCGGTTTGTCAGTTTCTTTAGAAGGGGTTTAGAAGAAAAATCATGAATACACGTATCCTATTCGCCGTTCTCTGCTGCGCAGCTTTTGCTTCTTCTTGCAGGACTGTTAAGCCCAAGCGCTTTAGCAATCTTGCGGTTGTGCCAGCGCCAACTAACGTATTGGACATGAATCCACATGAATTAGCGCCGGCTGGAGTGGAGGCTACGCTTCTTAGTAGTCTGACCAGTCGATATGCCGGAGCCTACACGTACATGAAGCCCTGGTACAAGAGTGGCTCGGTGGTGGCGGGAAATCTTTTCTGTGCGCCCGGCGGTTGTGCCGCGAGTAATTTTCTGACTGCATCTGTTTTTGCCGAAGCAGCGCCACCGCCGCCAGCCTCAATCAAGACTTCTGCTTTTATGAGGTCGATGGAGCGAGCGCAGGCGCAGATGGCGCGTGCTGTACTGACGGAGAGAAAATCCGGTTCGGATGTTGCTGAGTCATTTTCTGCTTTGTTGAAGGCGATTGACGATCGCAAAGAGGAGAGCCCGGCCGACCTGGTAAAGCCGCGTGTTTCAGTTACGGCATCGCATACGCTGTCGCTGCCTGGGGAATGGGATCGGGTACAGTATCTGGCAATATACCTAGCGCTGCACTCAGATGACGTGACATTCAACGACACCAACGAATTTGAGAGTATCTTTAGGGATATCGATCTTGGGACCTTAACAGAGAAAGCATCAAACAAGATTGCGGGATCGGCAAAGGCAACTGCTGGAGTGGCCTTTGGGAAGGAAGATCTGGGAGGGAAGACGACGAAAAGTGCAGAAGCAGGGATTTCGGCGGAAGCAGCCTATGAAGAAACGCTGGTTCGGGCGCTGAAGGAACAACTTCAGTTTCGCTCCTCCGCGATTGAGAGTAATGGACGGCTCTTTGGGATTGTTCTGAAGAGTGCGCAACAGAACAAGTTACCAACGCTGCTGCGGCAGATTCTGACGATCAAGTACGGACGCTCGCTCAGTGGGAGGCTTAGCATACCCATTGTCGACAAGGATGGGCTTGCTGGGATCCGCTTCGCCGACCAACCGTTGCGAGGGGCGACTCTAGCACCTCGCGATGGGACCGGAGATGCCGGATATTTTTTGACTTCTGCGACACCGTTCCTGATTGGGGTGGTCAGAAGGGTTACCAATGCGAAGGGGGTAAACACTTCTGTTGAAGACGACGATAATGTCAGCTATACGACGCAGGCTCTTAGGCTTCCAGCGATTACCCTGGACAGAGTTTCAAAATGTGAATACGAGCTTGAAGTTGGAAGTGGAGAACACGTTACATTTCAGCAGGCAAACATGGGAGTATCCAAACGAATTGTAGTGACCGATCGGGCTCAAGCAGAAGTTCTGCAGCGTGCGTTGCAAGAAGCTTTGGCGAAAGCTACGGCGGCCCAAATGACTTCAGGAGAGATCTTTGGGAGTGGCCCAGAGGGGTTGAAGAAATCTCTTTGGGGCTATGAATCACTCGCTGCCTTGGCGGGGCCAACCAAAACAGATTGGACGTCTATGGCCAAGGCAGTGAAACTGTCCGAAGTTTGCAAGTAGCTTCAGTTTTTGGAAGCAGGCGCAATCCACTAAGATTTTGCATTCCGGTTGCAAAAGCAGTTGGAAAGAGTCTGGGCATAGACGATTTATGAGTCTTCAGAGACCCATAAATCGTCTGTGTTCATTGGACCTTAGGCAGTCAATTTAATTCCTTTGGCGAGCATCTCAAGAGTTTCTTCATCGGGACAAAACTTTTCGGGGTCGCGGTCACCGCCAAAAACATTTGAGAATTGTCTTAGGGAGCTTTGTAGGATCTCAATATGGGAATCGAGAAGCGCTTTTTGCACACCATTCGCTTGGCTAGCTGTCCAACGATCCACAAAATTATCTGAAATGTTATATTTGGCCAGAAATTCTTTCAAGGGAAGACCCTCTTTATTGGCCAGAAAAATCAAGCTTCCATCGGGGTCACGTTTAGAAGAGGTGCAGAGGAGCACGGCTAAGAGTGTTTCAGCAACATCAGTTTCAGCTCCTTAATGGTTTTAGCGGATACCGTCTCCAAGAAAATAGGACAAACTTTCTTTCGAGTCCCAGCCTTGAAACAGCCTTCTGGCTAAGAACTCCACCTCAACCAGCTAAACTACCTGTAGCCGCAAATGTCCCCCAGCTTGAATCCGGTGCCTCAAACGCTTTCGGCTGAACAATGGGAGCAACTCATCCCCTTGTTCTCAGCCGTCATCGAACTCGCACTCGGCGACAGAGAAGTTTTCCTCGTCGGACAATCGGCATTAAGTCCTAGTCTCATCGCGGAGCTTCGCCGCCTTCTCGCACAACACGACCAGGCCTCCTCTTTCCTCTCCTCTCCTCTACTGGCCCCAACAAAACAGAGCCTCCCTCCATCTCTTCACTCGGTCTTCACCCCAGGCCAGATGCTCGTCCAGAGATTCCATATCAAGCGCTTCCTTGGTGCCGGCGGCATGGGTGAAGTCTATGAAGCCAGAGACACGACCCTAAACGAAACAATCGCCATCAAAACCCTCAAGCCTGCACTTCTCGCGGAGCCCACCATGCTTGATCGCTTTGCCGCCGAGGTCCAGCGATCTCGCCGTGTAGTCCACCGCTCCGTCTGCCGGGTCCACGATCTGTTCTTCGACATCCGGCCTGGATCCGCCCCAATTCCCTTTTTCACGATGCAGCTCCTCCAAGGCCAGACACTCGCTGAGTTTCTTCGCGATCACGGCCCCATTGCCGAGCCACAAGCCCTCCTCTGGCTTGCCAACATCGCCGATGCCCTCGACGCTTCACATCATGAAGGCCTGATCCATCGGGACCTCAAGCCCGGCAACATCTTCCTCATTAAAGAAACTCATTTCACCCGCGCGGTTGTCACTGATTTCGGCCTCGCCACTCCCACTTGCTCTATCAGTGAGATTCGTGATCTCGACTCCTCTGCTGCCGACTCCCTCTTTGCGGCCGGTACCCCTGCCTACATGGCCCCAGAGCAAATCGAGAGCCAGCCCCTCTCGCCCCAAACCGACATCTACGCCCTCGCGCTCGTCGCCGCTGAGATGCGCTCGGGTCTCCCCGTCTTTGCCTTCCAGTCTCCCTTGCTCTGCGCCATTCGCAAACTTTCCGCATTGGATCCCATTAGTCCACTCCAAGAGGCTACACTCTCTGCCCGCTGGTCCAAAGCGATCCGTCGCGCTTTAAACCGTCACCCCGCTTCGCGCTTCCCGTCCGCCTCAGCCTTTCTCAATGCCCTCCAACCACTTCCTCTCCTCGATCGCCTTTTGCCACCAAAGTCTCTCTCTCGCCGTGCCGCGTTTACCTCTTCTGTTGGTGCTCCGGTTCTAGCTGCCTTGACCCTTTGGAACCGCTCTCGCAGCACCTTGCCGTCGATCGCCATCCTCCCTTTCCTGAACGACACCGGCAACCCTTACCTTGACTACTTCTCCGATGGCGTAGCCGAAGAACTCACCCAATCCCTCTCCAGTTTCCCGGGTCTCCGTGTTGTTGCCCGCAACTCTGCCTTCCGCTTCCGCTCCAGCACCGAACCCATCAAGATGATTGCTCAATCTCTCACTGCAGATTCCATCGTCTCTGGTTCCGTTCGACGCATCGGCTCGCGCGTCCGCGTATCAGTGCAGTTAATCAATGCTCCTTCCGGCAAGATCCTGTGGTCCGAGATTTATGATCGGGATCTCAGCCAGATCCTCATCATCCAAAGCGAGATCCACAATCAAATCGCTGCAGCACTTCGCCTCCAGCCGCCTGCGGCCTCGCCTAGGTCCCAACAAACCTCAAACATCGAAGCATACGATCAATACCTCCAAGCACGCCGCCTTTGGAACTCCCGCACCAAAGAAGGCCTTACTGCCGCCCTATCGGGCTTCCAGCAGGCCGTTTCTCTCGACCCTTCTTACTCTGCTGCTTATGTGGGCATTGCCGACTCCCACACTGTCATGATCGATTACGGTCTAGTTCCCACCCTCGCAGCCCTCCCGCCGTCTAAAGATGCCCTGCAAAAGGCCGTATCAATCGACGCTAATCTCGCCGAAGCCTACGCCGCCCTAGGACTCTCCAATTGCATCGCGCAGTGGGATCATCCTGCCGCCGAGCGCGCATTCCTCAGAGCGCTCTCACTCAAGCCCTCTCTCCTCAACGCTCACCATTGGTACGGTGGCTTCCTCATGAGAGCGGGCCGTCTCGATGAAGCGCTCACCCAAGCTCGTCAAGCCCGCCAGCTCGATCCGCTCTCGCTTCCCACCATCGTCTTCGAGGGCTGGGTCCACCACTACAGGCGCGAATTCTCGCAGGCTATTTCCATCGGCGATCAGGCCACTGGCCTCGATCCCAAATTCCCTCATGGCTTCCAACTGAAAGCCCTCGCCTTCGCCTCCCAGGGCAAACATTCTCAAGCGCTCTCCAATAGCGACCGGGCAGTTGCTCTCATCTCCGACACCGCCGTCGCGCTTCGATTCCGCGCTCTCGCTCTTTCTGTTCTCCCTGGCCTTGAGGTCGAAGCCCGTGAAGCCGCCTCGAGCCTCGCCGCCCTCAGCAATGATCGCCAGGCCGCCTACCTCGCCATCATTTATGCCGGTCTCCGCGATCCGGAGAATATGTATCGATGGATTGATCGCGCGCTTCAAATCCGCGATTCTGCCATCTTGTTTATCAACATTGATCGCGCCACAATCCCTTACCGCAACCAACACCGCTTTGAGGCCGCTCTCCGCACCATCGGCTACACTCCTTCAAGTTCACGAGCTTCCGACTGAAACTCCCCAGCTTGCCCAAGCAATACTCTCACCACGGGAAACCCGATATCCGCTCGTGTCAGATTCACCCGATACGCAATCCTGCCCTGCTCTTTCAACTGTCCAACCAATCGACTCAACTCCATACCGAAGTCAATCTCCAATACGCGTTGGCCCACCTTCGGTGCCTTCCGTATGAGGGCCTTCCGGCTCCAGATTTCTCCCGGTTCCCCGCTTTGTCCCTTTCCCTGTGTCAGTTGCCAAAGTTCGCTCAAAGCTCTGCCAAATGCAAGCCAGACTTTCCCGTGCGCACCCGCAGACCACACCCAGCCCCGCTCCTCATGCAAGCCAAGTCCCAGATACACTGCAACCCCCGCATCTTCTGGTAGCCGGTAAACTCGCAGCCTCCATCCTTCTGCTCTCATCTCATTCACTAACTCTTTCCATCTTTCTTCTCCCGGCTCGTCCAGCTCAACTTCCTCCTCCACACATGCCCCGTTCATAACCCTACCGGCAGCCTGACGTTCTAACGCCTCAAGCAACGCTTGATAACTGGCCTCTGCCAGACTACTGCCAGCAGCACAGCCGCTCGAATCGGCATTCCATAATCCCTCATGCATCTGCGGCCCATAATTCATCAAGCATCGCTCCGCAGGAATCCACACCCCATCACCGTCGGCCAAGTTCTCCGCCCAAAGGCACTCCTTGTCCCTTGATTCCGGCACAACCTTTCGCTGTTCATTCCCCTGAAAGCAGATAGAGTACCGTTCTATGCCCTCTGCCAAACACGCCGCCTCCGCCTCGACTTCCGTCCAACCCCGGCTGGAACAGCTGCCAGGCCCGATGATTCCCCCTTTGGGCCGGTATTCTTCCGGACACACTGGTTGTAAATAGCGCATTACATAACTAGCCATCGCCTTGCGCCCGGATTTTTCTTGCTTCAAGCTTGAAGCAATCCCGGCAATTGACGACACAAACGGTCTGAGCAGCTCGATCACGTCTTCTGCCCTCTCTCCTCTCGGCTCGCTTGGAAACACTCCTAGCCCACAACCTGCACCATCAATGTCTTTCTTCCCTCTCACCTCCTTGCCACAGCGCTTGCAATCAACAAACCGCCGGTATAGGTGCACCACCGTTTTCCCCTCAGCCGTCCGCTCCAATAACTCTTCTCCATTCAGGCCCGCGGCGATCTGCCCGAACAACCACTCCTCCACGCGTTCGAGCAAATCTCCAGGCTGCGGTAACACCGGCATGCCAATCTGTTGCCCGAGCCACTGATTCCCAGTAATGCATCGGCGCAGACACTCCGGGCATCCTCCGGCGACTCCTCCGAACAATGGCCCAACGCCGCATCGCGGACCGTCCCACCAGACAACGGTCCAGGTCCTTCCTTCGGGCCCCTCCACTGCATAGTCCGATGCCACCATCAATTCAACCCCTGCATAATTCATCCTTGGCTCGCGTAACCGCCCGCATTCCAGCACCGTCACCCTCGTAGCAAATCCTGCATCCACCAGCCAGTTGGCAGCCGCTCGTTCAACTTCATCGAGGACAGATTCATCCACTTCGTCCCTCATGAGAACAAGTTTAGAAATTACTCTTCCAATTCCAGACCAATTCACGATATGCTGTTGCGGTAATCCGAGATAGACAAAGTGATCATTATCGATGCTAATGTAGTGGGCCAACTTGTGAAGTGAGACTTTCCAAAGTTTGTCTTTCATACCAACCCCCAAATCACAACTTTTGATCTTTTCCCGGAAATGAAACGGAGATGAAACAATATCATGGCTGACCACAGTAACTGTTCCAAATTTTGCATTTTGCTTGATGACGAAATGCTTGAATTGCTGAAAGAACAAGTTAATTCTATTATGCAACCCGATGCTATTCCATCCAAGCTATATGGCTTGAACAAGGTAGAGCTCACCGTCGGCCAAGTTGCAGCCGCATCCGATCCAAAGATCTGTGTTGCCATGAATGTGGGAAACCCAGACCACTACGTGCTCACTCTCACAAAATCAGAAGGCGATTGTGAAAAGTTCGACCCCAATAACGTTGTCGCCATTCGCAAATCTCCACATCGGATGGCTTAGGACCTCATGCCGGATCAAAACTTCGACTTGTTTCCACACCGTCTTCGCAGTCGCCGATCACGGATCAATACCACCATTACAGGAGGGGGACTCTCCACGGGAGAGTTCCCCTCCTGTGGCGGAATCGGCAATTCCTCTGGGTGGATCAATTCTTCCGTCTTGGTTTCTGATCGAATCGCCTTTACCGCAGCGCATCCTGGTGGGGCATTCACGAGATCCCGCTTTGGCTCTATCGACCTCACCGATACGACAGTTCCCTTTCAAGTTGGCCACTCAAGGGCTCATCCAACGTATGTTGCCCAACAGGGGGCGCCCTACGATCTGTCTATCTTCCGCTCCAATCAAGAAGTGCAAGGCGTTCAGCCGGTCAGCATTGCCAGCTCCGAGGAATTGAGCGATGCGACCAAAGTCACCTTGGTGGGCTTCGGCACTACCAGCACGAACGCAAACGATAGTCTCATCCAACGATTCGTCGAGGTTTCGATCCTGTATCTGAAAAATAGTCAGTTCGAAGGGCATCAAGTCCTCCCAAATCATTGGCAGTTCAACGCAGATCTGGAATTCGTTGTCGGAAATTCATCCGGTTCCGCCGGATCTTGCTTCACAGATAGTGGCGGTGCAGCCCTGATCAAAGTCGATGCGAAATGGAAGCTCGCCGGCATCATAAAAGGCTCGGCGGTGCCCGGCAACAGCTGCCAGGGGGTCACACGGGTCACGCTCCTGGAACCGCTAAAGTCCTTTTGGGCCCCGATAATCAAAGACCCGGAGATACTCTTTTCACACAACCCCTGATTAGCTCTGCCTCTCCATCTCCCCTCGCAGCCAGGCTCGCGCCATCATCCAATCCCGTTTGATCGTCCGTGAATTCACATCCAGAAATTCGGCAATTTCTTCTTCAGTGAATCCCGCAAAGAATCTCATTTCCACCACAATCCGCTGTCGCGGCGACATGCGACCAAGCTTATCCAGCGCCTGATCCACCTGCAGCACTTGATCACTCCTCAAGTCCTTCATCCCCTCGAATCCTTTGAGCTCCACAAGAAAGTACTCACCTCCTCGCTTCTGAGCTTGCTGCTGCCGCGCCTGATCCACCAGCACTCTTCTCATCGCTTGCGCCATTACTGCGAAAAAATGTCCCCGATCCTTCAATTCCAGCTTCCCTGGCATGAGCTTCAGATAAGTCTCATGCACCAAAGCTGTCGTTTGCAGAATATGCCCTGATCTTTCTCTTCTTAGCAGACTGGCTGCGATACGCTTCAACTCGTCATAAACCAGCCCTAGCAACTCCTCTTCAGCCGTCTTTTTCCCTTCCCGAATGGCCGCGAGCAGAACCGTAATTTCCCCTTCACCCATCTCATTTCCTCCAAGCATCAGAACATCGCAACTGCGCTTCACCATTGTCACAAATCCGTGGCATAGGCTTCACATTTAACGCGGCACAAGCAAAACTCGCCGCGCCAAGCCTTTAAAAGGGATAGCGAAAACGAAGAAAAGAGTGGAAGGGTGACGCCAGATGCAGACATGATTTAGTTGATCTCATTCGGCTGTTGGGAATGCTTCGCTGCCCCTTCCGGGAGTGGCCGTGGCAGAGGTGAAAGCGCTTGAGGCTGCTATCGACTCGCTTTGTGAGCATAACTAACTCTTCGACTTGCATCGGCACTTAGAAAAGTTTTCTGGTTGTCCGATCTACGGCGATGTTCGCTTTCCTAAGATCAATGATCACAAATATGGCCCCAAGAATCTCTCTCCATTAAAGTGGATCAGATGAGTAGCCGCGTCGGCGCACCAGACCTCCGTCTCCCAGGCGATTTCGCTTAGGTAGCCGGCCATGACGGATCTCGATGGAAAGGCTGTTACATAGACGAGCCCCACCTTCGACTTTGCGAAGAGGCGGGTTAGTTCGTTGTGGCGCTTACCGTTCACCGGGCCGTGGCTGGTGACGGATTCGATCAGGAGAAGCCATTCTCGCTCCGGATAGTACAGTACAACGTCTGGCATTTTGCCGTGGCCATCCAACTCAACGCCCAGTTGGGAGAGTTTTTGCTTGTCAAAGTGGGCCCATTTGTCGCCGGTGTCCCCAGCGTAGAGAAGAGTGCTGCCAGGAGCGAAGCGCGGTGCGAATTCTTCGATAATTGCTTTAATCAGTTGGTTGTGCGCACCGGGACTCAGCCTGATCGTTGCACCATCGCCAAGCGTTACCGAGAGCTTGTTCATTTCCCGTTGTTTGGCGTACCGCGCTGCCAGAGTTTGGCGAATTCTTAAGTAGGCTTCGAGGTTCGGCTTCCAAGATAGTGTGCCGAAAGATTGAAGCAACTCCACAGCCTGCGACTCGATCTGGTAAACGGCCTTGGGGCTATTGACTGGCCTCGATGGGTCGTCTGGGTTGAAGAGAGCGATACCTGCGTTTACAAGCTGGTGGATGGATTGCCGACGAAAAGTTTCTCTGGTGTTTGGCGCATAATTTCGCTTGTAGGCGCTTTGTGCGAAGTTCATCATGGGTGTGATTCCGATAAGCGGGCTCTCTGCGGCAGCCCAAGGCATGGCTTTCTTGAGATTCAGAAGGGCAAGCAAACATAGGGCTGATCGCTCATTCTGCTGAGCGCGTGGCATCCCGAGCAATTCGAGAATTTGAAGCGCTTCAGCGATCTTGTCTTGTTTTGCCATGCATTTTTTGGATGTATAGATCCATGGACTCTTGCGTCAATATTGGCTGGCTCTGCGCCCATTTGCCAAGCGACTCCAGATTTGAGCGCGAAGGGTATTTGAGCAATCGCAGATCAGTTGCATTGACTTGAGTATGGCCGCTAAAGCGGCGGAAATAGTCGTCTACGGCGGTGGAATTCAAAAAAACTGCCAGGCCGCAGGCAATATCCGCGCTGAGGCCTTTTTTCGCTGCGTGGAATACGTTGAGGTGATTTTCAAAAGCGATCTCGCTCGACTTCAACAAGGTTGGGTCCACTACGTTAGCCATGACCCGGCGGCGTTCTTCTTTGGAAGAGAAGCGACGAACCACAGTATAGAAACCGCTGGGGTAGAGCCATTTTTGAGTTTGCGAATTATGAACGAGTGCGTTTGGCTTTTTGGATGTTCTTGGCCATTCCAGGAGGCCGCTCACGAAGTGCGTTGGATAGAGAAGCGGAACAGTAGTTGCGTCAGGTTGGTCGCGGAGAAAATCTTTCAGGCGGAAATCGACGACGGGGCCCGTTGAAACTTGAAGGCCGATTTCTTCGAGGGTGTGAGCAGCTAGCGGAACTTCGTTTTGTCCTGTGTGCGTGGGAGAAACAGGAATGTGGATGAAGCTTTGATCCTGCCGATCGTGGACGATTTCAGCAAAGGGATAGGAGTGCGCTTCCAAGTCATTGAAAGTTGTATCGCTTGATGTTGTGATCGTAACATTGCCTTGAGGCTTACCAGCGACGAGCTTGATGATGACGTTCTCTTGCAAAACTTCATCGTCGTTAAATGCGCTGGTGCGGCTGTGGAAGAGATGTATTTGCTCGATGGATGATCGCTCGAGAACCCATTGACGAAAGGGCTTGTAGTAGAGACCGTTACAGAAACTGCGAGGGATGATGGCGACAATTTCACCGTGCCTGGACATCAGTTGCAGAGCAAGGCCGACAAAGGCCGTGTAAAGATTGACGGTTTCCAAACCAACGGCCCGCAGGAGGGCGCGGTGAGCCGAATCGCTGTTGATTTTCTTGTACGGAGGGTTCAGGATGGCGTGGGTGAAGCCCGGACCGGCGGTGCCTAGCGTGATCTTGTACGCAGCATCTTCGATGAAATCCCGGGTGATCAGATTGGAATGGAAGGTTCCGTTGCCGAAGTTGTGGAGCGTCTGGCGGAGGTATGAGATGAGAGTTGGGTCCACTTCATAGGCCGACAGTGAGACGTTGTCTTTACCCCATCTGTTGATGAATGCGTCTGTTAGTGAACCTACGCCGGCCCCTGCATCGAGCAACCGAATTGGGCTGCTTACTGGCGAAAAGAGGGAGGCCATGAAATTGGCTACGCTTACCGGCGTCATGAACTGGCCGAGGGCCGATTTGCGCTGAGGATTGAGCCGCAGGTTTGCTTCCAGGCGTACTTGATCGACTGTTCTGGCTGCGAATTCGGAGATGGGCGGAGAACTCATTCCGACTGGATCCTTGTTGGCATTATCGCGATGAGCGGATTGTGGAAGGATAAGGGTGCTGCTCGCATCGCTTCCGTTCTTTTTACTCTCCTCAGGTATACCATCAGCGGAGTCTGCCGCAAAGGTCAGAACTCTTTGGGGCATCGTGGTTTCGGGGTTCCAGTGGAAAAGGCTCAAATTCTTCACTCGGATCTTATCGGCCGGAGCTGAGGAATCAATTCTGCTGTGGCGCGGTGAGGCGTGAGAGACGGGTTCCCTGTCGCATTCTTCGAATCACGGCAGTCGAGTCTTCTGGATCGCGGTCATTTGCGCGGATACATACCAATGCCTGCATTGCTTCAGCACGGGCTGGTGATGGCTCCAAGTATTTGAGCTGAGCGTTTTTGTTGACGAGTTCTTTCATTAGGCACGCCTGTTGATCGTGAGTCGGGGAAGTATTTACCTTTAATTAGTCTACAGGCCGAGGTCGGCTTTGGCTTGATCCCAGGGAATTAGAGGTTTTTCGGCGTTATAGCTGATTGCTGTATCCAGCTCTCGGGCGTCCTCTAAGTCATCGACACCTTCACTGAGGCGAGCGAGTTCGGCGGCAAGCTGTTGAATCGTAAGTGTTCGTTCTTGTTTCTGGGTGTCGGCCATACGCAGCTTTCCTCTGTTTTCAAGACTACACCTCGATGAGGCTTGCGTCCATGCGGTAGAAGATCCCGCGCCCCCCTTTTCAAGTAGGTCGAAGCGATGAAGTCGAGGAGAATGCGTGGACGGCTAAAAGCCCGGGAGGCGCTGCGGCGGCGTAGGCGTTGGATTCGGGTAGAGGGTTTTCATGCGCCAGGTGGCCATGGCGAGGGCCATTACCAGGTCGGCGTTGGCGATTTGGGGGTTGTCTGCATTTGTGTCGACCTCGATTGTTGTTTGGCCGGTTTGACGGCTGTTTGCGTAGCGCAGGCTCTTGAGTTGGACCTCTAGTGTCTGGCGGTCTTTCAGGTTGGGGATTACCGTAAGTCTTCGACTTTCTATCGATTGGACTAGCGTCTCGATCAGGTCGAGCTTGGGGACGTGGAAGAGGTCTACCGGCAGAGAAGGGTGCCCGGTCTTGCTGTGGGTTGCGCCGGCGGTGAAGACGATTCCTTCCAACCGGCCTTTGGGGTGGCCGCCTCTCGACGTTAACTCTTTGTAGAGGATCTCGAGGGTTGGACGGCCGATTCCGGTTGCGTCGGCCAGTAGCGTGATTTGTGTGGCTGGGTGTTGTTGCTTGAGACGGTCCAGGGTTTGGTGGATCTGTTGGGCTAACGCGGTGTAGGCTGTGCCGAGAGGGAAGACTTTGGTGGATGTGAGTTGCCAGGTGTTGTGGCAGGGGTGCGTCGAGTCGATCCAGTTGTGGGGCGAGATGGTTTGGTTGATGTCGAGGAGAAGGGCCATGGCGCTGGGGTCTTGGGACTGGCCGAGATCGAGGCCGAGGATTGCCTGGGGGATTTTGGTGTGGATCATAGGTCGAACTGCACCGGTTGTGTACCGCTGTTGGTGCCACTGAGGGTTTTGAAGTGGAACCAGTTTTCGATCAGTTCGCGGCTGAAGACGGCTCGGTTGTGGGAGAGGAATTCGCACATGTATTCCTGCCTGAAGAAATGGTCGGATAGGGTGGCTTGTTCTTCTGCCAGGAATTCAGGGCTGATGCGGGGGCAATCGGTAGCCTTCACGGTGATGCGATGCCAGGGTTGACTATTGACCCAGGTTTGGTGGAAAAAGCCCGAGTCGCCGTTGGGGGTGGACATGACGAGGAGGCTGGCGTTGGGAGCGGCGGCAAGGAAGGGGCGGACGGCGAAGTAGAGCGAGGTTGGGACCCAGGCGGCTTCGTCGATGATCAGCAGCGAGACGTTGGAGAAGCCGCGGATCTTGTCGCGATTGGCCGGAAGGGCGAGGATGCGGGCTCCGTTCGCGAATTGCAGGGAATGGCGGTTGGTGCCGTCAGACTTTGCGATTGTTTCCGGTGATAGATTTGTGATTTTGCGCAGGAGCTCGGCGGATTGACGGAGGCCGGGGGCGATCAGGATGGTTTCGGAATTCGGGTTGTGGAGGGCGTGGTGGAGAGCGCGCACGGCGGCGGTGGTGGACTTGCCCCACTGGCGGCAGCAGTTGACGAGGATGCGGCGGTGAGCGGAGTCGAGGACTTCGGCCTGTTGCGGGTCCGCTGTGAAATTGAGGGTCTGGCTCGCCCAGTTTACGGGGCTTAAATCTTGCGGGTCTATGTGTTGTTGTCCGGCTGGCTTCACTTGCAGGAAGTTTGATCTCATCAGTGGTTCCCTCGATTAGGGATTTTGGTCTGAGGCTGGATCGAATCTATTGGGCCGGGATTGGGTCAGGTGGCTAAACGGTTTGATGTGAAGGCTTTAGCCGGACGAAGATTTATTGAAATTGTCGTGAAGAGAGTGGCCACGTTAGTATTGCCGGGCTTTACGGTTTCACCCAGCGACATCAAGATTGTTTGAGCCACAACCGACCAACAGATCGATTTGGCGAAGATCCGTAACTTTCGATGATGGACTGTTTCTGATGAATCGTCGGGCGCTCGAGCAAATTTAGCCGTTCATGCTGGACAAAAACTCGCCATTGCTCTTGGCCTTCGACAGCCTATCCAGCAACAGTTCGATCGACTCGGTGGGCGACAATGGCGACAATACCTTGCGCAGAATCCAGACCCGGTTCAACTCATCCTTCGGCAACAGCAACTCGTCCTTACGGGTGCCGCTCTTGTTAATGTCAATTGCCGGGAATACACGCTTGTCCACCAGCTTACGGTCGAGGTGCACTTCCATGTTGCCCGTGCCCTTGAATTCTTCAAAGATTACGTCATCCATACGGCTGCCGGTATCGATCAGGGCCGTAGCCATGATGGTCAGGCTGCCACCTTCTTCAATGTTGCGGGCCGCACCAAAGAATCGCTTCGGTCGCTGCAAGGCGTTCGAATCCACACCACCGGAAAGCACCTTGCCTGAAGGCGGCACAACCGTGTTGTAGGCGCGAGCCAGCCGGGTAATCGAATCGAGCAGAATCACAACATCGCGCTTATGCTCGACCAGACGCTTCGCCTTCTCGATCACCATCTCGGCCACCTGAACGTGGCGGGCGGCGGGCTCGTCGAAGGTTGATGAAATCACTTCGCCCTTGACGCTGCGCTGCATATCGGTGACTTCTTCGGGACGCTCGTCGATCAATAGAACGATGAGATTTACTTCTGGATGGTTCGTCGTAATCGAGTTTGCGATCGACTGCAACATCATCGTCTTACCGGTACGAGGAGGCGCGACTATCAGACCGCGCTGGCCCTTGCCGATCGGCGTCAGCATGTCCATCACGCGGCCAGAATAATTGTCCTTGGTCGTCTCCAGCTTCAAGCGTTCGTTCGGGTAAAGCGGCGTGAGATTGTCGAAGAAAATCTTGTTGCGGGTTTCTTCTGGCGCTTCAAAGTTGATCGCGTCTACTTTGATCAGGGCGAAGTAGCGCTCGCCTTCTTTGGGAGGCCGAATCTGCCCGGAGATCGTATCGCCCGTTCTTAGGTCGAAACGCCGGATCTGCGACGGTGATACGTAAACGTCATCGGGGCCCGGAAGGTAGTTGTACTCAGGTGCGCGCAGAAAGCCGAAGCCATCCGGCAGGCATTCCAGCACGCCCTCAGAGAAGATCAGGCCGCTCTTTTCAGCCTGGCTCTGGAGGATCTTGAAGATCAACTCCTGCTTGCGCAACCCGGCCGTCTGAACCAGGCCAAATTCCTTGGCGATCACGTTCAGCTTCTGGATGCTCATGTCTTTGAGCTCTACCAGATTCAAGGTCGGTGCCAGCTCTTTTACTTCGCGGCGGCGCCCTTTGGGCCCGTCTGCGGCAGAAGGCGCACCCGCATCCTGGCCGTTGTCCTGCTGCGGATTTACCGCGGCGTCTTTGATTTCGTTATCGTTTGCCAAATTTCCCTCACTCCCCGGCCGCTTAAGGCCGAGAACGGCATGATTTCCCTGCCGGGCACTTCCGCCCGCATGGCCGCCATGCTCTGGTTTTCTTCTTTACGGTTCAGCTTGTCGATCTTCGTAGCCACCACCAGATACGGCCTTTGGTAGTGCTCGAGATATTCGCGCAATTGCCGGTCTGCATCCATCCACCCGCGTCGCGAGTCGACTAGTAACAGCGCCAATTCCAAAGTTTGGCGGCCCAGTAGATAGGCATCTGCAAGCGCCTTCCAGTGGCTTGATTCCGACTTGGGAATCTTTGCGTATCCATATCCAGGTAAGTCCACCAGCAGGAACCGGTCGCCTACCCGGTAGAAATTGATGGTCTGTGTCCTTCCAGGAGTTGAGCTGACGAAAGCCAATCTCTTCTTGCCTACCAGGCTGTTCAACAGACTCGACTTTCCCACATTGCTTCGGCCCAGGAATGCGAACTCAGGGAGGGTTTCAGGAGGGAATTGTTGAGGGGTTGCTGCGCTGGCTTGAAATTCGACTTCAAACATTCCGTCTCCCGAAAAGGAAAGAGGGCGTTTGTACCAACGCCCTCCATTCTATCCTATTTTTTGTCAATTTAGTGGCGGATATCTTCGACCGGTTTGGTCGTGTAATCCATCGCCGAAGGGGGCACCGGCACCGGTTCTCTCTCAAGAGCCAGCTTTAATACCTCATCCATGTGCGAGACAAAGTGAAGCTTCATGTCCCGCTTGACTACATCGGGAATGTCGGCCAGATCCTTTTCGTTTTCCTTCGGCAGAATCGCTTCAGAGATGCCGTAACGGTGTGCCGCGAGCAACTTTTCCTTCAGTCCACCGATTGCCAGCACTTTGCCGCGCAACGTGATCTCGCCTGTCATCGCGATATCGCCCCTGACAGGGATCTTCGCGAGGGCGCTTGAAATCGAAGTTGCCAGCGTAATGCCAGCCGAAGGACCATCTTTTGGAATCGCACCTTCCGGCACATGCACGTGGATGTCGATGTGGCGGTAGAAATCACGCGGCAGACCCAGCTCATGCGAACGGCTTCGCACGTAACTCATGGCTGCCTGCGCCGATTCCTGCATTACATCCCCCAGCTTGCCCGTAGTGGTGAGCTTACCGCGGCCTTCGAGAATTGAGACTTCTGTCGTCAGGATGGTGCCGCCGACTTCGGTCCAGGCCAGACCCGTCGTCGAACCAATCTCGTTCTTCTTATCCCACACGGAATCGCGGAACTTTTCAGGCCCCAGGAACTCAGTCAGATTTGTATCGCTGATCGTCACCTTCTTGAATTCAGGCGGCTTTACTTCTGGCGATGCTTCTTTGGTCGCGATATCGACCACTTCGGCCTTCTTGCGCCCCTTCGCCTTCTTCGGCTTTACTTCCTCTTCCGGAGCTTCAGTAGGCATCGACATCACCACCGAGCGCACCACCTTGCGGCAGACGTTACCTACTTCGCGCTCAAGATTACGCACACCCGACTCGCGGGTATACCCGTGGATCAGCGCACTCAGGCCACTGTCTTCAAACTCAAGCTGGTCCAGCTTCAGACCATTGCCTTCCAGTTGCTTTGGAACCAGAAAGCGCTTGGCGATTTCCAGCTTTTCCAGCTCAGTGTAACCCGACAGGCGGATCACTTCCATGCGGTCCTGCAGAGGAGCAGGGATGGTGTGCAGCACGTTTGCTGTGGCGATAAAAAGCACGCTCGACAAATCGTATTCGACATCCAGGTAGTGATCCTGGAACGAGGTGTTCTGCGCCGGATCGAGTACTTCAAGCATTGCTGCTGAAGGATCGCCGCGGAAGTCCATCGACATCTTGTCAATCTCATCCAGCATGATCACAGGATTCTTTGTGCCTGCTTTTTTCATCATCTGGATGATCTGACCGGGCAACGCACCGATATAAGTGCGGCGATGACCGCGGATCTCGGCTTCGTCACGAACCCCACCAAGGGAAAGCCTCACAAATTCGCGTCCCGTCGCTTTGGCAATTGACATACCAAGAGAAGTCTTACCAACGCCGGGAGGCCCGACAAAGCAGAGGATCGAGCCTTTTGGCTTTTCAACCAGACGGCGAACTGCCAGAAACTCAAGAATGCGTTCCTTGATCTTGTCTAGGCCATAGTGATCGCTTTCGAGCACGTCCTTGGCAAAGTTGAGATCGCGGATTTCCTTCGAAGCCTTCTTCCATGGCACCGCGAGCAACCAGTCGAGGTAGTTGCGGCTGACAGTAGATTCAGCCGACATGGGGGGCATATTCTCCAGGCGGCGCAATTCGCTCATCGCCTTTTCAAATGCATCCTTGGGCATGCCCGAAGTTTCAATCTTCTTTTTGAGCTCGTCGTATTCGCTCTTCTCGCCACGGCCCAGTTCTTTCTGGATCGCTTTGATCTTTTCGTTCAGGTAGTATTCTTTTTGCGCCCGTTCCATCTGGCGCTTCACGCGGCCCTGAACGGTGCGATCTACCTGCAGCTTCTCGATTTCAATATCCAGCATTTCAGCCACGCGGGTTAGCCGGTCGATCGGGTCGAAGATCTCAAGCAATTCCTGCTTCTCTTCGATCGTCAACTGGAGATTCGCGCCCACGGTGTCAGCCAGCTTGCCAGGATCGTCGGGGCGGATTGCCGCAACCATAGTCTCGTAGTTCAAGTTCTGGCTCAGCTTGACGTACTGCTCAAACTGGGTTGTCACACGGCTCACCAGGGCGTCGAGTTGCGGCCCGCCTTCAATGCGGAACGAGCTGGTCTTGACGACAGCACGAAAAAATCCGTCCTCGTCCGATACGCTGATTACCTTACCCCGCTCCACTCCCTCAACCAGCACCTTGATGTTGCCATCGGGCTGCTTCAGGCTCTGCACGATATTGGCCACCGTACCTACGCTGAAAATCTCGTCTGGACGCGGCTCGTCGATTGAGGCGTCGTGCTGTGTGGCGAGGAAGATCTGTTTTCCTGTCGCGTTGGCTTCTTCGAGTGCGCGAACACTCGACTCCCGGCCAACCACGAAAGGCGTCATCATATGCGGGAAGATGACTACGTCCCGGATCGGCATCATGGGAAGCCGCTTTGTGTCTGTTCGTTCTTTGGATGCCAACATAAGTTCTCTTGTCTCTAATGACGCAAAACCTGGCAGAGAAGATTCTCTACCAGGCCCTACACCTTCGTCTAGTTCTGTTGTCGGGTGATTTCCTGGCCGCCATTAACCAGCTTTTTCCAAGACCGCGAGATTGATCTTCTGATTGAGCACCATTTCTTTGGTGACCAGAAACTCGCGAATCTTTTTCTGGCTGGGAATGTAATACATCAGGTCAAGCATCAGCTCTTCCATAATCATTCGCAATCCGCGTGCGCCCACTTTGCGCTCCAGAGCGAGTGCGGCGATCGCCTCAAGGGCGTCGTCATTAAACTTAAGTCTAACATTTTCGTACTCGAACAACTTCTGATACTGTTTCACCAAAGCGTTCTTCGGCTTGGTGAGAATTTGCACAAGTGCTTCTTTCGTCAGATCTTCAAGAATGGCGACAACAGGCAATCTTCCGATGAATTCGGGAATAAAGCCGGCCCGGATCAAATCCATGGGCTGACATTGCTGCAACAGCTCGCTGTCGCGCTTGTTGCCGGCCGCAGCCAGGGGAAACCGGATTTCTTTTTCTTTGCTCTCTTCGATATTGGAGAAACCAATCTGCTTGCGGCCTACCCGGCGGGAGATGATTTTCTCGAGTCCCACAAATGCGCCGCCGCAGATGAAAAGGATGTTCGTAGTATCGACTGGAGTGAATTCCTGATGCGGGTGTTTGCGACCGCCTTGAGGGGGCACATTGGCAACCGTTCCTTCGAGGATCTTCAGAAGTGCCTGCTGCACGCCTTCGCCGCTCACATCGCGTGTAATCGAAGGGTTCTCGTCTTTGCGCCCGATCTTGTCGATTTCGTCGACATAGATTATTCCTTGCTGTGCACGCTGCACATCCCAATCGGCGTTCTGCAACAGACGGAGAATGATGTTTTCGACGTCTTCACCGACATAGCCTGCTTCTGTCAGAGTGGTCGCATCCACAATCGCAAACGGTACGTCCAGAATCCTGGCCAGCGTCTGCGCCAGCAGAGTCTTGCCCGTGCCCGTAGGCCCAATCAGCAGAATATTGCTCTTCTGCAGCTCGACGTCCCCAACCCTCGTCTTGTTCATGTGAATCCGCTTGTAGTGGTTGTAGACCGCCACTGCCAGCTTTTTCTTCACTGGCTCTTGGCCAATCACAAATTGGTCGAGAAAATCGCGAATCTCAAATGGCTTTGGGAGCTTGTTAGGGGAGCTGTAGGCGCTTTCCTGTTTGTCATCTTCAAGGATCGAATTGCAAACCGCAATGCATTCATCGCAGATATACGCACGTGGATAGTCGCTGGGCGACGATATTAATTTGCCGACGACGTCTTGGCTCTTGTGACAAAAAGAACAACGGAGCGTCTCATCAGATCCAGTTCGCTTCACTATATTTCTCCCAAGGATGCGGAGCGTTCCTATTCATCCCTATTATATCAGCGGCACACTTGCAATCGCCATCCGAAAAAGCCCTGCCAGTTTTTCGGTAATAGTATTACTATACCGGGTTCATGCTGGCACGGAGTAGCGATTCAAGTAGCGTTTTGCCGCTTGTACGCCCATAAATTCTGTCATCCGTTGGCCCTCGTATTCAATTCCAACCCAGTTGGGCCGGCCACCTGTGCCATATCCAGACTGCTCTACGATCTGCATCATACGGTCCATGTCAATTGTGGATTCCTTTCCGTCGGCACCAAAATCGAAGCATTTGAAGCTAACGCCTTTGGCATACGCCATCAGCTTAGACACTGCATCATGCTTATCGACACTTTTGGGAAAATTTCCAAAATCAGGCAGAGTACCGAAATTCGGCAAATTCACCATCTTCATCAATCTGATTAAAATGTCAGGATTTGACGACAGTCCGCCGTGATTCTCGATCGCCACACTGATTCCGTTTTGTTGGGCGTACTCGCAAATACGGCTAAAACTTTCCTGACAACACTTCAGGAAGTCGTTGATCTCGCCTTCGGTCTTAGCTTCCTTCTCCGCATACATATTCATGCGGATAGAGTGACAACCCAACTCGACGGCGTAGTCTACCCATTTACGATGCAGGTCGGCAGCCTTGAGTCGCTCTTTCTGTTCAGAGTGCCCCATCGTGCCCTCGCCATCGCACATGATCAAAACCCCCTCGACGCCGAACTTCTTCATATTGGCCTTGAGCCTGCCAAGATAGTACTGAGTGGGAGCTTCCCAAAGCGTATTCACAAACTCGACCCCGCTGATGCCGAACTGCTCTTTGGCAATCTGAGGAAATTCGAGGTTCGTCATCATCGCAGCACGGATGGATTTGTGCAGACTCCACTCAGCGAGCGAAATACGGAATCGTCCATTTTGGGCCCGCAACGCCGGACTGATCCCCGGCACCGTCGCGGCAAATGCAAGCAATTGTCGGCGTGTCATGGCTTCAGCATATCTTATAGAACTTTGTACACTCCAATGCGTTTCCCGGCATCATTATTGTTGATGAAACTTTTGACGCTGTGCTTACTTCCACTCGCTTTCGCCCCGGCAGCCGCCACTGCGCAATCCTCCAGTGTTTTGGCCAAAGAGATCACCTGGAAGCCCGTCACCACAGAGCAACGCTGGCAAATCTACCGCGATAAGACTTTTGCCAGCCCGGGTGCCTATTTTCGGGCCTTTGGATCTGCCTCGGGCGATCAGCTCGGCGATCAGCCTGCTTCATGGCAACAAGGCTTGAAGGGTTACTCGCAGCGCGTCGGTCAGCGGTTTGTTACTTTCACCATGCAGGATACACTAGAGGCCAGCCTGTCGGCTGCCGCCGATTATGATCCTCGCTATGTTCGCTGCAAATGCACTGGAGTTGGTGCAAGAATGGGACATGCCTTCAAAATGAACTTCCTTACCCTCAATCCAGAAGGCAAGAAAGTCTTCGACTGGCCCAAGTTCGCCGGTGCTTATGGTGCAGGTGTCGTCTCAACCACCTGGGTAAAGGATTACAAATGGAGCGCCCAAGGCCTTCAGGCCGGCAATTCCCAGCTTTACTTCGGAGTTCTCTTCAACGTCATCCGCGAGTTCGGCCCCGAAGTTAAACGTGTCTTCAAAAGAAAATAACCAGCGCGAGAATCCTTTTTGCTATTCCTTCTAATATCCATTTGTCTGCTGGCAACTTCCATTGAAGCCCAAGATGCTGGAAACATCACCAATCCAAGCCAAGCCGATTTGATGGTCGGCACTCGTGTCCCGAGGAACATGACCTGGAGCACTCCCACCAAAGAAGAACGCTTGCGGGTTCTCTGGCGTGGTCTCGCCCTCAGCCCTGGTGCCTACATCCGTTCCACGTTTACGGCCACTTCCCACCACCTGGACAACAAGCCCAAAGACTTCGGCCAGGGCTGGGGCGCTTATGCCAAGCGAAACCTGAACAGCTTCGCCACTTACTCATTGCAAGACGTCGCCTCTGAAGGTCTGGCCGCAGCAGCAGGCTACGAAATGCGGTATGTTCAGTGCAAATGCACCAAAGTCCTTCCACGCATCGGCCATGCCCTCTGGTTCAATCTGGTCACCTACAATCGTGAGGGCAAGACCGTCATCAACTGGCCCAATATTGCCGGCAGCTACAGCGTTGGCATGCTTTCTACAAGCTACACGCCAAACCAAAAGTGGTCAGCCCAGGGGATCCAGATCGGGAACAGCGCAATGGCGTTTGGCTTCGTTTCGTCACTGCTGCAGGAGTTCACGCCCAGTAAGCTACTTCGCTTCAGGAAGCAGAAAGTTCGAAAGACACCAAGCTTCCGTAGTCAGCCCGCAAGCAAGCCCGGCAGCTCATCCAGCCAATAATCCGGCTCACATGCTCTTAGATCTTCAGGCTTGCCATAACCATAGCCAACAGCACAGACCTTCACTCCGGCTGCCTTGGCCGCCACAATATCTGGCACTGAATCCCCGATCATCAAACAGTCTTCAGGGTTAGCGCTTAAACCCTGCATGGCCCGGATCAAGACATCCGGCTTCGGCTTGCTCGGAAACCCATCCGTCCCCTGCACATGCTGGAAGTGCTCGATCAGCCCAAATTTCGTGAGTACCGTTGTAGCGGTTAACGTGCTCTTGGTGGTCGCAGTCGTCTTCAGCCCGCCCAGCCTGGTGATCGTCTCCAGCACCCCGGGATACAACTTAGTACCCGCATGCTCACCGGAAGTATAGATCCCGCGATAGTCCTGAATCCAAGCCTCCACCTGCTCTGGTGAGGCGTCCGGAAAGAGATCCGAAAACAGGTCGACCAAATGCCGCCCAATATAACTTTTGAGCAAATCGTATGGCACATCGGGCCGCGAAGTACGGCTCAAAACGCTAGAAACCGCCCCACAAATATCGGGGGCGGAGTCTAGTAAAGTACCATCAACATCAAATAGGTAAGCCCGAAAGGGCGGGATTACGGCCACAGGTTATGCGGGGCTCGAATCCGGCGTTAGACCTTGATTCGGACGAATCGCCGTATCCGGCCGCAACACTTGCTGAGTTTGGCCGTCGGTGTTGTTCGGCTTGTTGTTCGAGGTAGATCGAGCCGAGGTCGGCAGCGTTTCTCCAGCAATCAGCTTGAGCACTTCAGCACCGTCCAGGATCTCGCGCTCGAGCAAAGCCTCCGCGATACGGATTACTGCATCCCGATTCGTCTCAATCAGGGTTTTCGCTACCTGATAGCCTTGTTCCACCAAACCGCGAACTTCTCCGTCAATCGAAACTGCTGTCGATTCTGAATAATCGCGATGCTGGGCGATCTCGCGGCCGAGGAAGATCTGCTCTTCTTTCTTGCCAAAGCTCAAGGGGCCGAGCTTGCTCATACCCCACTCGCAAACCATCCGGCGAGCCATCTCGGTGGCACGCTCAATGTCGTTAGATGCGCCAGCCGTTTTGAGGCCAAGGAAGGTCTCATCAGCAACTCGACCGGCCATTGCCGTCGCAATCTGGGCTTCGCACTGATCCTTGCTGATGTCGTTTCGATCCTGCGTCGGAAGGTACATCGTCACACCCAGCGCCATACCGCGAGGGATGATCGACACCTTGTGTACCGGATCGGAATTTGGCAGTAGTGCACCCACCAGGGCATGACCTGCCTCGTGGTAAGCAGTGTGCTTTTTCTCTTCTTCTGTGATAAACATCGAGCGCCGCTCGACGCCCATCATCACCTTGTCCTTCGCCACTTCAAAATCCGTCATCGCAACAACCTTGCGATTCTGGCGTGCGGCAATCAACGCCGCTTCGTTCACCAGATTCGCCAGATCGGCGCCCGCGAATCCGGGGCAGCCGCGGGCGATCACACTCAATTCCACATCGTCTGAGAGCGGGATCTTCTTGGTGTGTACTTTCAAAATTTGTTCGCGGCCCTTCACATCGGGACGGCCGACCACAACGCGTCGGTCAAAGCGGCCAGGACGCAACAGCGCCGGATCGAGCACGTCAGGGCGATTTGTGGCAGCAATCAGAATGACGCCTTCATTCGATTCAAAACCGTCCATCTCTACCAGCAATTGGTTCAGCGTTTGCTCACGTTCGTCGTGACCGCCGCCCAAGCCTGCTCCGCGATGACGGCCGACCGCGTCGATTTCGTCAATGAAAATGATGCAGGGAGCATTTTTCTTGCCCTGTTCAAATAGATCGCGAACACGGCTGGCACCGACGCCAACAAACATTTCGACGAAGTCCGAGCCTGAAATCGAGAAGAAAGGCACGTTGGCTTCACCAGCAATCGCACGAGCTAGCAGCGTTTTGCCCGTACCTGGCGAACCCACCAGCAACACCCCCTTGGGAATGCGGCCACCTAGCTTCTGGAACTTTTGCGGTTCTCGCAAAAACTCAATGATTTCTTGCAATTCTTCTTTGGCTTCTTCTACGCCCGCTACGTCCTTAAACGTCACTTTCTTTTGCTGCGAGCTATGCAGCCGGGCCCTGCTCTTACCAAAGCTAAGCGCCTTGTTGCCGCCGCTTTGCATCTGCCTCATCATAAAAATCCAGAACCCCAAAAGAAGAATAAATGGGGCGGTCTGGAAAATCAGACTGAGAATCCCGTTTGAGCCCGTGTCCTTAATGTCGATGTTGACATTTTTCTCACGCAAAATCTTGAACAAGTCGGGGTACATCGCGGGCACAGTGGTCTTCAGGCCAGAGCCGTCCTCGCGGTAGATCCCGTGAACATCTGTTCCTGTGATGGCGACGCTTTTCACGCGGTTGCTCTCAACCTGCTGCATGAAGTCGCTAAAAGTGACTTGCGCGTCCGCTTTTTTGTTTCCGGTACGGACGACGACGAATATGAGGGACACCACACAAATGATGACCACCCAGAAAATAACCGACTTGACGTTGGAGTTCATTCTTACCTTACAGACGTAAACGATTCGTTACTTGATTCACCATATGCCAGATTCCTAGTCTAGCCAAACGACTAGCCTTACCCATTTTGCGTCCATTCAATATGCAACGCCGTCCGGGTCTCTGGTTTCATTGCAAAATCTGCCGTAGGGCCAAATTCTGCAACCCATACAGGCAGATCCCCTAGGACAACTATCGGCCAGGCACGCCGCCGCCATAAGGGAATCCGGTGTTTTTGAAACAGTTCTTTCACCTTTTCAGGCTCGGAACCACTCCGGATCAAAGAATCCCCCGGACGCCAGTTCCGCAACTCCAGACGCCGCTCGGTGCCTACAGCCGCAAATAGCCTGTCCCAGTCTAGACTCCTACCACCTTCATTATAGATACAACCCGGATCAAGTGTGCTGACGAGTATTCCTGCGCCTTCAGGAACTACGACCCTCCCCGGCACTGGGAAGTCCACCCTGAAATTGCGTTCTGGCAAAGCTCGCAGCACCTCGAGCCGAATCACCCGCAGCAATCCGAAACTCCGCATCAAGTCCAAATCAGGCACCTGAATCCGTCCATTGCCCTCTTTTTCGTCACACAAACGTAGCGCGGCCTCAATATGAGCGAACTCCATTTCCCGCAAGTCTCCTTTCGCCTGCGCAAGCAAACCACGCATCAGCCTCCGACGCAATCCCAGCGGTTCCCGGCAAAACTTCTCACAGTCGAGTACGATGCCGTCGCCTTCCCGCCAGACCATTTGCGACAAATGTCGCTGCACAAACGTGTCGATCCAAACCGAATCGTCCCCAACAATTTCAGCGAGATTCGCCAGCGCGCGATCAACTTCCGGGTTGAGCTCACGCCGCAAGAGAGGAAGCAGTTCATGCCGGATCCAGTTCCGGCGGTATCCAAGGTCGAGATTGGATGCGTCTTCGCGCCAGGCAATCCCCTTCTCTTCGAGCCAAGAGCGAATTTCCCCCCGTCCCACCTCAAGCAGAGGCCGATACACGCGCCCATCCAAAATTGGAGCAATCCCCGCCAGCCCACTAGGCCCAGTCCCCCGCACAAGCCTGAACAGCACAGTCTCCGCCTGGTCCTCGCGAGTATGTCCGGTAAGGACGGCATCGACTTCGCAACGGGAGAACCACTCATAGCGCAAGCGCCGCAACTCTTCCTCACTGCGGCCATCTGGCACCACGCGCTCGACGAGCAGATCGCAACCCAGTCGCGAAGCCAAGTCCCGAACCAGCGCCTCATCGAGATCACTCTCGACACCCCGCAGGCCGTAGTTCATATGCAGTAGCGTCAGATCCGAAAAGCAATCGCGAGCCAAGCAAGCAAGCGCAACAGAATCCCCGCCGCCGCTTACGGCCACGCCGATCCGCTGCGCCACCGCAAGCGCAGGATACCGCCGCACGAATTCGTGAACCTGATCGAGCAATGCCATCCTTACCATAGTCGCGCGGACATGCTCGTCCTTTGTAGCTTTTCGTTTGAGTTTTCATTTCCATTGGCGTCAACTCCAACGCATCTAGGGCATCACAGCCTCAATCGGAAGCAGCGATAATTAGGCATTCTGCAGACCGCTTTGTTGTTCCCGCCGAGCAACAGCCGAGCAACAGAAAGTCGTGCAAGTGTGCCTATCGCTCAATCGCCTTGACGGTCCGGTTCTGCATGTTTATGATTCAACGTCAGCGTGATGCTTGTGCCGTCGTCTGGTGATTGTGTTTCGTGCCTGATGCAAAAAGTGAAGTTGAAGATGGCCCCGCGCGTGAACTGCAACAGGTGGAGGGTGCGGTCCCTAAATTCTTTTATGGTCACGCAACGGGTGCTGAAGGTTCCCGCACGTGCATTCCAGCCGTCCGGTGGCGCTGCGGTCTGAGTGAGGATGAGGAATTGATGTTCAAGGTCGTTACGCCATGCCTTGAAGAGTGCCCACTCCCCGTCACTGCGCAAGTCGGTTGCCTGTGAGTAGAGCGCAACGAGTGAGGGATTAGTGCTTTTGGCGTTGAGAGCGTGCCATCGTGTGCTGGCCTTCCCTTTTTTTGAGGTTGGTGTCCAGAAGCTTTCGAAGTAGAGTTTTTCTTCCTGGTCGGCAACGTCGGAGAGTTCGCAGATCCCCAGAGCGATCTTATCGAGAATGCCAAGGCAGAGCCGGAAGCTGGTGCGGAGAAGCTCCGTTCGAATGCCGATCTCTTCTCCCTCATAAAGTTCGGTGAACGTAATATCTTGTTCGTAGTACTCCGTGGTGTCGTCGATTATCGCTTTGTAGTAGAGCAGTCGGGCGGTGCCGAATTCTGCTTTAAGTCGGTTGACGATGAGTTCAAGTCGCGGGATTTTGTCGCCGGTGACCGGGTTGCCAGCGGTGGCGATCATAAGGTCGTCGCGTCGTGCGCCCGCGCACTGGCAGTAAAGGCTGTGCTCTGAAAGGCCGAGATGGTGCTGGAGCGTAAAGAGGCGGTACGGGGTGTGAGCGCTTGCTTTGCCTGCTGTTTCTTGTAATTCGTGCGCGAGTTGCTCGTTGTCGTAGCCAAGGCCGTTCAGTCGAGATATGGCGCTGTGGCGCATGGTTCCGGCGATCTCGCGGACAGCTTGTGGAAGATCGATTGTGTCGGCAGTGAGCTTATACTCATGTGCGATTTGCTGCAGGAGGTTTGCCGTTGATGTACCGCTAAGCTGTTCGAGCGAGAGGAGTGCGAGGCCGCGGTGGAATCGCGCCATGGCAAATTCGGGATCTGCAGTGATGGTGTTGTCGTAGGCCGTGAGTGCTTCGGTGATACGTCCGCTCTTACGGAGTGTATTGCCGAGGTTGGTTTGCAAATTGTGGGCGAAGGTGTCTCGCCCGTCGTGAGTCTTGAAGGCTTTCCAGTAGTGGTTCTTTGCCTTGAGGAGGAGTTCGTAGTCCGCGAGTCCAGGCGACGCAAAGGGGTGAGGATTGCGGAGTTCTACCAGGGCGCTTTTTGCATTGCCGAAATTGTAGTGGAGGCTTGCAGTGGTCATGAAGCCATCCAGGTGTCGGTGGTTACTTTCGAGGAGCAAGAGACCGTCATTGATGGCTTGTTCAATTCTTCCTTCGGACCCGATGTCGATAAGAAGTCCGGCGATTTCGGCGAGGAGCATCAGGCCTGCGGGGTTGTCAATCGTGAGTCCTTCTTGGGTGCGGTCGTTGAGGAGTTGCTGGGCTTGCTTGAAAGAGCGCTGATTAAGTAGCTCGGTGGCGGTGATGAGGAGTTGCCCGTCTTTGGGATCGAGTTTGATTGGCATAGCGCAGGGGTTCGCAGATGATTAATGTTTTGTGTTGAGGTTTCTTAAATGATAGCGGTGCTGGCGTTTTACTTGCGCTGTTGTGGTAGAGGTCAATGGGGCTGGAATGCCCGGTGTCCCCGTCTCCAGGAGCTAAAATTGAAGAGCGAAAAGCAAGGCAGGAATTCGGATTCTTCCGCAGCTCGATTCCGGATAGACAAGCGAATCTCACCTCGATTTCTGCAAAACCACCACCGCTAGTTGCCATAACCTTTCGATTTATGGATCCAAGCAGAGCCCATTGGCTCGCCCCAGAGTTGTCGAATAACCGGCAGCCTATGGCTCACACTGAAGAAACCTGTGGGCTGTGGCTTCCTAATATGCTCCGACACTGTCGATGCGCAAATCGTTGATCGCATCCGAGATATGCAATCGTGCCGTAACCGTCTCGAGCCCGATCAAACCGGCCAGTATTCAGCGAATGTTTGGGTACTTCCTACTCAGACGGCGCATTTATTAAGATAGTCAGGCATGCGAGGGTTTTAGATCCGTGAGCCAGGATTCAGCAGCTTCAGCAAGAACAGAGGAAATTCATGGAGCTCGATCAGCCACTTGCCGTTCAGCCTATTCAGCACGTGTGGAAGTTGCTGACCGGCAGGGCGCAAGCTTAAGTAAATTATCGGTTTCGAGAGCTCTCCAAAACTCGCCAAGCTCACCTTGGCGATCAAAGAACTTATCTCCACGGTCCACTTTCCCCGTAGCTTTCTTCATGAGACAAACACACACAACAGATTTTTTGTACGAGTAAATTGTTGTACAAAATTTTTCTTGTTCGGTATCGTTTCCGTCCGCGGCAAGGGTCGACATCACTCTGCGGATTCGAGAAATACCCAGGCCCTGCATCCCCAATTCGATTACAATCAGGGACTAACAATGGATCAATTCACCTTGCTCCTGGACAGAGCTTCTCGCGGCGAAGCAGGCGCAGAGTCAGACTTCGTCGAAGCAGTACATGGTGAACTGCGCCGTATGGCAGCCCGCGAGTTCCGTCGCGAGAACCCCTCTCACAATCTGCAAACCACCGCACTTGTCAACGAAACTTACCTTCGTCTCTTCAGCAGCAAGGCCTTGCCGTATCATCCCGCCGCCCGTACCATGCGCCGCATCCCAATAGACCATGCGCGCTCGAAGTCTCAGACACCTTCATTAAACCAGATTTCGCCTTGGCCTGCGCATTCCTGGAGCGCGAACTCAGGAGCACACAGGCCGGATGAAGCCAGACTGCTGGTCTGAAGTGATGACCCTTTTCGACCAACTGACCGCTCTTTCCAATTCTTCGTTCCGCCAAGGGAAGATCTCATTGCCAATCGCTGCGAGATCGTGGCCTTCGTCAGCGAAGGCGGCATGGGATCACTGAAATTGCTACCAGCCCACTCACACGGCTTCATAAGAAAAACCTAGAAACAAATCTTCATTTTTCCAACTCTAGAGGTTGAAATGAAAATGTCAAACTCGATTCGCTTTGCCTTTCCGGCCCTGGTTTTTACCCTGGCTGCGGCTATCACACTCGATACGAATCTCCCCCAGGCCACCTTCGGCCAACCTTACAATGCCAACCTGAATCCAACAGGCGGCTCATCCCCCTACACCCACTCCATCACCAATGGCAGTTTTCCAACTGGGCTTAGCTTATCCGGCGGCGGTGCGATCACCGGTACTCCTCAAAGTGCCGGTCAATTCAATTTTTCCGTTCTCACTACGGATTCTGTCGCCGCAAACGCACTCACCAATTTCTCGTTAAGAGTGCCGAGCCCCAGCGGTCTTACAATCACAAATACCGCGCTCGCCGCTGGCCGCATCAACACTGCCTACACCATGAACCTCACGGCCCAGGGTGGCTCGACCCCTTACTCGTGGGACGTCGTCATAGGCTCTGGTACGCTGCCGCCGGGCATCACGATCTCGTCCCAAGGCCGCCTCGAAGGTACCCCAACTTCAGGCGGTATTTTCCCTCTTACTGTGCGCGTTACGGACGCTAGCGGCAATTCCTTCCAGTCGGCTCTCCCCCTACGCATTGACGCAACCACGCTAACGGTCGCCACCACGTCTTTGGCAGGCGCATCTACAAACGTTCCCTATAGTCAGGGCTTCACTTCGATCGGCGGTACCGCTCCATACACTTTCAGCCTGCTCTCCGGCACACTCCCTCCCGGCCTGAGCCTCACCCAGGCCGGTGTTCTTTCTGGTTCACCTACCGCAGCCGGAACCTATAACTTCTCCATCCGTACAACAGACGCAACCAACGCCACTGCGCAAGCCGCGTTCACCATCATGGTCTCTGGTGTCGGCCCTCGATTTGTGATATCCACACTGCCCAACGGTATCCTGAATCAAATTTATAACGCCTCGCTTACAGGGCAGGGCGGTACTCCGCCTTACACCTTCTCGTTGGCCTCTGGCACGCTGCCCGTGGGGCTCACTCTCAACCTCAACGGTACCCTCACCGGCACCCCTACGACGAGCGGCGTATTCCCCATCACTGTTCGTATCGGTGACGCAAATCAGCAATCTTCTCAAGCGGAGATCCTGATTAACGTCAATTCCAGCGCGTTCTCGATCAACAACATCTCCGCGCCAGACGGCTTTGTCAACACGCCTTACACCTTCGGCTTGACAACCGCAGGCGGCACGGCCCCCAACACCTTCGCTTTACTCTCCGGGACACTGCCGGGCGGCCTCGTACTAAATTCCAACGGCACCATTTCTGGTACGCCCACTGTTGCAGGATCCTTCCCCATCACAGTCCGCGCCACGGATGCCGCAGCAGCAACTGCACAATTCGCGCTCACGCTACGCATTGCTTCAACCACTCTCACACTCTCGCAGTCGGGGCTCGCCAATGCGCAGCTCAATCAGCCCTATTCCTCAACGCTGGCCGCCTCTGGTGGTGCCGCGCCCTACACGTTCAATATCGTTACCGGCACCTTGCCCCCTGGCCTTAGTCTTTCCTCGAACGGCAACATCTCCGGCACCCCCACCACAGCCGGCGTTTACCAGATCACTTACCGTGTCATGGACTCAAACCAAAGGTCAATCGAAGCTACACTCCCGATTTTCGTAACAGGCGGCGGTCTAACCCTTGGAACCCTCACCTTGCCTGCAGGCCGTCCTAACACTGCCTACAGCACAAACATCATGGCCTCTGGCGGAATGGCACCTTATACGTACCAACTCACCAACGGCAGTCTCCCCACGGGGCTAACCCTCAGTTCGGCGGGCCTGCTCTCCGGGATGCTTACCCAAACCACAAACGGAGCATTCACGGTTCGAATCACGGACGCGGCAGGAGCATCCGTGCTCGCTTCTTACCTGTTTAACGTGAACGCCTCTGCAATCACGCTTACCTCAAGCGCGCCGTCTACCGGCCGCCTCGGTCAGCTCTACACAACCTCGTTCACCACCTCAGGCGGAACTGGCACCAACACGTTTACTCTCGATTCGGGCACGTTGCCCCCAGGCCTGACACTCAGCTCGGGCGGAACGCTTTCAGGCACGCCCACAGCCCCCGGAACCTATATCTTCAACGTCAAAGTTACGGACGGATCCATGGCATCGGGCCTCTTTACGCAGTCGATCACCATATCGAACTCGCAACTCGGCTTCGCCACCACCACTTTGCCAAGCATCACTCTCGGCACGCAGTACTTCGCAACCTTTACCGGACTAAGCGGCACGGCACCCTATACCTTCACGATTGTGGGCGGCACACTGCCTGCAGGCATCACGCTGGCTTCAAACGGTAGCCTTACAGGCTCGGCAACCACCGCTGGCACCTTCCCCATCATGGTGAGGATCACCGACAATGTGGGCGACACCGCCACGATCTCCACCACTCTGACGGTCTCCGCTGGAGGCGCGCTCGCCATCAGCACAAGCGCTCTGCCCTCGGGCAAGCGCACGGAAGTCTATAGTGTGATGATTGCCGCAACGGGAGGCACCGCCCCCTATGCCTTCCAGTTGGTATCGGGCTCTACGCTGCCCGCCGGGCTTACCCTCTCCCCCGCCGGTATGATCTCCGGCACGCCTACCACGGACGGATCCACCACCTTCCTCATCCGTGTCACGGATGCTAACGGCGCAACCGCCCAGCAGTCTCTCATCATCAATGTCAACTCCAGCACGCTGAACATCTCAAGTGATCAGTTCTCCAACGGCATCACTGGCAACCCTTACACCTCCAGCTTGACAGCCACTGGTGGAGCTCCGGGTTATACATTCAGCCTGTTGAGCGGAACACTGCCCCCTGGCCTCACTTTCTCTAGCACTGGCGTGCTCTCAGGCACCCCTACGATGACGGGAACCTTCCCTATCGTGATCCGTCTGACAGACTCCACTTCAGCTACCTTCCAGAAAGCCTTTAACATTCAGGTCGGCTCTAGTAGCCTCGCCTTCACCAATGTTCGTCTGCCGATGGCATTCATCGGCCAGAACTACAGGGCCAACCTGCAAGCCGCCGCTGGCACCCAGCCCTACAGCTTCTCCATCGTCTCGGGCACTCTGCCCGCGGGGCTTACGCTCGATAGCAATGGCACAATCTCAGGCACGCCAACCACTGCCGGACAATCCACCGTTACCTTCAGAGTCACGGATGCATCGGGAGCCACCGCAGTCAACACACTCGTAATCGGCGCCATGCAATCGGCCATCAACTTTGGCTTCACTGCTTTGCCCAATGCCACCGTCGGCCAGCCTTATAACTTCACCACTGCTGGCAATGGCACTGGCCCCCTGGCCTTCTACATCCTCGGTGGCCTGCCCCCAGGCATCAACATTGATCGCTTCGGCAATCTGGTGGGAGTGCCCACTCGCGAAGGAACATTCAATGTCACCATCCGGGCTCAGGACGCAACCGGTGCCAGTGTCGTCTCCAGCTTCCCGCTGACCGTGGTTGGTGCTGGCTTCCGCATCACCAGCCTGACCTTGCCGAATGCCCAAACCAATGTCGCCTACAGCCAGGCATTAACCTCAGCTGGAGGATCAGGTGCCACCACCTATACGATTCAATCGGGCACGCTCCCGGCTGGCTTGACGCTATCGTCGAGCGGTCTGCTCTCAGGTACACCTACAACTTCGGGTACTTTCCCAATCACCGTTCGTGCAACTGATGGTTCAGGTGCCAATACCACCACAACCTTCAACATTACGGTTACGGCACCCGTCGTCAACTTCACCACCGCAACTCTACCGTCTGGCACTATCAACCAGGCCTACAATCAAATGATCGCTGTCACTGGTGGCACAGGCCCTTACACCTTCCGTCTTGACAGCGGCACATTGCCAGCCGGACTCACCTTATCGCCGGCAGGTGTGATTTCGGGCACGCCTACTACATCTGGCAACTTTGCCTTTGTCGTCCGGGCTACCGATAGCATGGGTCAGAGCTCAACATCGAGCTACACCATCGGCCTTGGGACTGCTGGCGCATCCAATATCACTGCAATCGTGAGCGCGGCAAACTATGTCTCTGACGGCGTGGCGCCGGGAGAGATAGTTGTTATTTATGGCACGAACCTGGGCCCAGTAAACCTCGTCACAACGAATGCGTCCCTGAACACTCGCGTTTTGTTTGACGGTGTGCCCGCCCCGGTGATTTATGCATCAGCTACCCAGGTTGCTGTAGTTGCCCCCTTCGCTCTCACCGGTAAGACCACCACCACGATTGTGGTTGAATATCTCGGTGCTGCGGGCCCTGCCCTGCAGGTACCGGTTCGTGCAGCCAAGCCTGCACTCTTCACCGCCAACAGTTCTGGAACTGGCGCAGCGGCTGTCCTAAATCAAAATGCATCGATCAACAGTGCGCTCAACCCGGCGGCCAAGCTCAGCGTTATTAGCCTCTTCGCTACCGGACTGGGTCAAACAAACCCGGCCTCACAAGATGGCGTGATCGTGCAGACACCCTCAAGTCTGGTCACCCCCGTGACAGTGACGATCAACGGCCAGAATGCGACAGTGGTTTACGCAGGTGGCGCTCCGGGTCAATTGCCCGGCCTTGCTCAGATCAATGTACGGCTGCCGGAAGGTACTATTTCGGGAGCCAATACAATCCAGATCACCAGCGGATCCAGAACAACAACGGGCACCGTAACAGTGTTCGTCAACTAGCCCGGTAATCAGGGATCAAGCAGAATCTGGCGGCCTAGCCGCTTCTGCTCGATCCTCTGACGCCGGCCCTCCATAGGTTGCGGATTCGCAGCAAGTACAAAGCCTGGAAGCGCAATTCGCTTCCAGGCTTTTGTAACAGCTCTCAACAACTCGTCATGTGGCTGCGCAGCCCCGTCAGACTGTAAAACGAAGGCAATCCCAAGTTCATCAATTTGAGCTCTTGTTTCGTTCTCATCACGCACCAATAGCCGGTACTGCTCCAAATTCCAACCGCTGCTTGACAACACACGAGAAGCCCGGAAGATTACCCTCTTTGGCATCGGCTCAACCTCCGCCATAGCCGCCACCATCGCGCCTTCCTCAAGACCGGATCCAGAGACAAGAATCGGCCCCGTTCCCTGCATCGTTTTTGCCCAGCTTCGATACTGCTCAGGAGCATTCTTATGCGAAGCAGGGGAGAGCCACCAACTAAGCGCAAGACTAATAGCAACCGCGAGATACGGTTGCCGGAATTTCGACCAGACCCCCACAGCTAACACGGCGGCAGCAGCCATTGCAGGCAACAGGTGCCTGCCCTCCCGAAATGCTCCTACGCTCAGCGGTGCCGCCGCAAAGGCCAATACCAACCCTGCCAGTGCAGCGACATACGGGTCCCGCTTGGGCATTAAGAAAAACCCGAGAGCGGCCAGCAACAAGAGCGGGAAACCATATTCGAGACCGGGTGTCCAAGTGCCTCGCCCCGTTCCGACTGACACCAAATTCGGGCTCGAAAATCCGCGCGCAAACCAATACCAGGGCGCTGCGATCACTAGCACAGGCAAAGCAGACAACCAGAAATCCATGCGTAGCATCAATCCGAATCGCCGGTTCAACACCAGGCTGATCAACGGCAATGCAGCAAGCGGGCAGGCGCTCCCCTTGGTAAGTAAGGCCAGGGCTGAGAGCAGTCCAAAGGCCTGCCCCATCAGCAACCCAGGCTGCTCAAGATATCGTGCAAACGCAATCGTCGCCCCAATCACCAACACAGCAGTGCAGTTTTCGGCCATCACCCATTCGAGTGATTGCCGAAAGGGAGCCGTCATGATCAGAAGCAGTGCCGCCCCAAGCGCCACTCCAAACGTCACATAGCGGCGCGCCAGGGCGTAAACAGAGAACACCAGCACGAATGCCAGCAAGGCTTGCAGCGCCATCGCTGCCGTCTTGCTTACCCCGAAGCAGATAAACCAAAACCCCTCCAAGATATAAAACAGGGGCGGCCAATGACCAATTCCTACCTTTGGATAGTGCAGGTAATACTGCTCGGCAAAGTGCATCGGGCGCAGCGTAGGATGCTTCAAATACTCTGCCGTCATCACTCCCGTTACGTAATGACTCGGCGCATCCGGATGTCCGGCAAAGTCTGATTGATAAGTCCCGCTGGCCACTTGCCAGCCCAGTATGATCACTGTCAGGGTTGCCGCCGCAATCGGGAGCTGTGGGTCGATCCGTCGCCACACCCTCAAACATCCTCCGATGTAACCGAATCCGCCAGCCCAATAATGCACTACATGACAGGGAAAGGCCCCCAGCGCAAACAGCGCTCCGCGTAACCGCGCGAGAAACCCAAAGAATTGCCAGTTCAACAAGCCTAACGACAAAGCGCAGGCCGCCGCCGCAGCGCCACCCAGCAGAGGTGATCGCAACGCAAAGAGCAGACTTACCAACAACAGCAGCGCCAGCGGCACGCTCAGCTTCTGTGACAGGCCAAAGTTCAAGTCCGCTGGCAGTTTCACCGCTTGGGCAAATAACATCTCGGTCCACGGGATCGCACGCTGCTTCAGATCAGTCAAGAAGAAAGACCGCAAGGTCCATCGCTTTGCATGCGTACACTGAATCTCTCGCCGCAGCTCGATCCGGTGCCCGTTGGCTGTCATCCTGAAGCCAAGCTCAACATCCTCAATACTTGGCCGCTCAAACGTCACATCAAAGCCCCCGGCCTCTAAAAACACAGCCCGCCGGATCGCTCCGCACCCAGCCCAAAACGTCTTTGCGTCGCGTCGCGAATTCTGATGTGCATAGTGATGCAAAAGGTTGCGGTAGTCGCTCACCAGAGTCTTCGCTAGCGGCTGGTCGTCATAAGAGCCAAATACGGCAGACAGCCCGGCATCAGAGGCGAACGCCTCAGCCAACTGCCCCAACGATTCTGCATGCACATTCACATCGGCATCTATGAAAACAACGATCTCCCCGATTGCTTCTTCTGCCCCCCGGTTTCGAGCCGCCGCAGGCCCTGACTGCACCTGCCGGATAAGCTGCGCCCCGGCCGCCGTGGCTACTTTTCCGATCTGCTCAGCCAACTCTGCCGGCGAGCCGTCATCGACAACGATCACCTCAGCCGGTTGCTGCAAGGATCGCCGAATCGCCAGCAGTGAGGCTTCCAACATCTCCACCCCGCCATGCACAGGGATGATCACCGAAAGCCTCACCCTAGGCTCCCGAACCCGCGCATCTATGGCTGAAAAAATCGACTTCATTCCTATCAATCTTCGCTGATTGGGACTGGTTTTCGCGCAAACCCCGCTAAAAAGATGTTGCTGTACCGCAGAGTGGCCCCGTCCCGGCCGTCGGGCAGGCAATTCTTACTTTTAGCCTATTACTTTCGTCCCAGCTCTCAAGTTTTGCAATTTCTGTCCGATCAGATGCCCTGAGGAAGATTGTCGAATGGCTCTTGTGTATGACCCCAACAAACATGACATCGAGATCGTACACGCTCAATTCAACCGGCTCATGAACGAATTAATTAAGGGCGCGATCAATCGCAACACGTTTCAACCCTGGGAAATCGAGCTCATGCTCGATATCCAAGCTGCCGATTTTGGCGATAGCCCCCAAAAAGAGATGCTTAAGCGGTACCAAAAAGCGGTGCAGCGCTCCTACGACAAAGGCGTCAAAATGCCGATGAAACTCTCCGAGTACATTTTGGCCCTCAAGGCCCGGCGCGTTGGCTCTGCCACCAACTCAGAAGAAACCGCCAGCCGGCTCGCCAGCTAAAACGCTATCCTAGAGCCATGAGTGATTCGACCGAACGAACGGTCTTCTGCGTAAAATTGCAAAAAGAATTGCCGGCCTTGAAGGAAGTTCCCTTCGATGGCCACCCCTTGGGCCAGCGAATTTTCGAAAATGTGTCTCAAGACGCCTGGAAACAATGGGTGGAGCACATGAAGATGCTCATGAATGAATACCGCTTAAACCTCGGCACCGCCGAAGCCCAGCAATTTATTCTGGACCAAATGGAAAAGTACTTCTTTGGCGCAGGCTCTGAAGCCCCCCCTGATTTTGTCGCCCCAACTCACTAATGCTGGTGCATCAATCCTTGGCGAAGTAAAGGTCTACGGCCCGTTCCAAATCCTCCCTGCTCGCCTCTACTGCCCTGTGCTCGTAGCGGCTGATCGAGATTAGCAGGTTGCAGATGTCCATCGGATAGCAGGCTCGCAAATACTCGCGCCCATCCTGCAAGCAGAGTGTACGCAGGAACTCTGCGGAATCTTCACTGTAAGGAACTTCACGAGACCGGAAGACGCGCTGGAAGATCTGATCGAAGACATGCGGATCTACCGGCTCAATGAGAATCTTGTTCTGAATGCGGCGCAGGAACGCTTCGTCAGCCAAATCCGACGGGTCGAGGTTGGTCGAAAAGACGACCATCATGTCGAAGGGAATCTGAAACTTAATGCCATATCGCAGGCTTAGATAGTCCACTCGCCGGTCGAGTGGAACGATCCAGCGGTTCAATAGATCGCGGGGGCTAATCAACTGGCGGCCAAAGTCGTCAATGATGAAGATGCCGTTATTCGCCTTCATCTGGAGCGGAGCGGCATAGATGCCCGAAGCATCGTCCAGACGGAGTTCCAGCATATTCGGAACCAGTTCGCCACCCACCACAATGCAAGGGCGCTTGCACAAGATCCAGCGCGGGTCGATTTCCGGATCATCCATTTCAATCCGCTGGTGTACCACCGGGTCATAAAGCTGAATCACCTGGTTGTCTACTTCCACCGCGTAAGGCATCAAAATCCCGTCCTGGTAGACGCGCAGCATACGTTCGGCGATCGAGGTCTTACCATTACCAGAGGGGCCATAGAGGAAGATCGAGTTTTGACTGATCAGCGCCGGGCCAAGCTGGTCTAGCAGGCTGTCTGGCACGATCAGGTCACTAAAAGCCATTCGTAAGGTACGGCGGTCGACGAATACCTTCGCCGACTGCAACTTTGTCGCAGCCACATAGTCTTTCAGCGATACCGGTGCAGCGCTGGCGTATTGGACGATGGCAAAGCGGTCGCTTGCAAGTTGCCGCCCGGCCTGGCTGAGCACAAACGAATAGTCGTTACCAATCATGCCCTTGACTTCAATCAGCTGTTGAGCCCGTAAATGCTTGAAAACAACATCAATAATCGAGACAGAGAGCTTTAGGGTACTGCTTAGACTGCTCAGAGAGCTAAAGCCCTCAAGCAACAATCGCCGCAACACCAGATCGGTGACATAACCTTGCGAAAGCCCAAGGTCGTCGAAGTTTTCAGGAATAGCCGGTGCAAATCGATTCAGCCCCTTGGCACCCGATCCCGGCCCGGAATCGAGATTAGCCAGCCCCTGCAAGCTCGCGCCTGAAGGCATGCTTTTAGACGCACCCGACGAAAGGCCGCCCAGGCTGCTCGTAAATGTACCCATAGCCGACTTATCGGTTGGATAGCTTGGAAAGTTTATGCACGCAGCCTGCCCGTCAACCGTCTTCCCTTATGGATGCGGCTCTTTGTTCTCTTTATCGCCACTTTCGCTGCTGCGCAAGACTCCCCCTTCGTTGACTCGAAGTCGCTGGCCTGGCGAGCTCAGACACTGGAGGAGCAAGGCCAAATCACCCAGGCTTATCTGCTTTACAATCAGGCCGCGACGATCGATTCCACCAATACCTTTGCCGCAGGCAAAGCTGCCCAGCTTCGAACCAAGGCGCTTGAAAACGTTCGCCTTGCGCCAATTCCGCCCGCCGCTGCGGGCCTCGATCCCAGCGACCCCTCGATCCGCATCACCGACCAGGAGATGCGAGATATTGCACGACTCTTGCCGCCCCCCAGCCTCATCCCAATGGCGGCACGCATCAACTTGACGCTAACCGATGATTCCAAGACAATCTACACCAAAGTCCTAAGCCATTTCGGCATCGACCTGATCTTCGACAGCGACTACGACAACACGGGTGAACGCACCGTTAAACTCGAGGATGCCAGCTTTGATGAAGCGATTTACATCACCAATCTGGCCACAAACTCTTTTGTCAACCCTCTGTCTGACAAGCTCGCTATGGTGATTCGCGATACCGATCAAAAGCGTCGCGACCAGGAGCGTACTGTCGCGATCGCGATGCCGATGGATACCGCGATATCCTCCCCCGAGGCGCAAGAGCTTGGCCGCGCCATCCAGCAGATCTTCGATCTTCAGCGCGTCTCGATCGATACCGTCCGCGGCATAATGATGGTTCGCGACCGCTGGTCCAAAGTAAAATTAGCCGAACTCGCCCTTTCACAACTACTGCAATTCCGCGGCCAGGTGGCCCTTGATGTTCAATTCTATGAGGTCGCCGAACAATCGAATCTCAGCTTCGGTTTCTCACTCCCGACATCCAGCCAGTTGATTCCCCTGGTCAGGCGTCCCAATCTGATACCGGCTGTGGTCAACGGCTTCAAAAACGCACTTACCTTCGGCGGTGGCGCAACCCTGTTTGGGCTTGGCGTAACCAGCGCAAACCTCTTCGCCAGCATGACCTATTCAAAAACCCAGAGTCTTTATGAGACCCAGCTCCGGGCCCTCGACGGCCTGCCGGCCACTGTCCATATTGGCGACCGCTACCCGATCATCACCCAGACCACCAGCTTTGGCGGCGGCAGCACATCAAACTCTCTGGCCACCGCCCCACAGATCCAGTTTGAAGACCTCGGCCTTACGGTGAAAATCACACCCCACATGCACGGCAATGGCGAGATCAGCCTTGAGCTGGATTCAGAGTTCAAAGTTCTTACTGGCCAAACCAATAACGACATCCCGGTGATCGCCAACAGGAAGTACACCGGAACAGTTCGTTTAAGACCGGGAGAATGGGCCGTTGCTGCCGGCCTGGTGACTCAAAACGAATCGATCAACCGCAGCGGCCTTGCCGGGATCTCAAGAATCCCTGTAGCCGGTGCCGCGCTATCCACCAATGGCAAAGATAAGCAAATCGGCCAGACACTGTTGGTAATCCGCCCACGCATTATCGGTGTGGTTCCATCAGACAATCCGGGCCGGGCCCTTTTCACTGGGCCTGAAACAAAGTTCCTCGCCCCCACCCACTAGTCGCGTTTTGACTTCTTCTTCACTGGCTCAAGCTCATTGGCCATCGCCACCCGCATCAACATGACAGGAGCGTCTTCCTTCATCCCCTGATGCATGTGCTCCGACATTTCCTGATTCATCGCCGAGACAAACTGCTCCATCTGCTTCTGCATCGCTGCCATTTTCTCGCGCATGTTCAAGATGATTTCGACGCCAGCAAGGTTCACACCCAGTTCACGGGTCAACTGTAGAATCACTTCAAGCCGCTCAATGTCTTCTTCGGTGTAGAGCCGGGTATTGCCGTCGCTGCGGCTTGGCAGGAGCAATCCTTCGCGCTCATAAAGTCGAAGTGTCTGGGGATGAATCTCGTACATCTCGGCGATCGCCGAGATCATGTAAGCGCCTTTGCCTCTTGGTCTTGCCATTTACTTGTCGCTCGTCTGTTCCCACAAAGAGGCCCGCGGATCTGCTGCCTCTACCTGCGCCAACTCTCGAAGCAACTCGCGCGTCCGTTCGTTCTGCACATCCGGGGCCTGAATAAAGACTTCGATAATCTGATCCCCGCGTGTGCCCTTGCGGGGATTCTCGACGCCCTTCTCGCGCAGCCGGAAACGCTGCCCATTCTGCGTCCCTTGAGGTACTTTCAACAACGTACGTCCATCAATCGTCGGCACTTCAATCTTCGCGCCAAGACCCGCTTCACTGATCGTAATCGGCATCTTGATCTCAATGTTATCGCCGTCACGCTTGAACACGGGATGCGGCTCCACCCGAATCGTGATGTAGAGATCTCCAGCTTGCCCGCCGCGCAACCCGGCGTTGCCCTTGGCCCCCACGCGCAAACGGCTGCCCGTCTGGATTCCCGGGGGAATACGCACTTCCACCTGATCCGGCCTCACCAGCACGCCAGCTCCCCGGCACTTCGGACAGACGTTGGACAGCTTGCCCTTGCCGCCACAACGCGGACACGTCAGGTTGAACTTCATCGCGCCGGCCATCTGCGTTACCTGCCCAGACCCACTGCACTCAAAACAGTCTGTGCCACCGCCGGCAGACCCGGTACCTTTACACTCGTCGCAAGACTCGTTGCGCTGGATCGTAAGCCGCACTTGCGTGCCGCGAATCGACTGCCAGAACGCTACATTCAGAGCATACTCAAGATCACTGCCATTCTCGGGGCCCTGATCGCTGGCTTTGCCGCCACCCCCAAACATCTGGCTAAACAGATCCTTGAAAGATCCGCCGTTGCCGCCTGTATTCTGCCCAGGCTTGGTGCCGCTGCCGGGCTTAAAACCGCCCTTGTTGCCACCACTGGCCTGCTGGAAAAAATCTGAAAAATCGAATCCGCCAAAATCAGCGCCAGGCCCTCCGCCTGGGCCACCCGGGCCACTAGCTGCGGCTGCCGCTTGATCAGAATAGAAACCATACTGGTCGTAAACCGGTCTCTTCTTGGAGTCGCTCAAAACATCGTAAGCTTCCTGCAACCCCTTGAAGCGCTCCTCGGCCGCTTTGTCACCAGGATTGAGGTCGGGATGATATTTGCGGGCAAGACGGCGATACGCTTTGCGGATATCGTCGTCGGAAGCTCCGCGCGCGACCCCTAGCGTTTCGTAGTAATCCGTCTTGCCCGCCATATTCATCTACCCTTTACTTCTTGTCGTCGACGTCAACAAACTCAGCGTCAACCACATTGTCCTTTGGCTTTTCAGCCTCAGGCTGCTCCGGTTGAGCGGCACCGGCACCAGCTGATTCGGTCTTGTACATCGCCTCAGCCAGCTTGTGGCTGCTCTGGGTCAGCTTGTCTGTTGCGCCCCGAATCTGTTCGGCGCTTGCTGTATCGTCCTTCAGGATGCGCTTCACTTCTTCGAGTTCGGTTTCCACCGTCTTGCGGTCTTCGGCACTGATCTTGTCGCCATGATCTTTCAACATTTTTTCGATGTTGTAGGACATTGAGTCGCCCTGATTGCGTGCCTCGATCGCTTCCTTCTTCTTGCGGTCTTCGCCGGAGTGCATTTCGGCATCCTTCGCCATCTTGTCAACTTCTTCCTTGCTCAGGCCTGAACTTGAAGTGATGGTGATCTTCTGCTCGTTCTTGGTGCCCTTGTCGGTTGCAGCAACATTGAGAATGCCGTTGGCGTCGATGTCAAAAGTCACCTCGATCTGAGGCACGCCCCGTGCCGCTGGCGGAATCCCGACCAACTGGAAGACACCCAGCAACCGGTTATCCTTCGCCATCGGGCGCTCGCCCTGGAAGATCTTGATGTCCACCGAAGTCTGGCTATCTGCTGCGGTCGAGAAGGTCTCGCTCTTCTTGGTCGGAATCGTCGTATTGCGCTCGATCAACTTGGTGAAGACCCCACCCAACGTCTCGATACCGAGCGAGAGCGGGGTGACGTCCAGCAACAGCACGTCCTTCACTTCTCCACCAAGCACACCGCCCTGAACTGCTGCGCCTACGGCCACAACTTCGTCCGGGTTCACTGTCATGTTCGGATCCTTGCCAAAGAAGTTGCGAACCATTTCGCGAACCTTTGGAATGCGGGTCGAACCACCCACAAGAACCACTTCGTCGATCTTCGAAGGGGATATCCCAGCATCAGAAATCGCCTGCTTGAGGGGATCAATCGTCCTCTGCAGAATCGCGTCGATCATCTGTTCAAAGCGTCCGCGAGTCAGCTTCTTTTCCAAGTGCTTCGGGCCTGCCTCATCAGCCGTAATGAAGGGCAGATTGATATCGACTTCGAGCTTGCTCGAAAGTTCGATCTTCGCTGTTTCGGATGCGTCGCGCAAACGCTGCAGAGCCATCTTGTCTTTGCCAAGGTCGATGCCGTTTTCGTTCTTGAATTCTTCGATCAGCCACTGCACGATGCGCTCGTCGATGTTGTCGCCACCAAGGTGAGTGTCTCCATTGGTCGACTTCACTTCGACTACGCCATCACCCACTTCAAGAATCGAGATATCGAAGGTGCCGCCACCAAAGTCGTATACGGCGATCGTTTCGTCTTTCTTCTTGTCGAGGCCGTATGCCAGAGCAGCTGCCGTCGGCTCATTGATGATGCGCTTGACGTCGAGGCCGGCAATTTGCCCCGCGTCTTTGGTCGCCTGACGTTGCGCGTCGTTGAAGTAGGCCGGGACTGTAATTACCGCCTCAGTTACTTTTTCGCCAAGGTAGGACTCAGCGGCCTCCTTTAGCTTCTTCAAGATCATCGAGCTGATTTCGGGAGGCGAATACTGTTTGCCCTGTACATCGATGCGGGCATCGCCGTTGTCTCCGCCGCTGACCGAATAAGGAACAAGCCTCGCTTCTTCGCTCACCTCGTTCACCCTGCGCCCCATAAAGCGCTTCGCCGAGTAGATGGTATTCTCGGGGTTAGTGACGGCTTGGCGCTTGGCCACCTGACCCACTAACCGCTCTCCACTCTTCGTGAATCCGACTACCGAGGGCGTCGTTCTAGCGCCTTCCTGGTTGGGGATCACGACCGGCGAACCGCCTTCCATCACCGAAACAACTGAATTTGTCGTTCCAAGGTCAATTCCTATGATTTTTCCCATTTTTATCAATCCTCCGGCCGCATTTAGCCTACTCATAGTATTGAATGTGAGTCTGCTATTGTCAAGTGTATCTGCGCAAAATGTCAGGCCCTCTCTCACCATCGCCGCTGCATCCGATTTGAGCCCCTTGGAGCCCCTATTTCGAGAAGCCTTTCCACTCGCAGACCTCACTTTCACCTTTTCTTCGTCTGGAGTGTTGGCGCGACAGATCGAAAACGGTGCCCCCTTCGATCTCTTCCTTTCCGCCAACGAGGAATTCATGCAGCAGCTTGTCAAGAAGAATAAGGTTGTTCGCGAGGAAATCCAGGTCTTCGCGATCGGCAGGATTGGCTTATGGGCGAAGTCTGGGGCAATCCGCAAGCTTCAGGATCTGGACCAGCCCGCCGTCCGGGTGATTGCTGTCGCCAACCCTCAACTCGCCCCATTTGGATTTGCCGCGATGGCAGCGCTTCAGAGGTCGAAGCTGCTCCCTGCCGTCAAAGACAAACTCGTATTCGGCGAGAACATCCGCCAGGCCCAGCAATTTGCTGAGACAGGTAACGCTGACTGCGCCATCCTCAGTTGGAGCCTGATCTTCAACAAAGGAGGCTATCTGATTCCAGACGATCTCCACCCTGCAATACGGCAGGTAGCCGCCCCAATTCGCCAAAAGGGAAAAAATACAAAGCTAGCCGACGAGTTCATCCAATTTCTGCAGTCGCAAGCCGGACGCTCAATCTTTGCCCGGAATGGCTATAACCTGATGCCCGCCGCGCCCAGCTTGCGCCGCTAGCTATGCGGGATGGATTAGCGCCACGTGGGGCGCCACTGTCGTGGGAACCCAGCCGCTGAGTCTGGGGTCGTCTGCGATTTCAATGCCTCGGCCGTAGGGTACAAACCCGGACTTTACGTAAAAGGCCAAGGCCCGCTGGGAATCGTGCGTGCAGGTGTGTACAAAGAACCGCTCAGGGTTGTGACTCCAGGCTTGCTCGATGGCAATGCCCATCAAGTAGCGGCCAAACCCATGGCCCACCACGTCACCGGCCAGCCCAAAGAACTTCAGTTCGATCTCAGGTATTGCTCTTCGATCCATCTCAAGCAAGCCCTTGTCTTCGCCTCGATAGGACAAAACGAAGACATCCACACGCTCATCCTGGATCACAGCCCTCAGTTCTTCATCCGGCATGCGCAGGCGGCTGAACCAGAGCCAGTCCTGGCCTACGCGGCGAAATAGTTCGCGGTACCAATCAAGATCAGGCTGCAGTACGCGGCGCACGCTGACGCCCTCGGGGGTAGCAACCGGGCGAGGCGCTGGCCGGCTGCGCATCTCAAGGTAAGTGACCACTGCGGCAATCTTACCGTTGGGAATCGGCGTGTAGCCGTCGGCGAGTACCATCTCCTTATTCATATCGCAGAGCTTCGATGGGGTTGAGCTGACTGGCACGGTTTGCTGGCAGTATCCCGAAGACCAGACCGACGGCGAAGGAGACGAAAAACGCAACCAATACGCTAACCGGTGAGATTGTAACTCCAAATTCAGGGATAAGCCATTGCGCAATCAAAGGCCCGCTGACGCCGACGATGATACCGAGTAGCCCCCCGCCGGTTGAAATCAAGACCGCCTCCATCAGGAACTGCGCGAGGATCTCACGGCGCGAAGCACCTACAGCCATGCGCGTTCCGATCTCTTTGGTGCGCTCAGTAACCGTCACGAGCATGATGTTCATGATCCCGATGCCGCTAATCACCAGCGCAATCGCCGCTACCAGGATCAACACAAAGGTCAAAATCAGGCTGATGTTTCTGGCTGTTTCGAGAATGGCTCCAAGATTGTCGACGAAGTAGCGTGCACCCTTGCGGTGGCGCGCTTCGAGGATCAATTTCACGTCCGCCGTAATACCTTCCACGTCTTCGGCCCGCTTGGCCTGGATGTACATCGGATCGATGCGCTCGACGCGGTTGTAATAGCGAAGCACTGTGATCGGAACCACCATGGCCCGTTCTGCCAGCTCACTCAAGCCAAAGCTCTGCACACGCTCGCGAAAAACTCCGATCACAACAAACTGGTGGTCCTTAACCTTGAGCAACTTGCCCACCGCAGCCTGATTGCTGCCGTAGAGAAGCAGTGCCAGAGGCTCGGTGAGCATCGTCACTTTGGTGCGCTGCTTCACCTCTTCAGCATCAAAGTACCGCCCCGAAAGCAGGATCAGATTTCTCACCTTGGGATAGTATTCATCGACTCCAAGAACGCTCGTATCTTGGGGCTTGCCGTCGATGACAAGGCTGTTGTGGCTCGACATTGTGGCGGTAACGGCGACGATTCGGTCTGCAAGTCTGGTGCGGACGGCTTCGACGTCGGTGAGCTTCACAAAGTCGGCCTCGCTTTGCTCGCTGTCCCGGCTACCTGCTTCAAAATAGGCCCAGACTACGTTTGAGCCGATGCCCTTGATCTGATCGAGAATGAATTCCGTGCTGGTGAGCGAGATGGTGACTACAAGGATCACGCTGGCGTTTCCAATTACCAGGCCAAGCGAAGTCAGAAGCGTGCGAACCCGGTTCGCCTTGAGCGCTTCATAACTGGATTTCAGAACCTCGCTGATTTTCAAGCCTTAAGCTCCCGGGATCTTGGCCAATAGTTTGCGCGCTTCGTCTTTGTGATCATCATCCGGCTTTACTTTAGTTTCCAGATAAAGCCGGAGAAGTTGCCGGGCTTCCGGCAAGTTGCGTTTCTGTTCAATCAGCAGGTTGGCCCGTTCCCAGAGATAGGTTGGATGGTTGGGCTCCATCTTGCGAGCCTGCTCGAAAATGGTCTCGCTTTCTTGCATACGGCCAAGCTTGGCCACAAACTTGGCCAGGTCAGTCACACGCCCGATCTGCTTGGGGGCAAGTTCCATACTGCGCCGCAATTGCGCTTCGGCTGTCTTGAAGTCCTTTTTCTCTTCTGCAACACGAGCCATCGCCCAATGACGCTCCACCGGATCAACAGCAGCAATCTTCTCGATCAGGGCCTGGGCCTTGTCGAGGCCCCCGCCCAGGAATCCGGGTGCCTGCAGGTAATACTCAAAGAGATCATTGAGAGCTTCAATGTTACGTGCATCGAGTTCAACCGCACGTTCAAAGTTTTGCCGGGCCTTTGAGGCATAACTGGGCGCAGTGAGAAACGAACTCAATTCCGCCCGGCGGCCGAAGGTTCTTCCCAGCCAGTGCCAGTGAGGGCTGCTTCGCGGTTCAAGCTGAGTGGCACGCTCAAAGCTGTCTGTCGCTTTTTTGTATTCGCCCATCATGAAATAGTTGCGACCCAGGAGGTTCAAATCCTTACCAGACTTGTCATTCAGCATTTCGATCAATTTTGCGCTGGCCGGGTAATCTGTTTTCTCAAACAGGAGGCGAGCTTTTTCGTAAGCCGTGCTGTCCGCCATGACCAGCCCAGGCATGGTCAAGAGCAAGAAAACAATGTGTTTGTACTTCCGAATTGGCATAGACCCCGTCAAGAGTTAGTATACGCTAACTTATAAGCTTCCTGCACTCATACGACGTGCCTAGCCCCCGCAGTGGATTCAAAAAGATCCCTCGTACTTGCTACACTTGTCCTTCAGCCACCCTATGCGTAGAACCATTCTGGCCTGCCTCGCACTTGCATTGTTTCTGCCCGCGCAGGACAAAAAGCCCAAGCCACCCGAGCTTGAGTTCACGCAGGTCTCAGTACACCGGATTGACGACACGTTGCTGGCCGCCGATGGCAGTGTTCGCAATACAGGCACCAAAGCTTACAGCAAGGTGCAAATTGTGTTTGAATTTTTTGCCCCTGGCAAGCAGTCGATCACAATCCAGCGTGGTTCACCCGAACCCGATCTCATCGCTCCCGGCGACCTTGTTGAGTTTCATCTTCAACTTCGAGCCCCGGCTCGAGCCGTGCAGGTGACCCTCGGCGCTGAAGACGGCAGTGGCCGTGAACTCCGGGTCGGCAAATCTGGCCCATACCCAGTCGAATAACAGAATGATTGAAAGCATACTACCAGCCAAGACGCTCTCTGGCGCTATCCGCCTTCCGGGTGATAAATCCATTTCCCACCGCTGGGCAATGATTGCTGCGCTTGCCGGGGGCAAGACTACGATTCACGGCTATGCCACGGGCGAAGATTGCCATTCCACCTTGGGCATCCTGACCCGGCTGGGCATTGAAGTCGATGATCAGGGCAGTGAGGTGTCCATCACCGGTAAAGGTCTCAACGGTCTGAGCGCACCAAGCGAGGCTCTGGACGCCGGCAATTCCGGCTCCACGATTCGCATGATGAGCGGAATTCTTGCCGGGCAATCCTTTACCTCGCACATTCATGGCGATGAGTCGCTCTCCAAGCGCCCGATGCAGCGGGTGATGACACCACTGGCTGAAATGGGCGCAACCATTGTTGCCACCAATGGTAAATTTCCGCCCCTCGAAATTCAAGGCACACAACTCAAGGCAATCGATTATTCAACGCCGGTGGCGAGTGCACAGGTTAAGACTTGCGTTCTATTCGCGGGGCTCTTTTGCGACGGCCCAACGATTGTCCGTGAACCGGTCAAGACACGCGACCATACAGAACTTGCCCTGCGAATGTTCGGTGCCGATGTCAAGAGTGCCGGCAATGTGATCACGATTCAAGGCCGGCCCCAGCTTGTCGCCCGGGATCTGACTGTGCCTGGTGATTTGAGTTCTTCTGCTTTCTTTCTCGCGGCCGCATTGATGATTCCCAACTCCAATCTAGTGATTGGCGGTGTAGGCTTGAACCCGACGCGCACAGCGCTGCTGGACTATCTGGCAAGCATTGGTGCCGGAATCAAGATCCTCAATGTAGGGGAACAGCATGGCGAGCTGGTAGGCGACATCATGGTTCGCGGCAGCGTCAAGAAGCCCGGGCGGATCTTTGGCTCGCTCACTGCGCAGTTGATCGACGAGATTCCGGCGCTTGCTGTTCTGGGTGCGGCAACAGAAGGCCTCGACGTACAGGACGCCTCGGAACTTCGCATCAAAGAAACAGACCGTATCGCCACCGTCGCTGAAAACTTCAAGCGCGCCGGCATCGACATTGAAGTTCGCCCGGACGGATTCACCGTGCCAGGCCATCAGAAATTTCGCGCTGCTCAGTTCGACAGTTTTGGCGACCACCGGATCGCGATGGCTTTCGCCGTGGCCGGGCTGGTGGCCGACGGGCCTTCAGAGATTCATCGGGCCGAAGCTGCCAGTGTCAGCTTCCCGGAATTCTACTCCACCCTTCGCCAGCTCACCAGTTGAGTGCACCATGCCAGATCGCATCGCCAACCTCACTCTTGCTGGAGTTGTTCACGATCTGAACAACGTCTTCGAGACGCTCTTCGAGGCCAACGACATTCTCAAGCTCGACCCAAAGTACGCCAGGCTGAGTGCAACCATGAAGCGCTCGCTCAAGCACGGGGCTCGAATCGTGAAGAGCCTCGAAACGCAAGGTGGGCTCACCGGCGCTCAATCCTTGATCGAGCAAGTGGAAGCGCTTATGATGGACTACCTGATTTCCTCACGTGGCCCAACCATTGAGGTGCTGCACGATATCGAAGCTAATCTTCAAATCGTTGGCAATCGCGGTGCCTGGGAGAGGGTGCTGCTGAATCTGTTTCTCAATGCTGCGCGCATGATGCCTCAGGGCGGCACAATCTCGGTCAGCGCAAAGACTGGTGCCGATGGTGTTGAGATTCTGGTTCTCGATACCGGGCCGGGGATTCCGGCCAAGGTGCTGCCCAGTTTATTTGAACCTGGCTTCACTACCACTCCGCGGCACAAAGGTCTGGGCCTTCACATCGTCCGTTCGATCGTCGAGAGCCAGGGTGGAACCGTCGAGGCTGCCAACCGTGACGGCCACTCAGGCGCAGCATTCAAAATATTGCTACCACGGTAGATCGCGATACGACACTAGCTGAACACCTTCGGCGGCAATCGTTTCGCGAACGCGCGGGTCTATCAGGGCAAGCAACTCTTGCTCGCGGCTTTCTTTGAGCCGCGTAGGCGCAGCGCACAACTCTTCGCCGAGCAACCCCGGATGACACATGAACTCGGTCGAACCATTAGGCAGCCCGCGCACGAGTTGAACGAGATCTTCAGTGCCATAATCACCGGTCCAGGCAAAGCCGGCGAAGTGGTCGGTAGAACGCGCTCCATGCCGGGAGAGCACTCGATCAAAGCGGCCTCGCAAACGGCTGATTGCCACCGAGGCAGCCCGTGTCTTCCAGCTTGCCCGCTTGCCGTCGAGGGGCAAGTCAAACGGCTTGCGTACCCAGCGAATGCTGTACTTCTCACTCACCCGCGCCACGGCGTCGAGCACGGACGGTAGCAAATGAGTGTGCTTATGCGTGTCGAGATGAGAGGGCTCGATACTGGCGGCGAGGAGCTTTTCTACCTGTGCTTCAAGCTCGCGCAAAACATCCCATCGCCCTGCGATCAGATCGCCAATCAACTCAACTATAGTGGCAGGCAGCTGCCGCCCAGGCTCGCTCAGGCTCTCACCCTGCACCATCTGCAGGTGAACGCCGATATCAAGAGCGGGATTGTCTCTGGCAAGGCGCAGTGCATCGTCGAATGCGCCGCCATTAGCCATCAGGGTGGTGGCAGTAAGAATGCCTTCGCGATGGGCGCGAACGATGCCCGCGTTCACATCACGCGTGAAGCCGAAGTCATCCGCATTGACAACCAGGTAGCGCAAACTGTCTTTCTAGAAGATCGCCAGTTTGATTCTCAGGAACTTCTTTGGATTCGCGCGGAAGTCCTTCATCAGGCCCTTCATCTCGGCGGCAGTGCCATCGAGGTTCGCATAAAGCGAAGGGTTGACTAGCAGTTGCCCGAGTGAGCCTTCTCCACGGCTGACCTTGTCGAGAATGGTGTCAACTCGTCCGATTGTGGCCGAAAGTTGTTTTGCCAGAGCATCGCTTTTGAGTAACTGGCCTGCAGTGCCTTTGCCTTCGTTGAGATCGGCAAGAATCTTGCGCATCTCGACAATACTTGCTCTGGTCTCGACGTAAACGCTGTCGTCCTTGAGCAACTTGCCAGCAGTGCCTTGCCCGGCCTGGAGATCTGCGACAATCTGATCCATGCGGCCCAGCGTTTTGCGCACATCATTGTAGAGAGTTTCGTCGCTAAGGAGTTTGCCAAGGGTACCCTTACCAGCATTGAGTGCCCCGGATAGACGCTCGACTTCTTTCACAATGCCGTTAAAACGGTTGTAGAGTTCTTCGTCAACAAGCAGCTTGCCGATGGTGCCCTTGCCGGCTTCCACTTGGCCCACGATGCCTTCGGCCTTGGTTAGGATGTTCTGCAGGACGGCGATGGTTTGAGAGGCTTGCGCCTGGATGTCGTCAAGCTCGGCGGAAGACCCGCTGGGAAGTTCGCCGCCTTTGGCGATAGGCGTAGTGGAATTGCCCTTTTTGATCGCAATCAATTTGGCACCCAGAAGATTCTCCGCACCAATTGTCACTTTTGAGTCGTTTGGAATGGATGGAAGCATCTTGTCTTCCACCTCAAGCGTCACTTTGATAATTCGATTGTGGCGCGTCTCCCCGGATAGAGCAATTTCGGTTACTTTGCCAACGAGAACGCCATTCAGACGTACTGGAGCGCTCTTGAGCAGGCCACCGCTGGTATCGAGATAGGCATAGATTTTAGACCGCGATTCGAACATGTTGCTCGAAGTGGTGATATAAAAAATCAGCGCTGTCAGCAGCAGGAATGCACATATGGCAAGCAAACCTACGCGTAGTTGTGCCCAACTGGTTTTCTTGGAAGTCATGCTGGATGCTGATGCCCTTGATCTCTACTATGCCCTAACTTGGGTGGAGGCTGATGCAATACAAATTGTGACACATAGGCGTCGCGAGAAGCTTCAAGCTGCTCCTGCGTGCCGGCAAAGACGATCTGGCCTTCATTCATTACTATGAAGGTAGTATTCAGATTTGCATAGCTCCCGTAAGGCGTCGCGCGGACGACATCTTTGGTTGTTTCGTCCCAATTGTAATTGGCAGCCATCGCTCCATCCTGATAGCGGTGCGTGGCAAGAACGGTGGTGGTCTTTCGAAGCTCGCGTTGCTTCACAATCAGTGACATGATCGTGTGCGCAGTAATCGGATCGAGGCCTGCGGTGGGCGAATCATAAAGCGAAAGTTTTGGGTTGGTGACGTTGGCCCGGGCGATTCCAACTCTGCGGCGCATTCCGCCTGAGAGTTCGCTAGGGAACTTGTCGAGGGTATGCCCGAGCTCCACAAAATCAAGCGCTTCCTGAACTCTTGCCGTGATCTCTTCTTCCGCTGCGAAAAGCCTCTTCTGGTTCCTCAGCGGGTAAGCAACGTTATCGGCGATGGTCAAAGAGTCGAAGAGTCCACCTTCCTGAAAAAGCACCCCTACCTCACTTCGGATCTCAAAGAGTTCAGTCTCCTTGAGCCTCGTAATGTCGTGGCCAAGCAATTCAATCCGGCCTGAGCTGGCCTGCAGCAGCGACATTGCCAGTTTGAGGAGCACGGTCTTGCCACTACCTGCGGCACCCAGCAAAATAAATGTGTCTCCCTGGTTGACCGCAAGGTTGATTTTGTCCAGCACTACCTTGTCGTCGAATGCCAGTGAGACGTTTTCAAACTTCAGATTCAGGTCGCTCATCAGGTCAAGCTCACAAAAATTTGTGTGATCAGCGCATCGATCACAAAGACCCAAACACTCGACACGACAACTGCCTTGGTCGTTGACAATCCAACGCCCTGAGTGCCACCCGTCGTGCGCATTCCATAAAAGCAGCCCACTAGCGAAATGATGATCGCAAAAAGAAATGGCTTCACCAGACCCTGCACCATGTCGTTTAGGGCCAGCACATCGATCGCGGAAGACCAATACTGGTTTGCTGTGTTTCCGATCACTGCAACGGCGATCACCAGACCACCAAGCAGGCCGACAAAATCGGCGATGGCAGTGAGGAGGGGCTGCATGAACGCGGTTGCCACCAGCCTCGGAACAATCAGCTTCTGGATGGGATCAGTGCCCAAAGCGCGCATGGCATCGATCTGTTCGGTTACTTTCATTGAGCCGAGTTCAGAAGCAATTCCTGAGGCGTTGCGGCCCGCGATCAGCAGCGCGGTCAGCACGGGCCCGAGTTCGCGAACGATGCTGATGGATACAACTTGACCGGTTTGAGAGGTGGCTCCGTAAGTCGCAAGGGCGCGCGACAACTGCAGCGTCATAACGATGCCGCTGAAGGCCCCGATCAGCGCGACGATAGGCAAACTGCCGACGCCAATCGAATCCATCTGCATCAAAATGTCTTTCCAGTAAATCGGAGGCTTCGTGACATTTCTAATGCTGCGGGCAGCGAGATAGATAAAGTCTTGAAAACTCTGAACTGGGCTTTTGAGGTAATCGAGCAACCGGCTTTGCCCCTTTAGGTTTGACTAGCGTTTTGATGCTAGCATACCGTTCGTGAATGGTCTTACAGCGATCAACGGCATCCGGGTAGGTCATGCCACAGACCTCGAAGGAATTACAGGTTGTACCGTAATTCTTTGTGAGGCAGGTGCCAGTGCAGGGGTGGATATTCGCGGGGGCGCAAGTGGGACATCTGAGATTGGCGTGCTCGACCCGATGCACATCACGCCAACGATTCACGGGCTTGTGCTCTCCGGCGGCAGCGCCTTTGGACTTGAGGCATCCAGTGGAGTCAGGCGATTTCTCGAGCAACATGGAATTGGGTTTGAGATGCGCAGCGCGAGGGTGCCGATCATTCCTTCGGCGATTCTTTACGATCTTGGCATCGGCAACGCGCATGCCCGTCCTTCGCGCGAAATGGGCGAAGCTGCCGCTGCTGCGGCTTTTGCTTCAAAGCCTCACGCGCCGATCAAAGAAGGGAGTATTGGGGCAGGCACGGGTGCCACGGTCGGTAAAATCAACGGTATGAATTGCTCGATGAAGGGCGGGCTGGGGACGGCAGTATGGAATCTCAGCGGTAAGTTTGCCGGGATTCAAGTTGCGGCCCTGGCTGCCGTGAATGCCTTTGGGGACGTCATCGATGAGAAGGGCAGGATTCTTGCCGGGGCCCGAACAACTTCAAATGGCAAAGTCTTCGCGAAGACCTCGAAATTGATGCTGGATGGCGCTGAGCCAAGCTTTGAAGGTGGCAACACAACACTTGCGGTGGTAGCCACAAACGCCCGTCTAACCAAGGTTGAGGCAACAAAATTGGCTCAACTCGCTCAGGCTGGTATGATCCGGGCGATCTCTCCGGTGCACACGACAAGGGACGGCGATACTATTTTTGGCCTTTCGACGGGTGCTCTTCCGGCTGTCGATATCAACGCCTTAGGCATTGCCGCAGCTGAAGTATTGGCCGAGGCAATTCGACGCGCCGTGCGCAAGGCCAAGCCCTTAGGCGGGGTTCCCGGCCTGGGTTGATTTGACTACCTTCACGGTTGTAGCGAGTTGACCGAGATGACGCTGCGTGTGTTCGGCGACGTGGGCGAGGATCGTTCCCATTGGCACTTGGATTTTTGCCCGTCCGATTTCACGAATTTCTTTGAAATCTTCTTCGCGAAGAGCGTTTACGCGCTGGCGGGCGTCTTCGAGCTTTTGCTCCAGAATCGCGATCAGTGAGAGCAGTGGGAGTGTCTCAGTCAGTTCACTCTTAAGGGAGCTGAGTTGTGATTCCTCAAGGCTGCGGCCCTGCGCATAGGTAAGCAGCCGGTCAATCGATTCCGCAATGTGGCGGAGGTGGAAGCCGATCGGAGTAAGGCCATGTGGGCGGAGCCATACTTGTTCATCGGTGAGACCTGCGGTTGTGGCAATCACGTCCTCTTCTGTTTGTTGCAGCGTGCAGAGAAGTAGATGACGGAGCGGGCCGGTGGTAACGGGTAAGCCTCTTAGCCAGACTTCAGCCATGTAGGACCTGCTTCCTGGAGTGGAATGTGTTTGGGGATTGTTGCTGACATAACGTCGATGCTGTTGTTCTCGATGCTGACATCGATTGGGTCGAGCGTGGTATTGGCACCTTCGACACTGTGGGCGATGGCTTCGGCGCAGTGGACAATTGCGTTGTTACGGACAATCGCACGTTTGACCTGGGCATAGCCGTTGAGTGGCGTATCGACGATGCCCTGCATGAAGGAGATGGCGGCGCGGCTGCCAGTGCCAGGAAGGTTTTCGAAGTAGTTGTTTTCAATGAGGTGGTCTTCACCAATAATACGGACGCCCCCAGCCCGCTTGTAGCTGCCGCCAAGGAAAACATTCCCCTGTACCTTGCAGGCATTACCGTGGCGAAGGGTGAGAGTGCCGTCGCAGCCGGTGAACCAGTTGTTTTCGATGAAACAAAGGCCAGGTTGCAGCGAGGTAGAAGAGTCGCCAACGCGGATCGTTTCGCCGCCATTCTCGCCCAGAAGTTCACGTGGGCCGAAGTGATTGTTGTGGATGCGGTGTTTTGCACCTTGTGTGTCGCCCTTCTTAAGCCAGACAACGAGCGTAGCGCCACGGTTGGTTTTGCCTGCGATGAAATTGTGGTCAAACTCATTGTCCTCGCCGTAGAGGGAGACCCATTTGGTATCGATGGTTTTGCCGGGGCCGTTGTAGTTGGTGATGGCGCAGTTGGTGACGCGATTGCGCCTGCCTTCAATAGTGATGACGGCCTTTGGGGCGGCTCCGTCTTTGAAATGCAGGCCTTCAACGGTGTTGTCTTCACCGCTGATCACCAGTGTAGAGGAGCCAGTAAGAATGACCCCGCCGGGGGTTTCGGCACGTATGCTCAGACCTTTGCCTTCAAACTTCATCGCCTTGTCTCGATAGATACCATTGGGCAGAATGATCGATTCGCCGCGCAGAACGAAGGGCAGCAGGATGAGGCTACGCCGGCGCATCACTTCAAGATCGAGGCTGGAAACTGGGCGGCAATGGAGGCATCGCCGTTGCGCTTGTCCGATTGATTGAGCGTGCGGTCTGCGTTGAGAGGGATGTACATGCCGCCGGTTGCGTCTAGGATCGCGAAGAGTTTTTTGTTCATCTCGACGGCAACCGATTTGTGCCCTGGCGACTCGATCAAGTTCTGCATCTCGAGCGGGTCGTTGTGGAGATCATAAAGTTCGTCAAGGTCCCAGAGGCCCTGGTAGCGGATGTACTTGTAGCGGTCGCCACGGATGGCGTGAATAGTGGGGGTTTGCGGGAAGTTGCGCTCCCAGTAGTATTCGTAGAGGAGTCCGTCCCGCCACTCGGTTTTTTTGCCCTGTGCAAGACCGAGAAAGCTTTTGCCCTGGATCTCCATCGCGGGCGTGACACCGGCGGCTTCGAGACAGGTGGGAGCGATGTCGATGTTGGCGATTACTTCGTTAAGCTTCTTGCCACGCCCGAAGAGTTCCGGGCACTGCAGCAGCATCGGTACTCGCATTGACTCTTCGTAAGCAGTGCGCTTGTCAATGAGACCGTGTTCACCGAAAGCGAAGCCGTTGTCGCCCATGTAGATCACAAGCGTTGAATCCAGTTGGTTGCGGCTGCGCAGGGCATCCATCACGCGGCCTACGCTATCGTCGACGGCGCATAGAGTTTCGGCATACCGTTTGTAATATTCAGCGATGTCCAGCTTCGAGTGGTAGGGATATTCGACGCCATGCCAGGAGTTGCGCTGGTTCTGTACCCACATCGGAAGACGCTGTTCGGGCCTGGCTGGCGAGTATGATTTTGGGTAGACAAATTTGGCATTATCGAACTTGCCCTTGTGGCGGGCGGCAGGTTCGAATTCCGAGTGCGTCGCCTTGTGCGAAAGGTACATGAAGAACGGGCGCTGCGAGTCGATTTTGCCAAGCCAGTCGAGAGCGTAATCAGTGAGCTCGTCGGTGATATAGCCCTTTTGCGGAACCTTCTTGCCGTCGATATTGAGACCGTTTCTTGTGGGCGAATAGGTGCCCTGGCCGCGGAAGCTAACCCACTTGTCAAAGCCCGCCTGCGGCTCGTCACCTTCTCCACCCATGTGCCACTTACCAAAGAATCCGGTCTGGTAGTTGGCCTTCTTCTGCAGAAGCTCAGGAAAGAATTTCGTCCCCGCTGGAATGGGGTTATTGTTGTCCACTACTCGATGCTTGTGTGCGTATTGACCCGTGAGGATAGAGGCTCTCGATGGCGAACAGAGCGCTGTTGTGACAAACGCGTTAGGCACGTGAATACCGTTGTGCGCCATCGCGTCGAGATGAGGCGTCTCAAGAAAGCTCTGGCCTTTGAGGAACCCCATAGCGTCGTAGCGATGGTCGTCGGTGAGCATGAAGATGATGTTGCGCGGGCGCTGCTGCGCTGCTGCGGCAGCTAGCGCAGTGGTCGATATAAAGCCGCGGCGCGTCATTAAAGTGGCAGAATTTCTTCGCGGATCGGATCGAAATTGATGCGGCGCTTTTGCAGGTAGGCAATGTTGCCGAGATGGCTGGCTTGCGCAGAGCGGTGGCCGATCTGGACGTCGCCGTTGGGAAGTTTGCGCGAACGGCAGCAATCGAGAAAGTTAGCAACATGTTCGATCGTCTGGTCTTTTTCAGACTTGACGATGACGGGCTGTGCGTTGCGTTCGTTGGGCCAGAATTCGTACTTGCTGCGGTCGATAAAGAGGCGGCCTTCGGTGCCGCACATCTCAACTGCGGCACCCTTGATGCCAGGAGCGAGCGTAGCTTCAAAGGTAGCTGTCCATTCCTTGGGGTATTCCAGAAGCACGTGGATCGTATCGGGCGCGGTGCGACCGTCTTTGTAATGATAGACGCCACCGGCGGCGACGGCCGAAATGGGGTTGTCCTGATTCATGAACATATGGACGACGTCGATCCAGTGCGTGAAGAGGTCGGTGACCTGACCACCCCCGAAATCAAGATAGGCGCGGAAATTGAAGTACTGTTGGGGGTCGTAGTCTCTCCACTTGAGAGGACCAAGAAAGCGGGCCCAATCGAGGTTACTGGGCTTCTGCTGAAGTACTTGCGGGGCCTTGCGCAGGTGGTAGCCGTTGCCGTGCCACCAGGTACGGGCGAGCGTGATCTTGCCAAGCTTGCCAGTATCGAAATATTCTTTCTTGGCTTGCAGATAATGACTGCCGGAGCGCTGCTGCATACCAACCTGGCAGATGCGGTTGTTCACGCGGGCGGCCTTGACAATCCTGGGGCCTTCTTCGATTGTCAGCGTCAGGGGCTTTTCTACGTAGACGTCTTTGCCGGCGCTTAGAGCATCAATGGTGCAGCCGGCGTGCCAGTGGTCAGGCGTTGAGATCAGCACGGCATCTACGTTCTTCTGTTCAAGCAACTTGCGGTGGTCGGCATAACCTTTGGCGCTGGGATAAGCCGTAACGGCCTTGTCGAGTTTGTCGCCCCAGATTTCGGCGATGGCGGTGACGTCGATCTGCTTGGTGTCGTTGAAGGTTTTGCAGACATAGGTGCCGCGATCACCTGCTCCAATCCAGCCAAGATTGATTCTGTCATTGGCCCCCATGATCCGCGAATAGGATGAGGCGGTGAAGACGGCGGCGGCTTGGCCACTCAAGCGAAGTAGATCTCTTCTCGAAGAACGCATGGGAGGATTCTATCACTTGCTACGATGGGGTTAAACGCGTGGAATTCAATAACAACAGGCCTCCGGTTTCATCGATACATGTGGTGGGCGCGGGCCTTGCTGGCAGTGAAGCCGCCTGGCAGCTTGCGCGGCAAGGCTACGAGGTCACTCTCCACGAAATGCGTCCGGTTGCGATGACCCCGGCGCATAAGACCAGCGAAATGGCTGAGCTGGTGTGCAGCAATTCACTAAAGAGTGAGAGTGCCAATACTGCGCCGTGGTTACTTAAAGAAGAGCTGCGCCGGGGCGGGAGTCTCTTGCTCGATATCGCCAGGGATACGCGCGTACCAGCCGGACATGCGCTAACGGTCGACCGGGTTGAGTTCTCAAAAGAAGTGTCGCGCCGCATCGCAGCCGAACCCAGGATCACTGTCATTCGCCAGGAGCTGAAAGACATTCCGGCAGAGGGCAAAGTAATCATTGCCACAGGGCCGCTAACCAGCGATGCGATGGCAACTGAAATTGGCCGCCTGACCGGTTCAAACCGCCTCTTCTTTTACGACAGCATCAGCCCTATTGTCGACGCCGAGTCTGTAAATACCGAGGTTGCGTTTGCCGGCTCGCGGTGGGGCAAGAGCATTGATGGCACCGATGACTACCTCAATTGCCCGCTGAGCAAGGATGAGTACGAGCGCTTTCTCGATGAGTTGCTGGCTGGAGAAAGTGTGCCCGTCCACATTGCCGAAGATCAGCCAAATACCCCGTTTTTTGAGGCTTGTTTGCCAGTGGAAGAATTGGCGCGGCGCGGTCGCGAGACTCTGCGCTTTGGTCCGATGAAGCCTACGGGGCTCGATGATCCACGCACCGGCCGCTGGGCTCACGCGATCGTGCAATTGCGCAAAGAGAATTGCCGCAGCGACAGCTACAACCTGGTCGGCTTTCAAAACCACCTTCGCTTCGGCGAGCAGCAAAGAATCTTCCGGTTGATTCCAGGCCTCGAGAAGGCAGAGTTTTTGCGCTACGGCCAGATTCATCGCAACACTTATATCAACGGCCCTGAGTTGCTTACGGCAACGCTGCAATTGAAGTCTGACCCGAGGATCTTCTTTGCCGGACAGATCTCGGGCGTTGAGGGTTATGTTGAGAGCATCGCGACTGGGTTTGCAGCAGCGCAGTTTGCGGGCGCAAACGAACCCAAAGCCTTCCCCCGCGAAACCGCGATCGGAAGCCTTTGCAGCTATATCTCTAGCGCCGACCCCAAGCACTATCAGCCTGCCAACATCACCTTCGACCTCTTGCCCAAGCTCGACGGCGATACAGCCAAGAGGCTGCGCAAAGACAAGAAGGCGCGCCAGGCGGAGGTCTGCCGCCGGGCACTTGAGAAACTCGATGAGCATTTCAGCGTCACCGTCTGAGCGCTTTGGCCGCTTCGCCCCAAGCGATCTGAAGGATGCTCTCACCGGCTTTCTTCAGGACCGCGAACGCCAATCTTCAAGCTCGCATACCTTGCGTAGCTACGCGATCGATTGCGAGCAGTTCCTCGATCACTTTACGCCGGCACCTCAGATTCCGTCGATCGGAGTGAATGAGTTACGAGAGTGGATGTCGAGCCTCTACGACAAGAATCTTTCCACGGTGTCGATTCGCCGCAAGGTGAGTTCGCTACGGAGCTTCTTTCATTACTGCCGCACGCGAGAACTATGCGACAAAAATACAGCCAAGTATCTTCGCCTGCCCAAGACCCCCAAGAGAGTGCCGCAAGTACTGGACGCAGAGGCTGTGAACTTCCTGGTCGACAATATCGGCAAGGCTGAGCTGAAGCGGCCCTTCCCCAAACGAGACCGGGCTATTTTTGAAGTGCTCTATGGTTGTGGACTGCGCGTCAGTGAACTTGTAGGCTTGAGTCTTGAGGATTTGGATCTCGAAGAGAGATGGTTGAAGGTTCTCGGCAAGGGGAACAAAGAGCGGATGTCGCCGATTGGCTTCAGCGCCCAACAATCGCTGCGTGTCTATCTCGCGGATCGCGTGGCACAAGCGGCTGAGCGTGCGGTGTTTGTGAATTACAAGGGCACAAGAATCACAACACGTGCGGTGCATCAGATCACAAAGTTCTATGCGTCAATGCTGCTCGGAGACCCTAGCGTGCACCCACATGAATTCCGCCATAGCTTTGCGACGCATCTGCTGAATGCGGGAGCAGATTTGAGAGCGATTCAAGAGTTGCTGGGCCATTCGAGCCTTTCAACAACGCAACTCTACACGAAGGTGGCGATTGAAGATCTGGAGCGCGTGTACCAGAAAGCGCACCCGAAGGCGTGAACGCCCAATGACCAGGGCAATCGCAATTTCGCGCGGGAAGCATCTGCAATACCTGACTCTGTCCTACAACATCGTGGAGGCGGCTCTAGCGATCTGGGCAGGAGCATTAGCAAGCAGTGTGTCGCTAATTGGATTTGGCCTCGATAGCCTGATCGAGGTGACCGCAAGCGTTGCAGCCTTGTGGGTTTTAAACAATAGCGCCAGGGAGCGCACCGTGCAGCGCCTTGTCTCAGCCAGTCTTGCCCTTCTTGCGGTTGGGACAGCTTATCAATCATTGACTCGCAGCAACGACGCTGAGAGAAGTTTGCCGGGTTTAGTACTCGCGCTTGTGAGCGTTATTGTGATGCCCTGGCTTTCGAGAGAAAAGAAGAAAGTGGCTGGCGCCCTTGGTTCTTCGGCTCTGGCGAGCGAAGCCAAACAGACCGATTTTTGCTTTTATCTCTCTGTGATTCTACTTGGCGGCATGCTGGCGCAATGGATCTTTGGATTTGCGTGGATAGACCCGGTAGCGGCCCTGGCAATGACGCCGTTAATGCTGATTGAGGCCAGGAGAGCCTGGCAGGGCCAAAGTTGTGCGACCGGCTGCGACTGCCACTAGAGCGCCTGAAATCCATACTAACGGCGGCCCAATCGAGCCATCGCACCCCGAGCCGCCTCCACCCCTCGATACTGTGCCTCTTCAAAGATCGAGATCCCGCTCAAGTCTGAGTTCGCATAAAACAAGCCGGCATGCCCCTTCAGCATCTTCTGCCGGCCAGCCGATGCAAGAAAGCCCGGCGTCGGCCGCACCATCGCATGGCCATTGCGAAAGACATCGATCCGGGAAACGCAATCCGCCAAATCCTTATGTGCCTTGCCCAAATCCGCCATCGCCTGATCCCGCCAATACTCCCAGGGCTTCTCCAGCAACATCCGCCGCGCCATATCTGGCGTTTTCTCCGCCACCGCGTAGTACCAGGTCCAAACCGTTTGCTCCCGGTGCATCGCCACACTCTGATGTGTTGCCACAACATAGCCGAGTGACGGCGATCCATACACAACGTTGTCCCAAGCCATCTCTGCTCCACCACTCATCTTTGGCATCCGGTCGAGCGTCAGATTAGCCGTCACCCAAGGCGAATAACTAAAGCCCTCTGCTCGTGGCGCACCCTCCACAATATAGCTGGCCAAGAAACTCGGGGCCGCCCAAATCACTGTCTGCGACACATACTGCGTCTTGGGCGTCATCACATGAAACACCCCAACACTGCGCCCCACACGGTATACCGGCTCCCCTGTCCGCACATGCCCGGCAACCTTAGCCTGCAACTGTTTGAGCAACCACCCATTGCCCTCTGCCCAACAGAATGGCCCCTTGTCATCATGATCGCGAGCCGCAAAATAGTGCAGCCCAGCCCATGCGCTCGTATCCCCCAGCGCACACCCATAATCGTCACGCGTTGAGTAATCGAGATACCACATCAATTCGGGTGCATCAAAGCGGTTGGCCTTCAACCAGTCCGCAAATCGCATCCCTTCAAGCCCTGAATCCACTGTGCCCAATGCATGTGGGATCGCCCACTTCCCTGTCGAATGCAAGCCCTCTATCAACTGATCAAAGCGCTTGAACTGCTCACGCCCTTTGGGAGAAAGGCCGATCTCAGGCTCCAGCCCATACTGCCACCGGCCATGAATAAAGAGCCGCTCCTGGGGGCTGTGGCAAAGATGCCTTTCATTGAACTCCCCATCCACAATCAAGCCGACTTCTTCAAACAACTCCCGCACCAGCGGCGACTTCTGATTCGGAATCGGTACATAGTGCGCCCCCCAAGGGTAAGGCGAAACCGCATTCTCTCCGTACCGCGAATTCCCGCCCGCCTTATCCTCCATCTCAAGCATCACAAAGTCATGGAAGCCACGCTTTTTAAGCCACCACGCTGCAGATAACCCCGCCATCCCCGAACCCACAATCACCAGCGGAACTCGCTTCACATCTTTGGGTGCAGCAAAGCTGGCGTAGTCCCTCAGCTTGTGCCCCAGCGGAAATCCATCCATCACAAAGCTACCCGAAATCGGCGCACGCCCCTTGCGTCCCAACTGCAAAAACGGTGCCGCAACTACATCGCGTCTTCTCATCTGGTCCAGTAATAAGTAGCTGCAGCTGCCGCCACGCACAACACTGAAGACGCGACAACATAAGCCCCAGCCATCCCCACCCGCCCCTGTTCGAGCAATGTCACAACTTCAATTGAGAAAGTCGAAAACGTCGTAAATCCACCGCAGACTCCGGTGATCCAGAAGAACCGTGAATCTCCCGTCAGCCGCTGCGAGAAGTACCCGGCCATCGCCCCGCCAATCGCATTCACAACAAAGGTCTGCCAGGGGAAGGGCAGCGGCAATGCCGTCGACAGCGCGTATCGCGCTACCCCTCCAATCGCCGCACCGCCCGCAATCCAGGCGTACTTCATGAACGTGTCAGCGGTGTCACAGTCAATTTTCGAAACTCCACTACGCCATGATCGCCCTGCACCGCAATCGGCCCGGGCATTGATTCATTCGGGTCAAAGCACATTGCTGTCGGCCCTTCGATCTCCTGGTGATCGATGATCAACTTCCCGTTTAGTTTCACCGTCAGCGTACGTCCCACCAATCGCACATCAAGCGCCTGCCACTCCCCCGGAGGATTCGCCGCATCCATCGCAGGCACAATCCGCGAATAGAGCGCCCCGTGCGAGTGCCCACTCACCGGCTCTCCGTGCGTATCCTGAATCTGCACTTCATAACGGCCCCGCAAGCCAATTCCAGAATTCGATCCCTTCTCATATCGATATTCGGCATGTAGCTCCATGTTCCAGTAAGTCTCCTTCGTCCGGATGTCGCTTGCCTTTGGCGCATTCTTCATCACGCCATCCATAAGCGACCATTCCAACGTCCGCCCTGGAAATGTCGTCTGCCATCCGTCGAGACTCTTCATCAAGTCTTCTGTTTTGCCCGGCTTCCACTGATCCCCATCGCGATCCCGAATCACTGGCGCACGCACGCCGCGAAAGGTCAGCGCAGGCGTTCCGTCCACCGTCTGCCGTCCAATCAAAATATCCTTTTGGATCGAGGCCGTGTACACCAGCTTCTTGCCAGCCCTTTCAAAGGTGAACTGCAATTCCCTGTGCTCTACGCGGATCGAAGGAATCTTGTCCATCTGCCCACCTGGCGCTCCTACAAAGCGCCCTGCAATCCCAGGCGTCCCCGCCCCGGTCACTTCAAGCCACCAGGCCCGCCCGCGCGGCTCCTTCTCTACGGTAAGGTTCCAACGGCCATTGAAATCCTTGTCCGCTCCGAAACTTATCACTGCGAAAACCACAATAAGTAGAATCTTGTTCACGCTCGCTATTATCTTAGATTTCGAGCTATTTTTGCTCCTGCCGGCGCGCAGATCACACGGCGAGCAAGATTAAAGAGCAGTCGAATGTCGTTTTAAGATCTTCGGCAGGTTAACTGAGAACGCACTGCGGGGCACCACGCTGTCGCAGCCAGCATCCACGGCAGCCTGCTTCCTCTCTCCATCCACGTGAGAGATGAAACCCAACAGACTCACCCTCTTCAAATCATCATCTGCCTTATAAGCTTTGATCAGCCCCAACACGTCAAGCTTGTTGTGATTCAGATCAATGAGGATCACCAATGGTAGCGACCTTGCCTTCGACATCGCATCCTCCATCGTTTTGGCATATTCGACAGTTACAGAATTTTGACGCGCTGCGGCATCAATCTTGACTGCGAACATCAGGTCGTCAACGACCGCGAGTACTTTGCGGGACTGCGAACCCGGCTGTGAAGATGACATATTGTAAAAAGGATTCGAGCGGTGAATGCCGCGCGAAGCTTTATTCTCGCACCAATATGACCAGACGCCGCGCACTCCTCCTCGCCCCCTTCGCCGCCTACTCCGCGCCCAACCCACTTATCGTTCACAAGGGCTTCCCTAAACCCTTCCTCTATCCGATCCTCGCCCCCGATGGCACCCAAATTATGCACAGCAAACACAGCTTGAGCTCCACGCGCACCAGAAGAAGCGCTTGTGCGGACGGCAATCGGTATTTCTATAAGCGATTC
>JAYSVS010000118.1:0-16006 GCA_043718395.1 Acidobacteriota bacterium
CCAACTGCCTGTGCCCGGCATCGCGGGGGAGCCAGCATTAAGAAAATCTTGTGGTCTTTCAAAGAGTTGGCATGGTATGGTAGCCTTCTAGGATACGCCACCAAGCATTTCGGGTGGCCGTCCCGGCGTCTGGTGAGTTTGGCTGTTGCCGCTGCGTCCGTCCCAAGGGCTTTAACGGGGATCATTTTTCGGCGCCAGGGTGTCCGCGCCCTCGGTGTCTACGCTGACGTTTTCCGTCTGGCGTGGGTGAGCCTCGTCCTCGACCGGGTGGATCATCGCCGCTTAGGCCGGCAAGTAGAAGGCGCAGAACATCTCTAAAATGCATAACGGCTTAGTATCAGTCACAATCGTTACGTACAATAGCGGACGCTTTATCAAGCGATGCTTGGAATCGGTGCTGGCGCAGCGATATTCGCTTAAAGAAGTCATCGTTATAGACAACGTCTCAACCGACGGAACCCTCGACATTCTCGATCAGTTTGCTGACCGGATCCGGATTGTCAACAACAACGAAAATGTTGGATTCGCGGCGGCCCAGAATCAGGCCATCCATATGTCGAGCGGCGAGTGGATCCTTACCCTCAACCCCGACGTTCTGCTGATGCCTAATTTCATCCAGAGTCTGGTTGATGCCGGCAACCGGGACCCGCAGATCGGCACTGTGTGCGGCAAATTGCTGGCCATGATGGCCACTTTTGACTTGCCCGAAAAGCCGCTGGTAGACTCAACCGGCATCTACTTCAACCCGATGCTGCGGCATCTTGACCGGGGCAGCCGCGATGTCGACAACGGCGACTACCTGAATTTTGAATATGTCTTTGGAGCAACGGCAGCAGCAGCGCTTTACCGCCGCGAGATGATTGACGATATCTCGATTGAGGGCGAGTTCTTCGACAGCGATTTCTTTGTCTATCGCGAAGATGCCGATGTCGCTTGGCGTGCCCAAATTTACGGCTGGAAGACGCTCTATACGCCTCATGCCCGCGGCTATCATGTCCGCTCGGTTTTGCCCGGCAATCGCCGCGCCCTCCCCTCAGCGATCAACATGCATTCGGTGAAGAACCGGTTCCTGATGCGGGTAAAGAACATGACGCCCAACTTGTATCTCCGAAACTTCTTTCACATCACCTTTCGCGATCTTGTGGTGGTAGGTGCCTGCATCCTGCAAGAGCATTCGTCCCTGCGGGCATTCTGGCTGTTAGGTAAGAAGTGGAAGAGCGTGATGGCCAAGCGCAAGGTGATTATGGCCAACCGCCGTGTAAGTGACGAATACCTGGCCGGGTGGTTTCAATTTCAGCCGGTCAGCCAGCCCGCACCGAAGACTGTGCGTGTACCCGCCCGGGCCAAAGTGGCTCGCGGTTAAGCTGGGCGCTATTGACAGTTGTGTCGACAATTTGCGCACATCGCATAATGCTGTTGTACTTACAATAGGAGCCGGTACAAATGGCTGTCACTCAAAGACCCCAAACTGCTGGAAGAGCCGAAACAATCAACCTGAGGGCAACCAGAAATCAAAAATCGTTGATTGACCAGGCAGCGGAAGCCTTGGGACGTAGCCGCTCAGACTTCATACTCGACACCGTCTGCCGGGAAGCAGAAAGCGTTCTGCTCGACAGGCGTTACTTTGCGCTCACAGAAGAAGCCTTCCGCAAGTTCACCACCGTGCTCGATAAACCACCGAAGGATAATCCCAAGTTGAGGCGCTTGCTTGGAAGCAAAGCCCCATGGGAGCGGTAAAGCAGGGAGACCTCAACGCACCTGAAAAGCATTCGCTTGAACATCATCTTGCGGCATTCCATTCCGGTGAAAGCGCTCTGGATGATTGGTTGCGCCGTCGCACAGCCCATCACGAGGCAGGATGCGATTGCCGTCCGCGACTCTCGAGTGTATTCCCTCCTTCGAGCTTTCAGCAGGCGTTCAAGCTCAATGTTGGCGTCACGTCGATCCATTCGTCAAAGGTATCAATCCTCAGGTCGTGGATTTTTCGAATCACTTGAATTCTTGCCTTGTCGCGCAATGTAGGAAAAACCGGTACTCACCGCCTGCCGTTATCAAAAGCAAACCATCAGCCATCTACCTTAAGCTGGAATCTTGCGCATTGCAATCTTAGGCACCCGGGGCATCCCGGCCCGTTATGGGGGCTTTGAAACCTTCGCTGAAGAATTGGCTACCCGGCTGGTTGAGCGGGGGCATGAGGTGACGGTGTATTGCCGCGAACGCGAGCCGATAGGTTACTATCGCGGGGTGCGGCGGCAGTATCTTCCAACCATCCGTCACAAGTACTTCGATACGATCGCGCATACCGGTTTTTCGACGTTGCATCTGCTGCTGAATTGCGTGGATGCCGTGCTCTTTTGCAACGGCGCTAATGCCATCTACACCTGGCTGCCGAGGCTCTTTGGGATGCCTGTTGCGATCAACGTGGATGGCCTGGAGCGCAAGCGCAAGAAATGGAATGCGCTGGCCAAGAAGTGGTATCACTTGTCGGAATGGCTTTCTACTTTTTGCCCGACACGGATTGTTACCGACGCTCTTGAGATCGAGCGCTATTACCGGGAAACTTACCGGGCCGCATCCACCTTCATCCCTTATGGCGCAGAGCTTGGCCCGGTGGATTGGAAGCCGCTGCTGGACCTTGAGCCTCGCAATTACTTTCTCTATGTCACTCGATTTGAGCCAGAGAATAACCCGCTGCTGGTGCGCGAGAGTTTTGAGAAGACAAAAACACAGATGAAGCTGGCGCTGGTGGGCGATGCGCCTTATGCCTCCGAATACATCGCCCGTGTACGCGATACCAAGGATTCGAGAATCATCCTGCCCGGGGCGATTTACGGCGGCGATTATCACATTCTGCAATCGCACTGCTATGCCTACATACACGCGACAGAAGTGGGCGGTACGCATCCGGCGCTGATTGAGGCCATGGGACGCGGGGCACTGATCCTTTATCTCAAGACACCAGAGAACATTGAAGTTGCAGGCGGTGTTGGCATCGAGTTTGAACAGCACCGCTTGCCCGAGGCAATCCATCGCGTGCTGGCCATGAGCGAAATTGAAAGAGAAACACTAAGAGCGGCTGCGCTGGAACGCGTGCGGCAGCGCTACAGTTGGGATGTAGTGACCGATCAATACGAAGCACTGTTTGGGGATTTATGCAAAGGACGTGGCTAGAAGTATCGCTGGACCGGATTGCTCTGAACTATCGCATGATTCAGCGCACAGTTGGCTTTGGTGTTCAGTTGATGCCGGTGGTCAAGGCAGATGCTTACCGGCACGGAGCAACTGCCGTCGCGCAGGTGCTTGAGCACGAAGGCGCTGAGTGGTTGGCCGTAAGCAATCTGGAAGAAGGTAAGGCACTTCGCGAGGCCGGAATCAGGGCCCGAATCCTGGTGATGGCTGACCGTGTCGATACTGACCTCAAGGCATGGAAGGAGTTTCGCCTCACACCAGTTGTGCATGACTTGAGGGAGATTGCGTCTCTTGAGGTTGATCTCGCCTATCACCTCAAGATTGATAGTGGCATGGGGCGCTTGGGCACTAGCGCGAGCATTGAAGAAATTGTTACGCGCGTACGCGGCACTCGCATTGAGGGCTTAATGACCCACTTCGCCTCTTCCGCTAACTTTCAGAGCGAGCAGACCAGAATGCAGCATGAGCGCTTTGAGCAAGTTTGCGATGCTCTTGAGAATCATGGTATCCGGCCCATGTATCTGCACGAGGCCAGCACTAACGCGCTGCATTTTAGTCAGTCCCAGTGCTGGCGGAATCTGGTGCGGCCCGGCTATGCAATTTACGGTTATGTATCGAGGGCCAAGGGCAAGGTACCCGATGAGTTACTCGATGTGGCACCCGCGCTCAGTTGGAAGGCCAAGATCCTGCTGGTGAAGCAAGTCGAGGCTGGCACTCCGATTGGTTATGGAGCGCAGTTTGTAGCCGACCGCCCCATGAGAATCGGCATTATCGGCGTCGGCTATGCTGACGGACTGCCTCATCGCCTGGGTAACCGGGGCAAGCTGATCGCAGGAGGCAAGCTAGCGGCTATCCTTGGGGCTGTGTCGATGGATGTTACTACGATTGATTTGAGCGCGGCACCGCAGTTGGAAGCCGGTGATGCAGTTACGATATTGGGGCAAGAGGGCGATGTAGTGATGGACGCAAGGCAGATGGCCCGCGATGCCGGTACCATTGCATATTCCATCTTGTGCGGCATCTCGACACGGGTTGCCAGAATCTACGTTTGAAGGAATCGTCGTGAAGATTACCAACATTGAAAGCATTGTTGTAAACGCGCGGATGCGCAACTGGATCTTTGTCAAAGTAGAGACAGATCAGCCTGGGCTTTACGGCTGGGGCGAGGCTACACTCGAATGGAAGACCAAGGGTGTCGTCGGGTCAATCGAAGATCTGAAGCCGCTGATCCTGGGCCAGGATGCAGGGCGCATCGAACACATCTGGCAGATCATGAATCGACAGTATTTCTGGCGCGGCGGCATCGTAACGATGTCGGCCATCAGCGGAATCGATCAGGCCCTGTGGGACATCAAGGGCAAGGCTCTAGGCAAGCCCGTCTGTGATCTTCTCGGCGGCCCGGTGCGCGATACGCTACGTCTTTATGATCACCTGGGTGGCGGCAGTCTGGAAGGCATGTACAAGACCGGTGCGCCTGACGACTTTGCGCGGCTGATTGGCGAAAGCAAGGCCCGTGGATTCACGGCGGCCAAGGGTATGCCGATTCCGATTTCGGAGCCGATCGAGAGTGCCTCAACCTTGCGCCGGGCCGCAGATTGTGTGAAGGCGATGCGAGAGGCAGTGGGCGACGATTTCGATATCATGCTTGACCTCCATGCTCGCTGTACGCCGGCGGCGGCAATTCAGTTTGGACGGATGCTCGAAGACTACAACCTCTTCTGGTATGAGGAGCCTTGCTGGCCAGAACATGTCGATGGGCTGGTGGAGGTCTCGCGGGCGCTGCGCTTCCCCATAGCAACCGGCGAGCGGCTGGTGGGCCGCTGGGAATTCCGCGAATTGCTTGAGAAGCGAGCCTGTGCCATCATCCAGCCAGACGTGTCCCATTGCGGAGGCATTTCTGAGGCCCGCCGCATTGCATCAATGGCCGAGACCTATTCAATCACCGTCGCCTGTCACAATCCCCAAGGGCCAATCTCCACAGCCGCCAGCCTGCATGTCGGCTTTGCCACCCCCAACTATCTGATTCAGGAAATCGTCTGGAACGACGTGCCCTGGCGTCTCGACGTGGTAACGGGCGGCTATGACGTCACGCACGGCTACGTGAGTGCTCCAACCAAGCCGGGCTTGGGCATTGATGTGAACGAGACTGAAGCCCGCAAATATCCCTACCGTGATGAAATCTTGATGCCGGCCTTCCGGCGCGATGGCTCAGTGACCGACTGGTAGGATTACCGGATCAGTTTCGCAGGAGTTTAATGGAATTACAACAGTTGCGCTATTTTCTGGCGGTAGCGCGTACAGCCAGTTTTGTTCGTGCGGCAGACCAGTTAGGAATCGCCCAGCCATCTTTGTCTCAGCAAATTCAAAAGCTGGAGAGAGAGCTGGGCATCTCACTGTTTGATCGCCTGGGGCGCAGCCTAAAACTAACCGCCTACGGGCAATCCCTGCGCGTCTCGGCAGAGCGCATCTTGCGCGAAGCAGAAGAAGCGCGCACTGCGATTGAATGTTTAAAGTCTGAGGATGCCGGTGAGTTAAAGGTTGGAATCATTCCGACGGTATTGCCGTACTCGCTGGTCAAGCCGCTGGCTGAGTTTCAGCGCCGCTATCCACTCGTTCAACTCGCGTTGACTGAAGGCATGACCGATGATCTGATCGAAGCCTTGCGGCGCGGCGAACTGGATTTAGCAATTTTGGCCTTGCCTATCCGCCACGCGGAAATTGTGTGCAGCGAATTGTTTCGAGAACCTTTGATGGCTGCGGTGCCGCTCAAGCATGAACTGGCTCAAGAAGAGAAAATCCTGCTGCCGATGCTTGGTTTGGAGAAAATGCTGCTCCTGCGTGAAGGACATTGCCTTCGCGATGAGGTTCTGACAGTCTGCACTAAGGCAAAAGCGAAGTTCCGGCAGGTCTTTGAAAGCGATCACCTGGAAAGTATTTTGCGGATGGTGGCCGAAGGCTATGGTGTCAGTCTGATTCCCGAAAAAGCCACACTTGGCCGCAACGACTGCCGCTTCTTACCCTTTGAGCCAACGACAACTCGCAGAATCGCCTACGCCATGGCAAAGGGTCACCAGTCTCTGCCAGTGCGCAAAAAACTGCAACAATTCTTAAAGGGATGGAAATGGTAAGGATGGAAATGGAGCGGGAGACGAGATTCGAACTCGCGACATCAACCTTGGCAAGGTTGCACTCTACCAGCTGAGTTACTCCCGCACAGGAGAAGGGCTGTTGCTAGGACAACACCCAAAACGTAGTATCGCCGACCAGGCACGCTCTTGTCAAATAGGCTAAAACCGGGGTATCAATATCCGGTTACAAGACAATTTTGTCGCCTATTCCAAGTGGTCGAAGAATCCTCCTAAACCATTGATTATAAGCATTTTATATTTTAAGAGTTTTTCTCTTGCCACAATCGCTATCTGTGCTAGAATTTGTAATCGCAGGCCTACTTCGCAGCGATGGTAACGAGCTCTGAAGTCTCTCCCGGAGCTTGATAGATCTCCAACTCAGTTAAATTTTCCCCCACTTTTCCACACATGTGGAAAACTTGTGGGTTTTGTGCGCTTTGTTGGCCTAAGGTGGTAAAAGCGGTGGAATACGTTGCATAAATCATGAACGCATGGGAACTAGTTAAGCAAACGCTGGCAGCCTCTCTCAGTGCGGAGAGTTTCGAGAACTGGATTGTGCGAACATCACTGGCAAAGACAGACGGCGAAACGCTTTTTGTGTCCGTTCCAAATGAAGCTACCAGGGAATGGATGGAGCGTGAATATTCCGTTCAGGTTCGAGAAGCAATCAAGCATCTGAGCCTTCCTTTCCGCAATGTAATCTACAACCTGGAGATCGCACCCGAGCGCTCTTCGGTAAGCTATGCCCGCCCTGGTGGCATGAATCATGCCTACACTGACTCCCCTCAGAGCATTGAGAGTCTCTTTTCTCACCCCGTCGCACATCTCAACCCCAAATTCACTTTCGACAAGTTTGTAGTTGGAAGTTGCAATCAATTTGCCCATGCTGCCGCTCATGCTGTCGCGACGCGGCCCTCCCGCAGCTACAATCCTCTATTCATTTACGGCGGAGTGGGAATGGGTAAAACCCATCTCATGCACGCCATCGGCCGCAACCTTTTGACCGAGCATCCTGGTATGAAAATTGTCTACACAACCAGCGAAAAGTTCATGAACCAGATGATCCAATGCATCCGCATGGAAAAAATGCCCTATTTCCACCAATTCTATCGATCCGCCGACGTGCTTCTGATCGATGACATCCAAATCATTGGTGGCAAGGAACGGACCCAGGAAGAATTCTTCCACACATTCAACGAGCTCTTCGATAACCAGAAGCAGATCGTCATCTCTTCTGACTCTCCCCCAAAAGAAGTTTCGGGTCTGGTTGAGAGGCTCCGCAGCCGCTTTGAGTGGGGGCTAATTGTTGACGTGCAGCCGCCGGATCTTGAAACTAAAATGGCGATTCTAGACCAAAAGGCCGAGAACGAAGGGATGAACCTGCCAGAGGATGTTCGAATCTTTCTGGCCACTCGAACCAAATCCAATATCCGGGAGCTTGAAGGCGCACTCGTCAAGCTCATGGCCTATTCTTCGGTTACTGGCACCCCCATCACGCTTGAGATGTCCAAACAGCTTTTGAAGCATCTCACGCAAAGCAACGAGAAGAGAATCTCAATTGAAGCCATTGTAAAGGCAGTGGGAGACCGCTTTGACCTGCTTCCCGCTCAACTGAAACAAAAGTCGAATGAACGCCGCATCGCCTACCCACGGCAGATTGCGATGTACCTGGCCAAAGAATTGACCACCGCTTCCTTGCTTGAAATCGGTAGAACACTCGGTAATAAGCACCACACCACAGTGCTTCACTCCATCCACAAAATTGATGACTTGAGGCACAAGGACAAGGATTTGAACAGACTTCTCCACAGCCTAATCGACTCATTCCATTCGTGATAGCGCGTTTTCCACAGTTTCGCTCCTTATTCGCTCACACTAAGGAATAGGAAATCGGACCTTGGGCGGGATTTTCCAAGGAATCGGTAACAGGGTTTTCGTCATCAGCCGTAGCGGGAAGCATTTTTGTTTTGTATAATTTAGAGAGATATCCACATTTCGACAGCACCGACTATTACGGTTCTAAGAACATACATATAAATATCTTGTCTTCTTGTAGTAGGTAAGGACCACCAACGAATGGAATTCAGCGTAAAACAATCAGACCTGGTCAGAGAACTAAATCTCTCCCAAGGGGTAGTCGAAAAGAAGACAACCATCCCGATCCTGTCGAACGTTCTCATCGAGACCGGCGACGGGATGATCCATTTGACAGCGACAGATCTTGAGCTAGGCGTACGCTGTTCTTGCCCGGCTCGAATTGTCAAGGCAGGCTCAGGCACGCTGCCAGCGCGTCGATTGCTGGACTACATTCGTTTGCTTCCAGACGCGGAAGTGAATTTCAAGGTGATGGACAACCAGTGGGCCAATATCGTTTGTGGCCGCTCCCGGTCGCGCATCGCCGGCATGTCCCGCGAGAGTTATCCTGAGTTGCCACAAATGCCGCCCTCCCTGGGCGAGATCCCAGCCTCCATTTTGTCTTCGATGATCCAGAAGACCATCTTTGCCATCTCGAGCGAAGAGAGTCGCTTTACGCTCAACGGAGCGCAGCTCCTGATGACTGACAACACCCTCACAATGGTGGCAACCGATGGCCATCGTCTGGCGCTGGTTGAAAACAAGGTTTCTAACCCGCCTGTCGAGGGTGTATACAAAACATTGCTCCCCAAGAAAGCGATGCAGGAATTGCTCAAGCTATCATCTGATGCTGCAGACGGCGCTGTATTCCAGTTCAGTGGGGATGACAATCACCTGTTCTTCCAACTGGGTGAGCGATTGTTGCTCAGCCGCAAACTGACCGGCAACTTCCCTGACTTTGATCGAGTACTGCCCAAAACGCAGACTCACCAGGTCTTCCTCGGCAAAGATGAAATCAAAACCACGATTCAGCGAGTGAGTCAGTTCTCTGAAGAACGCTCGAAGGCGATTCGCCTCCAGTTTGCCGATGGCGAAATGAAAGTATTCTCTTCGATGTCAGATACAGGAGAGAGCGAAGAGACCATTGCCATTGAATATTCAGGCCCAGCGGTTGATATAGGATTCAACGCACAGTATCTGCTCGAATTTTTGGCTGCCAGTGCTGAAGGCGGCTTTAGCTTCCTGTTCAACGACGCGCAAAGCGCTGGAGAAATGCGTCCCGCTGCGGCGGGCGAAGGCGATAAGAAAGGGGGAGAGGTAGGTTATACCTACCGCTACGTCGTGATGCCGATGCGCATCTGACAACCCACAAAATGGCTGATAACCACGTTTACGATTCATCCAGTATCAAAGTTCTGGAAGGACTTGAGGCAGTACGCAAGCGTCCTGCCATGTACATCGGTTCCACCGGTGAAATGGGCCTCCACCACTTGGTCTATGAAGTAGTTGATAATTCCGTCGACGAAGCGCTAGCAGGGCACTGTACCGAGATCAACGTAGTCATCCACACGGATAGCTCGATTTCGGTTTCAGACAATGGCCGCGGCATCCCTGTCGACATTCACCAGACCGAGGGAGTTTCTGCGGCTGAAGTCGTATTGACTAAACTCCACGCCGGCGGCAAGTTCGATTCCAACAGCTACAAGGTATCGGGCGGTCTGCACGGGGTAGGTGTGAGCTGTGTCAACGCGCTTAGCGAATGGCTGCATCTCGAGATCTGGCGCGGTGGCCAAACCTGGGAACAAGACTACGAGCGTGGTGCCCCCAAGGCTCCGCTCAAAGCAACCGGCAAGTCAGGCAAAAAGACCGGCACCAAGATTACTTTCAAGGCCGATGGCACCGTGATGGATACAATCGAATTCAATTTCGATACGATCTCGACCCGGCTGCGCGAACGTGCCTTCCTGAACAAGGGCCTCAAGATCAATATCCTCGACGAACGCGAAGAGGGTAAATCACATGAGTTCCACTATGAAGGCGGCATCGCGGAGTTCATTAAGCACCTTAACAAGGGCAAGCAGGTGCTCCACGAAAAGCCGATCTACTTTGAAGGCGAGCGCGATCTCCCTGGCGACCAGGGCAAGGTCAATATGGAAATCGGCCTTCAATACAACGACGGCTATTCAGAAACTCTTTTTACCTTCGCCAACAATATCAACACCAAAGACGGTGGCTCGCACTTAACCGGTTTTCGTACCGCGCTCACGCGTACCATCAACTGGGCAGGTGATCATGCCGGCATGTTCAAGGATGTAAAAGAAAAACTGAGCGGTGACGACGTGCGTGAAGGCCTGACGGCCGTTATCAGCGTCAAGCTGCCACAGCCTCAGTTTGAAGGCCAGACCAAAGGCAAGCTCAACAGCGATATCGCCGGTCAAGTCACGCAGATCATCAACGAGAAGCTGCAGGAATATTTCGACAAGAATCCTGCGGTGATGAAGAAGATTGTCAGTAAGGCAATCGATGCGGCCCGTGCCCGCGAAGCCGCCCGCAAAGCGCGCGATATGACTCGCCGCAAGGGTGCGCTCGATGGCGTGGGTCTACCGGGTAAACTGGCTGATTGTCAGGAAAAAGATCCCACCCGATGCGAACTCTTTCTGGTGGAAGGTGAGTCTGCAGGCGGCACGGCCAAAGGAGGCCGTGATCGCCGCTATCAGGCAATTTTGCCGCTTCGCGGCAAGATCCTCAATGTCGAAAAAGCACGTTATGACAAGATGCTGGGCCACGAAGAAATTCGTTGCATGATCACCGCGATTGGCACTGGTATTGGTAAAGATGATTTTGATATCGCCAAGTTGCGCTATGGAAAGATCATCATCATGACTGACGCAGACGTCGATGGCAGCCACATCCGTACGCTGCTGCTGACGTTTTTCTACCGGCACATGCAGGCACTGATTGACCGGGGCCATGTCTTTGTCGCCCAACCGCCTCTCTACCGCATCAAAAAGGGCAAGAGCGAGAAGTACATCAAGAACGAAGCAGATTTCACCAAGGAAATTCTGCGCCGCGCTAGTGACAACGTCAAGATCGAGGCCAACGGCAACTTGATTGAAGGCACGGAGATGCGCAACTTCCTGTCGGCTCTTGATGAGCTGTCGCAAGTGACCAAGAAGACCGAGCGCCGTGTGCGCGACGCGCGTGTGGTGGAAGTATTGCTTTCACAAAAATTCGATATCGACAGCAAAGAAAACTACGGCAGTGAAGCGGAGTTGCTCAAGCTGCAGGAAGCCTTGAAAGAGCAAGGCATCGAGTCTCACATTGACAAAGATGAGGAGCACTCGACGTTCTTCTTACACTTCCTCGATTCGACCAAAGCGCAGCGCAACATCGGAATCGAGCTGGCAGCGTCGGCAGAATTCCGGCGAATGCGTGCCATCGTGAAGCAGGTTGCCTTACAGAATGTGCCGCCATTCTTCCTTGTCAGAGAAAGCGGCAGCCGCGAACAGGTAGAAGACTGGCGCAGTTTGCTTGTGAGAGCCAAAGAAGAAGGCATGCGCGATGTCAATGTCAGCCGGTACAAGGGTCTTGGCGAAATGAATGCAGAACAGTTGTGGGAAACCACCATGAACATGGAAGCCCGCACACTGCTGCGCGTCGATCTCAAAGACTTGGTAGAGACTGACGAAATCTTCTCGACTTTGATGGGCGACGATGTGGAGAGCCGGCGCAAGTTTATCGAGGATAACGCGCTGGACGTGCGGAACCTCGACGTCTAGACGATTCGGTAGCTAAGATCATCCCCTCGCAATCCGTAATAGGATTCGAGGGGATTTTAGATTTGTAAGGTCAAAGGCAAGCCTGAAGCTTTCGCCTGATCTAAGGCTTGGGGAACAGGCCAGATTGCTCTGGAAGCGGTCGTGGTAGCTCATGAACCGCGATGCATTTAATCTGGAGACTAGCGGCTCGATTTGCCAGTGAGGCGTCACCCGTATAGAACACTTCACATCGATGTACCTTTACGGCCGCGAGGATCCCATAATCAAATTTCTTTGCCGAAGCGGTCTGCCGAGCAGCTTCAAGTTCGCTCAGGCCCTCCGATAAGTTTTTTAAAAATTTCTGTGCTAAACCAGCCCACTCGTAAGCGCATCGCAAGTCCATGGGTGCCAATTCCACTGAATTGCTGGTTGCAATCGCAGATATTCCCTGACGTGTTGCCTCAAAATTCGCAGCTGCCAATTCAGCAACTACCATAGTCGGTATCACAAGCCTAGCCTTCTCCTCAGCAAGACAGACCAGCAATCTTTGAACTCGGCCAACACCATCGCCAATTTCCAAATTCGTTCCCGGCTCCATGATCTTTGAGTTGTTAATCCCGAACGCAAGACCAAGGACACAGCCGTCAAAGGCCACAATCCGACTACTCTTCATTTTGCAATCCCGCAACATGCTCGAACATTTCAGGAGTCATCCCGGCTTCGAGCATGGCTGTCCCCATTCTGAGGAGCGCGACCTTCACATCGACATCGTCCAGGGCCGTAAATCTTTCCACACGGAACGTTCTCAGTTTCCAATGTTCGGTGTCCCGCTCCCATCGCCCTTGGCCACTCAACTCAACAGGTGGACCATAAAGGTGCTTTGCTAATTCTTTTGCCAGCTCCCGTTTTAACTCGCCAATGTAGACAAATCCGTCGACATCCTCGAGGTGAACGGACGCAAGATCGCTCTGGCCTCCCAAGCGCACGATTTGCCCTCTCACCTTCACACTTTCATTTAGTGTAACGGTGCCCTGAATGTTTGAGCTTTGTGGACTTGCCCTAAAGACAAGCACCTCCATTCTTTTGTGATCGAATAGCGTTGCGCTCACGTTCGGCTTCTTCTCGAACGTGGATTTTAGATTGTGATATGCACGAACTGCATCGCGATCCCCAGTCCCGTGTTTAGCTTCTTCAATTCGTATTTGACTCACATAGATCTGCGATTGTGGGACCGCAATGTGCAGGCATGCACTTCCTGGCGTAACACTTCGAAACCGGAGTTCGGATTTCCCGCCAAACAAATTGCCCAAGTCTACAATCGTCTTCTCAAAAATGTGGTAGGGAAGATCCTCCGGCCTGTAGCCGTTAATCTTGAACTCGAAGTTTGAATAGCCTGCCCAACGTTTGCTCATGATTCTAACCTGAGACAGGTGCAACTGCGTGCACGCATCGCTCTCATATAATATAGATGTAAAACGAGGCAACCTAGCAAAACAAATTCATGCCAGTCATCAGCCGAAGTACAGTCATCAGCCTGTACTTCACCCCCTTACTGAGCAAACGGCCACGAATAAGAGTGGGGACAACTCTTCGGTTTTGCCTTTCCTCATAGTCTATGTCTCGCCGTCGCGCTGTGGGAATATCCCTGGGATTTCCAAGAGCTGTGGTGGAATAGGGGACGAATAGGCTACAAAGAAAAGGCGACAGCCTAGCCCGTCACTTCAAGTTTTATTGCCTATTTTCACTATCTTTATGAAGGCAGCTTGGTACTATCCTCAATTCGCTGATGCGTCTCACCTATCATCACATAGTCTCTAACTGTCTTAAATACAATCACTTGACCTGGACTCAAATCGCGATTGCATCCTCACAGTATCTTTCTGCGCTGGCCCGAATTTCCCGAAAAACGCAAAGGGACCGGTCAACTTAAAACCGGCAACTGCATCACTCCAGAAGATCGGTTCCAAAGCCGCAGGCGCAGCCTCGTGCGTATTACACAACTCGCAGCTTGGCGGCAAAAAGCTTAGGATGAGATTAGGGAATAGAGATGACGCACACCGACAGCGATGTTGATTGGCTCGCTTGCGAGTTGATTGAGCAAGTCCCGGGCAAGGTATCGGGACGACCTATTGTTCGGGGTACACGCATTCTCCCGGACGCCATCGTGCACAGCTATGATCTTGGCGAGACGCTGGAGGAATTGCGCGAAGGCTTCCCTTCCCTGTCTGTTGCGCAGATTGAGCGGCTGATCGAATTCGCTCACGAGCAGCGGAGGCCGCACTCAAATCCGTGAAAGTTTTGCCTGATGAAAATCTGGATCATGCTTTGCGGCACCTATTGGGTCCGCACGGCGGCGGAAAATGGAGTAGAAGTTTTCCTGACTGGCGATGGCACTCTGCATTGCGAACAGAATTTGACCGGGCGGCGGCTGGCACTTGTAACGTTGTCTGTCATTCAGCTACCCAATCTCAGGAAGTACTTGCCTGAGATCATTGAGGCCATTCACAAGGCCCAGCCTGGATCATTTCAACTAGTGGATTGCGGAACGTTCAGCCGGAAGAAGTAGCGTGGAGTTTAGCAGCGGCAGTTCGAGTGGCGGTTGTTGGAGTTGAAATCCATATGGTTGAGAATGAAGTCATTGCCCAGGGTCGGCTTTTACTTTAGGCTGAAAGATATGGACTTGCTGACGCCTGAGGAAATTGACCGTTTGACACCGCCGGAGCGACTCTCGCTGATTTCCCAGCTTTGGGACAGCCTTGGACACGATCAATTGCCAGTGACTCCTGAGCAGCAGGCAGAGCTCGACTATCGCCTGTCGACACTGGATGATGATCGCAGGAGTGCCGTAACGTGGGCTGCACTGAAGGCTGAACTTGAAGAGCGTTGTCCGTAGGAATGTATTCTGTCAGCTTCACCACAGCGGCCCGCATTGAGTTGATTGACGCGCAGGACTGGTATGAGGGTGAACTGAGTGGGTTGGGGCGACGATTCCGTCATGCGGTTGACGAAGTGGTGGAGCGCATGAGTACGAACCCTCGTCAGTTCCCTGTTGTCTACAAAAACACTCGTCGTGCTTTACTCCACCGGTTCCCATACTCTCTGTTTTTCGTGATCGACGGTGAAAGCCTGCTGGTCATTGCCTGTTTCCATGCAAGCCGCAATCTAGAGCACTGGCAACGTCGAAGCTGATGCTTGCCAGATTGACCAGCCCCGCCAATCTAAACCATTCGAGATTTTGCCCAATGTGAACTACCGACGCCCTTCTAGACTTCTTCGACCAACACCAACATCCGATGGTCTATGATCCAGAGCGGAAAAGCTATCGGTAGAGCTAAAGCTCAACGACAATTTTTCCAAGGAGAGGGGGACAGCCCGCGGGCTGTCCCAAGGCCATGGTAGTCACCATCGAATGCGCTGGCCCTCTTTTCGGGTAGTGGCAAACTTCGCCTTTAGATAAAAGCGAAAGAAACTGTCGAGCTCATCGTCCTTAATGGAATTGATTTTCGCCGCCTTGTCTTCCCAAAGGCCATTGTAGTCATCCTTGTCCAGCTCAATCTTGTTGATTTGGCCAAGCAGCTTGCCCTTGAGAATCTCATAAGCCCGCAATCGGACACCCCGATCATTGATGACCTCGAAAACCATCGACACATCGGTTTGCTCAACTGCCAAATTAATCATTACGAGGCGAACGAGCCGGACATTCTCGACTGCTTCATTTCGCCCTAAAGTCTGGGCTGCTTGCAATGAAGATCCGCCAAGAGGACTAGGCTTCCATCCGCACTCTTGGTGGGCATTGCTACGGCCCGGCGTGGCAGAGCGTGATATCGGAGTCCCATGCTTTTAGATCTGTGTGGCAAATTGTGTTTTCTGCTAGCACTTAAAAAGGTGCTGTAATGAGCAAAGAGGAAGCCCCATGATTGATATCACCAAGGACATCCATTCGCTCACGACCTTCCGGCGCAGGTCGGGCGATTTTATAAAGCAGCTGAAGAAAACCAAACGCCCAGTTGTGCTCACGGTGAAGGGTAAAGCTGAAGCGGTGATTCAGGACGCTGTTTCTTATCAGCGGCTTCTCGA
>JAYSVS010000119.1:0-4831 GCA_043718395.1 Acidobacteriota bacterium
GTGGGCCAAGTATTTGGAGTGAAACTGAGGCGCTGGGCATGAACACCGAGTTCATTGCAGGGATATTGGTGGCCCGGATGCTTGAGGGGATGCGCTTTACACTTGGGCCGACTGTGGCTGCGCGCAAGCAAGCTATCTTGCAAGCTGGCGGCTGGAGCAGCCTGCAAAATTATCTTGCTGAGGACTTTGTTTTGGGACAGAGAGTGACAGCCAAAGGATGGCAATCGATTCTATCGAGCTATGTGGTGGAACACCGGATTGGCTCGGAGGATTTGAAGACAAACTTCGCACATCGGCTGCGCTGGAACCGGTCTACACGGCGGTCGAGACCGCTGGGTTACATAGGGCAATTCTTCACGAATCCGCTGCCGATTCTTCTGGCAGTGTGGCCGCTAACCGGATTCGAGTTTGGTTTTCTTGGTGCATCGCTGATGCTTCGCTTTACAGTTGCGTTTGCGACACAGAACGGCGTCCTCAACGACAGTGCCATCGTGAAGCAGCTTTATTTATTACCGCTGCAGGATCTGCTCAGCTTTGCCTTGTGGGTGGCTGGTTTTTTCGGTAATACGATTCAGTGGCGTGGCCGGACTTACATTTTGCACAAAGACGGCACTTTCACGCCGCAGCAGTAGTCAGGGTTTTTCTTTGACCCCGACCAGTTCTTTCTTCTTTTCTTTCCAGTCTTTCAGACCGCAAGAGGCGACTACTTTGTAGCCAGCCTTGTTGAGCATGTCCGCGGCACGCGCGGCACGGCCTCCGCCGTTTCAAGCAGTGATGATCGCTTTGTCCTTTGGGACTTCGCTCATCCGCTTTTCAAGCTCGCCAAGTGGAATGTTGACATAGCCCTTGAGGGAACCGAGTTCTTCGATTTCTTTGGGCTCACGAACGTCGAGGAAGAACATGTTCTTCTCGCTCTTAAGTAGTTGCGCAAGGTCTTCAGCGTCGGTGATCTTTCGCGTCTGCGAAAAAGCAATAACTCCAATGGCCAGCGCCAATAGGAAGCGTTTCATAGCTAAAGTGTACCGGATAGGCCTGGAGCTAAGGCTTGGCGGGTACTTCACCCTTTTTGCGCAGCGTAGGTGGCTTGCGGCCTTTGAGTTTCGGGTCACCCTCGATTTTTCTTTCGGAAGCAGCCTTCTCTTCTTTCTCGGCTGCGGTCATGAGAGCCTGGCGCTCTTGCTTCTCCTGCTTGGACAGGTCGACGACGCGCTTGCCTCGCTCGGCGAGATCTTCTTCGCTTGAAGAGATCGAATCGCGGGTAGTCTCGATGGCAGTGTTTAGAGCGAATTCGTAGCGAGATAAATCTTTGGCTTCAAGCCCGGCAAATACTTCGAGCTTTTTGAGCAGAGCTCGCTCTACACCCATCGCCGCTTGCAGGCCTTCCAGGACGAGGAGGCCGCGACGGAGGGCGTCGTCGACAACGATATCCATTGCCTCGATAATCTTTGCGTATTGGTCGAGGAGGTCGTGGATCAGGAGGCTGCGCCCGGGCTTTTCTTTGGAGAAGAGCTGACCGAGCTGATCGACGCGCTGACGGGCAAAAAGCGTGTATAGCTTGAGCCGCTCGTTTGGTTCCTGGGCAATCCGTATTCGTTCAATTTCGTCTTCGGTGAGGAAGTCCTTTTGCCCAAAGAGCAGGCCGGGTAGCGGCAGGAAAATCAATGCGCGGCGGGTCATGGCTTTTTGCTCATCACTCCTTCGAGAACCTTCTCGTGGACGGCGTAAATGCGATTGAATGCGGCTTCGAGGCTTGGGCGCTCATCAATGCCGGCTTCTTTCCGGATTGCCTCGGCACGGCGCAGGAACTCACGGGTCTTCAGTTCAATTTTCTTGTAATTGCCCGCGTTCTTGTGAGGGAGCTTGCCCATCGATTCGAGCGCTGAGAGGGCGAACTCGGTCAAGTCAGCTGCGGATTCAAGAGTAACTCTAGGATCTTTATCGCGGGCCGATTCAAGGATCTTGCCCGCTTCAACGAGCGCAAGCTGGTAGCGCTTTTCCGCAGTTGGCTCATTCCTTATCGAGTCTGGAATCTGAGCCAGTAATAAATAGATCCACACGGCGATCATTTGTTGATTTCCCGCTCCAGTATTTTCAATCTTGTACGCGCTTTGAATTCTTCGTCAGGGAATTTGCCGCCGGCTGAGTTCAGAAAATCCTGATAGGCTGCGGCAGCTAATTTCGCCTGCTGCTTGTTCTGTTTGATTTTGTCGAGCGTGATTGCGCGCAAATATTTGTGGCCGGGCTTTTCAGCATTGAGACGCTTGACCTGATCGAGAGCCGGGAGAGCTACGTCGTAGCGCTCGAGCATCACCGTCACCATGGCCAGATCAGCCCAGGCTTCGGCGGACTGGGGATTGAGTTTGACAGCAACGGCAAACTGACTGGCAGCGAGATCGAACTTGCGCAGGTCACGCAGGAGGCGTCCATAGAGCACTCTAAGTTCGCCGTTAGAGGGTTCGAGGCGCAGGGCAGCGTCGAGAAGTGGTTGACACTTCTCTGGTTGTCTGGCTTGCAGATAGGCCGTCGCAAGTGCGGTGAGGTTTGCCGCAGTGGGCGAGGCTTTGACGGCTGCTTCGAGCTCGGGGATGGCGCTGGCGGCCTTGCCTGTCTTAATGAGGAGTTCGCCGAGGCGCTCGCGTGCACCAGGTTCATTGGGGAAGCGCCTGTAGATGGCAATGGCCGCATCGAAATTCTTGTCTGCCTCATACACGCTGGCCAGGTGCAATAGGGCGGGCTGGTAGCTGGGATCGAGGCTGGCGGCTTGTTCCATGAAGACGGCACCGGCAGCGGTTTTGCCCTGGTTGAGAAGAGCCTGACCCACACCTTGGGCAGCCTCGGCTGATTTTGGATTGATGGCCAGTGCGCGGCGGTAGGCGATCTCAGCCTCGGCACCGCGATTCACGTCGATCAGGGACTCTCCCAAATAGAAGTTAGGCCGGTATTGATCTGGCTTGGCCTTTGCCGCTGCCTCGAGCAAAGCAATGGCGTCTTTGGGAAGCTTTTGGCGCAGGAGGAGGATGCCGAGATTGAGCTCTGCTTCGTAGAGGCCTGGCTTCAGCTCGAGGACCTTGCGATAGTTTGCGCTTGCTTCTGGATCTTTGTTCTGGACGGATTGAGCGAAGGCCAGATTGAAGTAAGCCGAGTAATCTTTTGCATCGGCTGCCACAGCCCTGGCAAACAGAAGTTCAGCTTCTGCTGGCTTGCCGGCATCCAGCGCCTTGATTCCGTCTTCGATCAGCGACTGCAGAACCAGCGCGAGAAACAATAGCGCACTCACGGTTTCAGAATACCGCTAACGAAGCGGGAGATTGGTGTAGAGGAATTTGGCGGCTGATCGCGATAACAGAAGAGTAGGATTCCCTAACTATCTATTTGCGCCGCACCCAAGGCGGCTAAGCCAAATATCACATCGCCCGCCGGGTCCGTAGCGGGCAGCTCTGGCAGAACCGTTTCTATTCCTGCGCCATGGAAGCGAACCAGTTCTGGAAAGCAATCCTCTAGGTCGAACTCAACCCTGTCCGAGCAGGCCTGGTTGAATTCTCAGAGCGGTTCCGCTGGTCCGGCGCGTTTGCCCATCTCAGTGGAAAGGACGGCAGACACATGTTAGGTTTAGAAATTGCCTTCTGGCAGCCTCAGTATTTTCACCATATCTTCCTAACAGCGCAACAAAGCTAGGCTTTAATTTTGTCGATTCCCTGATTTTGTTTAGGCTGTACCTCGATGCCCTCCGTCGGATTCAACTCCGAAATTCTTAAAGCCAAATCATTCAGTGCCTTAAGGCAATCGTGACCGCGAATCCTAACTTCGAATTTTTCAGCGAAAACCGATCCTTTACTTGCGGGATCCGAAATGAGCTCCAAACGATCAATTTGAGCAACGATATAGCGAGCCCAGCCAAAAGTGGACATCACCTCTACCCCAAATTTGCTCCAGTTGTTTCCAGCCTTCATCAGCGACAACCTTGCATTTTCAATCTCGTTTCGCAATGGGAGCAAATCGAAATTCATAGTTTCCAGGACAGGTGGTTCAAACGTGACAGGGGTGGTGTAGATGCAATTGACTGCCCGGTAAAACTCAACGCCAAGTGATGTAGATTAAAAGGCTGAGTTAAGTGCGAGGCGCACATCGGTGGAATGATTGACTTCCACGATCAACCCCAGCCTAAGCAGGTTCTCATATGATGTGTCAGCTCCAATCTCTAGGGCATTTATGGGGACGTCGCCAATTGGGAACGAGAAGTTGCGTTTCCCGGCAATTACGCATGTGTACCCCAGCAGACCCTTTATTTGGTCCTTAGAATCTGATTCGTACAGTTGTTTAAGGAAAATTGCATCCCCTCCGCTTAGCTCAGTTAGGATAGTTGAAAAGGCGGTACGTACACTTGCTTCTTGGCTTGCTGCGCTGGCGAGCAACGCCGCCCAACATCGTGAAAGTTCTTCGTCGTCCTCTAAGCTCATTCCTTCAAATATTGGAAGTAGAATTTTTTCCGGTACTTGCTTCGCGGATTTTCCGGAATTGTTAATCATCTTTGCGGCTTCCTCTAGCCCTTTGTTTAGCCGTTCTGCACGCCTCTCGCGACAGCCACGAAGGATATCCTGTAGTAGCAGACCCGCCTCTTGTGCACCAGGTCTAAACAGATCTGCGCGACCGGAGTGATGGGTGACACTTTAGACCGGAGAGTTGGGTGACACTTTGCCAATCTGCACGGCTGCCTGGAAACAAGATATCGCATGAGGGTTTGGCTTTTAGTTTTGGCTTTGGGCTTTGGTTGGGAAAGAGGGTAGAGGAACCGCCGCCGTCGTGTGGAAATGTGGGAATCGCCCGGCGATTT
>JAYSVS010000120.1:0-4822 GCA_043718395.1 Acidobacteriota bacterium
CATCCGCGAGCATGATCAGGGGATCGCCCACCAGCGCACGCGCTACCGCGACACGCTGTTGTTGACCGCCCGAAAGCTGCGAGGGGTAATGCTTCATGCGGTGCGCCATGCCGACTTTTTCCAGCGCTTCCTGTGAGCGGCGTTTGCGTTCGGCGCCGCCCATGCCGCGGTAGGTAAGCGGCAGTTCGACGTTCTCGTACACCGTCAGATCGCCGATCAAGTTAAACGCCTGGAAGACGAAGCCGATCTCACGGTTGCGGATGCGGGCGCGTTCGCTCGCCTTGAGACTTTCCACCGGCCGGCCATTGAGGATGTAGGCGCCTTCGCTCGGCGAGTCCAGCAAGCCGAGGATCGACAGCAACGTCGATTTGCCGCAGCCCGACGGTCCATTGATGGCGACGTATTCGCCTTTCTTGATATCCATGTGAATCCCAGCCAGGGCATGGGTTTCGACTTCGTCGGTGTAGAAAATTTTCTTGACGCCGTCGAGCTTGAGTAGTGATTCAGTCATTTTGCTTTTCTCCTGACGCTACTTATTTTTAGTTCAGCCGCACCCGGTCATGAGCATCCCACGCCGACATATCCGACAAGATCACCTTGTCGCCGACGCGCAAGCCCTCCACCACTTCAATGGTGTTGACCGAGTGGCGCCCGAACCTAACTTGGACGCGCTGGGCGCCTTTTCCGTCCGGGTCGATCTTAAAAATACTGACGGTCGAATTGGGCTGTCCGAACGCCGGTCTCTGGATAAAGATCACGTCCTGCAGCTTTTCGAATTCGACCATGCCATCCACGCTCATGTCCGGGCGAGCCTCCTTGGGCAACGCGCCTTCCAGGCGCACGTCCACCAGCACGGTGCCTTCCTTGGCCGCCGGATCGATACGAGATACGCGTCCGGGGATGATTCCGTTCCGTGTATCTATCTGGGCGAGTTGGCCGATCAACACGTCTTTGATTTGGGTTTCCGGTATCTTTAACTCCGCCTTGAGTTTAGTGGGTTGGGCCACTTTGGCGAGCACGGTGCCTGCCGGTACGCGTTGCCCTTCCTGAAGTTGGCTATTGGCGACTAAGCCGGGTAGTTCCTGGAGCATACCAGCGACGCCGGCGCTGACGCTGAGGGCGCCAAGTTGGCTTTTGCGAAGCTCATACATCGCCTTGAGTTTGTCGATCTCGGCGTTTTGGACCGCGAGTTGGGCGGCCACTGAGTCCTTACGGATTGAGAGGCGTTCCTTCTCCAATTCGAAGCGCTTGCCGACGTCTTCGAAATTGGCTTTGGCGATCTTATAAGGAAGGGGCCGCACGAGGCCCTCCTTGAACAGTGTTTCCTGAAGATCGTAGGTGAGCCGCGCCTGAGTGAGATCGGTTTCGAGCCGCGCGAGTTCGGCGCGTTGGGTTAGCGTCTGGCTTTGGAGAGTTACTTCAAGATCCTTGAGTTTGGCTTCGGCCATCTTGACGGCAAATTCGGCGTCGAGCGTGGATTGCTCCAGTTCGGGGCTGGTGAGTTGAACGATCACCGTATCGGCTCCGACGGAGGTGCCGGGGCGGACGAGGATCTTCTTCACGCGCCCTTCGGTGACGGCGGCGACGAAGAGGATATCTTCGGCGACGAGCGTGCCAATTCCGCGGCAGTTGCGCGTCATCTCGCCGCGCTTGACGGTGTCGGGCCAGACGGACGATGCTTCTACAATCGGCGCGGCGGGTTTCAAGCGGCCGAGCATTATCGAGATGGCCGGCACAACTACGAGGAGGACGCCGGCAAAAATGCCGCGACGGACCCACTTGCGCCGGGCAGCATCTTTACGAGGAACATCCATTGCCATCGTTCTTATTATTGGCACACTGGGGGCCACTCGGGGAAAGGCTGGTATGTGATTGACGGCGATGGGGTTGGGCGGCGGCGGAAGATGAGGCGGGTGTTCGTTTTTGGGATTGGATGTCCGGGAGCGGGGTGCGCTTGGGTGAGGCTTGGAATTGTGATGACGGATCGATGACGCTCTCGACGACGCATTGCACCAAGCTGGACAAGACTTCGAGTGCGATATCGGCGGCTAGGCCGGCGAACGGCATAACAAATTAATACGCAGCGGGGGGAGTTTCGTTCGGAGTTTATTGGAGAGTCAGTGAGAACGGGCTCCGCGAATGGCTGTTCAGAATTTTGGGCTCCGCCTCCTCCATTAGCGGACTAAATTCCAGGTGGGGTCAAGCAAATGGTGCTCGTCGAGCCAAACGACATAAAATGTGGCGTCAATGAAAAAGCCATGCACTCTCCATCGCTTATCGGCTCGCAGGGCGAATTGCCATGAATCCTCTGTCCCGAGTTGCTCATTCAGGCCGAATCCGTTGGGTTCGGTCGTGTGCTCGAAGTCAATTTGGTGGCTGTGGCGCTGGTGGTCATAATTGCAAAAATCGCAAACGGCCTGCCCGGTGTATTTCTGCAACTCAAGCAGCATGGCCACCAAGAAATCCCGCCCGCAGGAATGAACCGGGAATTTGCTGGTCGATGCTAAAAATTTGAAGGAAAACGCTAACGGATTTTCACTGGCCAGCGGCCCGTTGTTGGACCGCTGGATCCTACTTCTATTCACGAAGCTTGGTAGAATTCACGCATTGTGTCCGGTGAGATTATCGCGTTGGATGGAGAATACGGAGGAGCATCACCCCGGGCCTCCAGCCAAGGCTTCTCGCGATGGGTGAGTCTCTCCAGCTCCGTACCACTTAGATTGCCGTAAATATCCAATATTTCAGAGACGTGCTCTGAAATGGTGCGCTCTGGAAGGCCCTCATCAATGATCGCAACTGTTGGAACCGGGAGATCCATCCAGCGGTTTGCCTTATATGCTCCAAACACCGGGGGCACCACGGGCCCATGGACCCACGCCTCAATTCGCTCACTGAATAGCTCGGTTCCAGTGATCGAGAGGTGCCAAGCTTGACAATAGTAAAGCAGCTTTTGTAGTTTCAGGTTAGAGACGCTGATCCCGCGCTCTCCCGCCTTGAACAGGATGTACGAAGCAAGTTGACTTGCCGTAGTAAGAGCCATCTTCCGCCTCTATTCCTTTTCATCGGCGATGATAGCACAACTCTTTAGACGCAACTTCTATCCCGGTACTTGCGCCCAAAGCGAAACTAACGTTACGTTATCGAACAACCGAGTAACAGCTAGAGACCGTCAATCTTTCACGACCGCATTTCGGAACGGATACCCGATAGAGCACGGAGAGGCCTTAGCATTGCCGCTGTGTCGTGAGGTGTGCCCAGTTTCTTTGCTAATCGGCTGTACGTCCATGAATTTATGTATAATCCCGAGATGGAATGCAGCACCTGTGAAGGTCGTCAGTACGTTCGCGACACCCCTGCATGGTGGCAGCGCATGCTGTTCATCAGGCCTCGCTTCGTGCTCTGTCCCGCGTGCGGCGGCAATGCAACAAAAAGGCGGGTTGAGGAGCGAAGCGAGGAGAGGTTTACCCCACGCCCCGATTCGGCGGTCCGCCCGTCGGCAAAAGTAAAAGAGCCTATCAGAGTCGCAGAGGTACCGCCGGTCGAAAAGGTCGTCCTAGGGAACGTCTCGATGGGCGATGAAGACGTCGAATTTTTCCTAGCGCCGAATCCGTATCGAAAGAGTAGCCCTCCGCAGCCTACTGAGAGCGTCGGTCTTACGAAACAGGAGACCGTCACCCTTCCAACAGATGAGGGGCTTGTTGCGACGCTTCAGAAGCGAAAAACGAGTCGAAGAGAAATTGATGAGGCACTGACTCGAACGCGATTCTGCTCTGTGTCCAGAGATGGCATGCGCATCGCTACACAACGGTATTACGATTCGCGAATTTTTGTTATCGACATCGGAGATCGAAAAGCTGTTTCGATGCCTGGAGGAGCGGGCCAAATCCATTTTAGCTCCACAGGCCGACAAATTGCGGGGATGTCAGACGATCGACTCTCGATTATCTTTTACGATCTGGAGACTCTCTCGCCAATTCGACAAACACCTTCACGGTCCGGGCCTTGTTACATTAAAACATTCGTTTGGTCTAAGGACGACTCTAAGGTCGCTGTCGCATTTGAAGGAGGGTTCGCGGTCCTCAGTGCGGCGGATGGGTCTACTATATTCGAAAGATTTGTATCGGAGAGGCCGATTCATCTTGCCTGGTCCAGAGATTCTACGATGCTCGCGGTTGCTCATGGAGAAAAGGGCGAAGTGCTTTCCGGCTCTGACGGCGGCTCGTTGTTCTCCTGGAATGGGCCCGCGGGGGGTCTCATCCGAGGAATGTCTTTCGCACATGACGGCAGTTTGGTTGCCGGGGACAGCCTAGGACATTTAAAGAGAATCGATGTGAAAGCCCAGACGATAGGTATTGTCAGCGGGATGGCGTCTGCACAGGCGGTCAACGTGGTTGCGGCTCCCGACAGCCCTCTGTTGGCTGTGGGCCGAAGAGACGGTGCGTTTGAAGTCTGGGACTCACGAATTGGGCGACGACTGTTCTATGTTTCTGGACGAACCGACTCTGAAGGGCAAGGAAGGGAGATAGACAACATCGAGTGGCTTCCTGACGGGCGTAGATTGTGTATTGCGTCTGGGTTCGCCGAAACATCAATTTGGTCTCTGCCCTCCTGAGAATGGTTGCTGGAGCCTTCTTCTGGGTCTCCGCTCGCGATCCAATCGAGTGCCTGTAGGCCGTATCGCTGCTGACAGCTAACACGTATTTGTTAGGCAGCCCCGGATCGCGAGCGGCGCGTGTCAACAACTTTGAGACACTCTTGCGGAGAGTTTAGTGAGCTTTTTCGTCTGAGTGGAGCGGCTTGTTGATCCAGACCTCCGTGGGAA
>JAYSVS010000013.1:0-8006 GCA_043718395.1 Acidobacteriota bacterium
CATACCAACGGCGCTGACAAACATGTTTGTGGTTGCCCCGTATCGCACGCGGCTCTGAAGATAGAGCTTCGCGCCAGACTTCTTCACGGCAGGTCCAATCTCTTTTTCCACCCATGCTGCGTATTCCAGCATCTTTTCTGGCTTGACCTCGCTGCGCAGAGTGCGAATGTACTTTGGTATCGTGTTGCGGTCTGTGATCACACTCGCATCCGGAATAATTTCGTCAATGACTGTCTCGGTTGCATTCGCACACTTCATCACCCGTGCACGCGCTAGTGACACCTGGGAAGTCAGTTGCAGACCACTCTCGTCCATATCGGCGTAGTTCTTGTAATAGCGCACCAGAAGGATTTCATTTGGCCCGCTGGTGGATTGCCACCACGTCTGGCGGCGCGCGTACCCCATCTTCTTCATCGCTTCCTTATCGGCTTCCACCGCCGCCATGAACTCGCTCACCATATCGGGCTTGACGTGAAAGCGCAGAATGCGGCGGAAGTTACCCTCCTGGCTCATACCCGGCACTGCACTCAAGATCAACGCAGACGTGATCACCAACCACTTCATTCGTGTGTACATAACTTGTCTCCTCAATGAATCTGGTCCTGGGGAAATCTAAACCCCAAGATCCGTTCATTCTCTAAGCGATACAAAAGCGTCAGATCCGCCAAAATCTTCTATACTGTAAATACTTACAGTATTCATGCGCAGCATCATTCATTGGGACGGCGACGGCTTTTTTGCTTCGATCGAACAGGCAGCGGACAAACGCCTGCGCGGCCGCGCCATAGCCGTGGGCGGGGCCAAGCGTGGGGTGGTGCTCTCGGCCAGCCTTGAAGCCAAACGCTACGGCATCCGGCCCGGTACACCAATGCAGAAGGCCCGCCGGATGTGTCCGCCGCTGCTGACGTTACCGGCGCACTTTGATCTTTATGAACGATTTGGCGAACAGATTCTGATGCTATGCGAAGAACGCACGCCGCTGGTGGAAGCCTCGGGCGCGGGCGCGGCCTGGCTAGACCTTACCGGCACCGAAACGCACAATGGCCCGGCGCTAGGCTACGCACATGAGCTACGGCAGACGGTCACCAATTGGCTGCATGTGCCGCTGACCTTTGGCCTTGCCTCAAACAAAACCGTGGCCCGCATTGCGGCCCGCATCCGCAAGCCACATGCGCCTTATGAAATCATGGCCGGTGGAGAATCTGCTTTTCTCGCTCCACTGTCGTTGCGCTGGCTACCGGGTATTTCCAGCGAGCACGCCGACACACTCGAAGTAGCCGGGCTCAAGAGAATTGGCGATCTGGCCAAAGCGCCGCTTGATGCAACCTCAATGATTCTGGGCCGCAATGCGCTCAAGCTGCAGCGCCGTGCGCAGGGCATTGATGAGTCGCCGGTTGGGAAGACAAGGCCGGCTACGGAGACCTCATGGAGGGAGAGCGTCGAGTTTGCCGAAGATGTGTGGGAGAACGCAAAGCTGCTGGCGGCACTGCGGGCGCTGCTTGAAACGCTAATGCAGGCCGTGCGGGCCGACGGCATGGAGGTGCGCAAACTGAGTCTGGGCTTGCGCTACACGGATCGCGAAGAAAACGAGCGTAGCGTGATGATCGCCGAGCCAAGTGCGGTGGAAGCGGATTTCTACTGTCATCTGCCGGGGCTACTGCAGCAAACCTGGGAGCGGCGGGTACGCTTGCGTGCGCTTTGGCTGCGAGCGTCTCGCGCACACGCGCCCAGCCCGCAGATGAGTTTGTTTGATGCGACACCAGTGCGGCAGAATCGCGAGAAAGAGCAGCGGCTGGCGGTGGCGATGGATCGCCTGAAGAAAAGCTTTGGCAATCAGGCGGTGCGGCGCGGGTTGTTTGCAGCTAAGCCGTAACGGAAAGCCGTGCGGCTTGGAGGCTGTAGTCGGAGGATTGCCGGTAAGCAAAGCTGTAGTTCTGAATGCTGCCCAGATTGTTTGTAGAAGCAACCTGCTTTGGTGCGCTCTCCAAGCCGCTGGACAATTTGGAAATCAGATCGGTAATGTCTTTCAGTTCAGCTTCGCTCAGATCGCCTTTGAGACTCACCGAAAGCTGTGAGCTTTCTTTGGTTTGCGTACGCGTGGCTTCAAAGCTGCCGTTGGGGCCATAGAGTCTTGCCTGATCGACCCTGGTGCTCTGCTGGTTGCTGAATGAGATGGTTAGCTTGTCTCCTTCGGCGGTGGTAAGGGTGAGCGAGCCCTCTTCGCTCTGGCTAGTGCGCAATTTCGTACGCTCCGCACTGCGAGTACTGGGGGTAGACTCGGGTCGTGCCCGTTCTGCAGTTCGTTCTGCCGCTCGTTCTGCAATGCGTGGGCGGACGGGGGCAATCCCATCTACCCGGGAAATCGACAAGTTAGCAAAGGCCATAAAAAGCGTATCGGCCCGGAATGGAACACTACGAGAAATTTGTTCCAATATGGCTATACTGAGCGGAACATGAGGGCGCTGTTTTTCTATCTCACTTTACTTGCGCAAACGGCTGTGACACCATTTGTACCCGCTGATTTTCAGGTGCCGACGCTTCATGTTTCACGACAAGGCACCTATAAGCTGAAGCCCCTAGGCCCCAAGTACGCCCGGCAGGACTACGCCGCCTACATGAGCTCGATTGAGCACTTGCAGAAGACCTTCACCTTCTCCACCTCCTGGCCACATGCCGGCCTCTCCATGGGCGAAGCCATCAAGGATGCCGAAGGCGAGGAGGCTGGTTTTAAGGCAGGCCGCAAGTTTACTTACGCTGTTTTGAATCCGGTGGAGTCGCGCGAGTTGGGGTGTGTCTACATCAGCCCGAGCAAGAAGCAGGGCTATGATGCCACCGTCCGTATGTGGGTGACGGAGAATCAATTTGTGATCGGCTTTGAAGACCGGCTCTATGCCGAAGTGAAGGCGTGGATCAAGGCCAAATGGCCTTTTGACAAAGTCGCCTTTATTGGTAAAGAGATCACGCGCGAGGAATTTGGCAAGCTGGCTGACAAGCCAACGCCCTAAATTACGAACAAAAGGCGAAGCCTTGCTCCTAAGGCCTTCCCCTTAGATTTTTTTGGGAAACTATTGACCTCCCTAAGTAATCTAAGCATACTTAAGGTGTTCGCTTTAGTGCGAGAGTTCCATTTTTTGGGACTGAAGTTTGAAATTCGCTGGAGACAAACCAAATGTTCATCATTCCGATCGTTCTTCCTGATGTCGAGATCATCCCAATCGTGCTCCCTGACGTCCCATAACTCACCTGCCATCCGATTGAAAAAAACAAATTTTCTGGGGCCACCTCAGTCTGTCTAGCATTTGTGTTTAAGATAGACTATCGGTGGCTCTAAAATTTTTGCTCCTTGATTTACTTGGCAAGCTCGGGCTCGCGCTAGCGGTATTGATGCAAGCCTTAGTTCTGTTTCGTTTTTTGAACTCTCGTAATCGCGATTATCCGCTTGCAATTGTCTTCACTCTGGTTCTCTTCCTCCTCACTCTGGCTGGCTTTTTCTTCAACACCTTCCGGGAATATCTTCCCCGCGACGCCAACACCACCTTCGATCAGAGATTTGTTCTTATCTATTCCATGGGCGATTTGTTCATGCACGTGCTGTTGCTGGCGTTGATGCTACAGTTGATCCGCAAGACGCTGAGGAGCCTGGAGCTGAGCTCGAGGATGATCGTTCCGCTGGCTGGGATTTCCTTCCTTATTGCCATTTCGGCGTACAACCATTTCGGGGCTGCGCTGAACACTCGAACACTGCTGCAAACCAGACAGGTGGTAAGTTTCTGGATGGTGCTGCTCAATCTTTACTGGTGGACATTACTGCTGCGGAAGCGTCAGCTTGACCGACGGGTGCTGTTGCTGAGTGCCGGCATAGGCCTGATGATGACCGGGCAAGTGATCGGCGACGGCCTCGCTTCTATCACCGTTGGAGCAGAAGTCAAGTTCTGGCTTTCGGTGCTCTCCTTGCTGGTGATGTATGGTACGCACTCGGCCTGTCTCTACACCTGGTATAGTGCCTTTCGGCCTGAATACGCAATCACAGTTCCGCCGCAAAACACGGATCAAACTTTGACCTGAGCGACGTCTGTCGATAGACTTGTAGCGAGGTTAATCTGCCTGTATGTCCTTAGACAATCTGAACCGTCGCTACTTTCTTATGAGCGCTGGCGCACTGAGCGCCGTAAAGACTCTCGCCGCCGCCAAGCCCGCATCGGGCCGCGTTGTAGGTGCCAATGACCGTATCAATGTCGCAGTAATCGGTGCAGGTGGCCGCGGCTTCTATGTCGCTCGCGAATTTGATAAAGCGGGCAAGGGTGAATCCAACGCCCAGATCGTCGCCGTCTGCGACGTCTACCAGAAGCGCGTCAGCCGCGCCAAAGAACAGTTCAAATGTGATGGCACGCTTGATTACCGTGAAATCCTGAACCGCAGCGATGTCGATGCGGTCATTGTTGCCACACCAGACCACTGGCACGCCACGATTGCGCTTGAAGCGATGGACAAGGGCAAGGACGTCTATCTCGAAAAGCCCATGTGCCATACGGTGGACGAAGCACGCCGGCTGACAGAAACTGTGCGCGAAACCAAACGTGTCCTGCAGGTTGGCTCACAAACCACCTCCGGCGATCAGTGGGCGCAGGCCCGCAAGGTGATTGCCGACGGCATGCTCGGCAAGATCCTGCTTTCGCAGGGCAGCTACCACCGCAATTCCATCGAAGGCGAATGGAACTGGCCGATCGACAAAGAAGCCGGCCCCGACGGCAAGGGTGAGAATTTCATCGACTGGAAGATGTGGCTCGGCCCCTCGCAGAAGCGCGATTGGGTCAAGGACATGGGTCAGGACCGCTTCTTCCGTTTCCGCAAGTATTGGGACTACTCTGGCGGCATCGCAACCGACCTCTATTATCACGTCGTAGCTCCGATGAACATCGTCTGGGGCGAACCGCAATTCCCGCACAAGGTGATGGCCGGTGGCGGCATCTATGCCTTCGACAAACTGCCGGAAGATCCAACCAAGCCCGACCGCGAAGTGCCCGATACATTCAGCTTGATTGGTGAATACCCGAAGGGTCACTCGCTGGTGCTTTCAGCTTCAATGGCCAATTCGCAGCACATCCCCGGCCTGATCCGTGGTCATGGCGCAACGCTAACGATGGTTGAGCACGGCCGCTTTGAAGGCTACTCGCCGTTCATCACAGTCAAAGCTGAGAAGAGCCGCGGCAAGTTTATCGTGCCCGAGCTTGAGGCGAAGTTTGAAGGCAAGGACGAGATCAAGATTCCAGTGAAGGAAAACAACACGATGCAGACGCACGTGGGAAACTTCCTGAGCTGCATGAGAACGCGTCAGAAGCCGCAGCTCGATGTCGAGACTGGAGCTCGCGCACAGGTGCTGATCACCATGGCCGTGAAGAGCTTCCGGGAAGGCAAGACGATGTACTTTGACGAGAAGACCTGGAAGGTTTCTGAAAAGCCAGCAAAACTTTAACTGAAATCAAATAGTTGACAAAATTTTGTTAACAATGAGAAGATAGGGCATCAGATCATGCCCTATCTTCTTGAAATTGAGAACTTTGCTTCCATCTCTAAGGTTCAAGTACTCGATCTTCGGATCAGCGGAACCGTCCCCGCAGACCCCTATCGCTTTGCTGAAATCTTCCCCTCCGCTGGCGTTTATGTTCCCAAAGTAGTCGCCATCTACGGGGCAAATGCATCAGGCAAAACGAATGTCCTGCGGGCGCTAGAGTTCTTGTTCAAGATGGCAGCTTCGGTTGAGGATCCCCGTCCGCCCTGCCTCCCATTCAACAGCGCAAACGCAATGCAGGAACCAACCAGAATTGCGATTGAATTTGGCGGCGTAATGGACCCGTCTGAACCTGAACTGGCGCTCTACGGAATCTATCGCTACGAGTTGATTGTCAAAGTAATTTCTGATTCCGGGCTGAAAATCCTCTCAGAGTCGCTACGCCGCAAACCGCTCGCAGAAGGCAAATGGCAACGTGTGTTCGAGCGCGATGCGGAGGGAAACGTCAAGGGTTCCGATGTTTTCCCAGTTCAGGGCTATTCCCATCTGGTGAAGACACTTCGCCCAAATGCCACGGTAATTGCGTCATTCGCATTTTTTGGCCACCCAGCGGCCGTGTTCTTCAATAGCCATGCAAAGCGAGCCCTGATTCTGAACGTGGTTCTCGGTCCTTCAGATGAACAATTGGTCCACAGGCTCCTTTCCACCCAACCAGATTCACTACTCAAGCTCAATAACCAACTCGCACGCATCGATCTCGGCTTGGAGCAGATGCACTACGTAACTACAGACGAAGGCCCTCAACCAAGATTCAAACACTCAGGCCTCTTGGAAGAAATGAATTGGTCTCTTGAGAGCCACGGCACCCGTTCCTTCATTCGGATTTTCCCTTTGATTGATGCGGCGCTGAGGCAAGGCACTTTGTGTGTGATCGACGAACTCGATTCCGCAATCCACCCTTTGTTGCTGCCAGAGATCATCCGATGGTTCCACGATTCAGAAAACAGCAATCCGCACAACAGCCAACTCTGGTTCACCAGCCACAGCCCCAGTCTACTTGAAGATCTCAAGAAGGAAGAGGTAGTCCTCTGCGAAAAAGATCGCTTAGGGCAAACCAGTGTTTTCAGCTTGATGGATGTCAAGGTGCGCCGCGACGACAACCTATATCGTAAGTATCTTGGCGGGGCCTACGGCGGAGTGCCCTTAATCGGATGAAGCTGCGAAAACCATTCCGACTACAGCTAACCCCGATTTTCGTCGGTTGCGAAGGGGATTCAGAAAGTGGTTATGCCGCCTTAATTCAGGACTTTGCCCGTGAGCACGGGCTACAGATTCACTTCCAAATCAAGGTACTTGCACCGGGAGCAGGAGATCCTTTGGCCCGGGTCAAACGTGCCATCCAGGAAATTGAAAGACTTAGAAGAACTCGAAGCTTGCCCAGCCTCCGATTCATCTTCCTTGATCAGGATCAAGCTGATCAAGACCCAAACCGTGCGCGAGAGGCTATAGCTGAAGCGAGGCAGAATGATATCCACTTGATCTGGCAAAATCCTTGCTTTGAAGCAATGATCCTTCGGCATCTACCCCAACAACGGGAGAGAAGGCCGCCGGATAGCGCTGCTGCGGTTGCGGCTCTTGTGCGGATTTGGCCTGAGTATCGAAAAGGGTATCCACGCGCCGCTCTCGCTACCAGGATCCATTGGGACTCGGTGATTCAAGCGGCCCAAGTTGAGACGGACCTAGATAAGTTCCTTCGAGCCCTAGGTTTTAGCTTCTAGACTTTCCGAGAACTTTGCCTTTTTGATAAAAGTAAAGTCAGGTGCTGATCACCATGGCCGTGAAGAGCTTCCGGGAAGGCAAAACCATGTACTTTGACGAGAAGACCTGAAAGGTATCGGACAAGCCGGTCAAGTCTTAGGGAATTGGAATCTCGATAATGGCCCCACTTGGTCTCAGGCTGGTTGGGCTTTGCTTTTGCACATCGTCTGTGGGGAAATGAAAGCTCTCAATCGGGAAGTTGGACATTCAGCTTTTTCAAAATATGTTTGGCTAGCGTCTCATTGATTTCTCGATGCCGGGGCAGCGGCTGAGCCGCTCCGTTTTGAGGGTTGCGATACCAATCGTGATTGCCGCCATGCCTTACGAGCAAGCAGCCTGCAGCTTCAAGCTTTCGCACGAGATCCGTCCGTTTCATCCAATCGTCAATTCGGCCACACGACGAATTCCCTCTATTGCCCCGCTCGATAAGTCCCGGTACAGATCTCGAAGGTTTTCCTCTAGATCTTCGAGAGACGTGCCTTGAGTCATGTAATCTGGAAATTCTTCAAAATACCCGAGCCAAGTTTCACCGTCACGCCAATGCACAAATCGAGCAGTGCTCATAAAGAAATTCTACCGCTAGTCAGCGGATAAGCTAATTGTGCCGTTAAAACCACAACCGATAGCGTAAAGATGCAGCGCGTGGCTGCACGACGCGGGTACCCACAAAGGCGCTTTG
>JAYSVS010000121.1:0-15920 GCA_043718395.1 Acidobacteriota bacterium
GCTCGAATCGCTTATAGAAATACCGATTGCCGTCCGCACAAGCGCTTCTTCTGGTGCGCGTGGAGCTCAAGCTGTGTTTGCTGTGCATAATTTGGGTGCCAGAATATTTGATCGCACGGAATTGATTCGGTACACGCACGATAAGCGAAGAGTAGTGGCTCATACGGCGAACAACTTTGGGATCCGGGCGAACCGAATTTTTTTCGCGACAGGTTACGAAACAATGGAATGGATACCCAAAGACATTGTTCAGATCAGCAGCACCTATGCATTTGTCAGCGAGCCCATCGAAGATTTCGATTGGTGGAAGCAGAGATCATTACTGTGGGAAAGCGGCGAAGCCTACCTTTATGCCCGAACAACTCCGGAAGGGAGAGTGCTGATTGGCGGCGAGGATGACGAGGTACAGAATGGAAAACGAAGGGAGGCCAGAATTGAGTCGAAATCAGTTGCTCTGGCACGCGCTTTTCAGCGGCTCATGCCAAAGTCGCCGCACTTGTCTGTAGCTTTCGCCTGGGCCGGAGCCTTTGGTCATACCAAGGACGGACTGGCATTTATCGGACCTTACAAAATATTCCCGCGCGGGTATTTTGCGCTCGGTTTTGGGGGGAATGGTATTACTTTTAGTGTTATGGCTGCACAGATTCTGGCCGATCTTCATCAGGGCAAACGCAACAACGACGCTTCTATTTTCGCATTCGACCGGTAGCAGCTTGGACATAAACTGACGCCCGGAGGTCAAATCGTCATTCGAGCAACGTCTTACTTCAACATTTGCCGCAAAATCCATTCATGTTCTTCATGTTGGCGAACAACTGAGACGAGGAGGTGCATTGAGCCTGGGTCATCTCCATTGATTCTCAGGTCTGCGATGGCGTCGCGCAATTCCCGAATGACGGTTATCGCATTTGCGTCTGCGGAAGCCAATAAATCTCGAAAAGACAAGCCAGTCGGACTCTGCTTAATCCCGGCGCCATCAAGGAGGGAATCGAGAAGCAAGTCTGGGTCCTGCCCGATCATTCTCAGCCGGGCACCCAATTGATCGAAGTTGGTCTTGATTTCATTGGCGAAAGTGTCGAATGTTGTTTGCAAGACCGGGCAGGCGACGCCTTCTGATTGCCATGAGCACTTTTTGTACTCGAGGAACAGGAGGATCGAATTGGCAAGTTGGCGCTGCAGATGCTGGACGACCGGACTTCGAGGGTCGTTTGTTTTGGTGATCGCGGCCTCGTCCTCGGCAAGTAGAATTTCTCTCTGGTCTGCCTCATATGGTTCACGGGCTGTGGAAGTAGCTGTTGCGTTCATGCGAGACACTTTGAGCAATCCAAGGGCCGAACGGGCCAGTTCATCTCTACATTTTCGATTTTTGGAGCCGCTTCGTCATCGCAAAGACCATAAAGTGGACTAAATTCGCATGAACAGTGATGGATGGGTGAAGTCAAGCTGTAGGCTGAAACTTGCATTCCGATTACAAATTGTTATACTCAATGAGTCGGTTCCTTCGTTTGGGAGGCAGCCAAGCCGCAGTTCGTGCTTGAAAGCCGTTTGGACCATTCAAAGCTTTCCTCTTTTTTGATGAGGCCCGCGCTCATCGTCATCAGTAGTATTCAAGTAGTAAACCGTTCGAAAAAAACGAAACATGGCTCAAAAACAGGGTAAAAAATACTTGGCCGCAGCCAATCAGGTAGAAGCACGGACCTATTCCGTGACTGAAGCCGTTGGCCTCGCCCAGAAAATCAAATTCACGAAATTCAACGAAACCGTTGAGATTCACATGCGCCTTGGCGTCGACCCCAAGCACGCGGACCAAATGGTTCGTGGCACGGTTGTTCTGCCCAACGGCCTCGGAAAATCCAAGAAGGTTCTCGTCATCGCTTCTGGTGAGAAAGTGCGCGAGGCCGAAGCGGCCGGAGCGGATTTCTTTGGTGGCGATGAGATCATTGAAAAGATCATCAAAGAGAACTGGCTCGACTACGACGCGGTGATTGCGACCCCCGACATGATGCGCTCCATGGCGCGTCTCGGTAAGATCCTCGGCCCGCGTGGTCTTATGCCGAACCCGAAAACGGGTACGGTTACCACGGACGTTACTACGGCAATTAATGAAGTTAAAGCAGGTAAGGTGGAATTCCGCGTCGATAAGACCGGGGTTATTCATGCTCCTGTCGGTAAGATCGCGTTTGAGACTCTCAAGCTGATCGAGAATGCCGAGAGTCTTATCACTGCCGTATTGCGCGCCAAACCCTCCGCCGCCAAAGGTAAGTACGTTCGAAGCGCGACGCTTTGTTCCACGATGGGACCTGGCATTAGTCTCGATATCTCAGACGTTTCTTCCAAACTGGCCATCGCGGTTTAAGGATCAGCAAACATGAAGAATAAAGTCGACAAGCAAAAAGATTTCGAAGCCATCAAAAAGGCTCTCGTTGAGTCGCCGAACGTCTTCGTAACCGGCTTCGAGAAGCTCACCGTCGCTCAGGATTACGCACTGCGTAAGACCATCCGCAGCGTAGGTGGTGGCTACAAGGTCGTCAAGAATACCCTCGCGGAGAAAGCGAGCGAAGGCCTGGCCATCGCTCCAGCCGTAACAGGGCTTAAAGGAATGAATTCGATTGCTTACACGAATGGCGACCCAGTCGCTCTCGCGAAAGCTCTCGTCACTTACGCCAAGACGAACCCCACCTTCACATTCAAGGCTGGCTTCGTTGAGGGGCGTGTCGTTGAAGTTGCTTCAATCAACGAGCTCGCCAATTTGCCGTCGCGTGAAGAGGTTCTGTCAAAACTGCTTTACCTCATCAATGCGCCAGCACAGCGTTTGGTCTCTGCCATCAATGGCGTTGGCCGCAACCTGGCTGTGGTCATCGACCAAGGCGTACAAGAAAACAAGTTCAATCAGTAATAGAAAATTCAATCGGAGTAGATGAAAATGGCTGACATCAACGCAATCTCGGAACAAATCCAGGGCCTCACCCTTCTTGAGGCTTCTCAACTCGTGAAAATGCTCGAGGAAAAGCTCGGCGTATCGGCAGCTGCCGCTTCCGTCGCAGCAGCTCCTGCCGCCGGGGCCGCCCCCGCTGCGGCCGTCGAAGAGAAGACGGAATTCACCGTCGTACTCACCGGCGCTGGCGCAAACAAGATCAACGTCATCAAGGTCGTACGCGAAATTACCGCGCTCGGTCTGAAGGAAGCCAAAGACCTCGTCGATGGCGCTCCCAAGACGGTCAAGGAAGGCGTGACCAAGGACGAAGCTGCAGCAATGCAGAAGAAGTTTGTCGACGCCGGCGCAACCGTCGAAGTCAAGTAACTTAAGCTTCATTTAAGACAAGAAGGCGGCCCTTTCGGGGGCCGCTTTTTGGTTTCGAAATGCACTGCCTAGAGCGACAGCTTTTGATCGAAGACCATGTCCTTCAAGTTGAATTTAACCGAGATTTCCATTGGCCCCATTGAGGTTTTGAAGGTGACCTGCTTGTCCTCGGGGGTGAGTTGCAGTTCTTTACGCGAGAAGGCAAATAACATAACCATTCCATTGGGAGTTTGTTGCACTTTGGCTACAGCCGGCTGATAGACCTTGTCGTTATTAACTTTCAGAGTCGTCATCTGGAGGAGTCTGGCCTGCATGCCTTTGGCGCGATCTGCGTCTTGGCCTTCGCGCGCCGGGCGTCCAGTTGTGCCGGGCATAGCACGCATGCCGCTTACTGAGACCACAACAAACTCATCGCGCACGCTCTTAAAGACATCCTTGATTTCGATACGCGCCTTTGCTTCCATTACGGGGAGGGCTGTTTCAAAAGCCACCTTGATTTTAGGCATCTGCATGGCACCGCCTGGGCCGCCACTGGGGCCGCCCAGGCTACCGCCGTCTGCGCCCATGCCCCCGCCGCCTGGACCACCGCCTGGGCCACCGATACCGCCGCCTCCACCCATTCCACCGCCACCTCCCATTCCACCCCCACGACTGCGGCCGCCGCCGCCTCCACCCATTCCTTCCATATTCATCGCCGGCTGCACCTCTTTGACCCACGGCGAGTTGTCGACGATCTTGCGAGCCTCCTTCTCAGTCCATTCACTGGGCTTCTTGGTCTGCCAGAAATCCGCAGCCAGCAAAATGCTGCTGCAAAGAAAGGTGGTTAATACGATCTGTTTCATCACTCTCATTCGACGACTAGTTTTTCACTCCCCTGGTCTGGCTTTTGTAATGAATTGTAAAGAACCAGCCAAGTGTGGTCATGCAGTGACACATGAGTGTGCAGAGCACACCGCTCAATGCAAAAAGTCTATATAAATCAATCGCTTGGAGATTGGCCCAAGGGTTGCAAATAGCCAATCCGCATGAAGTGCCTCTTCGCCGCTCTTTTGGCATCCACGGTCCTCCTACTCCCTCATGAGAGGGCCGTGGCCTTTGAAAGCACTTCCTATACCAACGTCAATTCCCGTTACCGGATCGAGCGGATCTCGATCCAGAACGCGACCTATACCGTATCTCAAGCGCTACAGCGCGAACTGAATCGCCTGGTTGGACGGCCTTTCCGGACGGAAGTGCTGGACGCGGTTGAAAAACGAATTCGCGGTGAATTTCCTGGGTTTAAGATCACCCGCAACGTGGTTAAAGGCGAGAAGCAAGATCAGATCCGGGTCAGCTTTCTGCTGGAGCGGGCAAGAAAGTACCTCGATCTAAACGTGCCTCGCATGGCGTTTCACTCCGAGCAAAAATTCAGCTTCGGAGCCACGGCTGACCTCAATCTGGGCCAAACCAGCACAAGCATCGGTTTTATTTCCGACAATGATGAACGGGTTGAACGCTACACTGGCTTTCGCGGCGCTTTTGTCACCCCAGTGGCAAAGAATCTTCGCTTGGCTTTTCTGGGTGAAGCCTACCAGTCGCGATTTCGAGGTCAGTCTAGCGACTTCTATCGCTCACGGACCAACTTTGAGCCCACTTTGATCTACACACTAGCTCCCGGCCTCGAAGTTCGAGCCGGTTTTAGCTTCAACAATCTCGAATTTCAAGTTCCGGCCGCGAGAAACCAGGCAGCACACGCTGTTATTACTACTCTGCGCTACTCAAAACAGTGGCAGCTTGGTCTCACCAGTACACAAACGCTGGAAGCAGGTTACAGCCTGCGCGCGGCCGCCCGATCTTTTGGCTCCGATTTCGACTACCGCCGCCACCTTGGCGAAGCCCGCATCACCTTCGCCTCGGGCAATAGCGAAAAGTCAAAAGCCACTTTGGCGCTGAGTTCGATGATTGGGGCGATTGATGGCCGCGCGCCTGTGCTTGACCGCTTCGTCCTCGGCAATACGCAGACGCTGCGTGGCTGGAATCGTTACGAAATCGCGCCCCTCGGTGCTGACCGCGCAATCCACTTTTCTGCCGATGGCCGCTATAGTTTTGTCCGTGCCGTCTACGACACTGGAACCATTTGGAGTGCGGGACGTCCTAAGGTACTCAGGCACTCTGCTGGACTCGGTTTCGTGGTCAGCGGGATTACGGCTATGGTTGCAATACCCATCAGGTCCTCTTCTATTGAGCCCATCTTTATGGTGGGGATGAACTTTTGACTCCCGCGCGACTCATCGCGCTAATCAGCCTGTTCCTCCACTCTCTGGTGGCGCAGTCGATATCTCCACGTCTGAATGATGGTCAGCTTAGCCTTAACGCACTCAATGTCAAATTCCTCGAAGGCAAGGCGCTGGACAGGCTCAAGAATGGCCAAAGTGTATCCTTCGATTTTCAGATGCAACTGCTTGATGGGCTTAAACCTCTCGGTCGCACCCTCCATCGCTTTGTCCTTAGCTACGATCTCTGGGAAGAGACGTTTTCTGCCGTCCAGCTCTCTCAGACTTCTCCACGTACCCCAATCTATTCGACGAATCGTCTGAAGAGCGATGCGGTTGCGGGGTGGTGTCTTGGCCGCATGCAGTTGCCGCTGCCATTTATCGACAAAGCGAAGCCGCTGACGATGCAACTGGAGATCCGGAGCTCAGGTGCGAAGCTAGCTAACCCGCTGCGGCCCCAAGGCAGCGTTGACCTTGGCGTGCTTGTGGAAATCTTCTCGCGACCGGCAGACCCTAAAGAAGTTCGCTTCACTGCCACAACTCAAACCTTTACACTCGGAGCATTGGCCACGCCGTGACAAGACTGCGCGACAAACTCCTGCTTCTATTCCTAGTGGCAACCCTTGCTCCACTGGGGGTGACTCTGCTTGTGTCGTGGCGTTTGTTGGATCAGTCTCTTGATATCGCACCGGTCAAAGAGCTTGAAAATTCGACACAGCAACTGGAAGCTGCCGGCAGAGCTCTCTATCAGACTTCGTGTCAGCTTCTGCGCGAGCGAGTTGAGAATAAGAAAGTTGCGGCGCAGCCGATGCCGTCGATCCGGTTGGAAGCAGATGAGAAGGAGCGGTTTCTGGTGGATGGCGAAGACCTTGTGCTACTGCGGCCCGAGGGTGCTTATCGCCATAAGCTCGAAGGTATTCGACTGCCGCAACTGCAAGCGAATCTGGCAGAGGCCCGGCAGGTGTTAGAGGCTCACAGTGATCGAGATCTTAAACGCGGATTCTTTCTCACACTCGCTACTGTGGCTAGCGCGATCTGGCTGATCGCCCTTCTTGCCCTGCTCTACTTCACTAACCACATCACTCGACCTATTCAGCAACTGACGCAAGCTTTGCGTGCTTTTACTTCTGGTAAGCGCACTCCGCTTGAGGTGAGGGGCCACGATGAAGTGGCCCAAGCCATCTTGAGCTTCAACGATATGTCGGAGCAACTGGATCGCAATCGCGAAAGGCTTCTGTACTTCACGCGTTTGGAGTCCTGGCAGACTCTTGCGCGCAAGATGGCGCACGAAGTGAAAAACTCGCTGACGCCAATTCGACTGACGGTGGAAGAAATGGTGGCCCGCTCTCACCCTGACGAACGTCCGTTTCTCGAGCAAGCCTCACAGATCGTGACTGAGGAAGTGCAGAGTCTGGAACGTCGCGTGCGAGCATTCAGCGAACTTTCAAGCGAGCCTCCGCTGGAGCTTACCGACCTCGACGCTAACTCAGTTGTCGAAGAGCGCATTACTTTTCTTCGTACTGCACATCCAGAAGTGAATTACCGGAAACAACTGGATGCGAATGAGGCTTGGGCTACGGCGGACCCCGATCTATTGCGCGGCATTCTTACGAATCTGCTGGAGAACGCTGCCGATGCGTCCGGGCGGGGTGGAGTGATCCAGGTGAGTACCCGGTGTACCCACTCCCATTTCGAAATCATAGTTGAAGATTCAGGGCCTGGTTTGAGTCTTCTGGCGCAAGAAACACTCTTCCAGCCCACAATTTCATTCAAGCGATGCGGTATGGGTCTTGGGCTGTCCATTGCCAAACGCAGCGCGGTCGTGATGGGTGGTGACCTTGAACTAGTCACCGGATCCCTTGGAGGCGCAGCCTTCCGCATCCAACTTAAGAAAGCGAATCCACAATGGCAAAACGAATCGTTATCGTTGACGACGAAGAAAACATCGGCCGTTCCCTTCGTCTGATTCTTGAACGTGAAGGCTACTCGATCTCCACCTTTCTTAACGCCACGGCCTTTGCCCAGGCACCTCGTGCCGATCTGTATTTGTTCGATGTCCGCTTGCCCGATGGCAACGGCATTGATTTGTTGACGCGAGTGCTGGCAAACCAGCCTGAGGCACCAGTGTTGATGATCTCGGGCCACGCAACGATTCAGAATGCAGTGGAGGCAGTCCGCGCAGGTGCATTTGACGTTCTGGAGAAGCCGCTGTCTCGCGAACGCGTCCTGCTGGCGATTAGCCGGGCCTTTGAACAGCGGACATTGAAAGAAGAGAATACCCGCTTAAAGGAACAGCTTGGCGCTGGGCCACGAATGATTGGAAGCTCACCTGCTTTTACGCGTGTGCTCGAGCAGGCTAGCCTTGCTGCCCGGTCTGATGCGAGAGTGCTGCTGATTGGTGAATCGGGTACGGGTAAAGAACTTCTTGCGGCACACATACACCAATCGAGCCCTTTTTCTGGCGGCCCATTTGTGAAGGTGAATTGTGCGGCTATTCCGAATGAGCTGATCGAAAGCGAACTTTTTGGCCACGAGAAAGGAGCCTTTACGGGTGCCACGATTCTGCGACGCGGAAAGTTTGAGCTAGCAGACGGGGGCACGCTCTTTCTTGATGAGATCGGTGATCTTGCCCCAGCTAGCCAGGCCAAGCTCTTGCGCGTACTCCAGGAAGGAGAATTCCACCGCGTTGGCGGGGAGCAATCGATCAAGGTTCAGGTGCGTGTGGTGAGTGCTACCAACAAAGATCTTGCTACACTTGCGCAAAAGCAGCAGTTTCGCGAAGACCTCTACTATCGGCTCTCTGTTGTGCCAATCCGGGTGCCCAGCTTGCGAGAGCGCGTTCCTGATATCGCCGCCATGGTTGAATACTTTCTCGACGAATTCTGCCGCCGCAACAGTTTCAAGCCCAAGACGATTCACCCCGCAGCCATCGAAGCGCTTGAGTGTTATCACTGGCCAGGGAACGCCCGCGAGCTTCGCAATATCGTTGAGCGGATGGCCATTCTTTCTCCAGGTGACATCATCACTGAAGATGCTGTGCCTGTTGAGATTACTATTGCAAGGGAAGTCCCGGGAGCTGGTCGAAACGGTCTGCATGAGGCGCGCGAGAGTGCTGAACGGGATGCCCTATTGAAGGCGTTAGAGGAGACCGGCTGGAATGTTTCTCAGGCTGCGCGTTCTCTCGGGATCGAGCGCACGAACCTTCACAAGAGAATTAAGGCCCTACAGCTCGCCCGGAGGAACTAAGCTCAAGAGATGAGCCGTTGTGCGATCATTTTTGGCTTCAGCCTCGCGTTGTTTGGGCAAAGCCGAATTGAAATTCCTTTTCGCTATGCCACTCCTGAGTTGCCTCTGGTGCTTATCGATATCCGGATCAACAACAGCAGTGCACTTAGCGCTGTTCTGGATACCGGGCAGGGCGTTGCTCCTGTACTGGTCAATCAATCGATGGCACGGGATCTTGGACTGGTGTTTAGCGAGTCTAACCGGATTGCTGCGACGTTTGGCATTGGCTCTGGCCCTTCGCCACTGGTCTACAAATCGCAAGTCGATGCGTTGCGCGTGGGTGGTGTGAATCTGGGGCCAGTTGAAGCAGGAGTCAGTGCTGCTCTTGGCCCTATTGGTGCTGCGATTGGGCAGAGCCTTGCTGCCAATCTTGGATATGGATTTTTCAAAGACTACATGCTGAGCTTGAACTACTTGACAATGAAGTTAACACTGGCAAAGCAGGCTGCTGTTAAAGGGTTGCCGTTCGTTCTTGGCCCCAAGAAACCACTAGCGATTGTGGATGCCCGCATCAATGGCCAAGGGCCTTATCGATTTGTAATCGACACGGGTGCTTCGAATTCGGCTATCTCGCGTACGCTTGCCGAGCGGCTGATGATGCCTCGGGGGATGCCGATCCCGGTGATGGGAGCTTCTGGCTCGTCGCAAGCCTATATGACCAATGCCACGATGCTTGAAGTAGCAGGGCGTCGATTCTCTGACTTTTCATTTGCCGCCGGAGACTTCCTCGACCGCCTGAGCGATGCTGTGGGAACTCGCATTGATGGTGTTCTTGGTGCCAATGCATTCAGGAATCTGGTGCTGCGGATCGACTATCCGAACCAGCGGCTGAGCATCGATAACCCTTAAGGGATCGGGGGATTTTGCGGCATTGCTCCGCTATCGGTTCTCGGATCGGCCCCGGCGAAGTTCACCATTCGCTTGTGATCGTGCATCACAGCTTCTCCATTTCCCATTGCGCTGGAATAGCCATTGAGCGGCGTGATTACGTGGCCGCGCTTTTGCAGATCGAGGCGCACAGAGTCTGGGATACCTGATTCCATCTGGAGGTCACAGCCTTCGAAGGTTCCTTTTGTGAAGCGTGGAACTTCCATCGCGCGCTGCACGTTCATTCCAAAGTCGACAATGTTGGCTACGAATTGTGCGTGGGCCTGCGACTGATTCCAGCCACCCATGATTCCGAAGCCGATGGCGATGTCGTCTTTCTGCATGAAGGCGGGGATGATTGTGTGGAGGGGCCGCTTGCGGCCCAGCAGACTGTTTGGCTTGCCTGCTTCGAGGTCAAAACCGGCACCACGATTGTGGAAGGAAAAGCCTGCGCCGGGAGCTACCATTCCCGTGCCGTAGCCGGCGTAGTTGCTTTGGATCAGCGAAACGATGTTGCCATCTTTGTCGACGGTTGAAAGATAGATTGTCTCTTTGCCACGGGCATTGAGGGACTGGCTAATTTCGCTGGGCAGAACTTTGCAGGCGGCGTGATTCATGTTGATCAAGGAAGCCCGCTTGGCGGCGAGTTCTTTTGACAGCATCTCTGCTACCGGCATAGAGCTAAAGCGAGGGTCGCCCACATACTTTGACATGTCTGCATAAGCGAGCTTTTTGGCTTCAATCATCACATGCAAAGCGGCTGCGGAGTTGTGGCCGTAATCGGCGATGGGGAAGGTCTCCATGATGTTCAACATCGAGAGCGCTGCGATGCCCTGGCCATTCGGAGGCAACTCATAAACCTTCCAGCCACGGTAGGTTGTGGAGATTGGTTCTACCCATTCCGGCTCGTATTCGGCGAAGTCGGCCAGGGAGTGAGCGCCGCCCTGTTCTTGAAGGAACTTCACGAGGTTTGAGGCCATCTTTCCCTTGTAATAAGCATCACGGCCCTGGGTTGCGATCTGGCGCAAAGATTCACCGAGGGCGGGGTTTTTGAAGGTGTCGCCAAGCCCAGGCTTTACCCCATTCGGGAGGTAGGTATTGGCATATCCTGGCTGCTTCATCAACTTTTGACTGACCCAGGATCGCGCGCCCCATTCCGGCATGGGGAAGCCGTTTTCGGCATAGTAGATCGCGGGGGCCAAAGTCTTGGAGAGGGGCATGGTTCCGAAGCGCTTGCGGAGCGCCTCCCATCCGGCGACAGCGCCGGGGACAGTGATGGCATGAACGCCAATTGGATCGATCTTCTCGATGCCCTTGCCTTTCAGATATTCGACCGTCAGTGCCTTTGGCGTCCATCCGCTGGCATTGAGGCCATAGACTTTGCCCGACTTTGCTTCGTAGTAAATGGCAAACAGATCGCCGCCCATTCCGTTTACATAGGGCTGCGTCAAACCTGTCATGGCATTGGCGGCGATGGCAGCATCAATTGCATTGCCACCAGCCTCCAGGATTCGCGCGCCAGCTTGCGAGGCGAGGAATTGCGGTGCAGCGACGATTCCAAATTTCGATACGATCATGGAGCGGTGTTGGTCACGCCCAACGGGTGGTACTGTGTTGGGCGTTTCTTGCGCTAAAGCGAGAGCGAATGTTGAGAGGCAAAGGATTTTGAGGCGCATGGGAATTCTTCAAAGTGTATCGCTATTCACGATGTTGATGCAGGGTCCGGTGGAGGTGGATCTGCTGATAGTGGGTGGAAACGAGAGTGCGGTGGCCGCTGCTGTGCAGGCAGCCCGGCTTAAGGTGCCACGCATTGCGATCGTCAATGACATTGATTGGTGGGGTGGGCAGTTCAGTGCGGAAGGCGTTGGAGCTGTCGATGAATGGACGCTGTACCGGGGGCGGCGGGTGAACTTTCCACGCTCTGGTATCTTTCTCGAAGTGATGCGCAGCATCCGCGAATACAATGGCCGCGTTCACGGGAATCCATCGCCTGGCAACGCTTTCACGGCCACTGACACGATCGAGCCTGCTGCTGCGCAGAAGATTTTCGCTGACCTGCTTATCCAACATCGAGACCGGATTAAGGTCTATCAGCGCTATTTGCCAACCGAAGCTCATAAGACCGCCAGTAAGCTCACGGGGGTTACATTTACTCGCGGGACGTCGAAGCTTCGCATCAATGCCAAGCTCACCATTGATGCCAGTGACTGGGGGGATGTGATTCGGATGTCTGGTGCCAAGTACTCTGCTGGGCCTGACGCGAAGTCTCGTTTTGGAGAAGCCAATGCCCCGGAGGTGATTGACGATACGAACCGGAATGAAATGAACCCTCTGACATGGTGTCTGGTTGCCAGGACAGCCGCGAAGCCGCAGAAGGTACCAGGTGCTGCTGCTGCGGGAATTGCCGAGGCTTTTGCTTACAACATGAAGCTCTTTGCCGATACCGAATACCCAGAAGGAACATACTCGCCCAATCCCAGCGTTTACACGCATCGCCGGCTCGTTGACTACGCTCACGGGGCCTCGCGCGTTGGCCCTGACAAGACGTTGCTTAACTTCCCTAGCAATGACTATCCGCTCTATAATTTTCCGGCCAAGGTGGAAGCGGCTCTCGCTGGGGCTTCGAAGAAGAACATCGTTGATATGACCCAACGGGAACGCGAAGTTGTTTTCGCTGATGCCAAGCAGCGTTCGCTGGACTACTTCCGCTACTTGCAATCGCAATCTCCCCAGTTTGCAGCTTTGGAGCTCAGCGACGAGTTTGGGACTTCTGATCGTCTTCCGCATAAGCCATACATTCGTGAAGGCCTCCGGCTTGAGGCTCTCTATATGATCCGCGAACAAGACATCAAAGAACAAAGCAAGGACCGTCTTGGCTGGGCCAAGTTTATGCCGGCAGACAATGTGTTTGGATTCCAGTTCAATATCGACTTTCATCCGACACGCCGCATTTTCCTCGATGGCCGCGATGGCCCCTGGAAGGCAGTACAGACGGCGACACGCAATTGGTCTACACATACCGACCGTGGAGGCTTTCCTTACCGGAGTCTGGTGCCAGTGGAGGTAGATGGGTTGCTTGGGGCAGGGAAGAACCTGGGAGTATCGAGCATTGTGAGCTCGGCGATTCGACTTCATGGGCAAACGATGATGGCTGGGCAAGCGGCGGCGACGGCAGCGGCGATTGCGCTTCGCGACAAAGTGGAGGCGAGGGAGATTGCGAAGGACCCGAAGCGGATTGAGGAGATGCAGCTCACTCTGGTGCGTGGGGTGGATGGGAAGCCCGGCGTGATCCTTTGGCCGTATCACGATCTCAGTTCAGACGACCGGTACTTTGAGGCTGCCAATATGCTGGCAGTGAAGGGGATCTTGCCGGGTTTGGCGGATAGCCTCGACTTTGAAGCGTGGCGCCCGACGACGCGATCTGAGATGTACCTGGCTTTGCTGGCGGCACGGCTTCCCTTTACTGCTGGGCGCAATGAAGGGAATAAACCGCTTACCGGGCGTGATCTTTATAATGCTCTGCGAGAGGCCGGAAGCACGCCTAGTGAAGGGTTGGCCAAGAGTGAGGCGGTGCTATACCGCTATGAACTGGCGATGCATCTTTGGCATGCGCTCAAACCAGGCTCGCCTCGATAGAGGCTGCTGATCCGTCGCGAAGCCAGCCATCGAGCTGGCCCACTTCTTTGAGTTGCTGGCCGCGTCGCCTAGGCACTTCAAAGTAGCTGCAGGAGACTTCTTCAAGCGCGGTCATGTCGCCCCAGAGCCGCTCAAACTGGGCGACCGGATAGATGTCTTCCTGCCCGCGTCCCCAGCGTTTCTTGACGTCTTTGATCGTGATGTAGCTTGGCACGCGTTGGGCCGTTTTGCGGACGGCTTCATCGACGGCGGCCTGATCACCAAGATTCGCACGCGTCAATCCAAAAGCCTTGAGCATTTTGTCGATGGTGATCCAGTAAGTGCTGGCGTTGTAATAAGTCAAGCCGAACTCGGCCTCTTCACTTGGCAGCGCGAGACCTTCGACCAGGCGCGGCTTGCCGTCGACGCGGGCAAGGCTGCCGCCATGATCGCCAAATTGTTTCTGTACGACTTCGACGCTGAACGTAGAGCCACTTTCGATATGAGCTCCCAGAAGCGACTCGTCCAGTGTTGCGCCTAGGGTGTCGACATTGTGCAGGAACAGATATTCGAGTTGTGGCTTCTCGCTTAACAGTTGTGCAAGCAATCCGTTGCGAAGCATGTTGGGGATTTCATACCAGTGCCCCACCGGGTGGATGCACTGATTGGAGAGGTTGGCGCGGTAGTCGCTTGCTTCTTTCATCTGCTCTACCCAGCGCATCAAGCCGGCACGCCCGCTGGCCCGTACTTTTTGTTTCTGTTCATCGAGTTGTTGCTGCGGGAGAACTTCCCAGAGGTAACGCAAATCGGCGAGTGTCGGGATCAGACGCAGGCCGATGCTGCGGCCTCTTGAGACGTATACTTCGAGGCCGCTGACATGCTCGGCAATTGGTGACCCGGTCAGATAACTGGTGGTGACGATGTGTGGGATCGCGGCACTATATTTTTGACGGGCAACTTGGGTCTTGGCCAGGTGGACGTCGAGAAAGTTGAAGTACCGGCCATGGAAACGGTGGAAGGGGATGAGCGCTTTTACTGTCCCCGCACCCTTGGTCCAGCGGCTTCCCACGCCGCCGGCCAAAGTGACTACAGCCACTTTGCCTGCCTTCATCGCGTGACGGCCTGTTGATGAGTGAGCGCTGGTTACTGCCGTTAAATCACCTGGCCGGACGTCTTCAATCGACAAGTTGGAAGGCAGGATATTTTTCGCCATGCCAATCCGGTTTGACAGGTAGCTGGCACGGAGGCGTTCATGGGCATGTGGATCAAAGCCTAGCGAAGCGAGCAATGAATCGAGTTCGTTGGTCTGTTGTGCTGTGTTTTGCTCTTGCGGGAAGAGGCGTTCAAAGAGCGCTCCGGTGAGATCCGGATAGCTTTCAGCGACACGGCCGAGCTCGGTTCTCCGTTCTTCTGGCAACTCTGAAGCCGGAATACGCAGCAATGCTGGCACGGTAAAAAGGTGATACTTGCGGCTGAGCAAGGCTTGCGCGTCTTGCTTCAGTTCGGCGCTGGTGCCCTTGCTATTGATGGCGAAATCGTAGACCACGGGTGTGATGGCGAAGGGTACAGAATGTTCAAAGCGTTGCTTGGCCCTGGCGAGGATCTGTACCATCTCTTCTGCTGCCTGGTCGCGAATCGCAGGGTCGAATACAAAGCCCATGCCGCCGCCACTCATCCCTCCCAGCATCCAGAAGCCCCAGAATTGTTCACTGAATCTTGTGCGGCAAGCTTCAATGAGTGATTCGGTGTAGGCATTGGCGGCCCAGGGAATGATTGTCTGAATTGGACCGTCGTAGTTGCGCTGTGTGAGGGCCGCTACTTGTTTGATGTCTCCTGCCTTGAGGGCGACAAGCATCTGATCAAAAATTGAAATGGCCTGCTGACGGCCTGCCCATTCCTTGTCGCTTCGAAGGAGATAACGCTCCGTACACATTTCGAGGATCGGGCCTACGTCCTGGCTCATTCCACCATGTACGACAACGAGGGATTGTTCGAGTTTGCGTTGTGCGTCTGGGGCGGCTAGCAGGGTATGAGTGGGGAGGAGTTGCCCTCGGCTCAAGCTTTGCCCGGTCTCAAGTACACCTTCGATTAATTTGATGCCCGGCCAGACCCCGCCTGAATCTTGCCAACCGCCACCGGAGCCCCCCAGCCATTCCCCGAGAATGGCGCGGGCGGCTACCTGACGGCGGTCTGCTTCGCAGAGTGGCCCGGTGAGATTTTGAATTTGTCTTGTTGCTCTCATCAAGACCGCGATTAATGAAGCGAGCAGGTTTGTAGATACGGCGAGGCGGCTGCCTTTGGGGATGTCGTTGACCTGACTGACTACTTCGATACCACGGTTTCGGCTTCCGGTTAACTTGTACAAGACTTCACTGAGCGGCTGCTGACTGCCTTCAAAGCCCGATGGGATGAGGCCGCTGGCGATGACTGCGGCCTTGAGAAGGCCCAGATAATCGGCTGCGAAATCGAAGACTTCATCCATTGATGAGATGTCGACGCGGGCTTCGAGGTCTACACTGGCCAAGCGCAAGACAGGTTCATCAATGACCCGGACAAAGGCTTCGACCGGAGGCCGAGGAGGTTGCTTGCTGCCCCGGTTG
>JAYSVS010000122.1:0-1688 GCA_043718395.1 Acidobacteriota bacterium
GCGTGGGTCTCGAACGGGGGGGCTTCGTCCGACGTGGGGCGTCGTTAAGGGGTTTTTAGGGCATCCGATTCGGAGATAATTGTATCGATTCGACATTCGGTGGATTTTTGGGCGGGGGGCGGCTAAGGGTGCGCGACCCGGGCGTCCTCGCTAGCGCAGCATCACCGCGCTGCAGCGGCTGCAGGAGCGGCCCCTGGCGCTGCTGCTCGCCTGGCGCGCCCGCCAGTAGAACCGAGGAGCTGCTCTAAGCCGTGCTCAAGCTGCTGCCCGTCCAGATCCCGACGGTGCTCCAGCCCCCAAAGCCGCAATCGCTTGGTGACATTCTCGATGCCAATTTGAGCAGCGGGAACTCACCAAACGGCGGCGACTAATGCGATTGCAATTTTTTGGGGTATCCGACGGAAATTTGGACATCGATAAAAAAGGTACAAGATCGACCGGAGATTCTTCTATTACGGCACCTCAAAGTGTTCGACGATAGCAATCCGGATACTGAACCCGGACTGACATCAAGTTCTTCGAAACAATGAAACCCCTGTGACTGTGTTTATAATCAAGGCCTCGCCGTCCAGAACATGCTTGTATCCCTCTGGCACCGGTGGCGCTGCGCCGCCAATTGACAGTCGCACCTTCAGACTCTTCACTGCCGGCTTCGGAAACGAGAATTCTCCGACTGTCCATTTCTCGTTGGCCGTCTTGACGACCTTCAAGGAATGTATCGCGCCCCAAATCGGCTCGTCGTTATTAAGCCAGGTTTCCAGTTCGCCGATTGTCGGTATCGACTGAATCTTGACTGTGTCACCCATCTTCTGATCCTCCTGTATCACTCACCGGCGGAACAGCGGCATCGCCGTCCGCGGCTGGTGCCTCGGCCTCTTCGATTGCCGCCATGATCCTGTTGACCTCAGCGCTGCGGTCAGCCCGCGTGCACTTGGTCGAATTGAGATAGCTTATAATCGCGCGAAAGGTCTCCTGATCATTCGCACCAGTCGGAACCCCTAGCGTTTGAGCGGCAATTTTCAGGCGCTCACTTTTGAAGCTTCCATCTGCTTTCCGAAGGGCGTCGGTGAGGCGATCATTCTCCTCAGCGACATCTTCAATGACCTTACAGGCTGTGATCGCGCGATCCAGTTCAGCCTGCGCATTGGCCGCATCGGCGGCTGCTATGGCCGCAACCCGCTGCATTCCGCGTTCGAGTGTCCCCGCCAGTTGGTACTCCGAAATATCGCTGAAGGAGGATGAAAGTGGGTATTTTTGTGCATTGAGATCGAGTTTGGCTTCGATAGCCGCTTTCACTCTGGCGCGTTCCGCATCCATCGCCGAAATCACGCTCGGGAGGGTGCGGTCGAAAAAGAGATTCTTGTCGACCGCGCCACGAGCTCCTCCGGCAACCGTGGTCGCAACTGCGAACTCGGCCATGTCCTTTGCTGATGCGACTGCGGTCGCGCCCGATAATCCGAGAACCAAGAGATCGAGGCCAAGCGCGCTTCCTCTACCGCTCGCCGCAAGGTTCCCGCGAAATTCATAATATTCCGCGTCGATGGCGCCGAGATACATAGCCACGATCATGTCGCGATAATCTTGCCTCGACAAACCGTCGCGTTGAACAGCAGTGCCGTAGAACGCTCGGATCGAAGTGTCATATGAATGGTCCGCGACTATTTGGCGCATCATCGCAGGTTCGATGA
>JAYSVS010000123.1:0-4805 GCA_043718395.1 Acidobacteriota bacterium
ACGCCAGCAGCTAGCAAAAGAAGTGCCTCCGAAACTGCTCGAACATTACGAGCGCCTGAGAAAGAAGCACAAGGATTCCGTAGTGGTAGCTGAATGCACCGAGGCGATGTGCGCAGCCTGCATGATGAATATCAGGCCTGCCTTGATGCAGCAGATACGGCAATATCCAGACAAGCTCTTTACCTGTGAATCTTGCCTGCGAATGCTTTCTTACAATCCGCCCGTTTCTGCCTAGATCATGTTTGAGCCGTTAACTCGATTGTTGATGGACAACCCTGCCCAGTTGTATGCAGGAATGGCCGTGATGGACATAGATGGCGATGGGGTGGATGAGGTCTATGTTGCCGCGCACGGGGGAAGAAATCTAGTTCTCAAATGGGGTGGTGACGCCTTCTATGACGTTGGCATTGCGCCGCTGACCGACCCTCTTGCAACAGCAATGGGGGTGGCGGCAGGGGATGCAGATGGCGATGGGCGCGAGGAGATTTATGTAGCCAACGGTGAAGCATTCGGCGACAGGCTCTTTGCCTGGCGTCGCGGCGGATGGGCAGATTTGCTTGAGGGACGAAAAGAACTTGGGCAATCCAGTCAATCGGTACTCGCTCTGGACCGATTTGGAATGGGCCGCTTTGGCTTTTTGGTTGCACACGAAGGAGGGCCATTCCGCTATTACGAAGTGATGGGACAGGATCGAATACAAGAAGCAGGTTCACTGTTGGGGCTGGCGAGGATTGCGGGTGGAAGGAGCCTGGTGGCGGGCCCGATCCTTGGACCAGGGATTCAGATCTACGCCGGCAACGAAGGGATTGCCAATATGCTTCTGGTGCCAAACGCGAAAGGGCAATTTGAGGAGCGCGCAGTGCTACACGGGCTGGCTGACATTGAAGGTAAGGGCCGCGGACTGGCCTTAATCGATGCCAACGCGGATGGGCTCTTCGATATCGTTTGCGCGACAGCCCGAGGGCCGCAGCGCTTCTTTGTTCAAGGGTCGCAGGGAATTTTTCGCGATTCCGAAATCGAAGCTTTTAGCGAGCGCACAGAGGCGCGAAGTGTCGTGGTTGCTGATTTCGACAACGATGGCTTCGAAGAGATTTTTATACATTGCCATGGTCATCGCAACCGGCTTTTTGCCTGGCGCGATGAAGACTGGCGCAGGGTGGATTGCGGTGACGCCGAAGAGCCTGAGGGGTATGGAGTGGGTGCAGTGGCCGGGGATTGGAACGGCGACGGCATGCTCGAGCTGATGCTGGGGCATGGAGAGGCTTTGCAGCAGGCATTAAGCCTTTATCGTGCGAAATCAAATGGCAATCACTGGCTCAGGGTTTCGCCCCGCACAGGCGCTGGAGCGCCGGCTCGTGGTGCCGTAGTGAAAATCCTAAGCGGCGGGCGAAGGCAAATTCGAGTGATCGATTGTGGTAGCGGATACCTCTGCCAGCAGGAAGCAGTGGCGCATTTTGGACTTGGGGCAACCAATGTTGTGGAAACGCTTGAAGTGGAGTGGGTGGACGGAGCCAAGCAACGGATTGAGCATCCAAGGGTAGACCAGCTTCACTGGATCGCCTACCCCAATCAGGATCTGTAATTAGAAAGTGGATGGCTTTCAGATGGCGCTACACTAAGCGCCAATGGAGATTCGTTTCGATCAATTGAATTGTGTTGTCACTGGCGGAGCTGGTGGAATTGGCCTTGAGACCGCACGGCTCATGAGGGATTCGGGAGCGAAGGTTTGGGTTTTAGATCGCCAGACCGTTTCAGAAGCGGGAGTGGAATCGATGGCCATCGATTTGCGGGATGACGCAGCCTTCGCAAGTTGCCTGGATCGGATCGGCAATATCGACGTGGCCGTCCTAAACGCCGGAATCTGCAGACCGCAAAGCCTGGAAGAAACGACCCGCGAAGATTGGCAAGCGACACTGGACATCAATCTGAGCGGGGTATTCTTTCAACTCAAGGAAGTTGCGATCCGGATGAAGCGGCTACGGGCAGGGTCGATTGTGATTACAGCTTCGACAAATTCATTCGATGGCGAAGCAGGGCTGATCTCCTACAACGCAAGCAAGGCTGGACTCATGGGGATTGTGCGCACAGCAGCCAATGAACTCGGACCTTACGGAATCAGGGTGAATGCGGTATGCCCAGGGTTGATCGAAACGAAGTTGACGGCTAGCGCTTTTGCCGATGACAGTGTGATTCGACCTTACTTTGCCGCATTGCCTCTAGGGCGTGGCGGACAGCCGTCTGAAGTGGCGCACACCATCGGGTTCCTCGCATCGGGCATGGCGAGTTACGTGACCGGTACTTCAGTATGTGTAGATGGAGGACAAATGGCAGCAAAATTCGGTACTTGGGCGAGTCTCGATGCCAGGTTTGATGGCGGACAATGGAAGTTAAACTGAGCTTCAGGATATTGAATGGACCACGAAATCACGATGTATCTGGAGGATTGGAGCCGGGGAGACGCAAGCGCGCTTGATCGGCTCGCGCCGCTGGTATATCCGCAATTGCGGGCTTTGGCGCGTTCCTACCTGAGTCGCGAGCGAAAGGGTCACACGCTTGGGGCCACCGGGCTAGTGAACGAGCTTTTTCTGAAGTTGCTTGCCAGAAAGTCAGCACAATTTGAGAACCGGCGGCATTTTTATGCGCTCTCGGCCCGGCTCATGCGATTGGCGCTCATCGATTATGCAAGAAGTCATCATGCCGAGAAGCGCGGAGGAGAATCGATCATCGTGCCTCTGCATGATGAGATTCCCTGGGTGGACGCCGCCGGGCCGCAGATGCTGGATCTGGACCAGGCGCTCAAAGAATTGGAAGTCCTGGACCCTGCACAGGCACAGATGTTTGAAGTGCGGTTTCTCCTCGGCTGTACCTCAGAGGAGACGGCGGAAATGTTTGGAGTTTCAAAGTCTTCAGTAGAACGAAAAATCCGGGTGGCAAGAGCATGGCTCTATCAGCGATTGACTGAAGGGAATGCGCCAGACTTTGCGCCATAGAGGGTATGACGGCTCAGCAGCGTTGGCAGATCGTACAGGACTTGACTGAACAGATGGAGATGCTTCCTGCCGGGGAGCGGGAGTCCTTTCTTATTCAAATCGAAGCAGATACATCAATTCGGGCTGAAGTCTTAGCCTTGCTGACCGGCCTTGAGAATGAACCCAGGGCTTCGTCGTTTGAGAGTGTAACAGCCAGAGCTTCGATGCCCAACAGGATCGGGCCGTACAAGATCACCGGGATCCTTGGTCAGGGCGGAATGGGAATCGTCTATGCTGCCGAGATTGGCGATCAACTGGTAGCCCTGAAATTGATTCAAACGCACTTGCATGACGCCGATCACTTGAGCCGGTTTGGCCGGGAGCAGCAGATCCTGGCAAAGCTCGATCATCCCGGGATAGCGAAGATGATCGCTGCTGGCGTGTCGGAAGACCAGCAGCCCTATTTTGTGATGGAGCGCGTCAATGGAAGACCGCTCGATGAGTATTGCGATTCCAAAACGTTACCGCTTGAATCGAGAATCCAGCTTCTGATCGAGGTTTGCCGGGCAGTTGAGGGCGCGCACCGCCAATTGGTGGTCCACCTTGATTTGAAGCCATCGAACATATTGGTAACAGATTCGGGGCAAGTAAAGCTGTTGGATTTCGGGACGGCAAAACTGTTGCACATGGATGCAAGCCTGACCACTACGCGCCAGCTAACACCAATGTACGCAAGCCCGGAACAACTGCGAGGCGAAGCAGTCACCACGGCCTGCGACATCTATAGCCTTGGACTGATCTTGTATGAGCAGTTGTGCGGGGCCTGGCCGTTTGGAAGTCGCGATTCGATGATGTCGGTGGCGTCGAGAGCGGTGGGCAGTAAAGATACCCAGCCAATGTCGAAGGGGATTACAGAAGAGGCGGCGAAGAAGCGCGGGGTGAGGCCCGGCAGCCTTCGAGATCAATTGCGCGGAGATCTGGAAGCAATTGCGGGTAAGGCGCTTGCCGCAATCCCGGCTGATCGATATGGCAGCGTGTCTGAGCTTGCCGATGATCTTGATCGATTTCTGAAGCAGCGGCCGATTCTTGCGCAACGGCAGACAACACTGTACCGGACCCGGAAGTACATCGCGCGCAATCGAGGCGCTTTAAGCATGACAGCGATACTGGTGGTGGGGTTGTTGTCGGTTGGAGGTTATGCATTCTGGCAACAACGGCAGGCTGCCACGGCAGGCCGGCGGGCACAGGCCACGGCCCAGTTCTTGAACTGGATGATCCAAACGGCGAACCCGATCAACGGCGGGTCTACAACACGGACGGTCAGGGAGATGATCGAACGGGCGCGGCCTCGCATCGATAAGGGGTTGCAGGAATACCCAGAGGTATTTGCGCCACTGACAAGCACGTTTGGTGATTTTCTGGTGAATGCAGGAAGGCCGGAAGCGGGCATGGAATGGCAGAAAAATTCTGTTGAGAAGAGCAGACAAAGCGGCTCTAACGCCTCGTTGCTGGCAGCATTGGCAAGCTATCTGATAACACTTTCCAATGGCGGGAAATGTCCAGAGGCACTGGTTGTTGAGAAGGAAATAAAAGCATTGCTGCCTCAGTTGGAGTCAAGGTTAGGGCCGGTGGATCTAGTGAATGCAAACATAGCCATCTCCTATCCAGAAGAAGCTTGCGAGCTCAATTCAGCGGCTTCTCTGCAATCAATGGAAAAGGCTTATGCTGCTTCGAAAAAAATTGCCAACGACAGCTTGGATACGGATTTCCCGCCTCGGCTCTTCAAGGGCCTGGTGGCGGTAAATCTGGCGTCCTCGCTTCGAAATATGAAACGGA
>JAYSVS010000124.1:0-15887 GCA_043718395.1 Acidobacteriota bacterium
TTGCCTCAGGCGCAGTTGAGAGGCCAACTGGGTGAATTTTCTCACTCTATTGTGAATCACAAGTATCGAATTATTCTAAAAGAAGCGAAACTGCTTGGAGGCGCGGGGGCTCTCTGTCAATGGGTTCGACTGGACCAATTGGAGGACCTGCCCATAAGCACGGTGCTTCGCAAAAGTCTAAGATTATTAAAACTGGATCCGCGACGAGAGCGGACTAAAGGGGTTAGCTGAGTTTATGAATCGTAACAAGTGGATACTAACAGGGAAATTTGCCGCCGTTTTGAGCGTGCCGTTTGTATTATGGGCCTATAACTCTGGAGCACCGCAGCGTAGCAGTGGTGCTCCAGGAGACCAGACCTGCCTCCAGAGTGGATGCCATGTGGGGACGCGGACCAATGATTCCGCCAGTCTTGAGATTTTGTGGGAGGGCGGAGTCAACTACCAGCCTGGAGTGAAGCAGAAGTTTACTGTCAGAATCACGGATGCAGCACGGCGCTATGGGTTCCAGGCATCGGCTCGCCTTGAAAGCAGCACGATCAATGGGCAGGCGGGGTCTTTCCGGCCATTAAGCACTGCAACTTACGTTATTTGCGACAACGGTCAGGACCGTCCGGCGATTGGCTGTCCGGCGTCTGCACCCGTTGAATTCATTACCCACAGCACGCCAAATACCAGCAATACGTTTGAATTTGAATGGACGCCGCCAGCAAATCAGTCGGCTGGGGCAGTCATGATTTACGTTGCCGCGAACGCCAGCAATGGACCAGCGCCGGGTGGAGCAAAAGTACACCTCAAGAGCATCAGACTGCAGCCCGGTGCTGGTGGTGGCGGCACCAGACCAACCATCAGCCAGGGTGGCGTCGTGCAGGTAGGAAATTTTGGCGCTGGAACGAGGGTCTCTCCTGGAACCTACATCGAGATATTCGGTAGAGATTTGTCGCTGACGACGAGGAGTTGGAGTGGCGGCGACTTTAATTCTGGAGTGGCACCGACCAACCTGGACAATGTGCAGGTAAGAGTGGACGGCAAGCCAGCTTTTGTGAATTTCATCAGTCCCACACAGGTAAACGTTGTGGTACCGGACGGCATTGCCGAGGCTCCAATTCAAGTCGTAGTGACGAATGCGGGTGGTAGCAGTGACCCGATTACGGTGACCGGAACAAAACGCTCACCTGGAATTCTGGCCACACCTGGGTTCAATGTCGGCGGCCGTCAATATGTAGTGGCACAATTTGCAGATGGCACTTTTGCGGGCCGGGTAGGGTTGATCAACGGGGTCACCTTCCGTACACCGCGGCCGGGCGACCGGTTAGTAATTTATGGCGTAGGCTTTGGCGCAACTGCTCCGGCAGTTGCGGCAGGCACGATCGTAACGCAGAGCACGGATTTGGGCAGCAGTTACAGGGTCCAGATCGGCTCTGCAGCAGCAGTAGCGGAATTCAAGGGCTTGTCCCCGAATTTCGTTGGCTTGTACCAGTTCAACATCGTGATGCCCAATGTACAGGCGGGCGATCAGGAAATCACGATGGAAGTGGATGGCGTGAAAACGCAATCCGGGGTCTTTCTGACTACAGCCAATTAGCCGTAGTCCCGCAGTACCAATACAGTTGATGGGGGTCTAACCAAGATGTTAAATAGATTATTCTGGAGCGCCGTATTGTCGGCGCTCCCACTCTTGATGTTTGCGCGCAGTGGAGGTTCGCCGGTCCGGCGTACCGGCGCTGCTATTGATGGGGGTGCAGATTGCACAGCTTGTCACAGAACATTCGCTGCAAACCCGGATTCACGCGGCTATGTTCGAATCAGCGCCGTGAACTACACACCAGGCAAGAAGCAAATGGTCCGTGTTCAGGTCTTTCACCCGGAGGCAGGACGTTGGGGATTCCAGCTCACTGCTCGCCAAACCAGAGATGAGAATGTAAAGGCAGGAGTGTTCGCTCCAAATGAGAACGTGCAAGTAAACTGTGACCCAGGTGGAAACGCACCTTGCGGGACTGACCGGGAGTTTGCCACACACTTAGCTCCATCAACGCGCAATGGAGCGTCGGGCTTGGCCACCTACAACGTCGAATGGACCCCGCCTGAAGCTGGCACTGGAGATGTTGTTTTTTATGCGGCAGGCAATGCGGCCGACAATGGGGCAAGCACCGCTGGAGATCGTATCTTCACCACCAGCTTGAGGATCTCGCAGGCAGCAGCACTTGCCCGCCCCACTGTTACTAACGATAGCGGTGTGGCTCTGCAAGGCTTCGGTGGCGGCAAAAACATTACCGCTGGAAGCTGGATCGAAATCTTCGGCGCAAACCTGACCAATGTGACACGTGAATGGGCCGCTTGGGATTTTACTGGCAATAATGCGCCCAAGTCGCTGGAAGGTGTCAGCGTCACAGTTGGTGGTAGAGAGGCCTTCGTCCGCTTTGTCAGCCCTGGGCAGGTAAACGCGCAAGTACCGGACGCAATCGGAACTGGCCCTGTAAATGTGGTGGTTACCAATGAAGCTGGCGCAAGCGCCAATATCCCGATGACTGCTGTGGCTCGTGCTCCTGGAGTGCTAGCCCCAACCAACTTTAATGTCGGTGGCCGTCAATTGGCAGTTGCGTTGTTTACCGACAACACCACTTTTGTTGCCAGAACTGGTGAAATTGCCGGTGTAACCAGCCGCCCGGCACGGGTAGGCGAGACGATCACACTCTATCTGGTTGGCGCAGGCGCGACAAACCCGGTTGTGCCAGCGGGCACAATCGCCAGCGGTACGCCGTTGCTCACCAACGCAACAGTTCGCTTTGGTGATGCGCCGGCAACGGTGAGTTATGCTGGCCTGGCACCTGGTGCCATCGGCCTCTACCAGTTCAATGTAATGGTGCCGAACGTGGCAGCGGGCGATGTCCGCCTGACGATTACGGTCGACGGTGTGGCAGTGGCACAAACGTTGACAACTGTCGTCGGCAACTGAGAATTTAAGCTGCTGCTTCGCACTAGATCAGCAGTGCAAAGAAGCAGCTTGTCAATTTCCCTAATTGCATTCTTTGGGGCGGTAGCCGGGCAACCTGCTACCGCCCAGTTTTTGTTGCTGCGTCCAGAATACACAGAAGGAAGCATCGCCAGCACAGCCAGTACCCGTGCTGGCAGGCTTGCGCCCAATACCGCCTTTACGATTTACGGCAAAGATTTATCCTTCATTACCTGGGCGGTGTCGCCACAAGAAATTGTGAACCAGCAACTGCCGACATCCACCCCACGCGGGGAGGTCTACGTGCAACTGCAGGGCCGAAGAATCCCGCTCTTTTATGTCTCACCCAGGCAAATCAATGGGTTGATTCCGGCTGATGTACTGCCTGGCGAGCGAACGATTCGTGTCTTTCGTGATTTGGTGAGTGGGCCAACCGTAACGGTGCGAATCGACGCCGAGGCCCCCGAGTTCTTTCGCCTGCCTACGGGGTTTGCAGCAGCTACTCATGCCGATGGCCGCGTGATTAGCGCGGAATCGCCGGCCGAAGAAGACGAAGTGGTTGTGGTTTACGGAACTGGATTTGGGGCCGTGGGCGCAATTGAGAATGGGGTGCTTGCACCTTCGAGGCCGGCGCAGGTATTGCGGGCCAGGGAGTATCGCATCAGGGTTGAAGGTGAGGAGTTACCAGCCGAAGCGCTGTTCTATGTTGGGGCAACTCCGCTATATGCAGGCCTTTTTCAAGCAAATCTACGCCTGCCGAAGCCGCTAGGCGAGAATGTGCGAATCGAAATTGGTGTTGGAGGCAACTGGAGTGGCGGCGACTTGCGGCTCAATACGAAGAAAAGCGCAACTCAGTGATTGCTATCGGCGTTACACCGATAGAGGCTAAAATAAGAGTCATGCATAGAGCTTTGATCGGTTTCATCGGTTTGAGTCTTCTGGCACAGGATGCCGCACCGCCTGTCGCTAAAACTTTCACAGTTGAAACCGGCACAAGAATCCCATTGACGATGTTAAATAGCGTCAGCACAAAGAATACAGGCGAGGGAGATCGCATTTATCTCGAGACGCTCTTCCCCGTTGTAGTCAGTGGCAAGATCGTCATTCCGCCCGGCTCCAGTGTTGCAGGTACGGTAACAAGCCTGAAGCGCCCTGGCAAGGTAAAGGGGAAAGGCGAGCTTTTCGTACGTTTTGATACCCTCATACTGCCGAACGGAGTGACCCGTGATTTCAAATCGAGATTGGGTTCGATTGACGGGCGGGACAATCAGGGCTTTGACCGGGAAGAGGGCCGGATCAAGGGTGAGGGGAGTAAGTCCGGGGATGCACAGACAGTTGGAGTTGGAGCAACAACTGGTGCAACCATAGGCGCAATCGGCGGAGCCGTATCAAGAAGCGCGGGAATGGGATTAGGAATCGGAGCAGGTGCTGGAGCAGCTGTCGGGCTCATGACCGTCCTGCTGACTCGCGGTCCGGAGGTAGTGCTGGCCAAAGGGTCAACAGTCGAGATGTTGCTCGACAGGCATTTGGTCTTTGCCGAAGAAGAAGTGGAGTTCCAAGGGGTCAGTAACTACCGCCGGGGCGGGGACGGCAGCGGCCCGGTGAACAACAAAAAATCGAACTCTGGTGGCTTTGGACGCCGGCTCCCGATCCCTGAATGACATAAAATCCCAGAGTGCCCTATTTACTTGCACTCGATGAAGGAACGACGAGCGCCCGTGCCGCCGTTTATGATGAGCAGGCCCAGCGCCGCTCGCTGGAATCCGTCAGTTTTAATCTGAATTATCCACATCCCGGTTGGGTTGAAGTGGATGCAGACGTTGTGTGGGGAGCCCAACTGGCAGCGGCCCGGCGGGTGCTGGATGTCTCAAAGATTGAGCCCAGGGAAATCATTGCCCTGGGAATCACCAACCAGCGCGAAACAACCGTAGTGTGGGAGAAGGCAACTGGCAGACCGGTTGGCCCGGCCATCGTATGGCAATGCCGCAGGACAGCTTCATTTTGCGAAGAACTTTCACGTGGGCCAAACAAAAGACTGATCGAAGAGCGCACTGGTCTTGTGATCGACGCTTACTTCTCGGGATCGAAGCTGCGGTGGCTGCTCGAACACACGCCTGATGGACGAGCCCGGGCAGCCGATGGCGAACTGCTTTTTGGCACGATCGATGCGTGGCTGATTTGGAAGCTCACCGGGGGCAAGGTACACGTTACAGATACGACCAACGCATCCCGCACCATGCTGATGAATTTGGAGACAGGCGAGTGGGATGAGGAGTTGCTTCAAATCTTCGACATCCCCCGCGTGATGATGCCAAAGATCGTTGGCTCGTGCGAAGTTGTTGGGGTAACATCAGGCGATCTGTTTGGGGCGGAGATTCCGGTTGCCGGAATTGCGGGAGACCAACAAGCAGCCCTCTTTGGACAGGCGTGCTTCCATCCGGGGCTGACCAAGAACACTTACGGAACAGGTTGTTTTGCCTTGATGCAGACGGGCGCGCGGCGGCCTGTATCTGCGAATCGATTACTCGCCACTCGTGCCGCCTGCGCCGCAAGCGACCCTCGCTACGCTCTTGAAGGCAGTGTCTTTGTTGGAGGCGCAGCGATGCAGTTTCTGCGCGATAACCTTGGCCTTTTTGGCGACGTGACGTTGACGGGAGAAATCGCGGCCTCGACTCCGGATACAGGCGGTGTTTATCTTGTACCGGCCTTTACCGGCATGGGAGCACCCTATTGGGACCCGGATGCACGCGGGCTGATCAGCGGGCTGACGCGAGCCTCATCGCGTGCGCAGATCATCCGCGCTGGCCTTGAGAGCATTGCCTATCAAAGCTACGACTTGTTTGAAGCCATGAAGGCCGATACCGGTCAGGCGCTGAAAGAGTTGCGGGTGGATGGTGGCGCGGCGGCGAATGACTTCCTGATGCAATTCCAGGCGGATCTGTTGGGTTGCCCGGTGGTGCGGCCGATGGATATCGAGAGCACAGCACTGGGGGCCTGCTATCTGGCAGCACTGGGGATTGGCCACTTCCAGGAGACTTCAGATCTGGAAGGCTTCTGGAGAATCGAAAAGCGTTTTGAGCCGGCCATGCGGCCTGCGCAGCGGGTAGCTCTGCTCGATGGCTGGCGAACTGCCGTTGGCAAAGCCCGCAGTTAAGTCTGATTTGTCACGTTCTGGTAAATATTAAGTGAAAGATTTGATCAGCAATGGCTAGGCATCGGACCCATTCGGACCTGGTCGAGGCCCGGAAAGGTCTCGTTTGTTCAATCTTTGTAAAAATGGCTGCCAAAACGAATGCTTTGCGACAAGTGATTCGAGAATGTGCGCCATTGCGTCCAAAGGAAAGTTCTGTTACATCTGGTTTACCAACTATTGGTAAAGGGGTTTGAATGTTTCAAAAAGTTGCCAGTCTGGCACTGTTAGTCACCGTTTTTATGGTTCCCTCTGCATTGGGGCAGAGCGTGGAATCGATTCCGTTTAGGATCAACATGAGTCCGGCAAATGAAGTGCCGGCGATTGAAGGTCTTGCGGCCACCGGTTTTGGCACCGTTTGGGTACACGTTGTCCGGGATGCTGCGGGCAAGGTGACCAGCGGTACCGTCGACTTCGGGATTCGCTACCAGTTTCCGGGTGAAGTGACCATCACAGGCTTTCATATCCATCGAGGAAATGCCGGAGCCAACGGCCCTGTGTTGCTCGACACTCGAATTACTGGGGCGAATCCTGTTGTAGACGCGACAGGCCGTGGCGAGATCAAGCGAGCTGTCGAAGTGGCCGCTGGTTCTGCCAATGTGGCTGTTCTTGAGGAATTGATCGCCAGCCCTTCCAGCTTCTACCTCAACTTTCACACGACGGTGAATCCGGGCGGTGCAGTACGCGCGCAGATGCTTCGCGCTGAACGTCGTGTGTATGGTGTGATGATGCTGCCGGATAATGAAGTTCCTGCCGTGACGTCATCTGCTCGCGGCATCGGATTCCTGACAATTCTTGCGTCGCTTGAAGCCGGCAGACTCGTCAGCAGCGAAGTTACATTCGATCTCAATTACACAGGCTTTGCCGAGGGTACACAGTTCACCGGCATGCACATCCACACTGGCACCAACGGCACCAACGGCCCGGTAACTCTGGATTCGACTCTGTCTCGCGCACAAAACATCCTGGCAGGTGCCGGGGGCGCTGGAAATCTGCGTTATGTGATCGATGTCAATACCGGCACACCTGCGGCAGTAAATACCGTTCTTGGAATCTGGGCAGACGCCGGTTCGGCATACTGGAATCTCCATACGGTGACCAACGCGGGCGGCGAGATCCGCGCACAACTGCGAGAAACAGAACGATTTTCCTTCCCGGTTCAAATGAGCACGGCCAATGAAGTGCCTGCCATCGTAGGGCTGAATGCATCCGCTGCTGGATTGTTTGAGGCTAACTTGCTCCGGCGTCCTGATGGAACAGCCATGGCAGCTTACGGAGTTTTCTCAGTGAATCATCGCTTCCCAGGCGAGACCACCTTCACAGGCCTCCACATTCACAATGGCGCAGCCGGGACAAACGGCCCCGTGACACTGGATAGTGGCATCCGCGCTGGCGCAACCGTCCTGACTGAGTCAGGCGCGGGGAACATATACCGGACGGCAATCCTGTCGACCGATGCACAGTTGGCCGGCCTGAACAACGTACTCACCAGCACCGACAACAACTACCTGAATCTCCACACGACGGTAAACCCGGGCGGCGCAGTTCGCTCGCAGATCTTGCCTGCGAATACCGCTCTGCCTTCGGTCGAAACCGTGATCAGCGCGGTATCAGACTTCAGTCTGCGTAATTTGGCGCCGGGTGGCTTGATGTCAATTTATGGCACCAACCTTGCGAAGCTGGCTGGCAATCTCGACGGTTGGCAGGCTGGGCGTGCTCCTGCTTCGCTCAACGGCACCAGTGTTGACATTGGCGGCAGGGCGGCGGCAATCCTAAGCGTTGGCCCCCGCTCGATACTGGCCCAGGTTCCTGTGGATGCCACGATTGGCAATGCTGACCTCGTGGTGAAGAGTTCGAATGGCGCAAGTAACAACTTTCGCGTCGCGGTTGCCCGTGTAGCCCCCGCTGTGTTTTTCGATCAGATCTCGAGCGACGGCAACCGTGCTGTAGCGTACAATCTGGCTGGCGGTGCGCAGGTTACCAGGGACAATCCTGTTCCGGCAGGTGCAGCGGTTGGAGTCTTCACGACTGGCCTGGGTCTCAGCAACCCTCCCCAGCAAACGGGCGATGTAGTTCGCGGCCCCATGGAGCGATTCACCGGCGTCACCGTCACAGTTGGTGGACGGGCGGCAACTGAAATGATGTCGATTCTGATTCCGGGTTATGTCGGTTTCAGCCAAACCATCTTTATGATTCCTGCTGGTTTAAATGGCGCTCAACCACTCGAAATCGAGTACTTGGGCGTGAAATCAAACCGAACCACCCTCTATTTGCGCTAAGACTAGAGGATGGCGTTTAACTGGAATCTGCCACTGCGCTTTCTGGGGGCAGTGCAGTTTCTTACCTTAGTACCTGTTTCAAGATCAACGGTGCCGGTTCACGAATCGGCACCGTTTTTCCCTTTGGTGGGGGCATTAACCGGCATCGTCTCCAGCATCCCGATGGCCTGGCTTTCGCTGCCGGCAGGAATTGAGGCGGCTCTGGTTCTGATGCTTCAACTCTGGATCACCGGGATGCTGCATGAAGACGGATTGGCCGACATCGCAGATGGTGTGCGAGCAGGAAGAACCCGCGAGAAGATCTTCGAGATCATCAAGGATAGCCGCGTAGGAAGCTTCGGTGCGTCGGCCCTTTGCGTGGGGCTCTTGCTGCGGTGGCAGGGGCTCGAAGCGGTTGGCCTCAATTACACTTCACCCTGGCAGGTCATGGGTGTGGTTGCAGCGTGCGAGGGTCTGTCGCGTTGCGCCATTCTGTGGCTGGGAATGGTAACGCCTGCGGCCAAACCAGGCATGGGTGCCTATCTGAGTGAGAACCATAGTGCTTTTACACTATTGGCTTCTATCGTCTGTGCGGTTATCTTTTTGGGAATGGCTAGTCTGCAGTTGATTCCATGGATTCTTGGGGGCCTTGTTCTCCTGGTTCTGCTCGCACGTCATTACTTCATGCTCAGGCTGGGAGGCGTGGTAGGCGACTGCTTCGGTGCCCTGCAGCAAGCTTGCGTGATCTATTGCCTGGTGGTATTTGCATGGCCGAAGTAGTGCTGGTGAGGCATGGAGAACCAACTTTGCGCGGTGTCTTTTTGGGCTCAACTGACCCTGGCCTGAGCGAAAACGGAGTCGTGCAGGCGCGGGCCCTTCGCTTGGGTCAGGACTGGCCGGTCTATGTGAGTCCAATGCGCAGAGCGGAAGAGACGGCGGACGCGATTGGATTGATGTACAAACGAATGGATGGCTTGAGGGAAATTGACTATGGCCCATGGGAAGGCTTGAGCTGGGCGGAGATCGAAGAGCGCTTTCCTGCTGAGGCGCAGCGCAAATCGGAAGACTGGCTGGGCTACTCGATAGAAGGTGCAGAAGCCTGGGCTGCATTTCGGTCTCGCGTCTCAGCGGCTCTCGAAAGATGCTCGAAGCCCTGCATCATCATTGCGCACCTTGCCGTGAACTCGGTGATCCGTCAGTTGCTCACGGGCGAGGCAGAACTTGAATTTCAGCAAGGTTATTGTGAGATCGTGACAGTGAACCAATTAAAAAACCAGTGAAACAAGAATTGTTGAATGAAATCGCGGCGCAATGGAATTCCCGCACCAAGCCGCAAGGCAGTCTGGGCCGGCTCGAAGAGCTTGCCGGACAGTATTGCGTGATACGTGGCTTGGCGAAGGCGAAGATCGATAAGATGGGGCTCTACCTCTATGCGGGCGACCACGGAATCACAGCCGAAGGAGTCAGCCTTTATCCAAAAGCAGTCACGCGGCAAATGATGGCCAATTTCGAGGCTGGCGGGGCGGCTGTAAATGTTTTGGCCAGGCAACATGGGGTGCAGGTCCAAGTGATTGATGCGGGTGTTGGCGAGGGCACCAGGAACTTCGCCAGGCATCCAGCTATGTCGAGTGAGGAGTGCGCGGAAAGGATACTCGCGGGCCGGTTAGATGCACGTGAGGCAGCAGGGCGATTTGACCTGGCAGCGGTGGGAGAAATGGGAATCGGCAACACAAGTTCGGCTGCAGCTATTTTGGCTTCGATTGGTGGCTACACTGGCATGGAAACAGCGGGCCGTGGGACGGGCCTTGACGATGCTGGAGTTCGACACAAGGCACAGGTCATTGATGCAGCTATTGAGAAACATGCTCTAAACGGGGCACCTGCATTGCGGGTACTGGAGACAGTAGGCGGCTTCGAAATCGCCCGTATGGCGGGCTTTCTGCTAGAGGCAGGCCAATTGAGATTGCCCGTAATGCTGGACGGCTTCATCACTGCGGCCGCAGCACTGGTGGCTGTCAAAATGGAGCCGGCAACCAGAGAAGTGCTGTTATTCTCGCACCGGTCAGCCGAACGTGGCCATGGCCTGATGCTGGAAGAGCTAGACGGCGACCCGATCCTCGACCTGGGCATGCGCTTAGGCGAGGGCAGTGGAGCCATCCTCGGAATGCATCTTTTGAGTTGTGCGATGAATCTGTATCACGAGATGGCAAGTTTTGAATCTGCAAGTGTTAGCCGGAGTGAAGCATGAGATTTCTTCCTTTCTTTTTAGCCGCCGCAATGGCCATTGCCCAGGACGCCCGGCTCGAAGCGCTACGCAACTTAGGCAAGGCCTTCTACGAAAACCCAACGACACAGAAGGAAGCAGCGGCGACACTCAAGCAAGCCTACGACCTGGCACCGAATTCATCGCGAGAGCGATTGAACTATGGACTGGGGCTGCTGCGGGCCGGACGTGCTCAAGAGGCAATTGTCGAGTTGCTGGCAGTGCAAAAGGAAAAGCCCGAGTTGCCGCACACCTGGTTTACCCTGGGCATCGAGTACAAGAAGCAGGGTGAGACGCAGAAGGCGCTTGATCAGATGCGCGGCGCAGTCAAGCTCGACCCGAAGGAGCCTATCCTCCACTACAACGCCGGCGTGTTGCTGAAGCAATTGGGTAATGCTGCTGGCGCGACGGCAGCATTTGAGCAAGCAGCAAAGCTCGATCAGAACCTCGCAGCAGCGCACTTCCAGCTCTTCAATATGTACCGGCAAGCGGGCCGGGCAAACGATGCCAAACAACAGTTGGAACTCTTTCAGGCCTTGAAAAAACAGACCGAGGGTGCTGCCGTGCCGGAGGATGTCGACTGGTCTCAGTATTCAGAAATCTATGATCCAAAGCCCGCCCCGCCGCCGCGTGACAAAACGCTACTGAAGTGGCAGGAAAGAAAGCTGGCGGACAACTGGACCGGTGCGACCAGCTTTGGTGACAAAGCGGTGTATTGGGATGGGCAGGGCCTAAGCATCGGCACCAGGCGTATTGCCAGTGTCAGCGGAGTGCGAAGCGTTGCTGCAGGTGATTACGACAACGACGGCCTGATCGATCTGTGTGTGATCGGCGAAGAGATGCCGCTGCTGCTCCACAATACGGCGGCGGGCTGGAAGCAGGTACCTCTACCCGCGCGAGGCAAGTTCAATCAGTGCGTCTGGCTTGACTACGATCACGATTACGATCTGGATCTCTTTGTTCTTGGCGAGCAGCAGCTCCTGTTGCGAAACCAGGGTGTAGCTGGCTTTGCTGACCAAAGTAAGGACTTTCCATTTGCCGCAGGCGTGGCGATTGATGCCGTGGCCACGCGGGTGATTCCCGATACCCGCGGCTTCGATTTGGTGGTCAGCTACGCCGGGGGCGGCGGAGTTCTTTATCGAGACCTCTTGCTTGGCAAGTATGCTCGCGAGCCCCTGCCATTGCTACCTGCAGGGGCAAAATACTTGAGTACAGGAGACGTCGACCAGGACAGCAAGCTCGACCTCGTCTACAGCTTATTTGATCGAGTGGCGTGGCTCTCTGGCATGGAGAAGACCGTCGAACTCGCGGGCCTAAAGGGCCAGGCTGTGATCGCCGACCTGCGCAACGATGGCCGTAATGAGATCGTAAGCGGCGCGGTGGCCATCGACTTGAATGCCGACGGCAAGACCGACATTGTAGAACTGAAATCAACCGGCTGGGTAGAGAAGCTGAACCTCACGCCAGTGCTGAATCGCGTGCTGAGAGTGACCCTTGAAGGCGTAAAAAACGTTCGGACGGCACCGGGCTCTGAGATCGAATTGCGTGCCGGCGGTTTGTATCAGAAAAAGCTCTATGACGGCTTCCCCATGCGCTTCGGCGTGGGTAAGGCGACTCAAGTAGAGGTGGTTCGCATCACATGGCCCAATGGTCTGATCCAGAACGAGATGAAGCAGGCCGTAGCCACGCCATGGCGCTACAAGGAAGCCCAAAGACTGTCAGGGTCTTGCCCGATTGTATGGACTTTTAATGGTGAAAGGTTCGAATACATCACCGATGTCCTGGGCGTTGCGCCGCTGGGTGCCAGTGCGGGAGACGGCACCTTCTTTGCTGCTGACCACGATGAATATGTCGCCATCGCGGCTGAGCAATTGAAGCCAAATGCCAACGGCCGGCTAGAGGTGCGCATGACTGAGGAATTGAGCGAAGCTGCGTACTTTGATCAGGTGAGGCTGCTGGCGATCGATCATCCGGCAGGCACCAGTGTTTACTCGAACGAAAAGTGGAAAGCTCCGCCATTCCCTGAGTTTCGACTCTTTGGCGTCAGCCAACCCATACATGCGCGCAGGGCTGTAGATCATCTCGGCAATGACGTAACTGGCTTGTTGGCAGCCCGGGATCGCAGCTATCCAAACGCCTATCGCCGCAATACGGCAGGCGTGGCCGAGCGGCACATGTTGACACTCGACTTTGGCAATGTTGCCCAGAAGAATTCAGCCATCCTTGTGCTGCAGGGATGGGTAGACTGGGCCGACGGGTCTACTTTTCTTGCGGCCGCGCAGGAGGGCAACCCACTACAGGCACCTTCTCTTCAGGTGAAGAACAAGAAGGGGGAATGGGTGACGGTGATAGAAGACATGGGGATGCCTTCGGGCAAGCCCAAAACAATGGTGGTCGATCTGACTGGTAAATTCTTAAGCGCAAGCCGGGAAATACGAATCGTGACCAACCTTTGCGTTTACTGGGACGAGATCTTCCTGGGCGAAAGCAGTGCCCGGCCAGACCATCGCCTGACGACGCTTTCAGCCGCTGCTGCGTCTTTGCAATTCCGGGGCTTCTCTCCCTCAGTCATTCACCCCGAACGCAAACAGCCAGAAGAATTCTCTTATCCGAATCCGGAGCCAACTTCGCTTTGGAACCCAACCCCCGGTAACTATACCCGTTATGGCGATGTGACGATTCTGGCCGGTAGCCTCGACGACCAGTTGGTGGTGATGGGTTCGGGTGACGAGTTGCGCCTGGAGTTTGATCCCGCTTCCCTTCCCGCGTTGGCTGCGGGATGGCGTCGCGATTATCTGCTGCATGTCGACGGTTGGGCGAAAGACCGCGATGCGAATACAGCCTATTCGCAGAGCGTGGCACCGCTCCCCTTCCACAAGATGAGCGGCTATCCGTACAGAACAGAAATTGAAAAAGCTCCTGGAGAAGAGGAGCAACGAAAAGTGAACACCCGCCCAGCGCTGCGGCTTCTGCGTCCATTGACTCAATAAAGGTAGTAAACACATGTCACGCTTTCAGCGAATTCTATGGGCCGCATTTGCCCTCTTGCTTCTCAATAGCGCCTATTTGGCGGCGTTTGCGCAACCCACTATTTTCTATATGGCAAACGTCCTGCTCCACATCGCTGGCGGTGCTTTGGTGGTGGCAGCAGTTGTCTGGATCTTACGTAAGGAGAACCCTGTTGCGGCGTCACTGCTAGCCGTTTCACTATTGGTTGGCGTGGGTCTTGCAGTCGCCGGTAACACCTCAGACAAGGTTTGGGTTCTTGCGGCTCACATCGCGATTGCGGTGCTGGGCGCGGCCTGGATCAGCAAGCAACACAGGGTAGCTGTGGCCTGCCTCGCGATGCTTCCACTAGTTACTTATTTTTATGATCGCAACTACTATCAGCCAAGCCAGAGAATATCGAATCGCACGGCAATGATCCCGGTCTCAATGAAAGAAGAAGGCCGTGGCCCGATCAGCCCCTTCTGGCCTTCCCCTGCCGACACCGATGTAAAGCAGACAATTCCATCGAATTTCTTTATGGATTCGAAGCTGTGCGGCGAATGCCACAAGGATGTATACGAGCAGTGGAATAGCTCGATGCATCATTTTGCCAGCTTCAACAATCAGTACTATCGCCGCTCAATTGAGTACATGCAAGAGAAGCAAGGCTCGACGCAGGGTTCAAAGTGGTGCGCCGGATGTCACGATCACGCCGTCTTCTTCAATGGCCGGTGGGAACAACCGATCAAGGATCAGATCAATACGCCCGAGGCGCAGAATGGATTGGGATGCCTGTCTTGCCATTCGATTGTGCATGTAAACGGAAGCGTAGGCAACGGCAATTTTGTGATTGAGTATCCTCCCTTGCATGATCTTGCTTCCAGCCGGAACCCCTACATCCGGATGCTCGACAACTTCCTCACCTATGCCGATCCAGAGCCGCACCGCAAGACTTTCATCAAACCCTTCATGAGGGAACAGTCGGCTGAATATTGCTCCACCTGCCACAAGGTACACCTCGACCAACCCGTCAATGATTACCGCTGGCTTCGCGGATTCAACGATTACGACAACTGGCAGGCTTCGGCTGTATCAGGCCAGGGGGCGCGCAGCTTTTACTATCCGCAGAAGTCGAGCACTTGTAACGACTGTCACATGCCGATGGTGAAATCGAGCGATCCCGGTGCCAGAAACGGCATGGTTCGCTCGCATCGTTTTGCTGCGGCCAACACAGCGGTCGCACATGTAAACGGTGACAAAAAGCAATTGCAAGAGACTGTCAATTTTCTAAAAAGCGGCTTCGTGACTGTCGATCTGTTTGCGATCACTCCAGTAGAACAGTTTGAAGGTCAAACTGCCATGCCACGCAAGTCGGGCGATGGGCCAGCACTCAATTCGACTATGGCTGTGGGCGAAGAGGCCGAGACAGCAGGGCAATACTTTATTCGCGAAGTGTCAAAAGTAGCTGCTCCAATTGACACAGCCAAAGTGCAGGTAGAGCCCGGCTCCACCGTACGTCTCGATGCAGTGGTCAGAACCCGGAAAGTCGGACACTTCTTTCCGGGCGGGACAGTAGATGCTTATGATCTGTGGCTCGAGGTACAAGGCAAGGACGCAGACGGCAAGATTTTCTTCTGGTCGGGCAAAGCCGGAAACGAAGGCAAAGGCGCTGTGGACAAGGGGGCACACTTCTATCGCAGCTATATGCTCGATGGCGATGGCAACCACATCGACAAGCGTAATGCGTGGCAGGCTCGCAGCGTGCTCTATGTGCGGCTGATCCCGCCTGGTGCAGCTGACACTGTCCATTACCGGGTTCAGATTCCAAAAAACGCAAAGCCGCCATTCCGTTTTGAGGCCAAGCTGAATTACCGCAAATTTGCTCAACACTACAACGAGTTCGCCTACGAGAAGCGACCTGATGTTTCCGGGCCGGTCAAGGATCAGGTTCCCGTGATTCCGATTGTCACGATGGCCGAGGCGACTGCAGAAGTAGGCGCAGGGGCAACCAACTGGAAGCCATCGATCCAGAAGAAAGATCGCGAGCGCTGGAATGACTGGGGCATTGGCTTGTTGCTGCAGGGCGACTTGAAAGGCGCGGAATACGCCTTCTCGCGAGTGACCGAAGCAGAGCCTGAATATGCCGATGGCTGGCTGAATGTGGCAAGGGCGCTGATTCAGGAAGGCGAAACCGAAAAGGCCAAGGGCTATCTGGCCAAAGCGATGGAGCGCAATTCA
>JAYSVS010000125.1:0-87545 GCA_043718395.1 Acidobacteriota bacterium
AGTCTTCTTCGCCGGATTGATTGCTTCGCTCGCGTTCCATGCATCAACGATACCCGACACTCGCGTCGAAGGCAATTATTAAGTTAACGCTTATGGGGGGCCAGGGTTGGAGTGGAAGCGGCAGCGTTTGCAATCCATCCAAGGCGTACTGTACGATCCCTGGAGCCTAAACTTTCACCTTGTCGTAGTCGAACCGGTCATTCACCAAATGGTACTTCGGCTCATTGTCCTTTTGCAGGTAATAAGTCTTCAGCGGAGTCCGCGTAAGTTGGTTCAACTTGCGCGGCACCGGCGTACCGTTCACCCATTCATAGATCTCGACATCCCAAGGATTAAACGAAGTGAGTAGCCCACGTTCCTTGGCGATTCGGAACAGATTCACATTGCCTGGCTCGTGCCCGCCCAGATACATCCCGATCAGGTCGAGCGTCAAACGATCCTTTCCAAACATCACCAGGTTCGTAAGCACATCGTTGCCAATCCCAAAGCCATCCCCATCCCGGCCATAAATGCCCTCAATGATATTGAGCCCCGGGTTCAGGGTCTGATAGTTATCGCAAGTCTTATGAGCCCAGATCTCCTGATTCATAGGGCTCAAATCAGCCTTGCTGTCATAACGCGCATATCCCAACTTCCGGTGATTTTCGAAGTAGCGGTTCACCCGCGATTCCACTTCACTGTGGATATCAGGTTTCATAAAAGCCGGCACACCAGTCACCATCTTCCAACCAGGGCAGAACCGCACAAAGGGCTTCACCACCAACCCTTGCAGGTTCTTGGTCGAAAGCGTCATGCACATCCCATGCGACTTCCACTTCGCAATATTCAACAACCAGGTGCCCGGCTCATTCACCGGAGCAAAGTGCGGAATTCTCTTATACACAACCGGGTCATGCACCTTGGTCCAGGTCATCTCATAGCTATCTCTGAAGTTACGCTCGCGCCGGTCCGGCTCGTTCATCTCAACCCCGTGCCGCTCGTTGATATCGATCAGCCCACGATAGTTCCAGGTATGAAATCCGTTCGCCTCAAGAAACGACATCTTCTTCACGCCCAGTTCCTTCAGGCCCATCACGATGCCTTCATAGAACTGCGCATCCGTCCCCGTGCCCCAGTTCTCTACATCCGGTCGCTTGTTGCGAACACTAGTAAAATTGGGCTTCAGAATGATGCGATGACCAACCGGGATCCCCGCCTGATCCACCGGCATCAACACCTCGCGCGCAAAGCTCAAGCCTTCCTTCAGCTTCGCTGGTCCATCCGTCTTCGAAGGCACCGAACTTCGCTTGATGAACACCGCCTTCGGGTGCGCTTCCACAAAAGGATGCACCGCGAATTGCGATTTCGGAATGCGTGCTCCCTGCATATGAATCGGGGCAAATGCGGCTGCACTCATTGCAAGAATCTGACGGCGGTTGATATCCATGAAACTTCCTTAGTTTGAGAATCGCACAACAGCCACTCGCTCAAGTGTTGGCAAAAATACTTCGGTCGAAGGCCCGCGTCGAACCGTCTTCAGAACAACCGGTGTCTTTTCCGGGCTCAGCAATATGGCCTTCGAAAAATGGCCTTGAATATGGGCCTGAATCTCTTCTCTAGCTGGCGAACCATAATTCAACACATGCAACAGAGCCTCCCCGGAACGCTCCCCTTCCGTCGCGAGCGGAATCGCAGAAAGTGCATTCCACAGCCGCGTCGCTCTCCGCCTGTGCGTGATCAAATCGATCACATCCATGGCAAACTCACTGGGGTCAACAATCGGTCTCCGGTAGGCAACCACCATCCCCTTACCCAAACGGCAAAACACCCGGTCTGTCTCTTCACGGATCATCGTCGTATTTGGCAATGCCTTCTGATCGGTGACTACTATGCCCCCATCCTCTGCAACTTTAAAGCAGTTAGCAGGAATCTGCTTCATCCCAGCCACCACTAGCGCCAGTGGCTTAACATTGGCTGACATCGTCGCAGCTAACAATGGGCTCACCCCGCGCCGGTGTAACAGGTTTGCGATCTCTTTAGTGGCAGCGCCCGGCTCAACCATCGCCATCACGTGCGGCAAAGCCGGCCGGCCAAACAATGCCTCATTCTGTTTCAGCCATGATGCCGTCCGTGCCAATGACTTCCAGGCCTCCATCGCCTTCCCTTCCCCAACCTCCAAAGCCTCCCGGTATCTGACGGGCAGATCCAACACATAATTGCCACCCCCAACTCTGGCCTCTATCAAGGCAAGCTCTGCTGTACCGTAAGGAATCTCCACATCCGCCCTTACGCCAGCTTTCTCGTTCGCCTCATAAGCCAAAACCACTGGCGTCTTCGGATCCAGCGCCCGGTGATAAGCCACCAGATAGCCATTGGCATCCACCCACGGTTCACTACTTGCACTCGCCACCTCAACTTCGCGCCCCCGCCGCGACGGCCCCCTGCGAATCCCTGGCCACAATCCGTCGATCACAACACGCCCCAATGCCGCACTTGCAACAACCTTCAGCCCGGCTTTTTCAAACTCCGGCAATGCCGACTCCGACACAACCACATCGGGCCGCAACGCCTGCAAAAGCGGTAAATGCGCTGCCACTCCACCCTTCCAGCGAACCATCAATTGAGTCATTACTTTATTCTATGGCTTGCAATTCATACCCCCTGCCGTGTTGAAATATTAGCTATACAAGGGCGCTCGAACTTCTCCATTGAAACTGAAGAATCCATCTAAGGACGAATCCGAAATCTCCGGCTGGGAATACACTTCGGAGCCAGGCTTCTGGGACGAATACCAAACCACTGATGGTCATACCCGGCCCCACTGGAGCCAGTTTCGTGACTCCTTGGAATCCACTGGGCGAAGCGAGTTTAACCGCCGCTGGCAAAGCGCACAGCAGATCATCCGCACTAATGCCGTTACCTACAACGTCTACGGCGACGCCCGCGGAGCAGAACGCCTTTGGCCCCTCGATCCGATCCCGCTCATTCTCCCAGAAGACGAATGGGCTTTCCTTGAAAAAGCCATCTCTCAGCGCGCCACTCTTCTGAACGCAATCCTCAACGATTGCTACGGTCCGCAGAGTCTTCTCAAGCAACACCGTCTGCCGCCAGAGCTTCTCTTCGCGAATCCGAATTTCCTCCGCGCCTGCCACGGCATCCCCGTACCGGCCGATATGCGTCTCGCTTTTTACGGAGTAGACTTGGCGCGCTCTCAGAACGGGCAGTGGTGGGTCATAGCTGACCGCGCTCAAGTCCCTTCAGGTGCCGGTTACGCACTTGAAAATCGCGTCGTCTCGGCGCGAACTCTGCCCAGCTTTTTCAACCAGCATCCCATCCGGCCTCTCAACCATTTTTTCGCGGCGCGCAGAAACGGCCTGCTCAGCCTCGCTCCAGGCAACCGCCGCATGGTGATGCTCACCCCAGGTCCATACAACGAGACTTACTTTGAGCATTCCTTCCTCGCTAAAACATATGCTGTGCCATTGGTCGAGGGGCCAGACCTCACTGTTCGCGATCAGCGCGTCTTCCTCAAAACCCTCGAAGGCCTTGAACCGGTCGATCTGATTCTCCGCCGCCAGGACGACAACTTCTGCGACCCTCTGGAACTCCGTGGCGACTCCCTGCTTGGCATCCCCGGCCTCCTTGGCGCTGTCCGTGCCGGCAATGTAGTTGTCGCCAATGCCCTTGGCACTGGCCTCATCGAAACCCCCGCCCACAAGGCATTTCTTCCCGGCCTTTGCCGTCACCTCCTTGGCGAAGATCTTCTATTGCCTTCAGTTGCTACCTGGTGGTGTGGCCAGCCTGCCGAGCGCAACTACGTCCTCAAAAATCTACACAAACTCATCATAAAGCCGGCCTTCCCTCGCTTTGGCCTCAGCCCTGTTTTTGGCGCTGACCTCGACGCCAAAGGGCTCGATGAACTTCGTCGCAAAATCCAGACCCGCCCCATCAACTACATCGCTCAGGAGATGGTTTCTCTCTCCACCTCACCTGTTTGGACGGAGGATGGCCTCTCCACCCGCCACATCATGATGCGCGCCTTCGCCGCCTGGGACGGCCAACAATTCGCGATCATGCCTGGTGGCCTCACTCGTGTCTCCACGTCGCCAACCTCGCTCATCGTCAACATGCAACATGGCGGCGTGAGCAAAGACACTTGGGTCCTTGGCCGTCCAGAGCAATCTCAATTTGCACGCCTTCATATCGACGAAGACGACGCTCAGCTCTCCCTTTCCAGCGAACTCCCCAGCCGGGTTGCCGACAACCTTTTCTGGCTTGGCCGCTACACCGAACGGGTCGAATCCATGATTCGAACCTTCCGTACCGTACTGCCCGTTCTCGCAGGTGAAGACGACGCCCTGCACAATATCTCCCTTGAAACGGTTCTTCATGTCCTGGTCGGCTACACTTATCTGCCGAAGACTGTTCTCACTGCGCCCATCGGAGAACAACTCCACCAGCTTGAAACCATGCTCGCAAGCATGATCCACGATCCGGCCGGAATCTCAAGCCTCGGCTTCAATCTCAAGCAAATGCGCCACGCCGCGTGGCCCCTCAAAGAGCGCCTATCTGGTGACACCTGGCGCGTCCTGCAGCAAATCGAAATGGAAGCCTCGCAATCAGCCCTGCCTTATATCAGCAAGCGTCCGGCCGCCCTCCAACTTCATCTCGATCAAACCATCACTTCGCTCTCAGCCTTCGCTGGGCTGCTCTCCGACAGCACCACTAGAGGCCACGGCTGGCGCTTTCTCGAAATCGGCCGCCGCCTCGAACGTGGCCTCCAGACCATGGATTTGCTCCGGCACGGTATGGGCTCCCAAAGTGATTACCTCGACCTTGTCCTTCAGATCGCCGACAGCTCCATTACCTACCGTTCCCGCTATTTGACCGTCCTTCGCCTGAAGTATGTGCTTGATCTTCTGCTCTTTGATGAGACCAACCCACGCTCGGTCGCCTTCCAACTGGCCTCTCTGGCAGAACTCTGTGAGAAGCTCCCCAACATGGATGTCAACAAACCCTGGAGCCTTGAGAAGCGCCTCGCCTTGAAACCGCTTTCAAGCCTTCGGCTTTCCAGTTCGGAACAACTCATCCATCCGGACGAACTCGCCAAATTCCTGACCCTGCTGCGTGGCGATCTCTTCGATCTGTCCGAAGCACTCACTGGCCGGTACCTCAGCCACGTCATGCCCTCGAGACTCGCCTCATCCTAAGCCAATGATCTACCGCGCCACCCACACCACTCGCTACACCTACGAAGGCCCAGTCTCCCACTGCCTCAGCGAAGCAAGACTCACCCCGCGCATCTTGACGAACCAGCGTCTTCTCGACTGGAATCTGACCGTCAGCCCCCGGCCCTCCGCTATCCTTTCGCGCAAGGATTACTTTGGCAATGACGTCAGTTCTTTTGCCGTACTCGAACCGCATGATCGCTTCACCATTACAGCGACTAGCCTGGTTGAGGTATTGCCGAAATCGGCAACTTTGCAATACGGACCAAGCTGGGAAGAAGCCAGGGACAGGATCGCAGACCTGCTTGAGGCCAACGAGTTCATCTGGGAATCGCCCTTTGTTCCCTGGCTGGAGGAGTTAGCCGCATACTCAAGTCCAGTATTTACCCCTGGCCGGCCTTTGATAGAAGCGTCGACTGATCTGATGCAGAGGATCCACCGCGACTTCACTTACAAGCCCGAATCGACTTCTATCGAGACTCCGCTTGCCGAAGTGATGGCGAGGCGTAAGGGTGTCTGCCAGGACTTTTCGCACATCATGATCGGCGCTCTTCGCACTCACGGTCTTGCCGCCCGTTACGTCAGTGGCTACCTTCGGGGCGACGCTGAATTGCAGGGGGCGCAGGCTTCGCACGCCTGGGTCTCCGTTTTTGTCCCAAGCCTGGGCTGGGTGGATTTCGACCCGACTAACGATATCGTTCCCTCAACCGGACATCTCACCATCGCCTGGGGCCGGGACTTCGGCGATGTCACCCCTGTCAAAGGAATCACTGTTGGCGGCGGAGACCACACGCTGGAAGTAGACGTTCGCGTGGCACCCTCACTTGGTTGATACTTCAAATTCAAAGTAGCCTTCGTTCTTCTCAAAGGCACCTTTGGTTCCGTTGACAGAAAAGTAGACCTTTCCCGAACGCCGCTGCTGGACCAACGACCCAGCGGTGGCTTTTGCTTCTATTAGATTTGCAGTCGATTGACTACGATCTCCTTCTGGCCCATTGCAAGAGTGGTTGCCCTTAGCCGCCGCGTTCCAACACACCGTACCGCGTGCGTTCAGGATCTTCACTTCTGCCTGGGAATCCAAATTCACACCCCACTCCAAATGCGCTGGCAGCCGCACCCTGTAGCGGCCTTGAGTCAGAACTTCTACACTGCCTTTCTCTGGCGTGCAAAGGGTTCGATTGGGTAAACAACCTTCGTCTGCGAACTGAATCGAAGAAGAAACCGAGGCCGCCCCTGGGCGAAAGCTCCAGCTCAGAATGTCATGATTCTGGTATCCCTCCCCGGTAGCTGCGGTGAAGCCCACAAAGCCATTTCCGTCACTCCCCACAACGCTCTCCACATCCACATCTGCACTTAAAGAAGGTACCCCATCAACTAAGACACTCAGTTGCGGACGCTGATAAACGATCACCACCTCATGTACTTTCCCGTCTTTTAGATTCACGGCAGGTGATGCGTTGATCGCCAGGCGTCTGGGCAACCAGTAGCCATCCCCGTTTGTGAAGAGGCTGATCGAATTGCCCGACAAATCTTCGTCCTCTTCGTTCTTGAAAGTATCGAAGAAGATAGCCAGACTCCGTGGAATGGCCTTCTTCTTGGGGTTGCTCGGACCGCGTCCAAGCGAGAATCCTCCAGCCGCTCCGCGTCCGGCAATCGCGGAGGTACCCATGGTCTGGATCACAAAGGCAAAGCCATCCGCGCCCCCGTAAATATTGTCTGCTGGCTCTGTGAGTCGAAACCTGAAGCTGCACTCAAACCCCTGGCTCACAGGCTGAGCCTCTTGAGCCCAAGCTCCGCCGGTCTTGTATTTTTCAGTACCAGTGAGTCTCAGAACGCCCGCATTGAAATGCGAATCCTTCACCAACTTCAAGCGGCTGGCCTTGTCAAAAGTCTCAAGAGCAAACCCCTGCCCAAAGGCAGCCTCAAGCAAAACAACGAAACCAAGGGTAAACCAGTGCATTACTCAATAGTAACTTTGACAATCTCAAGACGCCGCTTTGGCGTCTCCCCGTCCACTTCTTCTTTCTCAAAGGCTTCAAGCACTTCAATGCCCTCAATGATTTGAGCAAAGGCCGAATACTGGCCGTCGAGATGAGGCGATGGGGCCAATACAAAGAAGAAAGATGTAGTGGCAGAATCCGGGTCCTCCGTCCGGGCCATCGAGAGGATCCCACGAGTGTGTTTCACTTCTTTACTGAACTCACCCTTTACTGAATGCACCCAGCGGTCTGCAATGTGCGATTGCGAGCCTTGCCGGTAGCCTTCACTTCCCCCCTGAACAACGAAGCGCTTGGAAATCCGGTGGAAACCCTGCCCGGCATACCAACCCGACTCTGACAGCTTCAAAAAATTCCTCGCGTTCTCCATCGCCCACTCCGGGTGCGTCTCAACTCGCACAACTCCCAGCGTAGTCTCAACTCGCACAACCTTCTTGAGGCCGTCAAGCCCAACCCCAAGATAAGGTTCCGTTTTCTTTTTGTCGATCAAAGTCTTCAAGATCTTGAGTGGTTTGTCAGCCAGGCCATCTCCCGCTGCGGGGATTTGAGAGATCTTCTCTAACACCTCGAAGCCCTCTGTCACCCGGCCAAAGGCAGAGTACTTTCCGTCCAGTGCCGGCTGAGCCGCAAGGCAGATAAAGAATTGTGCACCCTCGCTGTCGGCCATATTGGGAATGCTCACACTGGATACGACGCCCCGCTCATGTTTGAGGTCGTTGAATTCGCTCTTCTGCAGGCGGAGGCCCCCCGTTCCAAAAAGGTTCTTCGGGGTCTTGGGGTCTTTAAGTAGCGGGTCGCCCCCCTGCACAAGAGCGTTCGCGTAGACGCGGTGAAATCCGCTGCCTTCGTAGTAACCCTTCTTCACCAAATCTAAAAAAAAGGCGGCGTGTTTTGGAGCTTTGTCTGGAGCGAGTTCAATCCTGAAACTGCCCGCTTCAGTCTCGAAAACAACTTCGATATCTTGAGCCAGGGCCATCATCAATGCGACTGTCAGCATAGTTACTTCCAGATTACGCTTTCCTTCTGGCGGCACAGCAGAAACTCTGAATTGGCAGCTCGTGATACACTCGACGCGTCCACAGAAATATGCGTATTTTCTTATTCCTCGCCACACTCGCGTGCTCTTTCGCCGCTGAGAACAAGAAGCCCCAACTACCGGTGCCATTTGCTACTCCTTCAGCAACCAATCCTCCGAAGATTGTGCCCCAGCCAGATGGCCGGCAACTCACCGTGCCCGCCGGATTTACGGTCACCGAGTTCGCCTCAGGGTTTACAAAACCCCGCATCATGATGCAGCTCCCGGGTGGCGCGGTACTCGTGACAGACAGCATTGCCAACGGCAGCATTATCGCCCTCACTGACAACGGCAAGACGCGCAAGACGCTGATCTCTGGCCTGGCCCGGCCTTTCGGCATGGCCTTCCACGACGGCTACCTCTACGTTTCAGAAGACGAAGCCATCAAACGCTTCAAAGTCGACGAAAAGGCTCTCACCAGTGGCCCGGCCGAATCTCTCGTTTCTCTTAAGGGATATACCAAAGCCCACTGGACGCGATCCATCGCAATCGATGCCAAAGCAGGCAAGCTCTACGTTTCGGTGGGCTCTGGATCGAATGTCGATACCGGCGACCCTGCCAACCGCGCCGCTATCAACGTCTATAACCTCGACGGATCGAATCCTGAAATTCTAGCCTCCGGCCTCCGCAATCCGGTATCGATTAAGTTTCACCCCACCTCCAAGCAGCTTTGGACGACCGTACAAGAACGCGACGGACTTGGCGATGACCTCGTACCGGATTTCTTCACCTCCGTGAAGAAGGGTGCTTTCTACGGCTGGCCTTATGCCTACATTGGCCCCAACGAAGAACCTCGCCACAAGGGTGAAGCGCCCCAGATGGTGGCCAAGACCGTTGTCCCCGATGTGATCCTCCCAGCCCACGTTGCCGCCATGGACTTTACTTTCTACTCCGGCAAGCTCTTTCCCTCAAAGTACAAGAACGGCGCTTTCATTGCTCTGCGTGGCTCGGGCAACCGCTCGAAGCGCGTCGGTTATTCGGTCGTCTTCATTCCATTCAAGGGTGGCAAACCCGCAGGTGCACCAGAAGACTTCCTGGGCGGATGGATGACGGACGCGGGCCAGCGTGAGGTATGGGGCCGCCCCGTTGGTGTCACCCAGCTTAACGACGGCAGCCTGCTTGTTTCCGAAGATGGCAATAACAAAATCTGGCATGTCGGCTACAAAAAATGATGCAAACTATAGTTAACTCTTAAGAGCTACCTATGGTTCAACGCCTCAAAGGCAAATCTCTCTCAGAAGTACATTCCTCGGTCGGCGTCAAACATGCAGGTTTTTGGCGCCGGCTTCTTGCGTTTTCAGGCCCTGCCTATCTCGTGAGCGTGGGCTACATGGACCCTGGCAATTGGGCTACCGATCTCGAAGGTGGGGCGCGCTTCGGCTACCAACTGTTGTGGGTGCTGGTCATGTCGAATTTGATGGCGCTGCTGCTGCAAACGCTCAGCACCAGACTGGGTTTGATCCGGGGCCGTGACCTCGCCCAGGCATGCCGGGAATCTTATCCTCCGGCCATCAACTACTCGCTGTGGATTCTTTGTGAGTTCGCCATTGCCGCATGCGATCTGGCGGAAATTCTCGGGGCAGCCATCGCCCTCAACTTGCTTTTCAAGCTGCCGATACTTTATGGGGTCTTGCTCACCAGCTTCGATGCGCTTGTCATCTTGTGGCTCACGCGATACGGCATCAGGTTTATTGAAGCGATAGTTCTCGTGCTTGTCACAACCATTGGCGTCTGCTTTGCCATTGAGATTTTTTGGGCCAAGCCGGACTTGGCAGAAATGGCTACTGGCCTGATCCCGCGGTTAACGGGCGAAAGCCTTTATGTGGCCATCGGTATCCTCGGTGCCACAGTTATGCCGCACAACCTGTACCTCCATTCGGCACTGGTACAGACCCGGCGCTTCGGAACTTCAGTTGAAGAAAAACGTATCGCCTGCCGCTTCAACTTTCTGGATAGCGCGATTGCCCTGAACATTGCACTTTTTGTCAATGCAGGCATTCTCATTCTTGCCGCCAGTACGTTCTTCAAGTCGGGTCAGGAAGTTCGGGAAATCCAGCAGGCCCACCAGTTGCTTGCGCCTCTGCTTGGCACTACGATGGCCAGTGTTCTCTTCGCGGTTGCACTCCTTTCCAGCGGTCAGTCCTCCACCATCACTGGCACAATGGCAGGACAGATTGTGATGGAGGGCTTCGTCAATCTGCGCATGCAACCTTGGTTACGCCGCCTCCTTACGCGACTCCTGGCCATCATCCCCGCGATTCTGACCATCGTAATTGCTGGTGATGCCGCCATTTACCAACTTCTGATTCTGAGTCAGGTTGTACTCAGTCTTCAACTTCCCTTCGCAATCATCCCGTTGATCCACTTCACCTCTGACAAAGCGAAGATGGGCGAATTCGCAAATGCACTGTGGGTGAAGATTCTGGCTTGGCTTACGGCGGCAATCATTGTCGGCCTAAACTTGAGGCTTGCCTGGCAGACGCTCAACCCGCTCGGGCTCTGGGCGATTGCGTTGATTGCACCTATTCTTGGATTACTGCTCTGGGTTACAGCATCGCCGTGGCTCCCGAGGCCAAGTGCAGTACCCCAGGTCGATACCATGCCGCTGCCAGAGATCCCGGCCATCGACCCGCCCGCATACAAAATCATTCTGTTGCCTCTCGATCATTCCAACCGCGATTCGACGGCTCTGGCTCATGCCAGTGCGTTGGCCCGCCAGCACAAGGCCAAATTGCTTTTGCTGCACGCCGAAGAAGGGGTAACCAGCCAGGTTTATGGCGAGTTGAGTGAAACCGCCGAGGTGGAAGAGGGCACGCTCTATCTGGCCCGCATTGCAGCAAAGCTTGCCGAACAAGGTGTGGATGCGGAAATCAAAATCGTCCACCGCGAAAGCCCACGAAAGGCAATCATCGAAGCGGCACGCATCTTTGCGCCTGACCTCATCATCATGGGCGCTCATGGCCACTCCGGCATCAAGGACCTCATTTTTGGATCCACCATCGACGCCGTGCGGCACGGGGTCTCCGCACCGGTTCTAATCGTCCGCTAGTACCATTACGAATGCACTCCTAAACTGGCGGTCTTAATCCGGCGGCTCCTGATCTCGGATACGCGACAGGTCATCTTTGAGGGCGCACCCACCAAACCGATTTCAATTCTCCCGGGACAAAACAATCTCCGCATCGAATTTGCGGCACCCTTTTTCGACGCTCCTGACCGGGTCGAGTACCAACTGGCTCTCAATAAGCCTCTGGACGATGCCTCGCCCTGGTCAACAGAGGCCTGGAAAGATCTGAGTAACCTTTGGGAGGGCAACTACAAACTGCGGGTGAGGGCTCGCAATCCAAATGGGTTGGTCTCTCCCGAGGCCTCACTTGAGTTGAAGATATTGCCGCCGTGGTACCGCTCTTGGTAGGCCTATGCGCTTTATGCTGCTGTTCTTGGGGGGCTGATTTGGAGTGTCTTCCGCTGGCGTTTGCGCAGCCTTCGCGAGTCAAACCGTCAATTGGAGCGGACAGTTGAAGAACGCACAACCGAGATCCGCCTCCAGCGGGATCAACTGGTTGTGCAAGAGGAGAAGAATGAAGCTCTGCTACTGAATATTCTGCCTGGCCCAGTTGCAGAGGAACTGCGCTCCAAAGGTTTCGTCTCACCAATGCATTTTGACAATGTCACCGTCTGCTTCACCGATTTCGTCGGCTTTACCCTCTCTAGCGAGACCATGTCACCGGCCGACCTTGTGGCCAAGCTGCATGAATATTTCACAGAGTTTGATCAGATCATCACGCGATATGGACTGGAGAAGTTGAAGACGATTGGGGATTCTTACATGTTCGTTTCCGGCCTGCCTGCCGAGACGGAAAACCACGCGCTGCTGGCAGTCCGTGCGGCCCTGGACATCGTGGCGAAAGCGCAAGAACTGGGTTCCAGAAATCCAGGACTAAACTGGCGGCTCAGGGTGGGTCTACATTCTGGCCCCGTTGTTGCCGGCGTTGTAGGCCTGAAGAAGTTTGCCTTTGATATTTGGGGTGATACGGTGAATCTCGCCTCCCGAATGGAGTCAAGTGGCGCGCCAGACCGGGTGAATCTTTCAGAGCGCACTTACATGATCGTTGCCCAGCAGATATCTTGCGAATCGCGGGGCCTTGTGAAGACGAAAGATGGCAGAGACCTGCCGATGTACTTCGCCAACCGTTAAGGCCTAGAGAATAACGCTCGAACCCTCGCGCGCGATGATCGTCTGGTCGAAAACTTCTCGCGCGGCCATAAGAACTTCGCGCATGAAATCATCGGTATGTGATGGATCGTGATGGGCCAGAACCAATTGCTTCACGCCTGCGTCTCTGGCAACCTTGACACCCTCAAGCCAGGTACTGTGCCCCCAACCTTTTTTCAACTCATATTCCTGAGGTGTGAACTGCGCGTCGTAGACGAGTACATCGGCACCTTGGGCATGATCGCGGATCACCCTGTCAAGCGTCGGGTCACCATGTTCGTGATCACAGGCATGAACAATGACAGCTCCATTAGACTCAAGCCGGTATCCGGTGGCACCCTGTGGATGATTCAGCGGGAATGGATGAACTGTCAGCCAACCATTGCAGAGTTTGTGGGTAGGCGAACCCGCAAGTGTGGAGAAATCGCGCTTGGCGGCAAGCAGATCGAAAGCCACCGGAAAGTACGGGTGGGTCATCTGCCCTTCGAGAATGTTCTTCACTTCCGAGGCAGCCTTGTTCGTGTGAAATCGAACATGGTTGGCGGCGCTATAGAGCGGAGCAAAGAAGGGAAAGCCCTGAATGTGGTCCCAATGAAAGTGTGTCATCAAGATATCGAGATCCAGACTCTTGCCTGCCGCACGGTCAACGAGATCCAGGCCCAGCTTTCGTGCACCGGTACCACCATCAATGATCACTACTTCCCCGTTGCCTAAGCGCAACTCAAGGCAAGTCGTATTGCCACCAAAGCCCAGATTTTCGGGAGCAGGTGTCGGAATCGACCCACGGACTCCCCAAAACTTCAGCTCCATGCGCAGAATTCCTATTTCTTGATCCGGCATCAATCTCTAGATTGTAATTGAGATTGGTCAGCACCGCCGAGGCTAGCTACAATGTTGAGACAATGCAAGCCGACCACATCTCGCGCGTAATCTTTGAATATGCATCCAAAATCGGCGATGCACGTGAAACGGGAGCGAACCTGCAACTCAATGCTGACATGGCCCGCAGTCTTGTGGGTGCAGACCGGTGCAGCATCTGGTTGATCGACCGCAAGGCCAATGAGTTGTGGACCAAAGTAGCGCATGGAATGGACGAATTGCGCATTCCTGCCGGCCAAGGGCTGGTGGGCGCATCCATCGCCTCTAACGAGACAATTGTCGTCAACGACACTTCGAAAGATCCGCGCTTCCTGGGGCCGGTTGGGGCGTATCAGACGGTTTCGGTTCTGGTGATTCCGCTATGATCCTCTGACGGAGCCGTAATCGGAGCGCTACAGGCGCTGAACAAGCCTGGAGGCTTCACCAGGGAAGATGTCGATCTGCTGGCGCTGGCCGCTAATTACTCTGCATCAGCTATCGAGAACCAGCGCTTGCGTCTCGATGCCGAAGCGGCGCGCCTGATGATGCGTGAGCTCGAGATAGCCCGTGACGTCCAGCAGCGCCTTTTTCCGGAAACGAATCCGCAATTCCCTACCCTCGATTGCAGTGCGTGCTGCCGTGCTGCCAAGTCAGTTGGTGGCGACTACTATGATTTCATCGACATGTCCGGCGGAGGGCTCTTCTTTACCCTGGGCGACGTTTCCGGCAAAGGGATTGCAGCCGCAGTCTTGATGGCTAGCATCCAGGCTTCGATTCGATCACAGGTGATGACGCCTCCCGCGTCGCTATCGCAACTGATGGGGTCATTCAATCTGGCCGTGGCTTCCTTCTCTCGCTCAGAGCGCTATTCCACTCTGTTTTGCGGTTACTTTGACCCAGCGCATCGCAAACTTACTTATGTGAATGCCGGCCAGGTGGAGCCGATGTTATTGCGCGCCTCCACTGGCAAAGTGGAGCGGCTGTCGACGGGTGGTCCGCCAGTGGGCCTTCTTTCTTTTGCCCAATACTCGCAAGAAGAGATCGCCTTCGAGGCTGGCGACATCTTGCTGTGTTACTCAGACGGAATCAGCGAATCTACAAATTTGGCCGGGGAGATGTGGGACGACGTCGAAGTGAGGCATCTGCTCGAAGCTTCCGGGTCGCTCAAGGCGATTGATATTCAGCAACGCATCATTGAAGCCGCTGACTTGTTTGCCGGAGAGGCAGAACAGGCCGACGATCTGACAGTGATGGTAATCCGCGGAACCTAACTGGCACCATGATAGCCGCGGGCAATCCGGGCGCGGATCTCTGAATCGGCATAGGCATCAGGTGGTCTGCCTGAAGTGACTGTTGGCCCGGAGCTGTGGCTAATCTCGCCACTGGTGTCCGAGACAGGAGGAGCGGCAAGGCAACTTGCCAAATTGTAAACGGCACCCGTTGCTGCGGCGACTCGCATGGCTTCTTCGCGATTGCGGCCCATCGCGGTAGAAGTGACAAAGCTCAAAGCTGCGATAGGGTTGCCACGAAGCAGGTCCAGCTCGGCAAGCAGGCGACGGCCCGGGTCCATCATCTCTGGAGTAACTCCGGCAGCTCGCAACCTGTTGTTGTATTCGATACTTGCTGCGCTCTCAGGCCCAATCGTCGGTCCACTGCTTCTGGTTTCGAGTGGTGGCACGGTGTAGGACGCCCAAAAATCACCGACAAAGCGCCGCCGGATTTCTTCATCGCTTGGCGGTGGGCCGACAGCGTCGACAGAAGGGTAGTTGCGCTGGATCAAGGACCAGACAGCCTCCGGGTTACTCATATCGTATGGTCCGTTTGAATAGCGGCCCATTAGCTCCAGGACGATTCGAGTCAGTTGTTCTGAGGAAATTCTCATCGCTGGGTTCCTTCCAAAATCAGAGTCAGCGCGATAGCAACCAGGCGCTCGCCGCTTCCTTCCGCCACCCGGGCACTCAAGACCTCATAAGTGCCTTCAGGGTAGGCCTTGCGATTTGGTACGTAACCAATTGCGGCATTGGTTTGGGTAGCGATAATCGGCCACCGTAGTTTCGATCTGGCCTTTAGATCGAGACCCAGTTCCACGAAAATTTCGCCGGGCAATCCGGCAAAAACGAGTTCGCGTCCAATTCTCAGAATCTGCACTTCAGCGGCAAAGGCCTTACCCTGGCGGGCATCAATTTCGAGTACTCGTGCTGCTTTCGCCAATACCAGTGTTGTTCCCCCTTGAGCCCGGTCTGCCCTGGCCGCAGCCACTTCCTGAGTTGTGGATTTCACTGTTTCAAGCATGATTGTGGAACTAACCCCACTCAAGCGGGTATCTTCAACAGGTTCGGCTTCATCCAGTGCCTTCAGGGCCGCTGCAGCGAGTATCGTCCCAATTCTTGCGGCCTCCCCGTGGCCCTTCTGCAGTCTCTTCACCGACGTATCGATGTGGTTGATATTGCCAGAACACCCCATCGTGAACACCGTAACAAGCTGCTTCCCGAGGGCCAGTTTCAAAGCTTCGCCAAGAGCATAAACGTAATCCGCTGAATACTCGAGGCCTCCCACCGTGTCCAGGTGCATTGCGTAATTAATGTAGACCGCAATCGCCACGCCGTCTTCCCCTTCTACGTAGACCAGCGGCAGGCCTGCATCAATCGGGCCAGCAGGCTTCACGATATTAGGGTTCACCTTTCCGGGGTTCCAGGCCACCGTGCCATCCTTCATGAAGAAGCGTCTGTTAAATGCGAGTGTGCTTTCTTTACCAACTGTGGCACTGAGCTTAGCGGGCCGAAGTTGCTGGACGGCCTCTCGCACGCTCTTGGCAATCAGGCGAGGGATCTCAACTGTGTATGCCTCAGTAACACGCTTCATTTCACTATCCAGTTGGTAACGGCTCCAGCCGCTAAGCAATACCGGAGCAGTATGGGCATGGGTGGCGCTGACCATCACATGACTTTTAGGGATGCCGGTCTCAACCTCAATAAGCCGGCGTACCTCGGTGGCGATGCCCTCGGGCATGCTGGTGAGATCGCAGCTAACCAGTGCAATTTTTACACCTTCATTTTCAAAAACCAACGCTCTCGCGAGGAGTGAATCATGAGTTCCAGTGGCGGACCGGTTGTAGAAGTAGCCGGCCATGGCGGCTCCAGGCGGTGGAGTGATATCGATGCTGGCGGCTCCTGCCCGAATCCCCGCCCAGGCGTTCAGCGCTACAATTCCGATTACGATAATGCGAATCATCATACAAACTATAGCCGCACTTTGCTTCTCAGGCACTTGCCTCATTGCCGCTGACGCTGTGCAGGATTATGTCAAAGCGCGGGAACAAGCCATTCTAAGGGAATTTGCCGGCTTGGTTTCGATCCCGAATGTCTCGTCGGATTTGCCAAATGTGCGCCGCAATGCGTTGGCGATTCAGAAGATGTTTGAGCAGCGTGGAGTACCGATGCGGTTGCTGGAACTTAGTGACTACGCACCCATTGTGTTTGGCGAAATTCTGACGCCGGGTGCCAAACGCACTGTGAACTTCTATGCGCATTACGACGGTATGCCGGTAAATCCCGGTGAGTGGCTCAATAATCAGCCTTTTCTGCCCGAGTTGCGTGATAGTGCGGGAAAGGTGTTGCCGCTGGAACAAGCCAGATATGACGGGGAGTGGCGGCTCTATGGGCGTGCTTCGGCTGACGATAAGGCACCGATTATGGCGATGGCAATTGCCCTTGACGCGATCAAGTCGCTTGGGCTGAAGCACCAGTCGAACATCCGCTTCTTCTTTGAGGGTGAAGAGGAAGCTGGCTCCACTCACCTGACCGAATATCTTAATGCGCATAAAGAGTTGGTGAAGGGAGATCTGTGGTTGATCTGCGATGGGCCGGTCCACCAGAACCGGCAGCAGTCGGTTGTCTTTGGCGTACGTGGTGTAACCCAACTCGATCTGACTGTCTATGGTCCGAAGAAGGGTCTGCACTCCGGGCACTACGGAGGTTGGGTACCGAATCCGGCGCAGCGTCTGACACGGCTGATAGCGGGCTTTAGCGACGGCGAGGGCCATGTGCTGATCAAGGATTTCTACAAGGGGGTTGTGCCGTTTAACGCCGCCGAGCTGGTGGCAATTCAGAAGATTCCCGCTGTAGAAGAAATGCTGAGAGAGGAACTGGGGATTTCTGAGACTGAGGGTGACGGCAAGCGGCTCTTTGAGACTTACTCACTGCCAACCTTGAACTTACGCGGGATACAGTCGGCGAATGTAGGCAAGATGGCGACCAATGTAGTGCCAGCAGAGGCGAATGCGACGCTAGACATTCGCCTGGTAAAGGGGCTTCATTGGCAGACGCAGTTAGACCGGGTAAAGGCGCATATTGCGGCACAGGGATATCTGGTGCTGGATCGTGTGCCTACCGATGCTGAACGGCGCAAGCACGCAAAGATAGTCCGTATGACGGCCCGCGAGGGTTATAACTCGGTGCGGACGCCGCTGAATTTGCCGATCGCACAAGAAGTGGTGAAGCTGGTGGAATCGGTGTCTGGCCCGGTGGTGCAAATTCCCTCGCATGGGGGCAGCGTCCCGCTGGCAATGTTTGAGGAAGTCACGCGGATGCCGCTAATCATGGTGCCAATCGTAAATCATGACAATAATCAGCATGCCCCGAACGAGAATCTGCGTTTGCAAAATCTGTGGGACGGCATCCGTGTGATGACCACGCTGCTGAGCCGGCTCTAAATTTGCCTACTTCACGGAAACCTTCAAGATGCGGCCGCTGAGTTCCAAAACGAAAAGCTCTTCGCTGGAAGCGTCAAAGGCCATGCTGACAGGGGCGCGGAGGTCGCTGGCAACAACTGTCGGCTCGGGCGATTCAAAGCGCAGCAGCCGGCCCGGGCCGGCTGGCATGGCACTCTGGGTGAGGCTAAATTCAAGAGCGAAGAATTGAGCCCGCTGGCCGCTGCGTTCGCGCCAGAAGACATCTGTTGCAGAGGTGAGGCCTGAGATAAACGGCTCAGCGGTTCTAGCTGCGGGATTTATGACAAGGACTCTGGCAGCGCTGCGCGGGAAGGGGAAGCCGCTCAGGAAACTGATCAGAAGCTGGTCGCCGTAAACGCGGATGCTGGTTGGAACTGCTTCGATCACGGGTGCCCCAATTGGTGTGGGATTAGGGGTAGGGCCGAAACGCATGATTCGCTGCCATCGGCCTGTCGCAATCTCCACCCGGCTGAGCGTGTTTTGCGAAGCGTCAATCATCCACAGCGCGGTACCGTCTGCCGAGAAGGCGAGGCCCCATGGGTTGGAGAAGCGATAGCCGGTGCCTTCTGGCACAGAGACAGGAAAGCTGGTAAGAACCCGGATGGTGGCCTTGGCACTGATCGTATCGTCCAATTCGATCTCGCCACCATCGGCGAGAGTGGCTTGGTGGGCGGTGGTCATTCGGAAGGTGCCGCCAATCTGATCGAGATCCAGGCTGAATCGGATTTCAAGCAGAGAGACGAATATGGGTGAAGAAACGCCGGCAGGGTTGTGGATGGAGGCACCAGTAGCATTGCGCCGCTCACTGTCTCCACCGCCTATGGTCACGTAAAGCGTTCGCTCGCGCAATGCCATGGCGCTGGGTCCAGCTCCACCGCCAACAACTTCAGTGCCTGAAGGCATGCCTTCGATCAGGCTCCTTCGCGTGCCGCTACGGCTGACGAAAGAGATTCTGCCCAGGTTGGGCTGAGTATTTGTTTCAGTGACGAGAAAGTTGCCGCGAGGAGTCAAGACCAGTTTCTGTGGTGCTTGTAGGCCGGTAGCAACCACTTCCATTTGGCCCCAAAGGGACAAGGATGCAAACGCGATCAGACTGATTCGAATTGATATCGGTGTCATGAGATGCACTCTAGGCTGAAATCTTGAATGAATTGCATCTCTTCCGCATCGGATCGACATCAGCGCGCAAACTGAACAAAATAGATGTGTTACTTCGCAGTATCAGCCGTGATACGCTTTGGTCATTCGAGAGGTAGCAGAATGAGCACTCAACAAACATTGCGCCCTCGCGTCACTTTCGGCCCTTTTGAATACGACCCGAACTCAGGGGAGTTGCGAAAGCACCGTTCTGTCTTGCGCTTACAGGGCCAGCCGCTGAGGATTCTATCGATCTTGATTGACCAGCCAGGAGAGCTGGTGGGCAGACTTGAATTGCAGCGACAATTGTGGCCGGGGGTTACCAGCGGAGACTTCGATCACGGACTGAACGCTGCGGTGAATAAGCTGAGACAGACGCTGAATGATTCTGCCGATCAGCCTCGTTATATAGAGACGTTGCCGGGACAAGGCTACCGGTTCATTGCACCTCTACAAACAGCTGTGATACGCAGCAATCTGGAGCTGATGCCTTCGCCGCCTTTGCAGGTGGCAAAGAGGATTCGACTTCCGCTTTACGTCTCGGGCGCCATCGTCGCACTGGCGGGAGCGATGTGGGTTGGCGTGAATTTGAAAGCTCCAGCAGTGATGCCTCCGATGCAATTCACGATCAGCCCGCCTGCTGGATTCTTCCTCGAAGCGGCAACGCCGCGACAGTCTTTTGCGTTGTCTCCCGACGGAAACACCATCGCTTTTTTGGCAATGGATAAGAGCGGACACTTTCAGATGTTTTTACGCAACTTCAATCAACTGGAATCGCACTTGATTCCTGAAGGTGAGGATACGCGCGCGGTTTTCTGGTCGCCCGACGGCGGGTCGCTCTACTTCACATCTTCCGGGAAGTTGAGGAGGTTGACGCCAGGAAGCCCTTCAAGTGTTGTGATTTCAGATTCACTCGCCGTGGTTTCTTCAGGCCTTCCCTTCCCCGGAACCCTCTTGCTGCTCTCCAACAACCGGCGCTCTGCATTTGTCTCGCCTACTGGAACCAAGCTGCAGCCAATCGAACGGTTTTATCCTTGGCCGTCGGCACTTCCCGGCGACAAGTACTTCCTGTCTTACCGGCCCGGGTCGAAACCGTTTCGTCGCGAGGGCTTGATGATTCCCTTCGACGGAAAGTCTGCTGAGATTCAACTCGGAGAGTTTTCGACTCGAATCGCTTACACCCAGTCTCTTCTTACACCCTCAACTGGCTATCTGGTGTCGGTGAATTCGGGTACGCTAGTGGCGCAGCCGTTTGATCCGGCAGCGCTAAAGGCACCTGCGGCGCCGATTGCGCTAGCCAAGCGAGTTCCGGCCTTTCTCACGACCGGCGCTGCGGACTTCGCAGTGTCGAAGGCGGGGGTAATTGCCTATCAAGCTCATCTCGAGCGTACGCAATTTAATTGGGTAGACCGCGAAGGTAAAGTGTTGTCTGCGGCAACGGCTGGCGGGTTGAGTAGCAGATTTGCCGCCTTGTCGCCCAATGGCAAGCACATTGCGATTGAAGAGTACGATGTCACGGCGGGAATGACTTATTTGCGGATTATAGATACAGCCACCGGGACGGGGCGCAGAATTGCCGCACCGTTCGCAGATCGTCATGCACCGGTGTGGTCGCCAGATTCACGGTCTGTCGTTTATATGCGCTCGGTTGGTGAGCCACCGAAATTGGCTATCTCTTCGATTGATGAATCCGGCAGGGAAGTGCTACTGCCTGAGGCTCCCTTTATGTCACCGACCTCATGGTCTAACGACGGCCGGTACATCCTTTTCAACAACATTGGAACTCCGCTTACGGAAGCAGAAGGGCAGGGCGATATTTTTGTGGTGGACCTCAATGGCGGTGCCAAGCCGGAGTTGCTTCCTTTTATCCAAACGCCGTTTCATGAAGCTAATGCCCACTTCTCCCCCGATATGTCGATGGTGGCGTTTATGTCGAACGAGTCGGGACGCCCAGAACTCTATTTGCAGGCGGTTTCGAAGACTCCTGAATTGCACCCGGTTGGGGAACGGAAGCTGATTTCCAAGTCTGGCGCGATTAGTCTGCGTTGGAGACCAGACGGAAAGGAACTTTACTTTTTGAATAGCAGCAGCCAAGTCCTCGCCGCGAGGATTCCGATTGCAGGTTTGCCAACGCCTTTGTTTACGATTCCGCCCGAGGCGCGTTCGGCAGTGCATGGTGTTCTCGGTTTTGATGTGTCGCCGGATGGGAAAAGATTCCTTGTGCCGACGGTGGCTTCGACGGAGAGCCCTTCGATTGTGGTGATCAGGAATTGGGAAGCTGCCCTTGATATACTAAAATCAAGGCAATGATCTCTACCTTGACAGGAAAAAATCAAGTCACTGTTCCAGCGGAGCTGGCGCGGGAACTTAGTCTCGAGCCCGGTACCAGACTCGATTGGACAGCAGGCACTGCGCCAAACACGATTCACATCAGAATTCTTCCTAGCAAGAGGCAGATACTCGACCGGATTCAGGAACTTGGTGGAACCATCAAAAACCGCAATCTCATCAAGGAGTTGATTGCAGAGCGTGCAAGCGAAGACTAAGTGTATCTTCTAGACACCTCAGCAATCCTGGCCCATGTCCTGAAGGAAGATGGAGCGGCTAGAGTGGACGAAATCTTGGTTCATGAAAGCGTCTATGTTGCTGCGCCAACCTGGCTTGAGTTGCGCGTCAAGTTGCAGGGTGAGGAAGCGGCGCTTGCGGTGCTAGAGCTACTGGAAAGCGGGCTGATGGCTACGGTTGACATCAGCGCGAGCATTGCCCGAAGAGCCTTTGATCTGAAGGTGGCGGCAACACAAAGACTTCCCGCCATAAATTCGCTGATCGCTGCCTCAGCATCAGCTAACCAATTCATCCTTGTGCATCGCGACCAGCACTTTTTGTCGATCCCGGCTGGGTTGCTGAAGCAGGAAATGCTTCCAATAGAAGGCTAGCCAAGCGAGGGCATAGCGGCGGCCGAATTCTTTCAGGCCACCAAATCTTTTCTCAGAGCGGCTATCTTTTTGGCGAATCGCAAAGGAATGACTGCTCAGCACTTTATCCTAATTCATTGAAATGAAACGCTAAAACGTCTAGCGATCCGAAACATTTACCCCAAACTGGAATCATACAAAGGTATGAAGTATTTTCAGTCTCTTTTCCTGTTGATAGCCATTTCCATGATAGATGCTGCGCCGATTCAGTTCAGCTCTCCCAAACTATCTCAAGTCGAGAGCTCACCCCAGATTTGGAATCTCCTCAGCAACTCCTTCATTTCGAACGCCATCAGTCAGATGACAATCGATGACCAGCAAGAACGCAGGGAGAACCCAGGTTATACTGTGGGCACCGTTCAACTGAATAGCTTCACAGTAGCCTTGCCCAAAGGCTTCGCATTGACCGAAATCGAAAAAGCTCGCTAAACCCGGTTGAGTTCGCGCCACATCGCTGAATACCAGCGCAAGAAGCGTTCCGGCTCTTTACTCTCGGTGGCCTCGCAGAGCGTGTAGCGCTCATACTTCATGTCGCGCAGCATCCAAAAGAGTTCACGATAAGGATATGGCCCTGCGAGTTCGTTGATGTGGACGTTCTTGATCCAGGGCTTTAGCAACTCGAAGCTCGGCTTGATGCTGCTCCCAACCAGATCAGTTGGGTTCGAATTCCAGCAGAGACCTACCTGTTGGTGCTTTGTCGCCTTCATGATCGCCGCGCTCACGGGAGGATTCTGGGTGATCTTGCCGTGTACTTCCACCCAGATTTCGACCCCATGACCTGACCCATAGTCACCCAATTCTCTCAGGCACTCGGCGATACGGCCAATCGTGGTTGCTTCAGGTATGCCCTCGGGCATGCCGTTCGGTCTCACCTTGACCCCCCAGGCACCCGTGTCATGCGCGAGGTCGATAAACTTCTTGGCGTCATCCACATTCTTGCGGCGAACTGCTTCATCCGAAGACTGAAATTCAGCCGTCGATCCGTAACTTAACAAACGGACTTTCGAGCGCGAGAACTTCGCCACAACAGCAATGCGCTCGTCCTTGGTCAACGTGGGCTCCACCCCATGCTTGTGTTGTGTTCTCAACTCGACAGCCTCAAAACCAGTGGCTTCGAGGTTTTTGATAATAGTGTCTAGATCCCAATCCTTCAGGATGTTGTAGGTGACTGCCCCAAGTTTCATATTGCCTTCAAGCTATCACGAACCAGGTCAATCACGGCGTCCATCTCTTCGAGTTCAAGATAAAAATGCGGGGAGAAGCGGACCCAGCCCTGCCTTGGTGCAGACAATATCTTTCGCGCTTTAAGTTCGGCGTGCAAACGGTTAGAATCAACACCTGCTTTTCGGAAGCTGAGGATGCCTGAGCCCATGGCTTGGTCACGGTCGAGCATCAGTTCGCAATCGAGATGTCGTAAGCCGGCTTCGAGACGGTTAGCCAGCCCCATAACTCTTGCGGCGACATGATCGATGCCGAAGTCATTCAGCAATTTCATCGAGGCGCGCAAGCCAAAACTGCCGGAGACGTTGAGCGTGCCTGGCTCGTACCGCCCGGCGTCCGTTCGGAGGGTCATATCTCGGCTGGAATAGTCAGCCCATTGCTTTACAGTAGTCCATCCGAATTCTACCGGAAATATATGATCCTGAACAGCTTGATCGACGTAAAAAACGCCCCAGCCTTCTGGCCCAAGCAGCCATTTGTGACCGTCTGCTGCGAGGGCATGAATGCCGCAGACCTTGACGTCAAGCGGGAAGGCACCAAGGCCCTGAATGGCGTCAACAAAATAAAAGACGTTTTCGCGTTTGCAGATATCACCAATCGCTTTAAGATCTACACGGAAGCCACTGAGATAATTGACCCAACTAATGGCAAGCAACTTTGCCCCACGGCAGGCCTCTTCTACTTTATCGAGTGGATCATAGAGGCTGAGCCAGCGAACGACGCAGCCTTTTCGCTCCTCAAGTAGCTTCCAGCAGTAGTAGTTAGCGGGAAATTCTTCACGAAACGCAACAATGATATCGCCAGGCTTCCAGGTCAGGCCCATCTGCACGGTTGCGATTCCCTCACTGGTGTTCTTGACCATGGCGACTTCGCCTGTGTGACAGCCAATCATACGGCTGAGCTCGGAGCGCACACCTTCGCAGGCAGCCATCCACTCTGGATAGTGATAACTACCCCAGTTCATGGCATCGTCGGCGTACCAGCGCATAGCATCCGCAACGGGCCTGGGCAGCGGCGCGACGGCGGCGTGATTGAGGTAGTGCAGGTTCGCGCAAACGGGAAAATGATGACGATCTGGACGCATTTCGAAACTCATTCTTTCCACAATACGTTATAAGCTGTAGACAGGTAGATCTGGAGGCAATTCGCCACATGAAGATTCTCACAACTTTCGTTCTCTCTCTCGGCCTCGCACTAGCGCAGGAAGATACCGAAACCAAAGATCCCAAAGCAAAAGCCGATACCAAGCCCGCTGAAAAGGAAAAGAAAGTAGAGAAGAAGAAGACCAGCAAGAAGAATCCCGACGACATCGGCGAACGCGATGTTTCTAAGGGCGTCAACTTCTACTCGCTTGAGAAAGAGATTGCACTGGGCAAGGGTCTGGCTCAGGATATAGAGCGGTCTGCCAAGATCGTTGACGATCCAGTGGTGGCCGAGTATATCAACCGTGTGGGTCAGAATCTGGTTCGCAACTCTGATGCCAAAGTCCCCTTTACGATCAAGGTAGTCGACTCTGAAGAGATCAACGCCTTTGCCCTGCCAGGCGGCTTCTTCTTCATCAACTCAGGCTTGATTCTGGCAGCCGACACCGAAGCAGAACTAGCTGGCGTTATGGGACATGAGATTGCTCACATCGCAGCCCGCCACGGCACACGTGGTGCCACTCGTGGCCAGATTGCCAATCTTGCTACCATTCCGCTCATCTTCATGGGTGGCTGGGCTGGATTCGGAATCAGGCAGGCTGCGCAGATCGCCATCCCAGTGGGCTTTCTGATGTTCAGCAGAGGCTTTGAGCGCGAAGCTGATTTGCTGGGCCTTCAATACATGTACAAGGCCGGTTATGATCCAGGTGCCTTCATCGACTTCTTTGAAAAGCTGCAATCGAAAGAGAAGCGCAAGCCGGGTACGCTGGCCAAGGTGTTCTCTTCGCATCCTCCGACGGATGATCGCGTGACCACCGCACAGAAAAACATCCAGGAATTGCTCAAAGAGAAGCCTGAGTACGTTGTCACCACGAGCGAATTCCAGGACGTGAAGGCCCGTCTCAGCGCGATGCACAATCGTCGTAAGCTGGACCCGCAAGATCCCAATCGCCCGCGTCTGCGTCGCAAGCCAGGCGATGGCACCTCGACAGTTGAGGACGAAGACGGCAAGAAGACCAAGACCGACGAAGATGAGCGGCCTACGCTTAAGCGGCGCCCGACCGAGAAAGAAAACCCCAACTAGTCCAAGCTTCGATTAGAGTAGAGAGGATGCGCATAGTTCTACTGGCGATCCTCTCTATTGTTGTTTACGGACAGGAAGTTAAGCCCCTCATTCCAACATCCGGCCCCAAGCCGGTAGGCCCTTACTCACCTGGTCTCGCTTTCGGGGATTTTGTATTTGTCTCAGGCCAGGGAGTCGGCGATGGGTCTGGCAAACGACCTGCCGATACGCGCGGTCAGGCGATCCAGTGCTTGAACAACGTCCGCAACATCCTGCGGCTCGGCCAGATGGATGTAGCCAACATCTTCTCGCTGCAGATCTACTTAACCGACAAATCCCAGGAGTCGATTGTCGAACAAGTGTTGAAGGATACCTTCTCAGGCAAGATTCCTCCCCGCACCACGCTTTTTGTCCCAAAGCTTCCTGTTGAGACGCCGATCGAAATCACGGCCTTCGCCAATAAGTCCAGACAGAACGGTGAGATTGAAGCGCCTTCGCTTGACCGCCCGGCTGGTTGTAAGGCGTTGAAGCAATTCATTCAGTGTGGAGTCGAGCTACCCGCAGGCGGGGCAGATGTTGAGCAACAGACCGCGGCGATACTTGGGGCTCTCGATGCCCGGCTCAAGCTCCTGGGAAGCTCGATTACCAAAGTAGTGGCAACAAACGTTTACCTGGCAGACATGACGGAATTCTCAAAGATGAACGGAGCCTACGCCAGCTTCTTCCTGCTGCGCCCCCCCACACGTTCCACGGCCCAGCCCTTTGCTTTGCCGCGCGGTCGCGTCGCGATCTCGGTAGTCGCCGTCAAGTAGATTCTGCTGCCAACGTGGGCAGCAGAATCCCAACAGCACGCGCTTAGCGAATCAACAATCCGGCCTGAAATCCGCTGCGGTAGCCATCCTTGAAGGGTTGAGTCCAGTGCGGGAGCAATGGTGGATCAATTCCCCTTGGATAGCTCGAGTTGTCTTCTTCAAAAGGCCGGTTAAGTGCACCGTCTATGATGCCCGAAACATAGCCGCGCATGTATGGATCGGAGATGATGGCATCTGAGATCCGGGACTCCATTGGTACATTCGCCTGAATGCCAATACCAGAAATATCCATGTTCATTGGAGTATTCCTCTTTCGTGAGAGTGTGTCGCCAGAGTCGCGATCACCGGCGCATGAGATTATGCTGCACTGTCAATCGACTGATAACAAGAGATTTACGGAAAACTCATGATGAGTTTTCTCCCACTTCAACAGACTCTTCAGCGGAATGTTCCGATGCCGGCAATGCGCACTCATAGGAGCACTCAGCTATAGACTATGGAGCACCATATGAGTACACTCCTTATATGACTGTCTGCCTCAGTCGTGGTGAGATAGAGCAACTCCGGGCTTGGCTCGAATCGGGCTGCACCTTTGCGCCCAAGCAGTTATTAGTCCTCAAGAAGTTGGTTGACCGCCTTTTGAATTCGAATACGCCGGAAGAAGGCGTCAACCTGATCGAGTTTGTGACTAAAGATTTGGGATCTGATGGAGTGGACTGGTTGCATACAGTCGGCAAAAAGATTGTCCTCAAATCATCGTTCTACAAGATTCGCGGCGCGATCAACCAAAGCCTGTTTCGAGCAAATCCAACGGGCGACGAAACGCAGACGGTTGAACTGGCACCAGATAGCTGGCACTTGCAATGGCGAGAGAAGAAGAAGCCCATTGCTTCAGAGAGCTCGTCCCAGTCCATCTGCAAGCTTTCACTCAGCGATTTTCTGGCATCTGCGCATGCCATTTACGTTGTTGCCCCGAGTCAGACTGGCCCAAATGGCGAATTGGTGCCCAAAGGCGTTCTTGAGTTCATGCAGTTCCTTCAAGCCGTATCGACATCTTCGAAGATTGAGATCCGGCATTACTGTATGCCTGCAAACCACCGCCATGACATGACTCAGCGAGGGCTTTACTTCTGTTTGGGCAACGCCGAGATCAATCCGTTTACCCGGGTTGTCGTGGAAAATTATGGTGGATCAACGAGCGCCAAGACCATTCAATGGGTCGAAGATGGGGATTTCCGATACGCCCTCTTCAATACAAATTCCTTTGACAATTGCATTCACCTGCTTCGTAGGTGGCATTCGAGGGCGATCGAACCGATTCAGTCTCGTACTGTCCAAGTAGCTTGAAAACGAAAAAAACGCCGGTTTCCACTCCCCCCTCAGGAAGCGAAAACCGGCCAGTGCAAAGCAGCGGATTTACTGAATCGTAAGCGTCACCGTATTGGCGGCCTTCCCATCCACAGTCAGGACAACCGGCACTTCACCTCGCCCTCTCAGGCTGGCGGGTAATTCCACGTTTACTTGATCGAGTCCAGGTGCACCTTGTGCGCCGGCAAAGAGGATCGGTAAATCCACTCCACCAACTGTGCAGCGCACACCTGCAATGCTGCTTCGACCACGGATGCCCGTTCCAAAGAGCGACAAAAACACCGGACCCGATGTAACATCCACCGGCGTCCCGACGCATCCACTTCCCGTGCAACGGAACAATTCCAGTGGCGACTGCGTTTGATCGGCATTGACACGGATTGCCGTAACTGCAGCAATGCCTTTGCCATCTCCACTCATGGAAAAGAGACCAGGTGCCACCGGGCCAACCGTCACGTTGCCGGCCGCCACCTCGCCCGTTGCTGTGTAAACGGTAGCCGTCGCCGTGCCACTGGCCAATCCCGATGGAATTTCAAAGTTTACCTGTCCCGGTGATACAAAGAAAAGCCGCGCCAGCTTTAGGACACCCGATGCATCTCGCAGAGTCATGGTCGAGCCATCGAGCGTGCCAGGTAGGGCCGATGAGGCTGCACTTACAACTCTGGAGGCGAGCTTTGCTCCAAATGAAGCGGCAGCAGCAAGAGGCGCGCCTTCGTTACCGATGTAGCTGGCCGAGTTGGTGATATTCAGTTGGCTTGCAGCAGCAGGGGCAATGACTGGAGTTCGCGCGTCGATCGACAACAAGAAGCGGACGAGCTGACGGCGCTTGGTGGCGTCGGTCAGCGTGTCAACACCAGAAGTGCCGGAAGCACGATGTGCCACCAGTGCCATCACGCCTTCCAGACTATCAACGCTTCCGTTGTGCAGAAATGTCTTTGGGAAGGCATGCAATCCAAGAAGAGAGGGCGGATTGAAGCCAGCCGCACCAAGCGGAGCTGCTGCATTCTGCCTTACCTCGTTTGAAGCCGTGGCATCAAAGCTGCCCACGGCTCGAAGTTCAGTCAGTATCTGACCCGCATTGATGAGAGATGCGTCGGGCGCGGGCGTGTAACGAACCTTCGATACACTCCACTGCGCGCCGCCATGGCAGTTCTGACACTTGGCCTCGCTAAACCATTGACGGCCAGCAACGACATCTGGCTCAGTGCTTGAAACCGGCGAGATCGGGGTACGTATGCCTTTGGCGATGTAGTTCTTGAGTGCGTCCCAGGCTCCAACACCGCGTACGGTGAGTTGCTTCCGTCCACCGGAGGCTGGGGTAAAAGCGCCCAAGGCTGGGTCTTGCGTAATGCCATCCGCCAGCACCAGCAGACCTTGACCTCCCGATGCACCCCGGATGTTGTTTTCGAAATCTTCCTCTTCATCAAAGATTGCAGACCAGTTCAGGCCGCGAATCGAATTCAAATCGCCGTTGGCAAAGTCGACGTGCTGGGGAATGGTCCTCCGGGGTCCAGCTCCGAAGATCCAAACTACGTTATCGCTGTGACCCAGCGGATGACAAGAGGAGCAAGAGCCCCAACCGTTGTTCGACATCCGGCCCGTGATCGCAGGCTGACCGGGAGCGATCGGATCAAACTCGCCAATCGAGGTGTGATACAGCTCCTTGCCAATTTGGATGCGGTCTTCGACCGTTCCCGCTGTAGGCAGGTTCGCGGCCTTCAGCGTCGCACTGACTCGCTCAACCGTACCGGTCAGATCGATCACCGTGACGTCGCGAGAAACATAATTCATAACGTATGCCGTGCGGTCGTTTGAACTGATCACGATGCCACGCGGATTCTTGCCAGTTGCTAGCTGCAAGACCCGCGTGGGGCTGGTGGGGTCATTCTCAACAGTGGTGGCTCCGGTGTTGGGATTGAACTTAACCTTGACGACGACATTGGATGCCGCACTTACGACATAGCCTTCATTTACTGTTTTCTTGAGTGCCATTGCCCACGGTACGGTCAGGAAGCGCTTGGGGGTTGCTGTCTGCAAGGCCACCGCGCGGTGCATGTTGACCGTTTGCCCCGCATCCTGGCGCGAATCGAGATCAATTACACTCAACAGGCTCTGCGTATTTACGTCAAATCGCACAGGTCCGTTTGGTGAAGCGCCGGTGTTGGGCACGAAAGCATAGCGCCCGCGAATAGCGATATTGTTCAACTGATTAGGATAGGCACCAGTAACAAACTTCAGATCAGCCTCGGTGATGGCCGCCGGAGGAGCAATCTTTTTCAGGGCGTCGCCGGCGGCTTTGAAGCCCGTATCAACCATCGGTTGCAATGTCACCTCGCTCACAACGGTGTCGGTTGAGGCCGAGATCACAGTTACCTTACCAGTTTTGGCGTCGTCAAAGCCGTCTACTTTGCCGGGTACGGGCAGTGCGAGAAACTGAGTGACATAGACGGTTTCTTGGCTGTCTTCACCGCCAGTGTTGGTTATCGCAATTCCACGCGGCTCAAAACCAACATCCGCAATCGTCCTGGTTACACGATTGGTCGCGGTGTCGATCACAGATACAGTATTAGACCGTGAATTGGCGACGTAGAGCTTGCGGCCACGAGGCGTCAGGGCCAAGGCATAGGGTTCGGTGCCAACTGGAATTGTGGCCACCACCGTGTCGTAGCTATTGGCGATACGGTTGACGGCGATGACGCTTACAGTTCCACTTACTGTATTGGCAACGTAGACTCTGGTGCCATCAGGAGACACCGCCACCCCGTTTGGCTCTTCGCCAACACGCACTTCAGCTAGCCACGTATTTGCCCCGCCCCGTGTGTCAAACAGAGTGACGCTGTTGTTGTCCGGATTGGCTACGGCAAGTAAATTGTCGTCCGCGCTCAGTGCCAGGGTCTGAGAATTGGTAGCGCCTGTGAATCGCAGAACTTCTTGTGCCCCAACGCTGTCAGACCGGATTCCAGCAACAAAAAACGCCGCCAAAACGGGAATCAGGCTCAGGACTAATAATTTCGAATATCGTCGTTCATTCATAGAGATCCTCTTCAGGTTCTATTAAGCGATATATGCCCTACCTAATACCTCTCGTCAAGATCAGCAAGTTGTCAGCAAACTGTCATGAGATTGGGGGATTCCATTGCTGCCAGCGGCACGAGATCCAATTGTCTCGTTCAAGCTTCATTTTTTTCTTTGAAATGCAGCGGATCTCTCAAATTCTGCAGTTCTCGATAATAATAAATGGCAGTCGGCTTTCTGTCTTTGAAACGCAGGCTTCTCAAGAATTCCAGCTCATCGCGTTTGATATCCCCGCTCATGGACTTGTCGCGGCGAAACTGCTCGAATCCAGGCTCGATCGGTTCATCCACCTGCTCCCCGTAAACGAATGACTTTTTAACTTTTCCCACTACCGCATCTATCGCAAATGTCTTCAGATCCAAGTCCCACGAAACCAGGCCTTCGTCCAACTCAATCTCTCCACCAGCCATCGCAATCAGCGTCTGCCTGACTAATTGCTCCAATTCCCCATATGAATCTTTCTCAAAAATCCGCCTGAGCTCCTCGCGCTTTCCCTCTGCACATTTGATCAGTAGAGTCTCCCGCGTCTGTTCATACAGAGCAACAGGAACTTCCCCAATTCTTCGTTTCAACTCGGTCTGCCGCTGTACTTCAGCCAGTTTCGATAATTCGCCGTCAGGTAGGCCCAGGTATACGCCAATCTTTTCATAGATCTCGCTCCTTCCGGGTGCTGGAGGCGATTTCTTCTTGGCAAGCAGTTGTGAAATGTAAGACTCAGTCACACCTGTAGCCAGGGCCAGATCTTTCTGGCCTTTCCCCAATTCATCCAATTTCTGGCGGATCAGTAATGAGACGTCCACACAACACCTTCTTCAGAAAATTAACCAATTTTGGTAAACAAACTACTTAACCTTGACACAGTTTAACTTGACAATCAAGCATACTTAACCGATATTGGTTAATGGGGACACCATTCTGTGCTCCCACTGATCCGTTGAACTAAGGCAGCGTTTCCTTCTTATTTTCTTAGGCCAAGAGGAGATCGCCTTGTTCACTTCCCGCGCCACGTCAGCCACTGTTCTGTTCACCATTGGGTTTGCACTGTTGCTGGATCGTCCGGTATCGGTGCTTGACGTTTCGCTTTCGATCATCCTCGCATCGCTACTTCTGCTCCTCCCTAAGCCCCACGTAGCAGTCCGTGCAGTTGCAAGAAAGACCCTCACTTGGGATCGAGCGAAACGCATTTGTTAAATCCAGTCCGCGAGGGTCTGCTCCGTATCGGCAACCAGCCCAGCTTCGCGCTGGCACTTAGCTCGATGCGGTTCATCCGGCTTGACATTCTAGAAGCATCAGCGAAGAATTCAGCCTTGGAGAAAAAGATGGCCGCTGGCAATCTTACCTCGGTGGAAAAGTCCGTATTGCCAACAAACTGAAATTCAAACCTTAAGATATGACCGGTACTCCTAACCAAATCGAATGGGCTGAGCAAATCAAGCCCACCATTAACGCCGAGTTTGATCGTGTCGCCGCCGCCTTTACGGCTCTGGCAGCGACACAACCCGAGCCAACCCGAAGCGAAACTCTCACTATTGTTCAGATCATTGAAGAACAGCGGGCAGAGGTCATGGCCAACCCGTCGGCGGGCTACTTCATCAGCCACTGGCGCGAGCTTTCAGACCAGGTGCGCCACTTGATTGCCGCCGATCCCCGCCACAAAAAAATGCAGCTCAAGCGAACCGCCAAAGTAGCCGTCAATGCCGTTTGACCAGATGGTACCTCGTGCCTTTAACGCTGCGACAATTCGCGGATTTGCCCCGGCCCAGTCTGGGGTCTACGGCCTGTCCAATTCACGCAATTGGCTCTTCATCGGCGAAACCGACAATATATTGCAATCATTGCTTGAACACTTGAGCGAAGGCGGAACCGCGCAGGCGCGCCCCACCGGATTCATCTTCGAGACTTGCGACCAAGCCAGCCGTGGCTTGCGGCATCGTCGGCTAACACGTGAGTATCATCCATCAAAGCTCTGAAAAGATAGCGGGAAAAGGATGCTCACCTCGAATCGAACATTTCCCATTCTGCTTGCTCTAGCCACTTTTTTGCTGTCTTGTAGCGTAGAGCGTGAGTTCACGCCGCCGCAAAGCTTCGGGCCGCCTTTGCGTATCGGCAATCGAGCGTACCTGTTAACCTGGCAACGAAGCAGCAGCTACAAGATCAGCGATCTACTGATCGATATCTGGGCATTCGATCTTGGAAGGATGACTCCTGTCTACCGAAACAGGCTGCAGTCGATCCGGGGTGGGGCGCTCGAAGAGCGCTCTATATTAGGTGTCCACAGCAAGATACTTTGGCTCCTGATGCCTGATGGGCCTTATGCCGTTGCCCTCGACACAGGTGCCCTTGCGATGAACCCCGATGATCTCGCTCGGCTGAATCCAGAATTACGAGGCCTTCTTCCTAAAGAGAAGCGCGCATACAAGTTCACGGCGGCAGGCTTGTCAATAAAGACCATTGACGCCCAGGCATGGCATGTACACCCTGATACTTTTCTTGTCACCCTCAAGCCCAATGCTGGCATCCTGGCCGGAACTCCTCCCGGTGAATCGTCAACTCGTCTTCTCGATAGGGGCATTCAGTTCGGTGATCGCTGGATTGGATTGCTCACTGGAAAGGAAGCAGAAGACTTCGCCAAATACCACGTGATCCGTGGTCTCGATTTTGAATCGAAACGGAAGCTTTACTCTGCTGAGGTAAAGCAGGTAGAAGCCGATTTCGGGCCCACGGTCCGCTACTCACAGTTCAAGGCACTTACACCGGAATTTCTCGCACCCGCTGTCCTGGCCTACAAGAAAGATCCCGGCAGTATCTTCATCTTGCATAAAGACGTACTGGAAGACAAAGGCCGCTTCTATCTGACTCGATTTAGCGAACCGGCAGCTAAGGTGCTTTGGACGGTGGCGATGCCGCTTTCAAAAATCCTCTCAGTGCTCCCAGACCCCGCGACGCTGCTCTTTCATGGAAGTGCTTACGAAACCGCCGACAGCAGTCATGAAGCGTTGGTCTCAGTGAACTGGGAGACTGGAGCACTTACGGCTTTCGACCAGCTCGATAACGCTAAGCATCCAATCTCTCAACCTCAGCACTAACGTCTACTTCTTCACAAGCACGATCGGGGCTTCTCCAGATCCATTAAAGCGCAAGAAGAACTCGCGGGTTGTCTTGTATTGGGCCCACCGGTCAGCGGAGTGCCCTCCGGTGGAATCATGCTCACGGCAATCCTCGGAAGCATCGAATAGAGCCGAAAATGATAGCACCGAAAATAACTGAACCGGCATGCATGAAAGTACTAATCGGAGGTACATTCCGCCAGTCTTGCTTTTCTGGCTGGCTAGCTTAAGCCGAATTCGGCCATCTTCTCGTAAAGAAGTCGCCGCTGGATGCCCAGGATTCGAGCCGCTTCTGTCTTGTTTCCCATCGCATCCTGCAGGGCAGACCGCACTAACTGAGCCTCCACTCTATGGATCACATTCCAATATCCGTCGCGGTGCGGGATGCAGGATTCTAGAGTTCCAGTATCTGCACGAGACCGCTGGGAAATTTGAATGCAATCTGGTGTGATTACACCGCCCGGAGCCAGAACAATCGCCCGCGTAATCACGTTCTCAAGTTCACGCACATTGCCGGGCCACGAGTGCGACATGATCCGTTCCAAGGCATCTTCGCGTAAACTGACCGAACGCTCAGATCGACTGAGAAAGCGTTGCACCAGCAATGGGATATCTTCCGCGCGATTCCTTAACGGCGGAAGAGGAATGGAAACGACATTCAAACGATAGTAGAGATCTTCACGGAAGCGGCCTGCGGCTACAGCCTGAGCCAGATCCTGAGCGGTTGCGGCAATCAACCTGCAGTCCACGCGAATGGACAGATTGCTTCCCAACCGTTCTACCGTCCTCTCCTGCACTGTGCGCAGTAACTTAGCCTGTAGGTTCATAGGCAACTCCGCGACCTCATCCAAAAACAAAGTCCCGCCTTGCGCCTGCTCAAATCGTCCGATTCTCCGCGCCAGAGCATTTGTGAATGCACCTCGTTCGTGCCCGAACAGCTCGGCCTCCAAAAGGTTTTCCGGGATAGCAGCGCAGTTCACCTTCACTAGCGGAGCCTTGACTCGCGGGCTAAACTCGTGAATCGCGTTGGCAACCAGCTCCTTGCCCGTACCTGACTCGCCAGAAAGAAGTACCGTCGCGTCAGAATTAGCAACTCTGCCGATCAGCTTGTAAACTTCCTGCATCGGGAGGCTGTGCCCTACAATGCCGGGGATGGCTGCTGCTTGCGGCGACCGCAACCGGCGAACCTCATTTTCAAGCTTGCGATACTCCAGCGCCCGTCCGATTAACACTAGAAGATGATCGTCATTGATCGGCTTCGAGATGTAATCAAAAGCGCCGTGCTGCGTAGCTCGGATCGCGTTGCTGCTAGTCGTATCGGCCGTCATGATCAGGACGGCAGCATCAGATTGACCGGCTCGTAACCGCTGCAGAACGGTAATCCCGTCGATGTCCGGCAAGCGAACATCAAGCAAAACGAGATCCGGCTCCTCGCGAAGTGCCAGCGCAAGCCCAACCTCACCGGACTCGGCCCGCAGTACTTCATATCCCTCATCTTCCAGCAGCAAAGCTAGCGATTGAAGAGCCGTTCGCTCATCTTCCACCACCAGAATTCTGATCTTCATACCATCTGCCCGGCCTGAAGCGTCACGCGAAAACGAGCACCGCGGTCTCCCTGTTCTGAGGAGATACTCGCACCCATTTTTTCGAGCAAGGTCTTGGTTACAGCCAAACCCAATCCAGAACCTCCTGCCTTGGTCGTGTAGAACGCTTCAAATAGATGCTCCCGTTGTTCTTCGCTCAACCCCGGGCCACTATCCTCAATATCAACTAGCACACTGGATTGGTTTTGGTGCACTGCGATATCGACTCTGCCCTCGCGACTCGATGCATCAATGGCATTGAGCAGTAGATTCATTAAGGCCTGCTGCAGATAGTCCCCATCGACCCTGGCCAGGCACTCCTCGCCGCCGCTTGATCGAAGCGTCACTCCATGCTCCTCAGCATGTGGTTTCACCAGCGCAAGTGTCCTGTGCAAAATCGGTTGCAGCGGCTGTTGCCGTATCTTCTCCACCGAGTCGGAGCGAAACACCAGAAGACTCTTTAGCAAAGTATCCAAGCGGTCAATTTCCGCTGTCACCAAAGCGATTGGCTCCTCGCTGGACAATTCTCCCTGAAGTCTCCGGGCCAGGACGCGGATCGTAAGACGAATGCTATTGAGCGGATTGCGAATCTCATGGGCAATGCCAGCTACAACGCGGCCCATTATGCGGAGCCGGTCCTCCCGGCGAAGCTCCGACTCCAGTGCCTGCCGGCCCGTTGCCATTTTGTTCACAGCCTGCACAATCGAACTCAGTTCATGGTCCTGATCGGGCAGGCGGTGACTCGCATCGGTTTGCAGCCTTTCGAGGCCGCTTTGAATCACTCCAAAACCTCTCTGCATGCTGAAGCTTAGCTGCAGCACAAAACAAATTGAGATCAGTGCCACAAGCATCACAATCAGCAAAAGAATTCGGTTATTCAGCTCACTGGAATCGCTAAAGTTGAAAATCCGTCTTAGGCACCACGCCGCCCTTCCCGATCCGTCCGCCTTGGCCGCAACCAGCACGAGATCTCTGCCATCGTGCAAGATCCGGTGACTCACCTCACCGGTGAGCTTGGCTTTGGACACTGCTTCAAGCACTTCATATCTCTCGGAATCCGGCTGCCGTAGCTGGCTTCCTGGTTCTGTGTGCGTCGGAAACGTATGGGCAGTGATCCGGTTTCCCGCCAAATAGCCACCCTCCACTTCCGGATAGGATCGCAATGTCTCATAAGAAACGGCGTCCAAATCCGGCCGCCCAACAGCATGCATCAATTCAGTCACGGCGTTGGCGAGGTTCCGCTGGGTGTCACTGATCACAACTGTGCGAAGGTTGCGAGTCAAATCAAAAACCAGCAAGCCGATCAGGAACAAAGAGACAAGCGCCGTCACCAGCAGCCATGTCTGCATTCGCTGTGCCGCGACGATTTTCGGGAATCGCATCCAGGAATTTACTCGCAAATCCGTCTCCATTCCAAAATGCCGTGTACTCAGCCGGCGTATCCGGCGAATGAGGCTAGGCGTTCGGAAACCGTACACCTAGTGTACGTATGGCGGACAAGTTTTGGAATGGCCGAGCCCAAGTGCTTCAAAAGTAAGGGGCTGACTGCGGTGCCCCACGTGCAATCATTCCAGGATCTTGCGTCACACGTGTCTCATGTTCTTGCTATTTGCCGCAACCTCCTTGCAGGCGGCACCAGTTCCGCTTTCGCTGGATCAAGTGCTGGAAGAAGCTCTCGCACAGAATCTTCGCCTTCTAGCGGAGCGATTTAGCCTTAGCATCGGCGAGGCGCGCATCGTTCAGGCCAGGCTCCGGCCAAATCCTGTGCTAAGCGTAGGTGGAAACTACCTGGACGTCCTTGGATCCGGTTTTTATTCGGGCGGCACTGCAGCGGGCCCAACAGAGGTCAATGCGCGCGTTGACTACCTCATCGAACGCGGAAAGAAACGCAACGAACGCATCGCTGTGGCAGAGGCTTCCAGGGCAGTCTCACAACTGGAGCTTCTGAATTCCACTCGAACACTAATTCTCGATGTCCAGAGCGCTTTTATAGAGGTCTTACAGGCCCAAGAGAATTTGGCACTGGCGCAAACCAGTCTTGAATCCTTCAACAAAATCGTAGCCGTGAACCAAACCCGCGTCGATGCTGGGGATCTGGCCAAGGTCGAACTCATTCGAAGCCAAGTGGCAACCTTGCAATTTCGCAATCAGGTCCGCCAGGCTGAACTGCGCCTTCGAGTCGCAAAAAATAGATTGCAAGCGCTGATAGGGCGCACCGTTTTCACGCAGGAATTTAGCATTGCCGGACAAATGCGGCGCGACCCATTGCTCATAAAGCCAGATGTAATAGTCGAAACCGCGCTGCGCTCCCGCCCTGACCTTGATGCATTGCGGAGAGATCAGGCGCGCTCCCAAGCTGAAATACGGTTGCAGCTATCCCAAGGAAAAGTCGATTATTCTGTCGGTGCCGGCTACAATCGGCAACTGAACGTTGGTGCCGGACGGCGAGGAGATTCGGTCGGTCTTTTTGTGTCGGTTCCCTTGGCCCTGTCCAATCGCAACCAGGGCGAGATTGAACGGGCACGGCAAGAGCAGGCCCAGATATTGGCTCGAATTCGTAGCCTCGAACAAGAAATTTCCGCTGAAGTAGCCAACGCACTCGAACAGTATGCAACGGCCAAGACTCTACTTGAGTCCATCGAAATTGACATGCTGGAGCAGTCCAAAAGGGTCAGGGAAGTAATCGACTTCTCTTATCGGCGGGGGGAAGCAACTTTTGTTGAACTCCTAGATGCGCAGCGGACATTTAACGACACCATACAAGGTTTAAACGAGGCGCGTGCCGAGTACGCCAAGAGCCTCTTTCTGATTGATTCCATCACCGGTAAGGGACTAGGTAAGTGAAGATACATCCAATGGCATTGCTGGCGGCGGGGACAATCCTGCTGGGTGGTTGCGGTTCTGCCCCTCCTCCCATGTCACAAGCACCGGCTCCGGTCGAATCGGCGAAATCGAATGTGATTGAAATTCCGGCGGACTCGCCAAAACTAAAGCAGATTCAAGTTGCCGAAGTGACGCTCGCTGAACTTCCGACCGACGAGTTTACGGCCCCGGGCAAGATCGAACTCAATCCCAATCGTGTCTCCAAAGTTCTGTTGCCCGTAGCAGGTCGCATCTCGGAAGTGCTCGTCCGTTTCGGCGATGCAGTTCGCAAAGACCAAATGCTCTTGCTGATGGAAAGCCCCGAAGCTGCAAACGCGGCCTCCGCCTATTTGCAAAGCGAAGGCGATGTGGCACAAGCAGCCTCGGCTCTCCACAAAGCACAAGCGGATCTTGATCGTGTCCAGGACCTCTTTAATGGAGACGCCATTGCAAAGAAAGAAGTGATCGCCGCTGAGACTTCCCTCACGCAAGCCAAGACGGCGCACAAACAATCGCAGAATTCGCTTGAACAGACAAAAGTACACCTCGAAATGTTCGGTCTGAAGCCTGGAACTTTTCGGCAGAAGATTGCAGTCCGGGCACCACTGTCGGGCAAAATCATTGAGATCACTGCCGTTTCAGGTGAATACCGTAATGATCTCAGCGCGCCGTTGCTGACCATCGCGGACCTCAGCTCAGTTTGGGTCTCTGCCGATGTTCCCGAATCTGCCATCCGTTTGGTTCAAGTGGGCGAGCGATTCGACGTCACGTTGTCGGCTTATCCCAGCGAGGTGCTTAGCAGCCGCGTGGCCCGGATTGCCGATAGTGTCGATCCACAAACCCGGGCCATCAAGGTTTGGGCTGAGCTAAGCAATCCATTGGGCCGCTTTCGCCCAGAAATGTTTGGAGAGGTACGTCATATAGAAGCGCTTCATCGCGTCCCCGCGATTCCGTCAACTGCGGTCGTTCAGGCCCAACAGCGTTCGATTGTTTATCGGGAATTAGCCAAAGGGAAGTTTCAAATAACGGAAGTAGAATTGGGCAAACGTTCTGGAAGCCTCATCCCGATCCTACGGGGCATCAACCCTGGCGACCGGGTTGTGGTTGCGGGCGCAATGCTGCTGAGAGGGTATTGATCATGCGAATCGAAGCACCGGTAAAACTGCTGCTGATTTTTGTAGACGAAACCGACACCTGGGGCGAGTCCCGTGTGCCCCTTTACGAAGCAATCGTCGAACGCCTTTACGATTTGGGCATCAATGGTGCTACTGTTCATTCCGGGATTATGGGCTTTGGTGCCAACCGGCGCATGCACAAGAAGGGACTTTTTGGCGTCACCGATGATCGCCCCATGACTATTTCAGTCATCGATACCGAGAATAAAATCCGTGCTGTTCTTCCCAGGCTGAAAGAAATGGTTGTCGAAGGATTACTCTTTCTGGTTGACGGTGAAATCGTCGCATGATTGCCCGCCTCCTTCGCTTCGCTCTGGAACAACGCTTCATCGCCATCGTTGCAACCCTGGTGCTGGTTTTGCTTGGCACGTGGTCATTCACCCAACTCAAAATTGAGGCCTACCCGGACATTTCTGACACTACGGTTGAAGTAATTACCGTCGTCCCCGGCCTGGCCGCCGAAGAAGTCGAACAGCAGGTTACGATCCCGATTGAGCGTGCCCTCAATAATGTGCCTAACGTAGTTTCACGGCGGGCTCGCACCATCTTTGGGCTTTCTTCGAACGAACTGACTTTCGAGTATGGGACCAACGATTACTTTGCCCGCCAACTCGTCACCGAGAAACTCCGTGAAGCAGAACTGCCCGAGGGTGTCACTCCAACTCTTGCTCCAATGGCCACCCCAATTGGCGAACTTTTCCGCTACAGCCTTGAAGGCGGCGGATTGAACTCCCAACAACTTCGGGAATTGCAGGATTGGGTCATCTACCCACGCTTGCTCCAAGCCCGCGGGGTCGCCGATGTCGTACCCTTTGGCGGCCTGGTAAAGCAATACCAGATTGAAATCAATCCCTTTGCACTCGAGAAGCACAAGCTGTCTCTGCGCGACCTCGCGCAAGCCGTTGAAGAAAGCAATCAGAATGCCGGCGGGGCCTTACTCGACAACAAGGAGCAGTCGATTGCAGTTCGCGGCGTCGGATTATTAAGGTCAGTCCCCGATATCGAAAACAGCGTGGTCAATGAGACCCGCGGTGTCCCTGTCTATGTGAAGGACCTCGGTAGAGTCAGCATCGGCGCGGCCCCGCCCACCGGCATCTTCGGCCTGCAGGATCGAACTGGTGGCGTTGAGGGAATTATCCTGATGCGACGCGGCGAGAACCCAAGTGACGTTCTGAAACAAGTCCACGAAGCCGTCGACGAGATCAATTCCACCAAGCTCCCGCCCGGCGTGCAAATGAAGGTGATCTACGACCGAACAGAGTTAGTCAACAATACATTAGCCACCGTAGCCAAGACTCTGGCTGAAGGCTTGGTGATCGTGGTTCTGATTCTGCTCTTGTTCCTCGGCAGCGCCAAAGCGGCTCTGCTTACGGCCCTTACGATTCCGCTCTCTCTGTTTTTCGCATTCGCCTGCATGTATTTCACGGGCATTCCGGCCAATTTGCTCAGCCTGGGCGCACTCGACTTTGGAATCATCGTCGACGGCTCGCTGATCATGGTTGAGCACATTCTTCACTCGCTCGAAAAACGCAAGCCAACTTCATCCGACGGTGTATTCAAGGCAGTTCGCGAAGCGGCGCTTGATGTGGAATCACCTTTGTTTTTCTCGCTCATCATCATCATCTCGGCCTACCTGCCGTTGTTCATGCTCGAGCGCGTCGAGCGGCGTCTGTTCACTCCTATGGCCTTCACCGTATGTTTTGCCCTCTTAGGTTCCATGCTCATCGCCCTCACCATCGTCCCGGTACTCGCCACTTTCCTTTTCCGCAATGGAGCAAAAACATGGGACAACCCGCTCCTTCGTATCCTTTCTTCGGCCTATGGCCGTGTGCTCGAATTCACCCTCGGCCGCCCTTGGTCAGTCGTCGCTACAGCCTCGGCTGTCGTCGTTGGTACATTTCTACTTGCTGGCGGCTTGGGCAGTGAATTCCTTCCTTCGCTCGACGAAGGAACGATTTGGATTCGTTCCAACCTACCCCCAGGAACTTCGCTCGAAAAAAGCGCATTGATGGCGGAACAAATGCGGGCCACCCTTAAATCGTTTCCTGAAATCCGCACCGTCGCTTCTCAAGCCGGTCGAAACGACGCTGGTACCGATCCCTTCGGCCCAAACCGCATTGAGCTGCTCGTAACTCTAAATCCGTACGATGAATGGCCGGGCCATCGAAGCAAAGCTGACTTGGTGAATGATCTATCCCGCACCATGCCAGAAGTCATTCCCGGAGCGACCTTCAACGTCACCCAACCAATCATCGATACCGTCACAGAAGTAGTCACAGGCTCGTCTGCGGATCTGGCTGTAATTCTCACAGGCCCCGATCTTAAGGTGCTCCGCGAGCTCGCTGAAAATTCGCTAAAAGTTGTCCGTGCTACACCCGGCGCAGCGGATGCGGCAATTGAGCAAGAAGCCGAGCAGCCTCAACTCACCATCCAGTTGGACCGCGAAAGGATGGCTCGCTATGGCGTCCGCGTTCGCGACGTCCAGGATCTCATCGAATTAGCCATCGGCGGGCGAATTGTCAGCAGTCTTTTTGAAGGAGAGCGGCGCTTCAACATCTCAGTTCGCTTTACTCCAGAATCGAGAGCCGATGCCAACGCCATCGGAAGCATGCTGGTGCCGACTAAATCCGGCGCTCGCGTACCACTGACACAACTCGCCAATCTCGAAGTTGTAAATGGACAAAGCGTAATTGCCCGTCGTGAAAATCGCCGGCAGATCGCCGTTCGCACCAATATCCGGGGACGAGACCAAGGCAGCTTCGCCGCCGAACTACAGGGCAGTTTCGAAAAAGCTATCCAGCTCCCAACAGGCTATCGAGTGGAATGGGGCGGCCAATTCGATAATCTGGAGCGGGCTCGAAAGCGATTATCTCTGGTGCTACCCCTCACGATCACCATCATTTTTATTCTGCTCTTCTTTACGTTCGGCAATGCCCAGGATGCCGGACTGGTGTTGTTGAACGTACCATTCTCATTGGTCGGCGGAATTTTCTTTCTATGGCTTCGAGGGATCAATTTGAGCGTCTCGGCAGCCGTTGGCTTTGTCAGCCTTTTTGGTGTCGCCGTAATGAGTGGCGTACTCGTCGTGTCCGAGATCAACCGTCGGCTGAGGTCCGGAGACGTTTCCCTGCATCAGGCAGTGATTGAGGGTTCGCTGGCACAATTACGCCCAGTGCTCATGATGATCATAGTCGCGATGATAGGAATGGTTCCCGCAGCACGCGCCTCCGGGATTGGCTCCGACGTGCAACGCCCCTTGGCCACCGTCGTCGTAGGTGGGCTCGCGTCTACCTTATTTCTTACGTTCCTGGCTTTACCTTCGCTGTGCTACTTACTAAAGCGAAAGCGCTTCCCTCCGCCCGGCCCAATAGCTGCACTCCCGGAGAGTGTGCCCACGGATCCAGAAGCCGCAGACGTTCGAGAATCATAATCCCCGGTACTGGCCAGGTCTCGCAGCCGGACCCCGGCCATCGGAATCGAGTCCAGGTGCCAGTTGGCTCCTGGAAAGCAGTCATTGGAATCAGATGGGCTAAGGAAGCTGTACCGGAGCGGAGGGCTTGGTATCTCCCGGTGCCTTCTTAAGAATCGTCGGATAAGTGATTCCCAACTGCTCAAGATATGTTCCATATTTGGCCGGATCGTAGTAGTACTTACGCATTTCCTCGCGATAGCGAGCCATCTTCTCGCTATTCAAATCGATCGCCGGCTTGTCTGTATCAGCAATCAGGGGCATATACTTCTGGTCCTTGGTCTGAACTTCTCTAAAGTACTTCCATGCCTGCTCTACCAACTCGGGCTTGGTCAAAAAGTCAAGTGCCGTTGCAGCCTGCACCTTTGCACCAACAGTTGAGCCTTTGTGCGCAATCGGCGTCGCCATCGAAACCGCGTCAGCCCAATGATGCCCAGGCAGATTCGGGATATTCGCCGGATAGCGTAAGTAAGTCATCGGCACCACCCAAGAGATATCGCCCACGTCGTCAGAACCTCCCCCACGCCATGCCGTCGGAGCCTCAAGCGGCTTCACCTTGGTCGGCAATGGGTCTACCTTGGCCACGCCGAGTTCTCGCTGCAGTTCGCGCGCCAGAGTCTGATCGGCTTCAGTCCAGGTCGGCATTCCCACCATCTCCATGTTCTTGAATTGCGTCTCGGCTACCGTCTTGTTGAAGTGATTCGGCCATGCAGAGCCCACCACCTTTTGAGTGAACCTTGTACCCGAGGCCATCGCCGCCGCCTTGGCCATGGTGGAACCAAATTCGTGCAATTCCTTGATTCGCGGGAAGTCCTGCTCGCGGAAAAAATACCAGACTGTCGCCTCAGAGGGCACAACGTTGGGCTGGTCACCGCCGTTAACTATCACGTAGTGAGAGCGCTGTTCAGGACGCAAATGCTCACGCTTGTAGTTCCACATCACGTTCATCAATTCGACCCCGTCCAGCGCCGAACGGCCCTTCCACGGCGCACCTGCCGCATGGGCTGATTCACCATGAAACGTGTACTGAACTGATACCAGTCCGCTATTGATAGCCGGATGCCCAAACGAGGTGGCCAGCTCACGTCCGACGTGGCATCCAAGCATGATGTCGATATCTTTCAGCAGGCCGGCGCGAATGTAAAAAGCCTTGGTAGCTACCAGTTCTTCTGCAACACCTGGGAGTATCTTCAACTTGCCCTTGATGCCATGTTTGACCATCAGGTCTTTGAGAACCAGTGCAGCTACAATGTTCACCGCATTGCCGGAGTTGTGGCCTTCCCCATGGCCTGGAGCACCTTCGATTACCGGGTCATGATAGGCAACGCCGGGCTTCTGCGACGCACGCGGAATCCCGTCGAGATCAGTAATGAATCCAATGACTGGCTTGGCTTCACCCCAAGTTGCGATCCAGGCCGTGGGGATGCCTGCAACACCACGTTCGATCTTGAAGCCATTTTTCTCAAGGATGCCGGTCAGATACTTTGAGGTCTCCACTTCCTGAAAGCCCAGTTCCCCAAAGCTGAAAACTGTGTCTACAATCTCCTGCACTATCTTCGAGCGCGCTTCAACGCCAGCGATTGCTTCGCGTTTCAGTGCTTCCAGGTTTGGAGTCTGACCGTAGCAAAGGAGGGGCAAGAGTAGGAATGAAATCGGCTTCACAGCTCATCAGTATACAGTTTGTAGGGAGCGTTATGCTCTTGGGCTGCCGGAGCGAACGAGTGAAGCACCAAAGGAATCATTGCAAGTCCTGGAATGATTCTGGGCGGCATGGGCGAAGTCTACAAAGCCCGCGACACCCGCCTCGACCGCACCGTCGCCATCAAAGTCCTCCCAGACCACATCGCCCAACGCGAAGACATCCGAGCCCGCTTCGAACGAGAAGCCCGCGCTGTCGCATCCCTGAACCACCCCAACATCTGTTCCCTCTTCGACATCGGAGAAAGCTACGTGGTACTTCTTCGACGAACTCCGCCGCAAAGTATCGGCGGGAAATTGCAGCACGCATGTATGTGCTAATCTGTACATACAAATGGTTCTCTTCGAATGGGACGAAACGAAGAATCAAAGGAACATCGACAAACACGGGATCGATTTCGAGATCGCCCGATGGATCTTCGAGGATCCACACTGCATAACGTTCATCGAGCGGATCGAATCCGGTGAGGAGCGTTGGCACGGCATTGGGACGATCGAAGGATTGCTCTTGCTTGTCGTCGTCCATACCTTTTGCGAAGCAGAACCGGACCAAATCATTCGTATCATTTCCGCCCGCCAGGCGACTCGTCACGAAAGGAAGCTATATGAAACAGCTCACCGATAAGCAACGCAGAGAACTGCGACGCCTTGCCAAGCGTCCGGATGCAGAAATCGATCTATCGGATATTCCCGAAATTCGTCAGCTACCTTCCGACGCGGTGATCGGCAAATTCTACCGTCCAAGGAAGCAGAGTGTGACCCTGCGATTGGACGCGGACGTACTTGCCTGGCTGAAGGCGTCCGGGGATGGCTATCAAACCCGCGTAAACTTCTACTTGCGAGAGCTCATGGCCAAAAGACGTGCTTCCTAACTGCGTACTTTAATAGAATTATCGGAACATGCCTCTCTCCCCAGGCGACAAACTCGGCCCCTACGAAATCCTCTCCACCATCGGCGCTGGCGGCATGGGCGAAGTCTATAAAGCCCGCGACACCCGTCTCGACCGCACCGTCGCCATCAAAGTCCTCCCGACCCCATCGCCCGGCGAGATGGCGCACTCGTACAAATCGAGATAGCAGGTTTCGGCGGGCGAATGCCGCACTCCGGTGTGGTCTCGCGATGCCCGGGAACTGCTTTTTATGGCTCTGCAAGGGCGAGTGATCGCCGCCGGCTGAACCGCCAAATCTGGACCTAATGCACCGTCCGCGTTTTGCGGTTCATATAATCAACGAGCAGGTATTCACCAAGCGTCATCGGAGTCGTGAAATAAGCTTTGCCCTTGCAGAGCTGCGTCACTTGCTGGACAAAGTTCACCAGCGCCGGGTCAGTCGCCAGCATGAATGTATTGATCAGGATGCCTTGCCGCTTGCACCGGCTCACTTCCTCCAGCGTCCGGCTGATCACCAGCGGATCCAAACCAAACGCGTTCTTGTAAATACGGCCATCGTCCAGTGTCAATGCGCTCGGTTTGCCGTCGGTGATCATGATGATCTGCTTCATGTCTTTCTTTTCCTGATTCAGAATCCTCTGAGCCAGAATCAGACCGTCGCGCGTGTTGGTGTAATAAGGCCCCACTTGCAAGCGCGCCAGTTCGCCCATGCGCACCTCTTCAGCCGTGTCATGAAACAGTACACACCTCATCGTGTCGCCCGGATACTGCGTCCGGATCAGTTGAGCCAACGCGAGCGCTACCTTCTTGGCAGGCGTGAAGCGGTCTTCTCCATAAAGAATCATGCTGTGGCTGCAATCAAGCATCAACACCGTCGCGCAAGAACTCTGGTATTCACTCTGATGGATTTGGAGATCAGAATACTCCAGCTCCAACTCGCCTGTGAGCCCTTGCCTTTTAAGCGCATGAGACAGAGTCTCGGTGATGTCGAGGTTCATCGTATCGCCAAACTCATAGGGTTTGGTCGAGCCGCTAGCCTCGATACCGGTGGATAAATCACGCGTATCGTGAGCTCCAAAGCTGGATCGCCCCAGACTGCCAAGCAGGTCCTTCAGGGTCTTGAACCCGAGAAAGTCTACCGACTTGTCTGTCGTCTGCACCTCCATGTCCATTTGCCCTTCACCCTCACCTGAACCACCTTGAGGGGCCTGAACATAACCTTCATCAACCAGCTTCTGTGCTAACTTGCCCAAGAGCTTTTCGAGATCTTCGGGATCCATCTTCTCGAGCATTTCCCGGATCTGCTGCGCCCGGTCTGCATCATCAAACATCTTGCCATCAAGCATTGATTGCAGGATCGCGTTTTTTAAACCTTCCCACGTTTGTTTTGCGTTCGGATTGGGGTTCCACCAGTCCTGAAACCCACTATCGAGGAAGAAATCCCCCAGCGCCCGCATCAAGTCCTCAGCCGAAAGACCAAGGTCTTCATCCGTGAATTTCGAATAACGCACTCGCCTCATTGAGTTTGCTGCTTGCGACGGTCGCGCCGTCCTTCTTCTTGCGCCTCACCTGGTTGTTCGCGCTTGCGTTCGCCACCAACAAAAGCCTGCTCTTCATTGCGGCTGATCCGTCGATGGGCATAGAGTCCTTCTAATATGAACTCGGCTGCGGCGGCTCGCTTGGCATCGGTTTCACGCACTCCAATTCCCAGCTTCGCTGTCTTCTCCATCAGGCCCTGAATCTGATCCAGTTCTTGAACCAGCTCGCTCGCCGTTGCCAGCTCCGGAAGCTGCAATGAGCCACCCAGATCAAACCACTGGATGATCTGCTTCATGCTCTCGCCATCCATCAACCGGGAATAAGCCAGCGCAACAGACTGACGGATCAGGTCACGAGCTACATTGTCGCCACCCTTAAGTTCACCTTCATACTCCAGTTCAAGCTTTCCCGTAATGGAAGGAAGGGCCGAATAAAGATCAAGTACGCGCGGCACCGCATCGGCATCGCCCGACATTGCAGCCCGTCTCTCGGCATTGGAAATCACGTTTTCAAGCACCGAGATCGGAAGACGCTGGGAGACTCCGCTGCGTTGATCGATCCGCTTGTCATCACGGGCAAGAAACGCAATCTGCTCCACCACTTCACGCATGTATTGCGGCATCTCTGTCTTGACCCCGCCATCGCGCTCGACCCACGCCTCTTGTGCCGTGATCGCCATACCGCGCTCGAGGGTGAAAGGATAGTGCGTCCGGATCTCGCTGCCAATACGGTCCTTCAGCGGAGTAATAATCTTGCCGCGTGCCGTGTAGTCTTCTGGGTTCGCCGTAAACACCAGCATCACGTCCAATTCAAGCCGTACCGGATAACCCTTAATCTGCACATCGCCTTCCTGCAGAATGTTAAACAACCCGACCTGAATCTTACCCGCCAGATCCGGCAATTCATTCACCGCAAAAATGCCACGATTCGCGCGCGGCAATAACCCGTAGTGGATGTTCTCCTCATCCGCGATTTCCATCCCGCGCTTGGCCGCCTTGATCGGATCGATGTCGCCGATCATATCGGCGATGGTCACGTCCGGCGTCGCCAGTTTTTCGACGTAGCGATGCTTGCGCTCCATCCACGACACCGGCATCCCGTCGCCCTTTTCCTCGATCAGCCGCCTTCCGGATTTCGACAACGGATGAAAAGGGTTGTCGCGAATTTCGCTACCAGTAATGAACGGCACCTGCTCGTCAAGCAAACTGGTCAGCATCCGGATCAGACGCGTCTTGGCCTGTCCGCGCAAGCCCAGCAGAATAAAATTGTGCCGGCTCAACAGGGCGTTGACAACCTGCGGAACGACACTGTCCTCATAACCCATCACTCCAGGAAAGAGTTCCCCGCCCTGCCGGAGACGTTCGAGCAGATTCGCCCGAATCTCGTCCTTGACGCTGCGTCCCCGCCGCCCTGGCGCCGCCCATGCACTGTTTTTCAGTTCACCGAAAGTTGAAGGAAGTATATTCATGATGCCGAAACCTAAGCTTAGCGTGGTACCTTTCTTTCATTCAGATGTCACGAGAACTCTCTGGGACGGATTATCAGCGCTACTGGCGCCGTCTTCAACAAATCGGACTCAACGCATACGAATCGCGGGCGTATCTGGTCCTTCTTGGCCACTCCCGCTTCAAGGCACTGGAACTCGCAGCCCGGGCGCAAGTTCCGCGCCAAAAGATCTACGAGGTTCTCGATTCTCTGGTCGGCAAAGGCTTCGCTAGCGTCGTCCAGGAAAAAACCAAGCTCTTCAGCGCCATAGAACCGGCCCTCGCCCTGCGCGGCCACCTCAGCCGCCGCGAAGAAGCCTTCAGGCACGAAATCGAAGAACATTCTCGCAACGCCCTCTCCCTCGCCGAAGACCTCACCAACTCCTACGCCCCTGCTCAAGGCAGCCGGGGCACCCTCGATTACCTCCGCATCGTTTCCGATCCCGGCCAGACGGCAAACCACTACCGCAAGATGCTCAAGGACGTCGGCCAGGAGTACATTGAGTTCTCAAAGCCACCCTACGCCGTCGACCCTCTCGATGAGATCCTGGTCCGCCAGGCTCTGGACCGTGGAGTCAGAATCCGTCTCATCATTGAAAAAGGTACCCTCGATGCCCCTCACCGCAAACGGCTCACCGAATATGCCAGGGCTGGAGTTCAAGTGCGCGAAGCCGAACTGCTTCCCATGAAGCTGGCCGTCTTCGACACCAGCTTCGGCCTGGTCGCCTTGCTCGACCCGGTATTGACCCGCCCCGCCTGGACTGCCGTCGTCTTCGAACATCCCGGCTTCGCCGAAGCCATGCACGCGCTCTTTGACAACCACTGGCAGACCTCCCTCAAACTCGATTAGCGGCTACGGCTTCAGCGACCCAAGATACGCCGCCAGTGCCAGCATGTCGCTGTTGGTCATGTATTTCACCACTTTGTCCATTTCTGAACTTTTCCCGCCATGCCGGGCTCCAGACTTGAAGTCGTAAAGCTGTCGAACCACAGAACTCGGGGCCCGGCCTGCAATGTTCGGGACATTCTCTTTGCCCTTATAGCCCGGCCCATGACAACTGGAACACTCAAGCTCTTTACTGTCCCCCCAGGTCTCGGCCAGGCGTTTGCCCAAAGCGAGACTTCCTTGCGGCACATACGCGATGTACTTCGTACCGGGATCCCGCAATTCGAATTGATCAAAATCTTCGGGACCTTCGAGGATGCGTTGGCCGAGAGGCTCTTCTCCGCCCTGGCGGTCAAACTTGAAGAGCCAGCCAGCGATCTTCGACTTGGGCACCAAAACGGTCTCAACTACGCGGACAAAAGACTCTTGCGGAAGACTTGCGAAGTACTTGGCAGCGGCGAGAATTTCTTCGTCCTGGATCGCCATTGCGGTCTTGGTCATGTTGATGGTTGGCGCTCTTCCCTCGACTGAAGACTTTCGGCTTCCTTCGCGCAATGCCTTCATCTGGTCGACAAAGTAGGCCACGGGCAAACCGGCCAGTCTTGCGTTCTCAGGCCGCCCGTTGCCGGTGGGCAAATGGCAATAGCCGCAGGCGCGCACTTCCGGCTGCCGGCCATGAGAGACCACTTGCGGCATGGCCGGATGACCTTCGGGATGCCAATCGGGCGCGCTAAAAAGGTTGCTCAATTCTGGCCGGCTGAAGGAGAGCTTGCTCGTCGGAATTTGAAAAGTACCTTGCGGGGGTGCAGCAGCATTCTGTCCCGGGGGTGGTGCCGGATTGGTGGGATAAGCCCAGTCCGGGACGGGCTCAAGAACACTTTGTTTACAACCAGAAAAAAACAAGGGAAGAAGGAAGACTAAAGAGAGAGTGCGATTCACTGTGGAGACCATGCTATCAAGCAAGCAATTTGCATAGGTGCCTGGCTAGGGCTTGGGGGCTGCTTCCGGTGGGCTGGAGAGTTGAATAGGTACGATGCCACCCGGCTCATCGCCGCCAAGTTCAAGCACTTCCCGGAAGGATTCCGAAATGGTGCGGACGGCCACCGGCGGGGCGGCGTGGTGCAGGCGGATTCGTGCGGGGCCGGAGATGCCGGCCCAGACGCGGGTTTTTAGCTCAGTCATGGAGAAGAACTTCGAGACGATGGCCTCCATCTCCCAGTCTTCCAGCTTTTCGATTTCCTTCTCAGTGAAGCGCTTGGCATCTTCGGCGCGCTTCTCGAACTCTTCGCGAAACTGGGTAGCTTCGTGCAGGCGGTTCAGAATGGTCTCCGTCCAGTTGGGCAAGGGATAATTCCAGGCCACGGGCACTTGAGTGCGGTGAACTTCTGTCGCGTCAGTGGCCTTTTCGTCAACGGCACGTTTGTCGGGGGACTGAAGGAATTTGTAAGGCCGCTGGAGCATCACATAGGAGCTCTGCTCTTTGATCGAGGGCAGATCGCTTGTATTTTTCCACTCATTGGCCACGGCCCAGAGGCCAAACCAGGGGATGGTAGCGTGGATCTGAAAGGCCTCGACGCTCTGGCCAAAGTCCGCGCCTTCGAGAATTTCTGGGGGCAGCACGACTTCTACAATGTCCATCGAATCGGCAACATGGTGGTGGGCCACTTCGATCTGCGGCTCTTAGGTGAGTTCCCGATCTTCGTGCATGCGCGGGGCGCTTTAGGGATTGATACCCATCGCATCGCTCTTGTAAAGCCGGGCGGCAGCGCCCGCCGCAAGTTGAGAGTTCACCACCATACGGGCGGGATCGGCAAGCTGAATCGAGAAGTCCTTAAGACACTCTTTCACCAGCCCGGTGATCGCCCAGGTACCACGTCTAAACATGCTTTACTCCTGCTTTCTGATTGAGGGATTTGAGCCGCCTGCAGCCTGGCGGCTATCGCGACTTACCCTCCATGATACCGTCCTCTGTCGATTCCGCCGCGTTGAAAACCTGTTAGATTGAGAGCTTTAGACCAAATAAACAAGCTTGAATTCATGGGCCGCGATCTCAACCTGCGCACTCTGCTCGACCGCCTATGTATTCCCTGATCAGGACGCCCGAATGAACCGCTTCACCCTGCGCTTGCTGCGCCCCGAATCCCGCTCTGTAGAAAGCGGTCAGTTCGACGTTCAACCCGAACACGAGCAGGCGCGCAAAATTGTCGTCCTGATGAAGGAGTTCTTCCGCAGCCGCCCGCCGGAGTTCCGTGACAAGCTCTCGTTTCTCAAGCAGAGCGAGCTCGACATGGAATGGCTGGCCGCGCCCGGCGGCGTGGCTTTCGTCAGCCTGTTGCAGGGGAATGAGCCAGTCTCGATGTGCGTTTTGCTTTCCGGGATGGAAAACGAGGCCGATCTCGGGATCCTGACGGGCTATCGGAGCGGCGTGGTGGAACCTTTCTTCGGCCAGCTTGCAGCCGAGGAAGAGCGCCAGATCTTCAGCAGTGAACGCCCGCTCGCCCTGCTCACCGTCGTCCCCGGCCAGCCGGAACTCACACCCACCATCCACCTGCTGCATACTGCTCTTGCAGCCGTTTTCTTTGACGCCGTGGGGCGGATGGCCTAGAACGTAAGCGAGCCTCTGGGGGATTTTGGGCCGGCCAGCGGCTTTGTCGACAGAGCCACCATGATGCTGTCCACAGTGGCTTCTGCTGCGCCGGATTGCAGAATGAAACTCCGAATCCCGCAACCTCGGCTTGATGCCGGATGTAGGGCCACTAGAACGAGCTCGGTGTTCTTTTGGCCCCTATCGTGGACGTAATTCGAACCTTTGCACGTTGCCCGCCGATTGCGGTGCCCCCGCTTCCAACAGACCCAGGCGGTTGCAGTTACTTAATTGCCATGGCTAAATCCAGCGAATGTCGAAACGGTAAGTGCAACTGAACCACCTCGAGGACGGAGCCAGGCCGTGTACTAATTTTCTGCCCGCAGCCCCAGGAAGGTAGTGTTCCGCCCTCTTGATGACGCTTCCAATTTAGCCCGAGTCTCTTTAACCCAATTTTGATCGGAGCTCAGTCGGGCGTTGCCGTTCGCGAGCATCCGAGCCACCTCGGCCGGTTGCGGACCACCTATAACTTGGCTCGAGCGCACCATATTCTCCGCTGTGAGGGATCGCCTGAATTGCGCCTCGTCCAACGGCAAACGGGCATTCGCATGACTAAACGATCTGGCTGCCTCTGAGTAAATTCTTTGTGCCTCACCGAAGGGAAATTCTGCTGGCCTCAAATTGTGACTGCGGCCATAGTTGACGAGTTCCGACACAAAATGATGCCCCACGCGAAACGGTACATCAGCAACTCGCTGCAATGTGTTGGCGAGCTCGGTCGTAGTCGAATAATCCGCGTTCACCTCCGCGAGGGCACGTTCTTCGTCAAGGATGAAATCCTTCATCAGCGCACTCAAACCCGCGAACATGCGTGAAGCCTCTTGCAGCACTCTGTCGGGTTGATCGCCTTTGTAGTCGTTCATTCCCGCCGGCACATTGTGAGATTGTATGAGGAAGGTCTGCGCATCGCCGATCACCGTGCTGGCAGATGTTCGAAGCGAAACCATACCAGCGGGATTGCGCTTTTGCGGCATGATACTGCTGGTGCCGGTGAGATTTCCATCTGCCATCCGCAGCCAGGGCTTTGTCTGGGAGTATTGGGCTGTGATATCGGCAAGCAGCATGTTTACTGTCAGGGCACCGGACGCGGCGATGCTTACCAACTCTGCGCCGCCATCGACTGGTGAAATTTGATTGGCGTCCAGCGAATTCTCCACTAGTCCGTCGAAACCGAGCAATTCGGCCAATCGCGTCCGGTTCACTGGAAAGCTAGAAGTACCCAACGCCGCCGCACCCAGCGGTGAAAGATTCAGCCGTGCCCATGCCTGTCGCAAACGTTCACTATCGCGGTCGAGCGCTTCGGCATACGCCAGAATATAATGCCCAAACGTAATCGGTTGGGCCTGAACTCCGAAGGTGTAGGCAGGCAAAATCGCATTGGGATAAGTTGCTGCCATCTTCAGTAGCGTTTCTCGGGCAAGGTTCAGACTAGTGAACGCATCGAGGAGATCTTCACGTAGAAAAAGGCGTCGCCTTGTGGAAGCGATGTCCTGACGGCTGCGTCCAGAGTGCAATCGAGTCACGTCGGGACCACCAGCGGCGATTAGGTTCTGCTCCACCTGTAGGTAGTCGCCGGAACGGCGAGCTCCGGGCTTGGCTCCATCAGCGATGACTTTCGCCAGCGCACCGGCAATCTGTGCACCAAGTGGTTTGGGCACAATCCCCTGTTCTACGACCATAATCGTCGACGCTTTGTTGATCTCGGCCAACCAGTAGAAGTCGTCATGCACTTCCTGAGCGGACAATGTCGGAACCAGGACGAGCAAGAGGAGCAAGAAGGTGGGCATAGCTTTTATCAGATCATAGCTCTCGCGCTCTATTTTATGAGGTCGGACTATTCTCGGCCAAGGCCACTAGTGGAGATTGGTAGTTATGGGTAGCGGGAGTTCGCCCACAGAATCCCGGCTCCAAAACCACATAGGCTGAAAATGGGGATAGTCTCTGGCTGTTGGTCGCATTCGGGATTGCAGCACACCATCCCTTTGAAATCGGCTTTCGCGAAGAGGTCGTAGCTAGCGGCATGTCGGACTCGAAGTTGGATCAACTCTTCGAATCGGCCAGGCAGGACTCACTCGCCGAACAAAAAAATCTGCGCCGGAAATAGCCGATGGCAGAACACCGGTCGCGCGTCGTTCCAATGCCTCTTCAGTCCGTCGTTGTAAGAGATCCTGAAATTCTGGGCGGAACGCCGTGCTTTCGTGGAACTCGCGTGCCTGTAGAATACTTGATCGACTATTTGGAAGCGGGCGATAGTCTGGATTAGTTTATCGACAACTTTCCTTCGGTTAGCCGTGAGGCTGCGATAGCTGCACTTGAAGAGGCAAGGACGATTCTGACCATCCCAGATGAGGATCCTGCTCGACGAAAACTTACCTCGCAAGTTGGCTGGATACTAAATTGGCCACACTCATAGCACGGTCGTTGTGTGTGGATGGTCGGGCAAAAAGAATGATGAGTTGCTGGGTCTGGCCGATCGCCAGTATGATGTCCTGTTGACGCTCGACAAGAACCTAATGGCCCGGAAAATGCGACTTCATAGAAATTTGATTTTCTAGCTCAATACAACAGAATCGTAGTATTGATACAATGCTTCCAGAATGGATCAACAATGGCGATCTGCCTCACGGCGTTCACTTCGCTCAATGGGCGGAGGTCGAAGAGCGTCTGGCGTTCAACGCCCGGCGACGGCAGCTCTTGGCAGGTTTCCGTAGAGCCTGCGATGTGTTGCGCCGGGTCGGCTGTCGGCTCGTGTACCTCAACGGCAGTTTCGTGACCACCAAGCCGCATCCCGGAGACTTTGACGACTGCTGGGACATTCAGGACGTGGACGAAGAGGCAATTGATCCGGTGTTCTGGGATTTTTCGCAGGGTCGCGCAGCACAAAAGCAGCGCTTCGCCGGCGAGTTCTTCCCGGCGCAGTTGCCAGAAGGCGCGACTGGGCGGGCGTTCGTCGAGTTCTTCCAAGTCAACAAACTGACCGGGGAACCGAAGGGGATTGTGGCGATTCGATGGAGAGGAAGTAAGAAGCGATGATCAAGAACGAGAAGCAATACCGCATCACGAAAGCCCAAAGCAGGCGCTTTGAGGAAGCACTTGCCGAACTCGCCCGGCAGGAGCGCCCTTTCAACATCACGCCCAGGCTCTGGCAGGCTCAGCGCGACGCCGCCAACAGCCAGTTGCAGGAACTTCGAGATCAGATCAACGCCTACGAGCGTTTGCATGTGGGCAAAAGCAAGGAACTCGTTCTTGAATCCGTTGAGGATTTGCCGAAGACCCTGATCCAAGCCCGCATTGCGTCGGGAATGACGCAGGAAGGCCTGGCCCACCGGCTCGGCGTCAAGACGCAGCAGATCCAGCGTTACGAGGCGACGGAGTACGAGAGCGCCAGCTTTGCCCGTGTCCTCAAAGTTGTTCAGGCGCTCGGTCTGCGGATGCCCAAACCGGCACGGTTGGTTCGAAACAGCTAGCGTGAGGCATGCCCATCCAATCGCTGGATTCGCCCGTCGCTGTTAGACTCAAAGTCGAGAGGTTCAGATGCCACTTCTATCCGTCGTTGTAAGCGATCCTGAAATTCTGGGCGGGACGCCGTGCTTCCGTGGAACTCGCGTGCCAGTCGAATCTTTGCTCGACTACCTGGAAGCAGGCGACAGTCTGGATGAATTTCTCGACAACTTTCCTTCCGTTAGCCGGGAAGCAGCCATCGCCGCACTGGAAGAAGCCAAGACGCTTTTGACCAGTCCGAGATGAGGATCCTGCTCGACGAAAACCTGCCTCGCAAGCTGGCCAGCCACTTGATTGGCCACGGGTGCCGAACGGTCGTCGAGTGTGGATGGTCGGGCAAGAAGAATGGCGAGTTGCTGGGTCTGGCCGATATCGAATTTGACGTGCTGTTGACGCTCGACAAGAACCTGCCTTACCAGCAGAATCTGGATACCAATCGAATTGCCGTGTTGGTCGTTCGGGCGCAGTCAAACCGAATTCAGGACCTGCTGCCGATCATTCCAGAATGCCTTTCAGCGCTGGAGAGCATCCAGCCGCGACAGGTAGTCCGCGTCGGTTCTTTGCCAGCGAGTTGAGACGCCTGCATGGATTCAAACGACCGACGCCGACCGAGCGGCGATAAGTAACGCCCGTTCAGGCGGCCATCTTCGATTGCTTCACTTGTTTTCGATTACTTCGATTATGTTAGGATGGATCCAGGAGCAATCAAGCCATGGCGCAAGGAAATCTCGCACCGACACTGCCGTCTGAGGCCGAAACGATTCTCGCCAGGGAGACGAGCTTGGTCCTCGCCTCACGCACCCAATCAACAGATCCTCTCCAACTCCGCTTGCTTGACGATCCTTCCGCTCGAACCCTGAATCTCCCAGCTTCAGTCGTACGGCTGCTCGTCCACATCCTTGAGGAAATGGCCCGGGGAAACGCGGTGACGCTGATCCCCGTTCACGCCGAACTCACCACTCAGGAAGCTGCGGATATGCTGAACATCTCGCGCCCTTCACTGATTCAGCTTCTCGATGAGGGCAAGATCGAATATCGCCGCGTGGGTACGCATCGCCGCGTTCGTTTCGAAGCGCTCATGGCCTACAAGCGGCGTGCGGATGCCGAACGCCGTGCTGTACTCGCCGAACTTGCCGCCTACGACCAAGAACTTGGGCTGTAGTAACCCGCATTGGCCACCTTCACCGCTTTCTACGACGCGAACGTGCTCTACCCGGCAGAGTTACGGAATCTCTTCATGCATCTCGCGCTCACCGGACTATTTCGTGCGAAGTGGTCGGCGGACGTCCACGAAGAATGGACCTCCGCCCTGCTCGAGAAGCGGCCGGACTTGACGCGAGAGAAGCTTGCGCGGACCAGAGCGCTGATGGACTTGCATGCCGTCGAAGCGCTGGTAACCGGCTACGAGGATCTGATTCCCGGCCTACAGTTGCCCGATCCCAATGACCGGCACGTTCTGGCGGCTGCAATTCGCGGCCAGGCAAATGTGATTGTTACGCTGAACCTGCGCGATTTCCCCGCCGAGGTTTTGGGACCATTCGGGATTGAGGCGCGGCATCCCGATGAATTCATCCTCCAACTGCTTGATCTCGCGCCAGCATCGGTGCTGGCAGCGGCCGAGTCACACAGGCAAAGCCTGAAGAATCCGGCCAGGACGATAGGCGAGTACTTAGAGACACTGGAACGGCTAGGGCTCACTAAGTCGGCGTCCTCGTTACGCCAATCCAGGATAGAGGGTGCTCCGCAGACTCCATTCTCACGTTAGCGAGTTCCCTGGCTTAGGCTTTATCTACAGCGCGGCGATAGTTGCATGCCGTCGCGGCAAATTATATACTGAACCACATGGTTCAGCATTTCCAGACCCACTTCGATGCCTCTTTCGGCGCGCTCTCGGACGCCACGCGGCGCAGCGTTCTGGAACAACTCGCAGTTGCGGACGCTTCCATCACGGCCCTTGCCGAGAGGTTCAACATGACCCTCACTGGGATCAAGAAACATATAAGCGTCCTGGAGCGGGCCGGGCTCGTCACTACCGAGAAAGTCGGGCGCGTGCGGACCTGCAAGCTCGGCTTACTCAGCCTGCAAGAAGAGGCGGCATGGATCGAGAAGTACCACCAGCTCTGGAGCGCACGCTTCGACGAGTTGGATCAGGTTGTTGAAGAATTGAAACAGAAGGAGAAAGTCTATGGACGAAAGAAAAGAAAGTGACGCCACGCCCCCGAAGAACCGCACGACGGTGGAACAGACGTCCGAGCGCGAACTCGTCGTCACACGCACCGTAAGCGTCCCTGCGCGCCTCGTCTTCGAGGCGTGGACCAAGGCAGAACTATTCAGGAGGTGGTGGGTGCCAAAGTCGTATGGCCTCAACTTGCTTTCCTGCGAAATGGATGTTCGCGTTGGGGGGGCAGTGTCGTTTGACGTTCCAACACAAAGATTCAACGATGGAGTTCTTTGGCACCTACCTCGAAGTGACACCACATTCGCGGCTCGTTTGGACCAACGAGGAAGGTGACGCTGGCAGTACCATCACCACGGTGACCTTCGAAGAAAACGATGGCAAGACTTTGTTGGTCGTGCACGATCTCTATCCCTCAAAGGAAGCGGTTGACTTCGGATCAACGGGCGCGATGCCCGAGACGCTTGACCAACTCGACGAGCTTCTCGCCATCATGGGGTCAAGTACACAGACAACATGAAGCAGCCAATGGATCTACCCAAGAAGCGTGTGCCCGGCGGCAAGACTAGGAAAAGCACCCAAAGCGAGCCCCCGGTAAAGCTCCTGGTCGCCATGACTGGCAAGGCAAGCGCCGCGAAGGCCGCAGCAGGCGACCAGCCTGTGTTCGCATACATCGCCAGCTTGCCGCATCCGCAGCGCGAGATCGCCGAGCAGGTCGATGCTCTGGCCTCCAAAACTTTGCCGGGAATTCAACGAGCGGTGAAGTGGGGCATGGCGTACTACGGGGTCGACGGGGGTTGGTGCTTTTCATCCGGCGCCTTCGTCGGCCATGTGAAGCTGATGTTTATTCGGGGCACAGAATTAAAGCCGGAACCGCCCGTGACGCCAATCGGGATGGGCAAATCCACCCGAGGCGTCGAGTTAGCTACAGTTGACGATTTCGACGAACCCCAACTTGCGATATGGATGAAGCAGGCAGCCACCATACCCTTCGTTGGAGGAAAGAAGAAATCTTAGGCTTTGATTTCCGCGAGTTGCTTCGTTGCGATCCCAACGGGGCGGTCTATGGGAATGCCCGCGCAGGCTAGCAGGGTGGTTAAGAGATCTCCCTGATTTCCCTTCGTGTCCGCAAAGAAACGTCCGGTCTTGAGTGATCCGCCACCTTTACCCGCAATCACGAAGGGGAGGTTTTCACGCGTGTGCTGATTCCCGTCCTCAAGGCCCGATCCCCACATCATGATGCAGTTGTCGAGCAGGGTGCCGTCGGCTTCGCGCAGGCTATGCATCTTCTTCACCATGTAGGCGAACTGGGCGATGTTGAACTCTGTGATTTTGGCGACCTTACGCACCTTTTCCTTTTCGTTCTGGTGATGGGTTTGCGAGTGGTGCTGGTCGTTGAATCCCAGTTCCGGATAGGATGCGCCGTTCGGAGTCGAGCCGATGTAGGTGCTGACGCGAGTCGTATCCGTCTGAAAGGCCAGTATGTTCAGGTCGCACATCACCTGCATGTACTCGCTTCGTTTTTCGCCTTCGGGGATCTTGATCTCGATCGGAGGCGAATCGCTGGCGTGACGTTTACTCGTACTGAGGCCAGCCTTCTCGAGGGCCGCCTCCTTCTGACGAAACTCGATGGCAGCGATGCGGCGCTCTACCGAGCGCACACTGTCCAGGTATTCATCGAGCTTCCTTTGGTCCGGAATGGGCAAGGTACGGCGCAGCTCCCTGGCACCGCCGAGCACGATGTCGAGCAAGCTTCGATCGAGAGCATTCATCGGGGACGATTTAGGTGATCCGCCAACGCCCTCATGCTTCTGAAAGAGACGGGATAGAACGCTCCGTGGATTGACTTCGGCAGGCACCGCTTGCGTAGGAGACCGAAAACTGCAATGCGAATAGTAGCCTTCGTTCAGCCCTTCCTGGTTCTCCTTCCACGTCTGGGGCATGGTGGCAAGCTCAAGTGATGGCAAAGCGGTGAAGGCACCCACGTGATTGGCGGCAATCTGATCTGCAGAGATCGCGATGTTAATCTCGTTGCGCCTCTCAGGGGCCGGCAAAGTTGCAGTGAGCCAGGTGGAAAGTTCCAGCGCATGAGGCGCTCCGTTGAAGGGAGAAATGGGCACGCCGGAAATCCCTTTCATCATCAGACACTGATCGAGCACCGGCCGCAACGATTCAATGGCCGGCGGTGGCGAGGAGCGAAAACTCTCTGCATCAACTGGCCAAAACTGCTCCATGATCACACCGTGGGGCATGTACATGAAGCCCAGACGCACCGGCGGCTTGTAGGTCTTGCCCGCCGGAGTGTCGGCCCATCCCATGGACTCAAGCAGCGGTAGCGAGAGCGAAACGCCCAGGCCTTTCAGGCAAGCTCTACGGTTCATGATTGCTCTTCTGCTCATGGGAGATCCTCTTTTCTCACGATTCGACGGTGCGTAAAGGGATAACTCGTAATCACCCCTTCGATGAGTGCCTGCATGCGGTACCCATCTTTAGAGATTTCACTCATCAGGTTATCCACCACAATTTCGTCATAGCCTTCCAAGCGGCGGCCCAGGGCGTAGGCCAGTAACTTCTCCACCAGGTTGCGGGCCAGGGCGTCGCCTCTGCCGGCGATGATCGTTTTCAAATCTTTGGGGCCGGAGAAGCGTTTTCCCCCTGGAAGCTCGCCCGTGGCATCAATCGGCGTACCATTGCGGTCCTGATTGCGCCATTGCCCAATGGCATCGAAGTTTTCTAGCCCAAAACCGATTGGGTCCAGGATTTGGTGACAATTGGCACAGACTGGATTGGTGCGGTGCAGTTCGGTGCGCTGACGGACACTAAGATTTGCCACAGACTTCTGGTCCTGTTCATCAAGTGCCGGAACATTAGGCGGGGCGGCCGGCACATGCTCCCCGAGGAGTTGTTCCAGCACCCAGATTCCACGCTTCACGGGGCTGGTGCGGTTAGGGAAAGAAGTTGCAGCTAAGATACCTGGCATTCCCAGAACTCCGCCGCGATTGGTATCGCTAAGCGCGACTCTTCGCATCCCGGGGCCTTTGACAGTTTTCTCCAGCCCGTAAATCGCCGCGAGGTTTCCATTCAAATAGGTGTAATCGCCATCGACGAAACGGAGGACAGTTTTGTTTTCCCGCACGATGCTCTCGAAGAAGAGGCGCACTTCGTTGTACATCGCCTGGCGCATCTCTGCTGTCATTTGCGGGAAGAGCGCAGGATCGAAGACCTGACGCTGCAAGCCACCAACGCTCAGCCACTGTGCGCCGAAGCCGTCAAATAAGGCCCGGGAACGGCGATCGTTCAGCAAGCGTTTCACCTGCGCCTTTAGAATCGCTGGCTCATGTAGTGTTCCCTTGTCGGCCAGCCCCATGAGTTCCTCGTCCGGCATCGTGGCCCAAAGCAAATAAGACAAACGCGAGGCGAGTTGATAATCCTCCAGCGGAACGATGCCCGTGCTGGACGCGGCTTCTGTCCCAGGAGTAATGAAGAGGAATTGAGGTGAGACAAGAACAGCCTTGAGCATCAGGTGCAGCGACTGCGGGTAGGCTAGCTTGTTACGCATGCCGAGGTCGAAGGCAGCAACCAAAACGTCCAGTTCCGCTTCAGTAGGGCGCCGGCGGTAGGCTTTTCTGGCTAGAGACCGGGCGACATCTCGTGCAGCTTGCCGCTGGTTCGTCTTCGGTGTAACAGCTTCGCCAAACAGTTTTCTCTGGATCCTGGTTGGGGAGGCACCTGGCGGCGCCGCAATCCGGCCCAAGACTTGATCCGCGATCTTCAGATACTGTTCGAGCTGGAGAGGAGAGAGTGAATTGAGATAGCCCTCGCCACTGACTTCATCCGGCAGTGCATCGGCAATCGACGGTTCGACGCCGAAGAGATCCCGTAATGTGTTCCCGAACTCGGTCTTGGTCAAGCGCCGGATGACAAATGGTCCTGGGTCTTGTTGGCTGAGGTACTTCAGCTTTGCCATCCAGTCGAAGAACATGAGTCGATCGGCGTCGTTCGGCTGGAGCGCATTTTTTGGCGGCATGTCATGCGCCTTGATTCTGGCGGCCGCTCTCTTCCACTGGTCGGTGAAGGCAGCGTGGCCGGGGCTCTTAAGCGCGGGTGAGAAATTGACGCCTGCCCGCGTTGGCCGCCGATTCTGGTGGCAAGGCAGGCAATAGGTTGTGACAAAGGGAGTTACGCGGCCCCGAAAGAACTCTTCTGCATCGGCCTTGAGCGCCTCAGTTTCAGCAGCCATCGCGCGAACAGGCAAGGCCAGTGTAAGGAAGAAGCCCAGCACTACAGTCATCTTGGAAATGCGGCGAATCGAAGCAAAGGCAGCCATGCTTGCTCTCAATTTATCACGGAGGGCAGTTTTCCCCATGCTGTCTCACCAATAGTGTGGATCTGTGCGGTCCCGGAGGCCAGGCAGGTTCTCTGTTCTGACGTGTACTATTGGACAGGAGCCGTAACTGATGTCGATTCTAGACTGGTCGCAATGTGCTGCCGTAGAGAGCGTCCCCGGTAAAGTGAGCGGCGCGTGGGTCTTCCGGGATACACGACTACCCGTGGCGACCGTGATTGAAAACCTCGAAGATTTAAACATTGAGGAAGTGATGGAGCAATTTGACGTGACGCGAGAGCAGATCGCCGCCGTGCTCGAGTTTGTTGCTAGGAGCCTCCAAACGCCAGCACCGTCTGTTGGCTCAGTGCCCATCCATGCTCATCCTCTTTGATCACGGGGCGCCCCAAGGCGTTGCCCGTGTTCACCCGTGCGGTATGTCATACGATAAGAACAGGTTTCCATATGGCAAGTCTGGATTGGTCACAATGCGAAGTCGTTGAGAGCATTCCCGGGAAAGTAAGCGGTGCCTGGATTTTTCGCGGAACCCGTGTACCTGTTTCGGCGATCTTTGAGAATCTGAAGTGCTCTTCGGTCGACGAAGTGGTCGAGAATTTTCACGTAACGAGAGAGCAGGTGCAGGCCGTTCTGGATTTTGCGGCCAAGAGCGCAGTGCCACCTGCAGAGCCATCGCGCTCTGCATGAGAATCATTCTGGACGAGAGCACGCCGCAGAAGTCCGCCAGGCAGTGAGGTGCGGCAACCACGGGCAAGAGCCCAGACCACGTTTCTCCGTGGCTTACTCAGGCGCGTCTTTCTTTTGTTGGACGGCAGTAGTAGGAGCCTGGTTTGCGGTCACGTTTCCTAGAGCCGGGCTCGGAGATGTGCTGGGAAATAGTACATCAAGCAAAAGGGAGAATTTTGTAAGAACACGAAATTTACTTAGACAAATTCCCGCACGGGCAGATCCAGCCGCTTCTGCTGCACCTCACCCCGCAAGTATCCCACCAGCGCTTTCACCGCCTCATAACCCAACCGCACCGGATCCTGCACCAGCATCAGATTCACTACACCCTCCTTCAGCGCCTCCCGGTGCATCTCACTATCATCAAAAGTCACCAGCTTCAACTTGCCTCCTAGCCCCCGGCTCCGCACCGCCTGGATCGCCCCAATCGACGAGGCCTCACTCGACGCAAAAATCCCAGACAGCCCCACCTGCGCCGTCAGAATATTCTCCGCCGCCGCACGAGCCTTCGCCCTGTCCCCCATACTGAACTGCCGCGCCACGATCTTCACCTCTGGAAACTCCTTCGCTAGCGTCTCTTCAAAGCCACTCTCGCGCAATCCCGTCGACGCCCCACCCGGCTTCTGCTGAATCATCGCCACACTTCCCTTCCCGCCCACCAATCCCGCCAATCGCCTTGCCGCCAGGCACCCCGCCCCATGATTGTCAGTCGAAATAAAACTCACATAGTCATCCATTGCCACCGCCGAATCAAAAATCACCACCGGAATCTTCGCCGCCCTCGCTCGCAGCAGCGGTGGTACCAGCGCCCGCTCGTCGGTCGCCGAAATCGCAATCCCGTCCACCCCCTGCGCCACCATCGAATCCACAATTTGTATCTGCCGGCTGTGATCGGTCTCATCGCTCGGCCCATTCCACAAGGCTTCAATAGAAAACTCCCGCGCCGCCCGCTCCACCCCCTCATGCACAGACACAAAAAACAAATGCGCCGTAGCCTTCGGAATCACCGCAATCCGCCGCTGCCCTCGCGTCCCACATCCCGCAAGCGGCAACAACCCCAGTAAAGAACGTCGATCCATCACGCGCTCATCATATACTCACTGAAATGCTCACTCTCTTGTTGCTGGCCCTCGCCCAGTCCCCAGACCTCATCGTTCACAATGCCAAAATCCTCACCGTCGACGCCCGCAACCGCACCGCCCAGGCCATGGCCATCCGTGGCGACCGCATCGTATTGGTGGGCACAACCGCAAGCATTCTTCGCCTCAAAGGCCCCAAGACCGAGATCCTCGACGCCAAAGGCAAGACCGTCCTCCCAGGCCTGATCGATAGCCACACTCACGCCCTCGATGCCTCCCTCTACGAGTTCGATCACGAGATCCCGACGATGACCACCATCGCCGAAGTCCTCGCCCACATCAGTGAGCGGGCCAAGGCAACACCCCCAGGCGAATGGATCACCCTCCGCCAAGTCTTCATCACCCGCCTCAAAGAACAACGCTACCCTACCCGTACCGAACTCGACAACACCGCCCCCAACCACCCCGTGATCTTCTCCACCGGCCCCGACGCCAGCCTCAACTCCCTCGCCCTCAAACGCAACGGCATCACCAAAGACACCAAATCCCCCGCCGGGCAGCCCGGCAAAGTCGAACTCGATCCCCAAACCGGCGAGCCCACCGGCATCCTCCGCACCTATGCCGCCTTCGTCAAGTCCGTCCCTACCGGCCGCCAACCCACCACAGAAGACCGCATAGCAAGACTCAAGCTCCTCATGGCCGATTACAACTCCCTCGGTATCACCAGCTTCACCGACCGCGCCGCAACACCAAACCACATCGACATCTACCGCGCCCTCCACAAAGCAGGCGGCCTCACATGCCGTGTCTTCCTCAACTACCACGTCACAGATCCCAATCGCGACTGGCCCGAGGTCGAATCAGAAATCGAACGGGCAGCCGCCGACCCCCTCCACAAATACGACAACATGCTCTGGCTCCGTGGCCTCAAAGTTTTTCTCGATGGCGGCATGCTCACCGGCTCTGCCTTCATGCGCGAACCCTGGGGCACCAGCTCCACTTACTCCATTACAGATCCCAACTACCGCGGCATGCGTTACATCAACCAACAGCGCCTCTACGAGTTAGCCAAAGCCAGCCTCAAACGCGACCTCCAGTTCACAGCCCATTCGGTAGGTGACGGCGCCGTCCAGGCTCTGATCGAGGCCTACGAGCAGGTCAACAAAGAATTCCCCGTCCGTGCCGGCCGCCCCTGTCTCACACACGCCAATTTCATGACTCCCGAAGGCATCGAGAAGATGGCCAAAATCGGCATCGTCGCCGACATGCAACCCGCCTGGCTTGAACTCGACGGCGCTACCCTCATCAAACACTTCGGCCTCCCAAAGCTGCGTTTCTTCCAGCCTTATGCCACCCTCTTCAAGAGCAACGTCACAGTAGGAGGTGGCAGCGACCACATGCAAAAGATCGGCGGCATGCGCTCAATCAACCCCTACCACCCCTTCTGGGGCATGTGGGTCGCCATCGTCCGTCAACCCCGCTGGACAGACCAAATCCTCCACGCCACCGAATCCATAACTCGCGAACAAGCCATCCGTCTCTACACCATCAACAACGCTTTCCTCAGCTTTGAAGAGAAGCAAAAAGGCTCCCTCGAACCAGGCAAACTGGCCGACTTCATCCTCATTGATCGCGACATCCTCACCTGCCCCACAGATCAGATCAAAGACATCAAAGTAGAAGCCACTTACCTCGGCGGCCGCCGCATTTATTCGGGTAGTGGCCGGTAGCCGGGTCACCGTACCCTTTAGGTAAGCTCAAAAAACGAAGCGTAAACCAAGCTGGATATTTCGCGGGAAGTTGGATTGTCCGTTGTCGCGAAATATCTTTCCAAAATTAGGGGACGTTGGATCCAGGTTTGGGTCGGATGAGAAAACGGCGGTGTTCAGCGCGTTGAAAGCATCAATGCGAAATTGCATGTTCAAGCTTTCGCGAAACCGGGTGTTCTTGATCAGCGATGCATCGAGCGTGTTGCCCCATTGGTTGCGAAGATTGCCGTAGCGAATAGGAGTGGTTCGAAGCGAATTCGGCGGGCGTATCTGAAAGACAGCCTGTTCGCCAGGCAGTACATTGCGCACGCTTCCATTGACGTCGATGACGCCGGTCTTAAAGAGGCGATCCCAGCTTGGATTCGCTAGGCGAGGATCGCCCAGCAAATAGACGTTGCCCGGAATACTCATCGGATCGCCGGATTGCAGCACGGTGCTGAACACTGCCTGCCATCCCCCCGCCAGCCCGCCCAGAATCGGATGAGCGGTGGCCAGGAATTTACGACCTTTTCCGAATGGCAGCTCGTAGCTGGGCGCGATTACCAGTCGATGGGTGCGATCCCAATCGACAAGACTTCGGGTAGGGCCGGAATCCTGTGCGTTTAGATAGTCGACTGCTTCGATGTTCTTTGAATAGGTGTAAGTGCTGGTAAAGCTGAGACCTCGAGAATAGCGCTTGGTGGCGGTAACTTGTAGAGAGTTGTACCAGATACGGCCCGTGTTCAATTGCTCGACATTGAAGCCGCTAAACTGCGGGTAGGGGCGCAAGAGCTGGGACCGGGGAACCGTCGAGTTATTGAGACCCGTGCCTGGGATGAGCCCGGCGAACGGATTGGGAACCTGCTGGTTCAAGAAGTTTGGATTGCCGCCGATGGCGGGGTTGCCCTGGTTGAGCACGTCCGTGCTTACTTCATTGAAGCCTCTCGAAGCGGACTGGGCCATAGAGCGGGAGCCAACATAAGATACATCGAGCAGAATGTTGCCTGGAAGCTGGCGCTGGATGCCAAAGGAAAACTGATGGACATAGGGAACGCGGAAATTGGGATCGATGAAATTGGGACCCTGACCGAGGAAGGTAAGCAGACCGGTGGAGGAGCCAGCGGGTTGCAGGATGCCGATAGGAAACGGGTTGTCGATGGTGCTGGAAGGAGTGCGGCCGGCATCGAGAGTGGAAACGAAGGGAGTGGATTGCGAGAAGCCATTGAGATTGCCACGGAAGGTGGGGTTGAGGAAAAAAAGCCCCCAGCCGCCCCGGAAAACGGTCTTGTCATTTACGGCATAGGCGGCACCGATGCGCGGCTGAAAGTTATTCCAATCCATTTTTGCAGGTGAGCGAGGGTTACCGTCTACGCCGGCGAAGCCGATGCCGCCTTTGGCGACAAAGCCGGGGAACCGGGTCTTATCAATTTGCGCGGAAATCGGATTTACTGCGTCGGCAAAGAAGCCATGGTTGATTCGGTTGAAGCGCTCGGTGAGTGGAGTATTCAAGTCCCAACGAAAGCCAAGATTGAGCGTCAATTTGCGAGTTAGCTTGATGTCGTCCTGGATCCATGGCGCATAGTAGATCCATTGAAAGTAAGGCTGCGCGACATTGGCAACCGAACCTGAGGATGCGTAACCAAGCAGGAACGAGGCCGCGCCGACACCGCTGGTGGCGTCCTGAACCAGATAGTCGCGGCGTGTAAAACTTCGGTTGAAGTCGTAAGTGCCGGCGGCTGAACCGGGGCGGAGCTGTGTATACCGGGTAACACGATTGTCGAGGCCCACCTTGATGGTGTGCTTGCCGCGAACATGGACGAGATTCGGCTGCAGCGAAAGCACTGTTGTGGGTTCAAAGGTAACATTGCCGGAACCATGGCCAAGCGTACGGGCATTAGCGATTGAGATCTGAGGAAACAAATCGCGCTTTGGGAGTTGATCGACAAGCGCCTTTGGAAAGCCAAGCTGGGTGTTGTCGAAGCCCTGGTTGCCAAAAGGGGAAAGATCTTCTACCCAATAAGAGATCGATGCGCGGAGGTTCAATATGGTGGAAGGAGTCAGGTTTGCAATGTAATCGACCACAGCGCCGTTGCTACGTTTGCCGCCGTTGCGATAGTCGCCTGCCACGCCCGGTATTCCGTTTGTGTTGCGCAACTGCACGAAGTCGCTACCGGACCAGCGCCCATAGATTCGCTGGCGCGAGCTGAAGGAGTGATCGATGCGAGAGGTAAGGTTGAGGAACTTGAAGTTGCCAATGTTGGGATTGAGAAAGAAATTGTTCTGCCAGGCGACAGAGCCCGGAGTGCTTGTATTCGGCACTGGATACAGCTTCATGACATTAGCCGCGATCGGCGAAATTCGATTTGTGGGAATGATATTACCCGGGAAAGCGGAGCGGATCCAGTTGTTGCCTTCGAAGCGACCGGTGAGTGGATCGAAGATTGTAAAGAGCGCGCCATTGTTGTCGAATGTTTTTGAAAAATCACCACGACGCTGGTCGACGGAAGGTACAGAAGAAATCGATTCTGATGGATAGTAAGTATCTTCGCGGTACTTCTCGAGGGCGAAAAAGAAAAAGGTTCTATCTTTGCCGCTATAAACGCGAGGTATGGAAATTGGGCCGCCGATGGTGAATCCGTATTGGTCGAGGGCGTTGCCTTGCCTTTCGGCGTTTTTCGAATTGTTTGCAAACGTATTTGCATTGAGCGAAGTGCGCTTCAGAAACTCGTAAACCGAGCCGTGGAACTTGTTTGTACCGCTGCGGATTGAAACGTTGATCACACCACCACCGGTACGGCCATACTGGGCATCGTAGGCCCCTGTCATCACCTTGAACTCTTGAACCGCATCGACCGACGGAACATAAGCAACATTATTCACACCGTTGTAGACGGCGTTGTTAGGAGCGCCATCGAGCAGGAATTCGTTATTGGTGCCGCGGCCGCCATTGATCGACCAGGAGGAAATTCCGGAATTTGAAAACGGGTTCAGATGCTGCGTGCCAGAGGTATGCACGATGCCTGGAGTAAGAGCAGAAAGCATCATGGGATTGCGGATGTTGAGAGGCAGGTCGGCGACTGTTTTGTTGTCGATGACGAGGCCCCGGTCGGACTTGTCGGCATCGAGGAGGGGAGCTTCTCCGCTGACGGTAACACTGTCGGCCAACTGGCCAATCTGGAGGACGACATCGATGACGGCGGATTGGCTGACGTTTAACTGGATCGAATCACGAATGAAGCTTTTGAACCCTTCTTTCTCGGAACTCAGGCGGTAGGAGCCAGGATTAAGAAAGAGGAAGCGGTACTGGCCATTGGAATTCGTTATCGCCTCGAAGCCCACGGATGTTTCGCGGTTGACAAGCCGGATACGGACATCGGGGACAATCGCTCCGGTGGCGTCGGAAACAGTGCCGCTTAAGCCTGCGCGTGTTTCCTGACCGAAAATAGCGGGCGGCGAGAGGAGAACCAACGCGGCCACAACTCCTGAGAAAGACCAAGCCTTAAGTTTGTTCATGTATGACGATTCCTTGAATTGTTGTGAATTTATCATGGTGCGCAGCGAATGGCTAAATGTTTTAAGTAAATCGCAAGGTGGCTGCGGCATTAGCGAACAGATTTTGTATTGTCCGGCACAGCTTCCAGAACTGTTGAAATACCGGCGGCTTCCATAATATTCCGAAACGCAGCCGCCGTTGGCGGAGAAAGCCGGAAGTTGCCCGTGCGGTGGACGCCTTCGGCAATTCGTAGTGGCGTCCAGCCCATTTTGTTTTTACGATTCCAGACTTCGGCCTTAGCGCCTTGATCTGCGAGGAAGCGTACCACTTCAGGAAGGTGCTTGTAAGCAGCACCGTGCATAGCGGTCTCGCCCTTTGAGTCGATAGCGTTAATATCGTTGCCGAGTTCGAGTGCGGCACGTACTGCCTGGACTACTTCTTCCTCTGAGCCGGCATCTTCGCCCGGTGACCTGGTACCCACGCCTGCGGCTGCGATTAAAGGCGTTGTCTGATCTTCATTGGGGAGGCGGGCGTCTGCACCTAAAGACGCTAGCAATCGCATGTACTCCGCGTCCGCGCAGCGAGCTGCCATTAGGAAGGGCGTTGCGCCAATGGTATTTAAGCTGCTTAAACCCGCATTGCTTCTGACAGTCATTCTTGCATTCAGGTTTGCGCCTTTTGCTGCAAACTTCCGAACGAGACTAAGGCTGTCCAGGCTTCCAGAGCCTGAAGGCGCGGGGTCGTTACTGCCGGTACCCGGCTTTCTCACCCAGGTCATGGTGTGAAGAGGAGTCCAGCCAGGTTCTTCGGCATTGGGATTGGCTCCAGCGTCCAGCAGCGCAGCGGCAAGCTCAAAATGGGCGTTAGCCACGGCAAGGTGAAGTGCGCTGGAACCGGCCTTCATCCTCGTTGGTTCCGTTGTGCTCGCGCCAGCTTGACGGCGGTTACGGGCGGGCAGGGAGTCGTTTACATTTACTCCAGCTTTAAGCAGTGTCTGAACGACCGCCAATTTTCCTTCGCGCACCGCAAAGAGGAAAGGTGTGAAGCCGCCTTTTGATCGAGCATCGATTGCGGCGCCGAATTCTACAAGAAGTTCTACAGCAGCGACATGGCCTTCGGCAGCGGCCCACATGAGGGCAGTCTGTCCGCGCCAGGCCTCAACACGGTTTACCTCGGCTCCTCGCACCAGCAGCAATCGAACAGCATCTTTCCTGCCCGTCCTTGCGGCAGTCATCAGAACGGTTTCACCCTCTGGGCTCGCGCTGTTTGGGTCGGCACCGGCGTCGAGCAGTAAGGCAATCATTGGCTCGCTGCCATTTGTGCAAGCCAAAAACAGTGGTGTCGCCCCGTGAGTATTAGTGACGTTGGGCTTGGCACCGGCCTTGACCAGTGCTGAGGCAATGTCAGGTTCGTTCAATTCAGCAGCCCAGTGCAGCGCGGTGGCACCCTGGGCATCGGCAGTGTGTACATCGGCCTTCTTTTGCAGAAGGCTACGCACCGCAGCGACATCCCTTGTTTTAGCCGCAACTACCAGCGGACTGTCCGTGCCAGCAACGAGCAAAGGCGTAGAGAAGCTGAAGAGGACAAGCCAGGAATAGCTATTGAATCGGCAAAGTGTCATGCGTCCACCCGGAGCGGAGCGGGCTTGAGCATCTCACTTATCTTTCCTTCGCTGTCGGCGAAGGAATCGAGATGAACGCCAACCTTGTCGAGCAACGTCAAGTGCAGGTTGGCAAGAGGCGTGGGCTGGTTGTACCTGATATGGTGGCCGCCCTTTACATTGCCCGCTGCTCCACCGGCAACTACGATTGGCAGATTGACGTGATCGTGGACATCGGGGTTGCCCATACCGCTGCCACAGAGAAACAGCGAGTTGTCGAGAAGGGTGCCATTGCCTTCTTTGGTCTCCTTCAACTTCTGCAGAAAATATGCGAAAAGTGAAATATGGTAAGCGTTGATTTTAGCCACGCGCGCCATCTTCTCAGGATCACCCGAATGATGAGTAAGCGGGTGATGCGGGTCGGTTACGCCTGCTTCTGGATAAACACGGGTGCTTGCTTCACGGGCAAGCTGGAATGAGATGACGCGGGTGACGTCGCCGCGAAGGGCAAGCACTTGCAAATCAAACATGAGCTTGGCATGTTCGCCGTAGGATGCGGGAACGCCGATCGGCCGATCAAGATCTGGCATTTCAGTGTCTGTCGTTTGCTTTTCGGCTTTTTGAATGCGACGCTCCACCTCGCGGACCGAATCGAGATATTCGTTTACCTTGACGCGGTCTCCAGCGCCTAGCTGTCCTTGCAAGCGCGCGATGTCTGAGGAAACCCAATCGAGAATGCTTGCGTTCTTGCGCATTTCCGCTCGCCGCTCAGATGCGCTCCCACCATCTCCGAAGAGACGTTCGAAGACCAGACGCGGGTGCGCCTCTGCAGGCAGTGGAGTAGTTGGGGAAGACCAGGAGAGATTGTTTTGATAGACGCAGGCAAAGCCGTTGTCGCAGTTGCCGACAGTGGTAAGCAGATCCATCGCAAGCTCCATCGAGGGCAGCGGTGAATCCTTGCCGATCTTTTGTGCTGCAATCTGATCGACGGTCGTTGCGAGTTCGTAATCCGTGCCTTCGGTCAGCTTCGCTTTGGCGGCACTGAGAAAAGAACAATTGGCAGTGGCGTGGTTGCCCGGAGAATATGCGTTTTTCAGCTCAAGGTTACTAATGACCGTAAGCTGATCCAGAAAAGGTGTTAGCGAATTCAGGGTTGGAGAAAGCCTGGTCATCTTTCCCAACTCGGGCGGCGTCCATTGTGAAATAGTCGCACCCATGGGGATGTAGACAAATCCCAAACGACGCACCGGATTGGCAGGTGTGGCTGCCATTGCGGTCATGGCCGGCACCATTGCATCCAGGAGGGGAAGGGCCAATCCCGCACCCAAGCCTCGTAAGGCTGTTCTACGGTCTAAAAATTTCTTCGAAATGATCATAGTGAATTCCTCATGGTGAATGGGGTGCTGGTAGCGATGCCTAGAATGAGCGACGACAACGGGTAATCTTTTCGGCTCGCTTCGCGAACAATCTTGCGAATTGCAGGGGCGTCCGATGGCTCGATGCCACGGCCGAGGGCGTAGATCAGGAGCTTTTCAGTAAGGGCTGATACGAATAACTCCGGGCGTTGTAACAGGGCCTTTTGCAGTCCTGATGAGTCATAGAATTTGCTGCCGTCCGGAAGCATTCCCGAAGCGTCGACGGGCACCCCCGCATCGACGTTTCGCCAGCGCCCCACGGCATCGTAATTTTCAAATGCGAAACCAATCGGATCCATTAGGTTGTGGCAACTGGCGCAGACTGGATTTGCGCGATGCTCCGCTACTCGCTCTCGCATGGAAAGCATTTTGCCGACACCTTGGGTGCCCGCTTCCTTCAATTGAGGAACAGCGGGAGGAGGAGGCGCGGGCGGGGTGCCGAGAATATTGCCAAGGATCCACTTGCCACGCAGCACCGGGGATGTCCTCGTGGAATAGGATGTTACGGTCAGAATGCTGGCTTGCCGGAGCAGTCCACCGCGCATTGGATTACCGGCAAGATTGACGCGCCGGAATCTGCTTCCGTAGACATGAGGAATTCCGTAATGGCGAGCCAGTCGTTCGTTGAGGAAAGTATAATCGGCGCGCAGCAAATCCATCACATTTCGGTCTTCACGTAACACGCTTTCGAAAAACAGTTCCGTCTCCTTTTGCATGGACTGCCGGAGATTTTCATCGAAATCGGGGAAGAGCCGGGGATCTGGAGTTGTCGAAGTCAAGTTGCGCAGATAGAGCCACTGTGTGGCAAAATTTCCGACCAGGGCATTTGCCCGCGGATCGGCTAGCATGCGCCGGATTTGCTGGTTGATCACCGCAGGATCTCGCAGCTTTCCACTAGATGCAAGATCGAGCAACTGATCGTCGGGAACTGTACTCCAAAGGAAAAAAGAAAGTCGCGAGGCCAACTCCACACCACTGATTTGATAAGCCGATCCTCGAGCAGCCGTCGGCGGATCTTTCTCAATACGAAAAATGAATTGAGGATTGACCAGAAGTGCGCGGAGCGCCATTTCAATGCCATTATCGAATCCGGCTCCTTCGCGCCCTTGCCGGAAGAACTTGATAGGTGCCTGCAGATCCGCCCCGGTCACCGGACGGCGATAGGCTCGGCGCAATAGGTTTGTAAGGATTTTGGTAGCGCAGGCTTCTTCCTCGGCCTCCTTTGTGGGCCGGCAAACGAAGATGCGGCTGCGACTGGGCGATTCGGCCGTGCCACTCGATTCGTACGGCCCAAGAACAGAGATGGAATACAGAGCCGGCTGGACGCGCGGATGCCGATCCATGTTGAAGTGAGCCTGGTATGGTTGGCGCTCAGTTTCCAGAAGTGCGGAGGTTTTTCTGGGGAATGAGACCCCGATACGGTGTGGCCCAGCGGTCATTGGGATTCTGACATTCAGATCCTTATCCACGTTCTGATGATCAGATCCCTGCGGCGGAGGAGTCACCGTGAAAAGACCGGCCCGCACTCCATCCAGTGTTAGCTCCACCCGATGGACGGTGTCGAGACCTTCGACATGTTCGTTTCGATCACGGCTGAGCCGTAGCTGGATTTGGTAATTACCATCCACTGGGAAATGATAAGAATGAACGCTTCCCCCCCGAGTGCCGAATGGCAACCCCTCGATATGTTCTTCCTGGGTCAAGTCAGGAGCAAGCAGGATCAGGTCTGAACCGGGCTTTTTGACAGGGCTGCCAATCGCGAGGCGGCTGATTTTTTGAGCGGCGACCAGATAGCGCTCAAGCAACGTGGGGGAAAGATTTTCAACCGTCACATTGTCAAAACCATGGCTGGATTCATCGGCTGGCAGCAGCGATGCAACGTTGTAGTCAACGGCGAGAATGTCGCGAACCGCATTTTGGTATTCGACGCGATTGAGACGCCGGAAGGCTCCGGTCCGCCCTGCATTCGGCCGGCTTGAGGCTGCCAGGTCGAGTGCCTCAGTCAACGAAGATATCGTGGAATTGTAGGTTTGTTCATCTGGTCGAGGCAGCCCGATGGGAGGCATATGCCGATGGCTTAATTTTTGAACAACCTTTTCCCACAAGGCTGGATTATCGGCAGGCGTCTTTGCTCCTGCTGGTTTTAGGGATACTCCAGCAGACTTAACTCTGTCGTTATGGCAAGATACGCAGTATTTATCGAGCACGGGCTGCGCAGACGGTGTCTGACCTGAAAGCACAAAACAAGCGGCCACGAAAAGAAACACACTTCGCATTGCCCTTATTCTATGTCCGCAATTAAAAAGATGCCATGTTCGAACTGTTCGGAACGGCGCGATTGGGCCTATTGCCCCGCTTGGAGCTTGAAAGTCCAATCCCAGCTTCGTCCACCTATTTGCACTACGTCGTGAAAATCTTCTTCGAGCAGCAAGCGCTGCTGAATCATCAGGCGAGCTGCTTCTTCGATTCGGCTTAAATAGTCGGAACGTCCCTTAAATTGGTTCTTTATCTTCTGTTGGGGAAAAGGCAGATACGAGCCGGTGTTGGCCAACAGTTCTCCCGCTGCGCCGATGGCCGCAGCACGAAAATTCCATCCCGTAAACGCGCCGAGAGGCACTGACACCCAAGGCATCTTGATGCCCACGCTGTCCATGCCGTTGTTGTCAGGTTTGGGAACAAGCACCACATAAGATGCGCCCACTCCAGGGGGCTGAACGGTAGGAATTCCCCGGCTCAAGTATTCGGGACCGTACTCAAGATATTGCACGGGGTAGGCGGCCGGATTGCCCTTCACCAAATTGCCACTGGAAACTTTGGGGTACATCGATGGCGGCGGCTGCGTACCGTTTACTACCCATTCCCTCAAATTCCTGAGGGTAGCGCGCACAGCCCATCTGTAATCGTTCCAGTTTGCCAGATTTACTCCGTCACCTCGTCGTGGGGGAAACGCCGCTGGACCATGCTGGCCACCGGCCAAAAGGTAAACTCGCGTAGATTCCGGGAGAGCCAAATCGCGCTTGCCATCCAAACTCGTGTGCACCAAAGATCCTGCCGACCCCCAATACTCATAACTCGAATTGGTGTAAATGATTTTTGGCACCACACCTGCCAATATGGCCTTGGCCAATAGACTGTCTTTCCGTCTGGTGACCGGCTCTGTGTCCTCCGCATCTGAATACGGAAACTGATCGGTTGTGGATAAGCTTGCATTCCGGTAGGGTCCAGACGTGCGGCTGGGTTGGGTGAACCGCTCAAAGGTGGCGCGGCGTCCGCCTGCCACGTGGGGCTGCAAACCATCGAAAACTTTCCGGCCATTCTCGTCCGCGTTGAACCCCTCATAAAGCATTGCCTTCAGTGCCATTGCACTTTGGGACGTGCCGACCCCGATCGCAAACCGGCTTGCCTGGGTTCCGGAAGGGGCGAGTACATCTCGATCACCGTACTTCCACTCCGAAACGAAATCTCGCAAAGCGGCGAGTCCTAGCCCGGCCACCGCTGGATCTTTACTCCTATATACAAACTCGTAGATGCGTCCCACCGTGGCAGGCTTGCTTAGCAGAATTTCGGTATTTTCAAGACGCCACTCACTAACGGAGAGCACCGAACGTTTGCCGTAAATGCCATCGCGCACTGTCAGAACCAGACTCTCCGGAGAGCTTACCGTGGGGGGGCGGTGCCCTCCATCTCCCAGCGAAAATCGCTGCAGGGGGGTGGATGGAGTGATTTCTCCGCGAACCAGGCCCTCCTGGCCAACTGCTCTTGGAACCTGAGCGCCAAGAATATCTTTGCGTTCCGGTACGTCATGCTGCCATCCGATCCACGCGATCGAATAGCCTTCCCGCATCAGATACCCATCGCCAAAATGCTCCGGATCCACCGGGTTCGGTGACCCCTTTGCGCGGTTATACATGGAAAGTACGCCCATCCCTCCCCGATTGGGAGCTTCGACCAAAAGAGTGCCATTGCCCATGTTGGAAATTTTTGGACGGAGCAAAACGATATCGGCCGAAAACTCAACCTTTCCACTGGCGTTAGTAGGGGCGAAGATGATGTCGGTGATGCCCTTGTTGCGGGGCGATTGCGGGTCCACCGCAAAATACGCTCTACCGCGAATCAACTCGTAGCCACCGATTTTTCCGAAGGATTGTCCGCCGAGAATGTCGCGCCGCATCTCGATATCAAATCGAACCACGGCAGCGTGAGACGCGACTACAAACAACAGGAATGGAGCGTATTGCCTGAGCATAAGTTGCGACGCCTAATCGATGTGCTCGTAAGCAGCAGTTGTCAAAAACTCTTGAAAGTCATCCCTGGTCATCATGTCACCAAATATCTCGGCCGCCCGCCGCTTGTTTGGGGTTCCCGGCTTGGCTGCCAGTTCGTGCTCGATTGCTTCGCGCACCAAAGCCGCGTCAACTTTCCGCCCGTCAGTAAGCACCACGCCATGTTTCACCCACTGCCAAACCTGCGAACGGGAGATTTCGGCTGTTGCCGCATCTTCCATCAGGTTGTAGATAGGCACACAGCCATTTCCATTCAGCCATGCTTCCAGATATTGGATTCCGACGTCGACGTTCATTTGCAGTCCAGCGGCAGTGACCTCGCCTCTAACGGGCTCAAGCAGATCGGCTGCTGTTACCGTGACATCTTCCCGCTTCATTCCGATCTGGTTCGCAGCCGGCATAAATTCATCAAATACAGCCTTGGCAATTGGTATCAGGCCCGGATGAGCCACCCAGGTTCCGTCATGCCCGGCAAGCACTTCGCGCAGCTTATCCTGGCGGACGCGCTCGAGAGCCTGATCGTTGGCCACAGGGTCATTCTTGATGGGAATCTGAGCGGCCATTCCGCCCATCGCATGGATCTCCCGCTTATGGCAAGTCTGAATCAGCAAGTCAACGTAAGCTTTCAAAAAAGCTTTCGTCATCGTTACCTGAGCACGATCAGGCAAAATCTTGTCGCTGCGGTGGCCCAGCTTCTTGATGTAGCTGAAAATATAGTCCCAGCGGCCGCAATTTAACCCCGCTGAATGATCACGCAGCTCATATAAGATTTCATCCATTTCAAACGAGGCGAGAATCGTTTCCACCAGAACGGTGGCGCGGATGGAACCCTGCGGTACGCCGCAGTAATCTTGCGAGAAAACAAACACGTCGTTCCAAAGCCGGGCTTCGAGATGACTTTCCATTTTTGGAAGGTAGAAATAAGGCCCGCGTCCCCGGCTCAGGGAAACTGCTGCGTTGTGGAAAAAATAAAGACCAAAGTCGAAAAGTGAAGCGGAAATAGGCTGACCATCGATCAGCACGTGCTTTTCTACCAGATGCCAACCGCGAGGACGAACCATAGGCACCGCAGTGGTTGCATTCAGTTTGTATTGTTTTCCCTCCGGGCTGCTGTAGGCAATCGTCCCGGCAACGGCGTCGCGCATGTTGATTTGACCCTGCAGATTGTTGTCCCAGGTTGGCGAATTCGCGTCTTCGAAATCGGCCATGAATACGGACGCACCAGAATTCATCGCATTGATCACCATTTTGCGATCCACAGGCCCGGTGATTTCCACCCGGCGATCCTGTAGTGCGGCGGGAATCGGGGCAACTGTCCATGTCCCTTTGCGAATCGCTTCTGTTTCGGGCAGGAAGGACGGCAGCACACCCGAGCGCAATTCCTGCCATCGTTTCGCTCTCATTGCCAGCAATTCCTCGCGCCTGCTGTTAAAGCGGGACGACAGCTCAGCAAGAAAACGTACAGCCTCATCTGACAATATCTCGCTGTAGGCTCCTTGGAGCGGACGGGTGAAAGAAATGGAACCAGTAGGTAAAGTAGAAGGCATTGTGTACATATAAGCTATCGCTCTCTCCCCCAGGTCTGTCAATGGTGGGACGGTTCGAAACGGTTCGCGGCAGACGATTCGGAAGGATTTAGTGCTGGAGGAGAGCTTTTAGTTTTGCAGGTCCATCTGATATAGACTCATGGTCGAAGAGGAGCCATGAAGAACCCGACGAGTCCCACGGCAATAGTCGACCCACTCAACATCACCCCAGATGAATTGGAAGCTGAAATTCAATCCGTTCTACATAGTCCTCAGTTCGAGCGTTCTGAAAAGTTGCAGAAATTTCTCAGGTTCATCTGTGACACAACCATTCGCGGAGAGGCCAGCCGGATTAATGAATATTTGATTGGGGCCGAAGTTTTCTTGCGCGGTCCCGATTACTCTCCAAGCGAAGACTCCGTGGTCCGACGGCAGGCGCACACTCTGCGCCAAAAGCTGCAAGAGTTTTATTCTGGAGCCGGTAGCACTCACGCCGTGCGCATTGAGCTTCCAGTTGGTCGCTATGTGCCATCTTTCCGCCGGATCTTAGAAAGTCCATCTGCCACTACAATTTCGAAATTTGCGAATTCGGAAACGGCCGGTGCAGCCAAAGATCGGTTTGGTTTCTGGACTTCGAAGGCAATAGCCTGGGGCCTGGCCGCTTTCGGCGCGGTTGCTCTCCTGGTTGTGGGGTATTTCCTCGGATCAAAGTTTTCGCATCCACCTGCCTCGGGAATCGGATTGGCGACTCTAGAGTTTTGGGGCCCCTGGGTTCAACAAGGACGACGGACAGCAATCTGTTTCAGCAGCCCGATGACCGCAGTGATCAAACATTTCGATCAAGAACTTCCTCCTGACACCGTACCCAAAAGACTTCGTGCCCACGCCGACCAGGAGCAAACTTTTCACGAGGTTTTCCGGATACCTTCTGGAGGTTTTTTTTACTTTACACCCGCCGTCAATCAAACAAAGATGGGAGAGGCGGTAGCTGGCGTCCAAATTGCGTCCCTATTTACGCGTCTCAACATCCCAGTACGGACAACTCAGAGCCGTTTTGTGAGTTGGGAAGATCTTGGCGGCGACGATCTCATTTTGCTCGGCAACAATGAAGGCAACCAATGGCTAGACCCATTACTTGAGAAGTCTCCATTTCAACTCAAGCGGAGCGCTGGAAGCCGTCAAAGGGCAATTTTGAACACGCATCCGCTTGCGGGAGAGCGGGCTGAGTACGTTATTGATTATGGTTCCGGGGATCGCGAAGGGGATGAGGAATATGCACTTATTTCCATGTTGCCTGGCATTGGTCCGAATCAGCGGCTACTCCTGATCAGTGGTCTAAACGCGCAGGCTACACAGGCGGCTGCCGAATACTTGTGTTCTGAAACTTCCCTTTCCGATTTGCTGAGCCGCTTCCGCAAAGCGAGGCCTCAACATTCCGGACCCTGGCGCTTCCAGGCAGTCCTTAAGGCCGAGGTGCACGATAAGGTACCCACGAAAACCTCGTTGATGGCAATCCGGATCCTTTAGGCTCGAAAATCGACGGTTCGGAACAGTTCTCTGCTTGCTCACCATAGCTGAAGCGTATATAGTTAGCGAATCTTGACAAGGAGTCTTATGAAATCAGTCCCGCAGTTTTTTCAATTAGCGGCGTTTTTGAGCGTCAGCGTGGTTTGGGGGCAAGTCACAACGGCCACTTTCTACGCCACCGTCACAGATAGCTCAGGTGGGGCAATCCCTGCCGCCAGAGTAATCCTGGTTCACGACGGAACCGGCACCACGAATGAAAAACTTACGGACGGCCAGGGCGAAGCCATGTTTACCTTTTTGCGTGTTGGCACTTACACCCTGCGCACGGAAGCCAAGGGTTTTAAGCGGCAGGAATCCAAAGGATTGGAATTAACGGCCGGGCAGCAGATCCGGAATTCAATCACGCTGGAAGTTGGCTTAGCGACCGAGACCATTCAGGTCGATGCCAATGTGCCTCTTATCAATACTGTTTCATCTGAGCAAATCAACTCATTTGAGGCGATCAAAGTTCGAGAACTCCCCCTCGCCCGTCGTAATTTCGCCAACTTGTTAAGCCTGGGTACAGGCATTATCTCAACCGGTGACAGCGTCCGCATGAATGGCATTGGCAAGAACGGTGTTGCGTTTTCAGTTGACGGCACCGACGCCGGTGGAAATCCAGAAGGGCGCGCCTCCTCCGGCTTCGGCCGGCCCAATCTCATCGACATCATGAGTATTGAGGCGATCCAGGAAGTAGACACGGTCAAAGGCGTGCCTTCGGCCGAATACGGCAACATTGTCGGCGGCCAGGTGAACCTGTTGAGCCGATCTGGCACCAACACTTGGCATGGCAGCCTCTTCGAGAATTTTCAAGCCGAAGAGCTCAACGCCCGCAACCAAAGACTCGCCACCAAGCCCGGTGCAACTTTCAACCAGTTCGGCGGCTCGGTAGGCGGCGCACTGATCAAGAACAAACTTTTCGTTTTCGGCGTCTACGAAGGCTACCGCGACCGCTCCTTTTCCGTAGTTCAGGACAATGTACCCACGCCGCGATTGCGTAACGATATGCTGGCCGGTGTACCGTCTTATAAGCTACTGCTGGACTTCGTCCCGTTACCCACAGAGCCCTATGCAGCAACGGCTGATGTGGGCCTCTTCCGGGCGCCCGCAAGTTCGATTCGCAACGACAACCACGTCGATATGCGTACCGATTTGCGAGTGGGAGCTACGAGTAATTTTGCCTTTTCCTACAGTCGTGGCAGGCCCTACCAGCTTGTACCTCGCAGTTACACCAATGGCTCCAACGATCGCGATTTTCGTGTCTGGAACGAACGTGGCACGGTAGCCTATACAACTGGCGGCAGCAGTTGGACCTCAGAGAGCCGGTTCGGTTACAATCTCGCCGATACCGGGCGATTCGACCGGTTCTTCTTTGAACAGAAAGATCCGCTGAACAAAACTGAAGTATTGCCCTTCGGACGAAGAGTTGCCCGCATCGCCACAAACCTCGGTTGGAACTCTCCCGATCATGAGTACTACAACCTTGAGGGGCGCACGATCAACTTCGATGAAAAAATTGCCCTTCAGCGCGGCAAGCATGGAATCAAATTTGGCTTCAGCTACCGCAGTGATTGCTGCCAGAAAACAAATCCGGAAGCACCGGTGATCAACTACACCAGCCGTGCAGATTTGATTGCCAATATCCCTACCGAAGTTGCACCGGTTTTTGGCAACGGGGAATTCCGTGGCGTCCAGAAGAGTCTTGGATTTTTCCTGCAGGACGATTGGCGCATTCGCCGCAACCTTACGATTAACATCGGTCTACGCTACGACTCCTTCGGCAACTTTGTGCCTAAAGCCAAAGAGACGGCTAAAGACACAGGCCTGTACAATCCCGATGGACTGCTCAACCCTGTCACCTTCGCCGTAGGCAAGGTCCGCGACCTTAACAATCCCGTCGAGGCAGACCGCTGGGCAAACCTTGGGCCACGTATTGGTTTTAGCTACGATCCAAAGAGCGATGGCAAAATGGCAATTCGAGGCGGCTTCGGCATTCTTTTCAGCAGCCAGGTTACCGGTGCTCTACAGGCTGCCGTGCAACCGGGGCCCAATACCCCGTTTCGTATTCGCTTTAGCCGTGCCGACTCGCAGCGACTCGGCCTCAAATGGGGATCCTACAATGACGACATTGCTGTGGCCCTCGATAAAGACTCCGCCACCAATGGGCTTACGAATGTCTTTTCCATCTACAACCCTCAACTGCAGAACCCTTACAGCATGCACTTCAACCTTGGTTTCCAGCGTGCGATTACCTCTACCCTTGCGCTGGAATCGGGCTTCGTCGCGACCCGGGGCGTGAAGTTCCTGATGCACCGCTGGGCCAACAATCTGGACCGTGTCACCGGCCTAAGACCCAATCCTAAACTCAACGTCAATTACTATGTCGACAACACGCAACAGTCCGTTTTCACCTCCTGGCAGACCTCTCTCCGCAAACGCTTCTCACGTGGTCTTACCGGCAGCCTCAACTACACTTGGGGCAAGGGTCTTTCAACGGCCGGTGGCGACATTGGAGCCTATTATCAGGGCGACGGCGATGCCCGCACCCAGGAATTTCTATATCCCCGCGCTGATCGTGGTCCAAACACCGGCGACATCAAGAGCTACTTCAACGCAGAGTGGGTTTACGAGTTACCGCAAGCCTTAGGCACGGGCCGGCTGGCGAAATCCATATTTGGAGGTTGGCAGGTTTCTGGTATATTCCAGGCCCGCACTGGCGAACCCGTTACACTTTCGCAGGCCGGAGCCCTGCCCATCAACCGCCCCGATTACACCGGCGGGCAAGTGTACTTCGATGATTACCGAAAGACACTGCAATACCTGAATCGCTCGGCTTTCACCTTGATCCCGCTGGGTACGGTATCGAGAGCCCCCATTCGTCCGGGCAATGTGGGTAATGGAGCGATTCGCGCTCCCGGGTCCGTGAACCTCGATTTTTCCATCGGCAAAAGCGTCCCTATTACGGAGCGTTCGAAGATCCAGATCCGGGCCGACATGTTTAATTCCCTCAATCACACCAATCTGACTGGCCTTCGCGCCAGCTTGAACGATGCCTTTTTTGGACAGTTACTTAGCACCGCCGGTGCCCGCGTGGTGCAACTAAATATGCGCTTCAGTTTTTAACGCCAGCTACAACAAGCGGGGAGCCCAGCCGTTAATATCGGGCTCCCCCAAGTAGCAAACCGCTTTAAAGGCCGCCGTGTCTTCGCGACTCCCGTTCACACAAACCAAAAATAAATCTCCCATCCACAACACTTAAAAAACAAACCACTTACACCACCCCCTCCAACCCGCCAAGCCAATCCCTCTCCTCACCCGGTCCACAATCCATAGCCGAGGTGACGATATGTCAGCAAAACAAAAACCAGTCTACATCCGCCACAAAGTCATCGGTAGAATCAGAATCGATAACCTGCCGTCACAACAAAATAAGGCAACTTACAAAAACCCTTCAGAATGGGCCCAAGTCTGCCTGCAATTCACCCCAGACCCAGCACAAGCCCAAATCCTCGACACCCCGCAAAACCGCATCATCGTTAACTGCACCCGCCAGTGGGGCAAGTCCACAACTGCCGCCATCCGTGCCCTCTACCAGGCCCTCCATTCCCCCGCCACTCTCACCCTCATCCTCTCCCCCTCCCTCCGGCAGTCCGGCGAACTCTACGGCAAAATCCTCAACCTCCTTCACACCCTCAACCTCCCCCGCAAAACCGACGCCCGCAACCACCTCAGCCTCGAATTCCCCAACCGGTCCCGCATCGTCGCCCTCCCCGGCAACGAAACCACCATCCGCGGTTTCTCCGCCGCATCTCTGGTCATCATCGACGAAGCCGCCCGCGTTCCCGATCCCCTCTTCCGCTCCGCCCTTCCCTTCCTCGCCACCACCAACGGAACCCTCCTCATCATGTCCACCCCCCGCGGCCAGCACGGCTATTTCTACAACGCCTGGGTCAGCCGTCACAACTGGCTCCGCATCGCCGTCCCCGCCACAGAATGCCCCCGCATCTCCAAAGAATTCCTCGATTCCGAACGAGCCCAATCCTCAGACCGCTACTTCCGCCAGGAATATATGTGCGACTTCCTCGGCTCTCAATCCAGCTTCCTCGCAGCCAACTTGCTCGAACGCATCCACACCACCAACTTCGACCCCCTGCCCCTCTAAAACGCGATGAACACTCAAAACAACCACCGCGAAGCCATCCTGGGCGTCGACCTCGGCCAATCCCAACACCCCACCGCCCTCGCTCTCCTCCTCAACATCGAACAAACCAAAAGCCGCCACGCCTGGCGCGACGGCACAGAATCGACAACCAAACACTGGCTCGTAGCCTTTGCCGAAGTCCTCCCCCTCGGCACCAGTTACACCCAAATCGCCCAAACCATCGTCAATAAACTCGCCAACCTCCGCCGCCTCCACCCCACTCTGCAGATCCGCACCGTAGCCGACGCAACCGGCCTCGGGGCCCCAGTCCTCGAACTCATCCAACAAGAAATCGTCCGCTACCAGTCCAGCAACCGTCAGGGCGTAGGCCGTCTCGAAGGCATCCTCTTCACCGGCGGCACTGCCATCACCACCACCCACCACAACACCCTGCCCATAGACATCTTCCACGTTCCCAAACTCACCCTCTTAAACTCTCTGGCAACGGCAATCGAAAACAACCTGCTGCAAGTCCCAACCAGACTCCCCCACGCAGCCACACTGATGGCCCAACTACAATCCCTCGAGATCCACCATAAAGAAAACGCGCAGCCCACAATCAAAATCAACCGCCAGGGCGACCCTGAATCCATCGCCCACGCCGACCTCGTCATGGCGCTAGCGATGGCCACTTGGCGCATGGCAACCCTCTACCCCAACGGCACCCGCCCCAGCATCCACGGTCCCGGCCAGCTCCCACTTCTCTAGCTGCTCGATTTCAATTCCCTGACGGTTGAGTCTATTCCTGCACCTCAATCAACTCTTCCCATGCGAGCGCATATCCAACAGCCCGTTTCACTTCATGAATTCGTCTGGTCGGAATACTTGAAATTCTTTCCAGAAGGTATAGCTTCGAAATAGTGCGCAGGTTATCGAAATTCACCACGCAAGGCTTGGGCATGCCTTCTGTCTTTCCCAACTTCACTTCGATTGGAATATTCCGAATCGTAGTAGTGATCTCCGCCGCAACAAATCTGCTCAGAACATCATAGGCGTGATCTCTGCTCAGCAACAGCACGGGTCGCCGACCGGCCGGCTCAGGCAACTCAGCCCACCAAATTTCGTATTGCTTCATACTTTCCACTCACCGGCGTTCGCCCAATCGTCAGCCTCGTCAGCGCTGTCAGGCTGACGCAAGTAGGCTTCTCGAATCGCCTCGTATTCGCACTTTCGGATCGCTTCTCTGACAGCTTCACGAATGAATTCTGCCCGCTGCCGCGTGGCCGCCGGCGCAACGCGGTTTAGCGACTGTAAAAGCGGTTCGTCAAGCTGAATTAATATGGAAGGCATACTCTCCAAACTATATCAAACTTCTATATAAAGACCCGAAACCACCAAACTCCTGGGCAATCACGGCCGGTCTCGCAATTACGCCAAGGCAGAATCCAGCACAAGCCTCAAGCTCTTGCCGCTACCCTCAACCAGCGATAAACACGCCCACCGGCAATCCAAACCGCTCGGCCAGCTTCAGCGCATTCGCCTTTGAAATCCCCCGTGTTCCCCCGCAGATCTGTGACACCGTCGTCCTGCTCACCCCCAGCAGCCGGCCCAGATCAGCCTGGCTCATCTCATTCGCTTCCATCAGAAATTGGAGTGAGCCCAGCGGATCAGCCGCAAACAGCTCAGGATAATTTTTCTCGTCGTAGTCCACCAACGCGACAGTCATCAAATCCGCAAGCGCCCGCTCTTCGTCCGAAGCTGCCGGGTTGAAATCCACTTTTTCGATCCATTCCGCCCAATAATCGTAATCCTCGCCGCTCGATATGCACTGTGGCGGTCGCTCGCTCAGTAGTGCCAAGTAACGTTCCGTATTGATCGTCAAGCCCATTTCATCCACTCCTTCCGGTCATATTCGGCGTGTGAAAGCAACGCTTTCACAAACAGACGCTGCTTTACAAAATTCACTCTCACGATGAGGCGATACGAATTCCCCCGGAGATTGAAGACTAGAATTGCACCAACCATATCGACAGAAGGAATCGCCTGCCTGACTTCGGCGAACGAAGTCCATCGCGACCGCTTTGCCATACGATACCAAGCCATTGCTGCTTCTGCGCAATCGGTGTGATTCGCTATCTCACGCTTCAAACCTTCCCGGCTGATCACGTTCACAGCTATAGATTCGCGCATTGCGCTCAAAGTTGCAAGCTTTTTGCAAACAGCCTAAATCGTAAGGTTCCAATCCACGCCCCCGCGCGTGGGGCGACGCTTCACAAATTTCGCCCCTTGCAGTTCGAGTGGTTTCGAGAGGGTGGGGAGGGTGACAGCCTTTCCGTCCCCTTTCCCCTTTCCCAAAACTCCATAGCCATTCCAACCAAGCTGTCCATTCAGTCACCCGGCATTCGCTTCCCCAAAATCTGCCTCAATACTCGGGCGGTTGAAATCGAAGATTTTCAATCATCGCGAAATGCTTTCGATTTCTGGACACCAGCGTTAGGCCCGCTTCAATCGCAGTGGCCGCCACTAGAGAATCGAAAACCTGTAATCCATGCGAACGTGAGTATCGCTTAAGCAGTTCATATGCAGTGATAGCCACACCCGCATGCAACGGCAAAATCCGGCAGCCTCTCAGGAATGCGTCAATCGCAAACACTTCACGCTGGTCGCGCGCCAGCTATCGCCAAGTGAAAGAAGCAATTGGCGCGCAGCTTCCTTCCCTCGCGAAACGTCGATTAAGACATCACTGTCGACGAGCCACACTGCCTCTTCCAATTCAGTATCCATATTTGCTCAAGCCCCTCGCCTTAACCATCCCAGTCCAATACACTCAACAGAAATGCTCTAGTCGCGCGCCCTTGTCCGCAGTTTTTGAATGTAATCGACACTATCCTCGAGATCGCTTCGATCTTTCCACAATCCGAAAAAATCGGAATCGAGAGCCGCAACAGCAGAGGGCTTTTTCGTTTCTTCTTCACTCGGAACATCGCTCGCAACGCGGATTGCAACAAGTGTACCTTCTCTCAGAGACACTGCTTCGAGAGGCCGAAAGATACCGTTTTCAAACCGTGCCGTAATATTCATTCCACTAGCTCCTCTCGCTCAATTTTGTTCTATCTCTTCAGGCTAGCATCTCCCTACCCGCTTCTCCAGAGTCCGAGACCGCAAGGAATTCACTCTTCCTGTCATGGCCATGAGCTTCAATTAGGCCCAATCCCTTCGGATGAGGAAACGAGTATCTCAAAGATGGAGGAAAAGCTCAACTGGCTCGATTTAATTAGGCCCCATCCCTTCGGATGAGGAAACGCTTCGATCACTGATTGCAGCGGACGGTTTTTTTATGGCTTCAATTAGGCCCCATCCCTTCGGATGAGGAAACGCGCGAGCGGGCGGGGAGGCTGTCATGAAACCGAAAGCTTCAATTAGGCCCCATCCCTTCGGATGAGGAAACCATCACGAACGTCGATCCTGTGCAGGCCCTTGCATAGCTTCAATTAGGCCCCATCCCTTCGGATGAGGAAACCTCAACCTGAAGCCAGTCGTGATAACCGCGTTGTCAGTGCTTCAATTAGGCCCCATCCCTTCGGATGAGGAAACCTTGGCTCGATTGGCTGCTATTGACCAAGAGACCTCGCTTCAATTAGGCCCCATCCCTTCGGATGAGGAAACCTCCATTGCTCCGCATCCGGCTAGCATGGCTGCCATAAAGCTTCAATTAGGCCCCATCCCTTCGGATGAGG
>JAYSVS010000126.1:0-15820 GCA_043718395.1 Acidobacteriota bacterium
TTGGCCATCTCTCGAAGGCGACCGGCGTATTCAATCGCGGCATCAACATCGTGTATCGAGCAGGGCCCGACAACAACCACTAGCCGCTTGTCGCGGCCATGAATAATCTCGTGCAGAGCAGCACGGGTTTCAATGATCTGGCGGGTCAGTTCTTCTGTGGGCTGAAGGTCTTTCAGTATCTCAACCGGGGGGGTAAGTTCGCGGATGCCGCGAATACGAACGTCGTCTGTACGGAATGGCATTGGGATGTGTCTAGGGAATCCTACATTTTACTAGGCTTGGAGCGCAATATGCTCGCTACAATAACGAAATGATTATCCAACTCTCGGTGGTGCTATGCCTCGCGCAAACGCAACCCATCGAGAGAAAAGATGCCATCACAGTTACCGCTGAGGCCGGAAAGAAAGAATCTCTCGACCTTGTGCCCCAGCGTGTCAACTCAATCCCACTGGAGCGTCTACGCGAAAGAGTATCTGCCGGCCTCAACGATGCATTCCGGGAAGAGATAGGGCTCGAAACACAACGCACCTCAACATTCATGGGCGGAATCTACATCCGTGGCCTCACCGGCAACAAAGTTGTGGTCTATCGCGATGGCGTGCGTTACTCCACTTCAGCCGCACGGGGCGGCGTCAGCACCTTCTTCAATTTGCTTGACTCAGGCGGCATTGAACAGGTGGAAGTGCTTCGCGGCCCCAACAGCGCCCAATACGGTAGCGACTCCCTCGGCGGCGTCCTTAGTGTCATCTCCCGCAGCCCGGAAAAACTGAGCCCCCGTCTTGAATGGACGCCGTTCTATTCAAGCGCCTCCAACACTTTCGGCAACGGCCTTATCCTTGCTCGTAGTTTTACCCGGGGCGGCATCATGGCGCGAGGCAGCTCACAGCGAGTCAACACCCTGCGCACCGGCCAGGGCATCGACAGCCACGCGGCCATTACGCGCTTCCTCGGTTTAACCGCGTATGGCCGCCAGCCCGACAGCGCCTTCACCCAGTACGGCGGCAGCTTTCACGGCCAACTCAAAGAGTCAAAATCAGCCGACTGGGTTTTGCACTATGAACGAGACCAACAGGACGGTGCCAAGCGTAGCGACCAATTGCTAGGTGGTGACGGAGCCCGCCTGGCCGCAGTCGCCAACATCATGGGAGACTTCGCCTACCTCCGCAACAACCGTACAAACTTTGCAGGCTTTGACCTGGTTAGCGCCTCGGTCAGTTACGCCGCTCAACGTGAAGAACGGATCAACCAGGCCAATCCCACCGCCCGCATCCAGCGCCAATACGAACGCACCCGCACTTGGGGCACCCAGGGCCAGGCCGCCAAACGGCTCTGGCAAAACGATCTCTACTTCGGCGGCGAAGCATATTTCGACAGCCTCAAGAGCCCTGCACAAAACACCCTCCCACGCATCGCCGACGGCGCTACCTACAAGCAATACGGCATCTATGCCCAGGACAGTGTCCTCCTATGGCAACAGCGCCTGCGCGTCAGCGGCGCAGTGCGTTGGGGCGGTGGGCAGTTCGAAACGGTCACAGCGAACGCCTGGACTGGCCGCATTGGTGCCGTACTCCGTCCCAACACCTGGCTTTCCCTGCACAGCTACGTAAGCCGCGGATTTCGCGCTCCCAGCATGACCGACCTCGGCGCACGTGGCCTCCAGGGTAACGGCAGCTTCGAGGCCCTCCCGCCAGCAGGCTTAAGACCTGAACTCAGCGATAACGTCGACCTCGGCCTGCGCCTCAGAGGCCGCAAGCTGGTCTGGGAACTCACCGGCTTCCGCTCTCGCATCAGTAACGTCATCGTCTCTCGAATCCTCCTCCTGCCCCAAGGTTTTATAGGCAAAGTCATCTCGGGAGAACAAGTAATCAACCAGCGGAGCGACGGCGCTGTCTTTGTCAGCGTTTCCAACTCTCCCGTCACCGCCAAACAGAACCAGGACGCCGCCATCTACAAGGGCATCGAGCAGCGACTGGAATGGGCGCCCCGCCGCAGCCTTACGGTGGAAGAAGGCTTCACCTGGCTCCGAGCCGACGATCCCTCAAATGGTCGAGTTCCTAACATCGAAGGCGCATACCCGCCTGCCATGGGTTATCTCAAGCTGCGCTGGAACCCCGCAGGCAAGCGCTTCTGGGTTGAGCCTTACTGGACCCTCAACGACCGCCAAAACCGCCTCAGCGAACTCGCTCTAAACGACCGCCGCACAGGAGCAAACCGTACTCGCGCCCAGATCGCCACGTTCTACAACAACAACCCCAGCCTCGCTGCTCTCTCCCCTCTCACCCTCACCCAGCTCCAGGACAGGCTCGGTGGCACCGCGCTCTTTCCCGCCCTGCCCGGCTACGGCGTCATCGGCCTGCGCAGCGGCTACAGCTTCAACGATCAACTCAGCATCTTCGTCGATGCGGCAAATCTCACGGATAAAAACTATCGCGGGATGAGTTGGGGAGTCGACGGCCCTGGACGTGGAGTATCCTTACAACTCCGATGGCGATTCTAGAACAACTCGAAACCTACTTCGAATTCAAAACTCTTAACACCAACTGGCGTACTGAAATTCTCGCCGGGGCCACCACGTTCATCACGATGGCCTACATCCTCTTTGTGAACCCGTCGATCCTGGCCGAAACCGGCATGCCCTTCGGCGCGATCACCGCAGCCACCTGCCTCAGCGCTGCCTTCGGCAGCATCCTCATGGGTGCTTACGCCCGCTATCCGATCGCACTGGCTCCCGGCATGGGCCTCAACGCCTACTTCACATATGTAGTCGTCAAGGGCATGGGCGTAAAGTGGGAAGTGGCCCTCGGTGCCGTCTTCCTCTCAGGTGTCGCCTTCCTGCTACTTACTCTCTCCGGCCTCCGGCAAAAGATCGTCGAAGCGATGCCCGCAGAACTTTATTCAGCCGTAGCCGTGGGCATCGGGCTCTTCATTGCCTTCATCGGCCTCAAGAATTCAGGGATCATCGTCGCCGACCCAGCTACCACAGTCACCCTCGGCAACCTCCGCGCCCCTAACACTATTCTCGCCCTCGCCGGCCTTCTTGTCATGGCCACGCTGATGACCTGGGGCGTCCGAGCGGCCATGCTCATCGGCATCGTTGGCACCAGCGCCGCCGCTATGATATTCGGTGTCGTCCAGTGGAAGTGGCAACCCAGCTACCTGCCACAGCTTGGCGAGACCGCCTTCCACCTCGACCTCCGTGGCGTGCTCAACCTCGGCCTCTTCGAAATTGTCTTTGTCTTTTTGTTCGTCGATCTGTTTGACAATCTGGGGACACTCGTCGCGGTTGGAAAGAAAGCGGGCCTGCTCAACAGCGACAACAAAATCCCAAGAGTCGGACGTATCCTTACTGTCGATTCCCTGGCCACGATGTTCGGCTCGCTCACCGGAACCTCCACCGTCGTCAGCTACATTGAGAGCGCCTCGGGCGTCGCCGCCGGCGGCCGCAGCGGTGTCACGGCAATCGTCACCGGCTTGCTCTTTCTAGTCGCTCTCTTCGCCGTACCTCTCGTTGGCGTTATCCCTGCCGCAGCCACAGCGCCCGCTCTCATCCTGGTCGGCAGCTTGATGATTTCGCACGCCGCCGAGATCCAGTGGCACGATGCGGAGACAGCTATACCGGCTTTCCTCACGATCATTACAATCCCGCTGAGCTTCTCGATTGCCAACGGCCTCGCCTTCGGCTTCATCGCCTACACTTTGCTCAAGGTCGCCCGCGGCAAAGGCGCGCAAGTCGGCTGGCTCGTTTATCTTTTAACGACACTTTTTATCGTCCGTTTCATCTATCTGGGTAAGGGATGATGAATTAGATGTTTCAACTCGGTTGGCTCTGGAGCGATCCGCTCAAGATAGGCGAGCCCGCACCGCCTTTCAAACTGAAAGATCAGGACGGAAATCTTGTCGACCTCGTCAAACTGCGAGGCAAGAATGTCATTCTGGTTTTTTATCCGGCGGACGATACCCCCGGTTGAACCAAGCAAGTATGCGACCTCCGCGACAACTGGTCTCGCGTGAAGTCGAAGAATGCCGTAGTTTACGGCATCAACCCTGGCTCCGCCGAAAGCCATAAAAAATTCGCCGACAAGAACAAACTCGAATTCCCGCTGCTGGTGGACGAGGGGCAAGAAGTCGCCCGCCTCTACAGCGCCCATGGTCTTTTTGTAAAGCGGACGGTCTACCTGATCGACCCCGATGGCGTTATCCGCTTCGGCACGAGGGGCATGCCCTCGCCGCTGGAGATCCTCAAGCACGCAAAATAGCGCGTATGCCGGCCTTCGCCTGTTCGAAGCAACGCACCCTTGGCTGCCATATCGGCAAGGTCACGAGTTGCCGTAGCGGGTGATGCTCCGGTGATCGCCGCATATTTACCAGCGCTCAATCCGCCCTCAAAGCCCTCTGGCCCTTCGCGCAAAATACGAAGCAGCGCTTTTTCTTGCCGCTCGTTCAGCCGGTTGCGCAACCGGTCGAGGAGTTTGGTTTTCTCGATAAGAAACTCAACAGAAGCGGCTGTACGGCTCTGCGCTTCTAATACAATCGCTGCAAACCAGTTCAGCCAAAGGGTGATTTCATTCGCCTTATTGGCAGATTCAAGCGCCGCATAATATTCCTTGCGCCGGATGAGAATCGTGGCAGCTAAAGCGGTTAACGTAGGTTGTCCTACCGATTGAGCTAACGCCTTCTCTGAAATCGCCCGGCCAATCCGCCCGTTGCCGTCTTCGAACGGATGAATTGACTCAAAATAAAGATGTGCAATTCCCGCCCTTGTCAGCGCGGGCAAACCTTCGACTCCGCCGGGCGCGGTGCGGTTAAACCATCTCACAAATCGTGCCATTTCCTGAGGCACGGTTGAAGATGGCGGTGCTTCGAAATGTACCTTCGGCGAATGAAAACCACCCGACACTACCTGCATCGCCTCATTGTTGCTTCGGTAGCGCCCAATGTCGCCAAGGTCGCTGCGTCCTTGAACCAGCATTCGATGCCAACCAAACAATATCTCGTCCGACATTGGACCGGCAAAAGAACGATATAGATCCACCACCAGCTCCGCGATTCCTCGCTCAGCCGGTTTCACTCGCCGGCTGTCTCCACCCAATCCCAATTGCTTTCGAATCGAGGATTGAACACTGGCGCGGTCCAGAAACTCGCCCTCAATTTCGGAACTTGTCAGTGCTTCCTGACTGATTGCTTCGATCGTAATCTGCTCAAGATCCGTCGACCCAAGATGTTTCACCGTTCCTACGAACGAGCCGCACCCAATCAGGAACTGCTCCTCTTCCCTGCGAAGGCTGGCCTGGTCCCAGGTAAAGTTCGGCCAATCGGGTTTTTGCCAGTTCCAGGTCATGAGCGATAGAATTCTATTCTATCGCTCATGATGATGGCAATTTGTGAGCGATAGATGGCCCCTACTGCACCACACGCGGAAAAGTCCCGGTGTTTCCAGTAGTCTTCTTCTTGAAGGTTTCTGCGTAAGCAGTGCGCACCTCATCGGGGAATCCACCGATGAGAGCATCATATTTGGCCCGCAGTTCCTTGACGATCTCTGGCTTCCCGGGCGCGATATCGTAGCTCTCTTGCGGGTCTATCGAAAGGTCATAAAGCTCAGGATTGGCGAGAGGCAAATTCATTCGGCCGCCTGCAGGCGCAGGGCTGTAGACCTGCGAATTGTGCCGCGCCACGTGCAGTTTGTAGTTGCCCTTGCGTATGCACTGCGCATTCCAGCCATCGAAATAGAGCAGCGCCTCGCGCTCAATAGAAGTCTGCTTTCCACTCAACACCGGCCAAAGATCGATGCCATCCAGCGGCTTCGCAGGCAGCTTGGCCCCGGTCAGCTTGGCAAAAGTTGGCAGCATGTCCATCGTCGAAGCCAGGGCCGCTGAGGTCTTGCCAGCCGCCACACGGCCAGGCATCCGGGCGATCATCGGCACTCGCACGCCGCCCTCATACGTCGAGCCCTTGCGTCCGCGCAGTTCTCCTTGGCTGCCCAAATACCAGGGGCCATTGTCGGAAGCGAACACCACCATCGTGTCGCTTTCGAGCTTGTGCTTCTTGAGGGTCGCAAGCAATTCGCCTACACTCGCATCCAACTCTTCCACCACGTCGCCATAGATGCCTTGAGAAGACTTGCCACGGAATTTCGCCGAGGCCCCCAGCGGAATATGCGGATAGGTATGAGGCATGTACAAGAAGAACGGAGCATCCTTGTTGCTCTCGATAAAGCGCACCGCCTGCTCGGTGTAGCGAAGCGTCAAGGTCTCCAGCGTCGCCTCAGCCTCAACGGTCTCGACCTTCCCAGGCACGCTGTGAAGCAGCGCGCGTGGCGTCATGTCGTTGCTATAAGGAATCCCGTAATACTCGTCAAAGCCCCGGTTCGTGGGCAGGAATTTCTCGTTGTGCCCCAGATGCCATTTGCCCACGCACATAGTCTTGTAGCCCTCTGGCTTCAGCATCTGCGCAATCGTCATCTCGCCATCGGGCATGCCTTCTTTGTCAGCGGGAAACAACACGCGGGGAACGCCCACCCGGGTGGGGTAGCGCGCGGTAAGCAATGCTGCGCGGGAAGGCGAACACACTGGGTTTGCTGATAAACATTGCGTGAACCGCATGCCCTCCCGCGCCAGCCGGTCCAGGTTCGGGGTGCGGATCTTGCTGCCATAGCAACCCAGATCGCCGTAGCCCAAATCGTCGGCGTAGATCAAAATGACATTCGGCTTCCTGCGCGGTGCAGCCATCGCAGCAGCGCCAAACTGCCCGAGCAATTGACGTCGAGAGAGGGACATACTATTTCTTCTTGCAGGTGAAGGTGCCGCCAGCTTGGCCGGCCAGTTCCACTTTGCCCTTCATCGTGTCGCCAGTCACTGTGGCTTCATAGGCGATGGTGCCAAGGTCTACCTTGAACGACCACACTGCCTTATCGCCAGTCACCTTGCCGGCAAGATCAGCTTCGCCCAACTGGCCGCTGTACTTACCCTTAAGTGCCTCCCCCGTTTGAGTGAATTCGAAGCGGGGCGAACCGCTACCGGCGTCGGTTTGAACCTCGCAAGCCCAGGCGCCCGTGATATCTGCGGCAAAACTCATCGAGGAGAATGCCAAGGTCAAAAGGAAAATCTTCATAGCTAAATAATATAGGGCCTCCCTTGCGGGAGGCCCATATTTTTTCTAAATCGATTTAGCGATTAGAAGCTGTAGCGCAAGCTCATCTGAACGTTACGTTCGCCACCCTTGCCGGTAACCTTGCCCAAAGTAGCGGAGGTAGGATTGGCATCCACACCACCCCAGTTCGGATGATTGATCCAGTTGAAGCCTTCAGCGCGGAAAGTAAGAGCCTGACGCTCTGTGATGCGGAAGGCCTTAAACAATGCAATGTTCCAATTCTGGAAGCCAGGATTGTTGAACTGAATCGAGTTGCGGTTTTGATTTGGGAGCGTGCCGTTTGCGGGGCGCGTCGCCAGCGGCGAACCACCAAGCGTGCGATTGAAGAAGAAGTTGCCATCCTCAAAGTTGCCTGCGGCAGTGCGGTTGCTGAACTGGCCCAAATACTCAGGTGCGCCAGCCAGATTCCAGGTCTTGCCGTTCGTATCCCCAATACCGAGATAGTCGTCACCGTTGGCAATGCTGAATGGAGTGCCGGTCTGGAACTGGTTCACACCAGAAATCTGCCAGCCACCAGCCACTGCGCGGACAGCCTTGTTGGTGTCGCTCGAATTGAAGAAAGGCATTTCCCAAACGAAGTTCACCACAGCAATGTGGCGGGTATCGTTACCGGATTTACCCCAGTTCAGCTTCTGATTGTATACGTCGATGAAACCTTCGCGAGGACCAGAGTTGTTATCCATGGTCTTGGACAGTGTGTAGGCGAAACCATAGCTGAAACCCTTGGTAAAGCGGCGAGATGCTTCAATCTGCAGACCGTGATAGGTGCTGCGGCCCGAGTGCTCAAGCATTGGAATATTCGCAAAGCCCTTGAACGGACGCAGGAAGTTCACATTCGCGCCAGCATTTTCCGGACGGAAGGTGGTGCCGGTCGGCAACTGATTCAAATTACGCTCGCGTGAAAGGTAATTGCCAACTGTGCCGACGTAGCCAACTTCAAGAGTGGTCGAGAAACCGATTTCACGCTGGTAGGTCGCATTCCAGTTGTAGGAACGTGGAATCTTGTACGCACGGTCAATGGTCATAAAGAACTGCGGAAACTGAGTGCGAGCTGCGCCACCCGGCTGGTCGGCCGACCCGTTCGTCACCGAGGCCATCGGCTGGAAGGGCGGGTTACCACCAAGGAAGACGCTGTCGTAGACACCAGGGCGAGCCATGAAGCCGCCGAAACCGGCGCGGATCACCTGCTTGTTGTTCAACGAATATGCCATACCGAGGCGAGGCATCATGTTGAACTGGTTGGGTGAAGGATACGCATCGCCGCCGTCGAACAGGCGGTTGAACTGCGGATCGCTGGCAGCAGGGACGCGGCCAATAGCGGCCTTAGGCCATTCTTTGCCAGGGATGCGAACGCCATTAAAGCGGTCGCCGCTAATCACGTTGCCAGTAGCACGATCAAGCACGGCAGCATTGGCCGAGCTATAAGCTGCAGGGTCAAAATAGGCCATGTTGCCCCAAAGCGATTTGTAGTAGCCGTTGGTAAAGGTTCCGCGGAAACCAAGCTCCAGCTTGAGACGTTGGCTGACGCGCCAGGAATCCTGGGCGAAAAACTCAATGTAATGGCCGCGATATGGAGTAAAGCTTCGCGGGCCAATCTCCGCATAGGTGGAAAAAAGCCCAAGTGCTGCATTGGCAAGGCCAGTACCAGTGCCAGGAGCACCACCAGGACGGACGTCATCAAACACAAAACGACCGTTTTGGTTATTGGTGCCACCGGGGACGCCAGCTACGTTGATCTGGTCAAAGTCGTTTTGGCCAGAACGTTCAAAATAGCCGCCAAACTTGAAGGTGTGGTTTCCTGCGATCTTGGTGAAGTTGTTAGACAACTGGTAGATCGGGCCGGAAGAACTCGCTGGGTATGGACCGCCGTCGATCGTGCCGACGTTCGGAATAGCAACAGTCGGGATCTTGTCGTTGATTTCCTTGGGGTTGTCGAAAATGTAAGGGTAGGTGATATTGTTCACTGAACGCTGATAGCGTCCCGTGCGCAAAACGCCAATCGTTACACGGTCGTTTGAAGCCGCAAACAAAAATTCGTTAATCATGGTCGGGCTCAGCGTCCAGGTATGGCCAATGCTGGCTGTCTTGTTTGGACGATTTAGTGTCGAAGGCGCAAAGTCGAAACCACCCGCGAAGGCATTCGATTCCACATATGCGTAGTTTGCGTGGCGGAAGCGGATTACTTGATTCTGGGTTGGGTTGTAATCGATGTTGTAAGTGTCTTTTCGCTGATCGCGAGGAGCGGGACGAACCTGGAAAAAGTTGTTGTTGCTGGGGAATGCACCATTGGCTTCAGGATAAGTCCGCAAGAATGCCATACCGTTTGAACTCAACCGATTTGCGGGGATAACGTTGCCGGGGAAGGGCTGTCCAGTCTGGGGGTCGTTGATGGTGCGAGCACCACCGTAATAAAGGTTGGCACCCAGCAGTTCGCTGAAGTCACCGCGACGCATGGCAGCGCTAGGAACGCGCTGGAAGGTCGAAGATTCCTGACGAACCTTTACCCATTCCTGTGCGAAAAGGAAAAAAAGCTTTTCGCGGTCTTTGTTAAAAAGTTTCGGAATCGTAACCGGGCCACTGATGTTGTAGCCGTACTGGTTGTATTTGTAAGGAGCGGTAAAGTTGCTCGCCGTGCTCTGGTTGCGGCTCCAGCTATTGGCGTCCATGGCGTTGTTACGCAAATATTCATATGCAGATCCGTGGAATTCGCGACCACCAGAACGCGTCACCATGCGGATCTGTCCGTTACCCGAACGGCCATACTCTGCAGTGTAGTTAGCGGTAAGAATCTGTATTTCCTGAATGGTATCGACGTCGGCAGCACCGATCGTGTTGCCGTTGGCTCGGGTTCGGATTCCGACGGCACCGTCGAAAGTAATCAGCGAGTCATTGGAGCGGCCACCGTTGATAGTGAAACCACCCGTTCCCAGACCAAAGTTCTGGTTGCCAAGTGCGCCACCACGAACACCCGGCTTCAAGAGAGCCAGCTGGATCGGGTTGCGGCCATTGAGGGCCATGCTCTGAATCTGCTTCATTTCAACCGTCTTGCCAACCGTGGCAGACTCAGTGTTGATCTGAGCAACGCTGGCTTCTACCGTTACTGTTTCAGTAAGGGCACCAACCGCGAGGTCAACATTGACCGCGATCGGAATACCGGCGTCCAGCTTGTTGCGGCTGATCGTAGCCTTCTTGAATCCCGGCGCTTCTACACTGACGGTGTAGTAGCCAGGAGCAATGTTGGTTGCAGTGTAGAAGCCGGAGGAGTTTGTGGTCACTTGGCGGTCGAACGAAGTGCTTTCGTTGCGAACGTTAACCTTTGCGTTTGCGACGATGGCGCCGCTGGAATCTTTGACAACGCCAGAGATTGTGGAGTTATCGGATTGTGCGAAACCCAGGCTGGTGACAAGAAGCATTGCCAACGCCATGAGGCCCGAACGAGAGAGTAGGGAGCTTACGTTGCTCTTCATATGTTTTTTCCTCAGAACAGAGAGATTGTTGAGCGTGGAGAGACCACGCCAGAATAGCGAGACTATAAACAGTCTATCGGAAAAGTACTACGCAAGGGTTAGGGTTGGATGAATCCGGCCCTAAAAGTAGAACTTTCCACCAAGTTGAATTACGCGAGTGGTAATGCCCTGCACACCGCCGCCAACGGCACCAAAGGTGGCCGAGCGAACGTTGCGATCCAGAGTGCCAGGATCAGGATTGAAGTGATTGGCAATATTGAAAACCTCGGTGCGGAATTCAAAGCGCATCGTTTCGGTAAACCGGAAGCTCTTGTTCACCGAGAAGTCGACGTTGATGATGCCAGGCAGACGAATGGCATCCGTCCGGGGCGAGGTGCCAAAGCGGCCGTAAGCCGATGGATTGCGGTCTGCAGCGACGAATGCGCCCGTGTTGAACCACTTCGTCCAGCTCCGCTGATCACTCGGCAAATTGCCGTTCTGTCCAGATAGCTGGTCGGGACGTGAGTTCACTCCCGTGCCAGTCGTATCGATGTTCGCCGTTACGGGCGAGGGGAAGCCACCCTGGAAGGTCATGATCGTCGAAGCCTGCCAGCCGCCGAGAGCACCCTTCAGCAACTTGTTGCTCGAATTGCGGAAGAAAGGTAGATCGTAGAGCACCGTGTTCACTTGGCGATGACGCAGGTCAAAGCCCGAAGTGCCGCGATCATTGCGTCCGTTGTATACGTCCTGCGGAGCCCCGATAAAATTGCCACCGCCAACCTGGCCACCGATGTCATTTGGGCCTGAGATCGAGTGCGCCCACGTGTAGGCACTCAAGAAGGTAATACCCTTGGCCATGCGACGCTCCAACTTCATTTGCAACGAGTGGTAAATGCTGTTGCCAACGGATTTATCGCTTCGCACATTGCGTTGGAAGAACTGATTGGGCCGACGGGCATTGATCGAAGGCTGTCCAGCGATACGAGGATCGATCAACTGAATCGGGCGATTCAGATCCTCAAAAGTCACAATCAGTTTCGTACCCTTAGAACCGACGTAGCCGGCATCGATGATGATGTTGCCGGGCAGCTTCTTTTGAATGTTTACGTTCCACTGCTGGATGTAGCTGTCGCGCATGTCAGGATCGTTTGAGACGGCAAAGTTCAAAGCTCCAGAAGTCTGCGCCCCAGCAAAAGGATTGTTAAAGAAAAGATCAGGGATCGGAGACGGGCTGCCAACCAGGTTGGCACCTGAAGTAGCCTGAGCACCTTCGGCCATGGCGAAAATTGCGTTCGAGATCTGAGGCGTAAAGTAGACGCCATAACCAGCGCGGATCACGGCATCATTCAGGAATGCGGGACGATAAGCGAGGCCAAAACGCGGGCCGAAGTTATTGCGGTCGGGGCGAATCAGGCTGCTGCCCCAGGGCGAGGTCTTGGGGTCAAACAGGTTACCCACGATGTAGCCATTCTGCGTGATGTTTACGATGCGGTCATCAGCCTGCTTGTAGGGGCCAAAGTAGTCATAGCGCATGCCAAAGTTCATCGTCAGGCGATTCGAGACGCGCCAGTCGTCGTTGATAAAGTAGCTCTGCCAAAGGTTGGTCAGGCGGGTCGAAGTTGGCACCGGATTGATGAGCGCCGTACGAACATAACCGAGCATGAAGTCGGCGAAAGCGGACCCAGTGTAGTTGCCATCAAAGCTGAACTGCCCACGAGGCTGCCGTGCCTGATCAAATGTCACATCGCGCTGGGCAAAATCGGCACCCATCTTGATCAGGTGCTTACCACGCTGCCAGGAGAGAGTATCGGTAAATTGCAGAATCGAATTCGAACGGTCACGCGGACCGATCTGCCGCTGCAAATCGAACACAGAATAGCCACCGTCGGCACCACTGATGCTGATCTGTGGTGGGCCGAATTCCTTGGGCAGCTTCGACACTAGCGGCAAGCCCATCTTGTTGGCGATATCGAATTCCGGCTTGTTCGAAGTACCAAAGGTTTCAAACTCAGCAAACGAAGCGGTACCGCCCTTGAAGTCATTGATCAGGGTTGGGGTGAAGGTATGCACCCAGTTACCGCTCAGCGTGCGGGCAGAACCAATGTTGTCGCGCTGGTCATTGCCCCAGAACGGCGCGCCCGCTTCAAAAGTATCGTTGAAGATGTAGCGAGCAAAAATTGTATCCTTCTGCGAGAAGGTGTGGTCGATGCGCGTCGTATAGGTATCCTGTGAGGACAAGCCCGTCGGGCGGGCTGAAATGAAGTTCTGCACACCAAGCAAAGTGTTTGGCAGCGGAGTAAATCCGATAAAGGCCCGGGCTTGCGGGCTCAGACGAGAAAGCGGGATTTGATTATTGACGATCCCGGCATTGAGTGGATCGCGCAAAGTCAAAGGCGCACGAGTAACTGCATTCAACAACCCGCGAAAATCACCGTTACGCTGCAATTCGGTCGGAACAATTCGAAAGCCAGGATTGGCAGCAGAAAGCAGCCGTCCCGATTCCCAATTGAAGAAGAAGAAGGTCTTGTCCTTGCCGTTGTAGACTTTCGGGAGGATCACCGGCCCGCCCAGGTTCACACCATACTGGTTTCGATTAAGGCGCGGGTTCACGGCTGCCTTGTTAGCTATCGCATCATAGGTTTGGGTTAGAGCATCGTTGCGATTAAAGAGCCACGACGTACCACGGTACTGGTTGCCACCGCGGCGTGTAATTAGATTCACCTGACCGCCCGGCGCTCCGCCAGACTCGGCACCATAGCTCGAAGTCTCTACTTTGAATTCGCTCAGTGAGTCGATGCTGGGCGAGAAACTAAAGGTCATCGCATCGTAATCCATAAACTCGATACCGTCGAGGAAGTATCGATTGGCGGTATCGCGAGCGCCATTGGCGCTAAAGCCAGTCTCGCCAAACGCAGAACTCTGTTGCCCGATCGAACCACGTCCGCGGCGCACAGTGATCGAACCGGGCGTCCCAGCCTGCACACCCGGAATCAACTGCGCGAGCTGCACAAAGTTGCGGCCGTTGAGCGGCAACTGGATTACCTTTGCTGCGTCGATCACCGTACCGACGACAGCGTTATCCGTCTGAAGAGCGGCAGCGGAAGCATCCACCGAAATCGATTCGCTAACATCGCCCACCTTCAGCAAAAAGTCCTGGCGCAAGGTCTGCTGCACCTGCAGGGTGAGTGAAGCGATCTTCTGGCTCTGAAATCCCTTGGCCGTCAGCGCGACGCTATACTCGCCGGCAGGAAGAAATGGGATGGTGTAATTGCCGCTGGCATCCGATACGGTCTCACGAATGGAGTTGTTGGCAACGTTTACGACCTTCACGGCAGCGGCAGGGATGGAAGCCCCAGTGGCGTCTGTAACGGAACCGGTCAGCGTACCCGCCGTTTGCTGGGCAAACAGAGAAATCCCAGCAAACAGGAATGATGAAAGCAATGTACGAAGCAACATTTGTACCAATGATACCAGTGCATGGCGACGACCACCTGTAAGGCCCTAAAACACTTCAGACCGGGAGAGCTATTCGCTCAACCGGCCCGAAGTAATTCTTGATTAAAAAGAGGCTAGACGACGTCCACGCCCATCGAGCGGCAAGTACCCTTCACCTGGTTGATCACACCCTCGAGGTCGAAGCTGTTCAAGTCAGGCATCTTGGTTTTGGCGATTTCTTCTACCTGCTTCATCGTGATCTTGCCAACCTTGTTCTTGTTCGGTTCTTTCGAGCCGCTGGTGATGCCCAGAGCTTTTTTGATCAGAACCGGAACTGGCGGGGTCTTGGTGATGAAGGTGAACGAACGATCCGAATAGATCGTGATCACGACGGGAATGATCAGTCCGGCCATGTCAGGCGCGGATGTCTTCGCGTTGTAGGCCTTGCAGAATTCCATGATGTTGACGCCCTGCGGACCGAGCGCTGTGCCAACTGGAGGAGCGGGGGTGGCTTTGCCCGCCGGGATTTGCAGCTTAACTGAGCCAGTAACTTTCTTTGCCATTTGTGCTTATACCTTCTCTACTTGTAAGAAATCGAGTTCGACAGGAGTGGAGCGTCCGAAGATGGTCACCATCACGCGCAGCGTATTGCGGTCGTGATTGACTTCGTCCACCTTGCCCGAGAAATTGTTGAACGGCCCGTCGACGATGCGTACCGTTTCGTTCTTTTCGTAATTGACCTTGGGCCGCGGAGCGTCGCCTGTCTTGGTCTGACGAAAGAGAACTTTATTAACTTCATCCGCTGTGAGCGGCACTGGGGTGTTGCCACCACCGACAAATCCAGTCACGCGCGGAGTGTTTTTTACTTCGTGCCAGAGCTGATCGTCCATCTCCATCTGGATCATGACGTAGCCCGGGTAAAGCATCCGGTCGCTCGTAACCTTCTTGCCATTCTTCATCTCGACCACTTGCTCTTTGGGAATCAGAATCTGACCCAAACGGTGATCGAAGCCAAACGCTTCCGCGCGGCTCTTCAAACTCTCAGCAACTTTGTTTTCAAATCCTGAGTAGGTGTGGATGATATACCAGTTCATGTTGGCATGATCTGGATTCTCGCCCGCCTCTTCGGCGGCACCCGCTTCAACAGGTTCTTCTTCTGCAACCGCAGCTTCTACTACTGCTTCAGCCGGGATTTCTGGTTCTACACCAGCTTCGATTGTTTCGTCAAATTCCGCCATAGGGACCTCTGGAAACTACTTCGTGCTCCATGAAAAAATCTGCGTTATGCCGCGGGCGAAGAGTTGGTCGACGACAGCGAAATAGGCCGCGAACAAAAACACGCTCGTCACAACAACCGTAGTTGTCGCGATCACTTGCTTGCGGCTTGGCCACGTGACCAGTCGCATCTCCTTTTGGAGGTCTTCAAAGTACTCTTTTGTGTTCTGGACCCACGAGGAGGCTTTTTCCAGTGTATTTTCGGCCATGTGATGCTTTCTCCAGGCTTAACCCCTAAGGGGTTGGCGGGGAATGAAGGGAGATTTGGCAGGGGCAGAGGGATTCGAACCCCCAAAGGCGGTTTTGGAGACCGCAGGTTTACCGTTAGCCTATGCCCCTATCGGATCTCACTCTAGTATAAAACAATTGGGGACTGCAACCCAATACGAGTTCAGCCCCCAGACCAAAGCAAGTAAAACTCTACTACTCGACGATTTCTGATACCGTGCCGGCACCGACTGTACGACCGCCTTCGCGAATCGCGAAGCGCAAGCCCTTGTCCATGGCCACCGGAGTAA
>JAYSVS010000127.1:0-4776 GCA_043718395.1 Acidobacteriota bacterium
TACGGCACAAGTGGTTGTCGTAGGGTATGCTTCAGCGGAGTTCGTGCCTGCTCTTAAGAGTATGCGTGCCGACCAATTGATCATCGATTTGGCCAGGATCGAAAGCCACGAAAGTTTTACCGCTTCTTACGATGGTATTTGTTGGTGATTGTATTTGCCGAAGGGATCTATCTAGTTATACGCAGTGCGAGCTGAGTTCCATCGCATCGGCCGAATATAGCCCAAGAAAGTGCCTTACCCTGCTGTACCATTGAAGGTGTTCACTCAGCTGCGTCATCTTCACCCGTTGCACTTGGGAACGTGAAACCAGCCGATGATAGGCTGTAATGAAAAGTGTTTTGCATTTCATCGCGAAATCTGCAATGAGTATGGAATGCTGAGGCGTATAAAGTATTGAAAATGATGATCAGAGGAAAGCGTGAGTTGCTTGCACACGGTTTGTATTGGAGTGGCACCACATTGCTCTTTGACCGGTTGCCTGCGCGAGACACGTTACTGGTCTTGACCTACCATCGGATCGGGAACCCCGATGATGACATTTTCGACCCCGGCGTGTTCTCGGCGACGGGCGACCAATTAAACGAACATATATCCTCCCTAAAAAAAAGCCATGTCTCGCTGGTGACTCTCCAGGAGGCACAGGCTTTCGTTGACGGTACACTCAGGGAGAAGACTCCTCGGTGCCGCGTGTTAATCACCTTCGACGATGGCTATCTCGACAACTACGAAGTGGCTTTCCCCATTCTGAGCTCCCATGGGGTGCAGGGCGTTTTTTTTCTCGTCACGAGCATGATGGGGTCTTGCTTCGTTCCATGGTGGGACCACATTGCCTTTCTAATGAAAACGGCGCGACAGCGTCGATTCTTTCTCTGCTACCCAGCTGAACTGGCTGTCGATCTCGCTGAGAACGGCATATCGAAGAGTCTCGGAGACGTTCTGAGCCTTTATAAGAGGCCAGAAAATGCTGATCCTGAACGCTTTATCCTAGAACTGAAGGAGAAATCGAAAGGGGAAGATCTCCCAGTAACGCTACAGCGCTTCGTCGGCTGGGACGAAGCCCGAGAGATGATCGCCGGTGGTATGGCAATCGGATCCCACACTCACTCTCACCACGTGCTCAGTCAATTGGGACCAGAGCAGCAACGCCAGGAGTTGACCCTTTCCCGCGAGCTTCTGACGGAAAAACTCGGCGTCAATGTCGATGCCCTCGCGTATCCGGTTGGTGGCACAGCCTGCTTTTCTGAACAAACACAGTCGCTCGCCAAAAAGACTGGCTACAGCATTGCGTTCTCCTTCTATGGCGGTATAAACCAGCCGGGACAAACAGCATCCTACGACGTGAAGCGAGTTAGCGTCGGTAACCAAAGTCAGATTCGTTTTTTGGTTCAGGCCGCGACGTGCAGAGTCACCGGAAAGTATTGGCCGTGATCTAGCAAAACTCCCGGAAGCTCGCGGGCGCACACAAGGATATTCAACCTCCTATCGAGCCGATGTTACCTGAGTAAAATGTCATTTGTCGGATGTACATCATCTCCGGGGGACCGCAACAACATCACGTCGTTGTTGAGTGCGGCGTTGGGCATTGGTGAAAACGCACCTGAGGTGGAGCAGAGGTTTCAGCAGTGGAAGTACTGGGGGCCTCATCCTCTGACCGGAGTCAGTCGCAGCCACATTCTCAAGGAGCAGGGAGCCATAGTTGCCCATGGCGGCGTTTGGCCCATAGAACTTTGCGCACCCTCTGGCTATTTCAAGGCTTTTCACCTGATCGATTGGGCCGCTAAACGAGGCAGCCCGGGCGCCGGAATGCAGGTGCTACGCCAGTGTTGCTGCGGCATGGCCGCCATGTTTTCCATTGGCGGCACCGCGATGACCAAAAAAATCCTGCCCGCCTTCGGCTTCAAGTCGTACAACCATATGAGTTTTCTGAAAAGGCCTCTGCGACCGCTCCAACCAGCCTTGCGAGAATCCCCCGCGGACTGGAAAGCGCCGGCGCGAGTGCTGCGCAATTTGTATCGGTATCTCTATCCTTCGCGCACGCTGCCGCAGGGGTGGCACGTTTCCAGGACGGAGCTTGGCCAGATCCCGGAGTCTTTGTGGCCATCCGCATCCGCCGGAATGGCCGCGAGCCAGCGGTCCTCACAACTGATATCACATGTCATGAGCTGTCCGGCAATTCAGAGGTCGGCTTGTGGCCTCCTTAGTAGGGGCGCCTATCCAGCAGCCGCTTATTTCCTTCTCGTCCAGGTTCGTGATCAGGTTCGACTGGCGGATTATGGTCCCACCGACCTGGACGAAGAGACGAGCCGGATACTCGGCCTCGGTGCTCAAGCACTGGCGCTTTCGTTGTTTCCTGACGCGATTGCCATGATTGCCGCGACTTCAGAACTGCCCACGCTTTCCGGATTTCTCAGATCGGGATTCAGCCTTACTTACGAGGAGCCGATCAGGGTGCTTAAGTTAGACCCGTCACTTAGCTCGATTGATCGCTTCCGGCTAACACTCCTCGACAGTGACGCTCTTTACCTCTAAATCGAGCGTTGGCCATCCCGATTCGGTTTCGAGACCTCAGATGGAAATCCCGCCATCAACCACGATGGACTGGCCGGTAATGAAACCAGCGTCCGGGCTAAGAAGGAAGCGAATTAAGGGAACCACATCCTCGACTCTGCCCAACCGGCCTATAGGCGTTCTCCGGATGATCTGCTGGCGTTGATTGTCGCTTAAGGATGCCGACATATCCGTTTCAAGATATCCAGGGTTCACTGAATTTACCGTAATCTCGCGGCGTCCGATCTCCCGTGCCAAGGCTCGCGTCAGGCCATCCAGCCCCGCCTTAGAAACCGAGTAAGCGGACAACCCTGTGTACCCGCGAATGGCAATAATCGAACTGATGTTGATGAGCCGTGCAGTTCCTCGACGTCCTAGGAATATCTGCAGTGAAAGTCTGGCCAGCCGAAGTGCCGCCAGTAGATTCACATCGATAATTCGCATTGTTTCAACATTCGGAAATGTCGCCAGGATTCCTTCTTTGGTGATTCCTGCATTGTTAATTAGACCGTAGTACTGGCTCTTGCCGCTCCAGTCGAGGAAGCCCCGAAAGAACTGTTCCTCTTCAGACTCGTCCCCGAGCAGGCATGGCCGCCAATAGAGCGATTGGTCGTTCTCTTTTTTCAACCGTTCTTCCAGCGGTCTTGATATCTTACGGCTACACGTGCCAACACGATACCCAGCGCCCAGAAGGTCCAGGACGATCCCCAATCCTAGTCCACGACTGCCACCGGTGACCAGAACAGTCTTGCGCTCGTGAACGCTCACAGTTGCCTCTCCTTCTTACCTGCCTGGGACACCTCTATGGTGTCCACGAAATGGAGAACTCGGGGGACCTTGTAACTTTCCAGTTTCCGTCTCAATTGCGCCAGAATCGAACGCCGTGCATCCAATTCCATTAAATCAGCGCGCAGCACGATGTCGGCGCCGACCACCATGCCTGTCAGCGGGTTTGGAACGCCATAGACGCTCGCCTCGACAACTTCCGGCAAGCCAAGCAACTGCGCCTCAACCTCCTCAGGCTGAACCTTCGCGCCGCCGACGTTGAGCATTACATCCTCGCGGCCGCGAAACAATACACGGTCACCCACCTGCTCCACCATGTCGCCGGTGATTAACCATCCATCCGAGGTGATTACGGCCTCGGTATCCTTATTGACGTATCGTTTCATCACACGAGGACTGCGTACTTGAAGAACCCCGTCCCGCACGCGGAGTGCGACGCCGTCAATGCCGGCCTCCAACCATGCCGATGGGAATCCTGGGTGGCCATCTTGCACCGAGAACAGGGCCCCTGCCTCTGTGGAAGCATAGATATGGCTCACACGCGCGTCTTTGAAGGTTGCCCGCAGTCGCTCTAGGATCGACTCGTCGGCGATCTCTCCACCCAAAGTGATCTGCTTCAGGTGAAGGTCTGTCGCTCGGGGCCCCAAAAACATCAGGAAAGATCGCCAGAACGTGGGCGTTGCACTGACATGGGTAGGCTGATAAGCGAGGGCCGCGTCGGAGAGCGCTGGAATCGTAGACGGAGTAACCGTCACCAGTTCAGCACCGGTCGTCAAGACAGTAAGAAGTACTTGCAGGCCACCGAAGGTTGCAGGGTGGTAGACCAATAACCATCGTGACCGGTCTTGAGTGCGAGGGTGCTGTCGGATCCGGCCTAGCAGTCCGTCAAGAGAGTGCTCAGCCAGTTTGGGCTCGCCTGTGGTTCCGGATGTGGCAATCAAAATTCGAGTTTCGGAGGCCTCCATATTCCGCTGTTCAATCCTCGTTACATGGAGCGAAGAATCGATAACGGCGGAGATCTTCCAGGCATGCAGTAACTCCTCGGGGATGCTCGCTGTGCGGTGCAGCAACACATCGCACCCCACCGTTTGCCCAGCTGCAAGCCCAATCATGATGTGCTCGGCATGCTGGGACGTCAGGGCAATGCGGCACCCCTGAAAGGCTCGAAGGTCGTCAACAAGAATGGAGCACAAACGCGATAGCTCAGCTGAGCCAATCAACTCCGTGGCTCGGCGAACCGTCGTGAATTCAAGGTGCGATTGTAGCGATCCGGTATCTTTAATTTCGGAAGGCGTCATGAGCCGTTCTTGTCGCAGTAAAGATCGCTAAGTTCACCCACCGTGCGAAACTCAATGAATCCATCCTGAAAAGGGTCCTTTCCAGTTACTTCCGACAACTCGACTACAATTGCCGCAAGATCCAGCGAATCAATGCCAAGGGTCG
>JAYSVS010000128.1:0-45084 GCA_043718395.1 Acidobacteriota bacterium
GGTTCGAGCAAGAATCGGGGTTGTATTCCAATCGCAGACACTCGACAAACTGCTGACGGTGGAAGAGAACCTCCTGGCATGTGGCGCCTTCTACGGGATGTCGGGGCGGAACTTGCATGAGCGAGTTCGGCAGGCAATGCTTCAACTGGGAATCTTGGACCGCCGCGCCGAACTGGGGAAGAATTTGTCAGGCGGCTTGCAGCGAAGAGCAGAGATCGCGCGCGCACTCTTGCATGAGCCGCAATTGTTGATCCTGGATGAGCCCACAACGGGACTGGATCCGGTAGCAAGAGAAGAATTCTGGAGGGCGATAGAAGAGCTGAGAGAAAAGCGCAGTACGGCTATTGTGATTTCGACGCATTTATACGAAGAGGCCGAGCGGTGCGACACGCTGATCCTGCTCGATAAAGGGCATCGCGTGGCTGAAGGTTCGCCTGCGGAATTGCGCGCCACAATTGGCGGCCAAGTAATTGAGTTGAAGGCGCGCGATCCCAAGGAAGCATTGATGATTCTGCAAAACAGGTTCTCGATGCCTATGAGGCTGATCGACGGTGTGATTTGTGTGGAATCAGAACAAGCGCATCTATTGATCCCAAGGCTGGTAGACGCTTTGCCAGGTGAAGTTTTGTCTATCGGCCTGCATCAACCAACCATTGGAGATGTGTTTAGAAGAGTAACTTCGAAAGAAGTGGCGGTGTTAGCCGCATGATACTAACGGCTTTAGTTCTGGCCAAGCGGGAACTGATCAAGTTCTGGAGGGAGAAGGCAAGAGTGGCTGGCTTTGCGGCCGCCCCGCTACTGTTCTGGCTGGTTGTCAGTGCAGGGTTTAACGACTTCTCCCGCTTCTACGGCGGATCGATCGCGCTTGCGCTTATGTTTTCGGCAGTCTTTTCAAACATGACGCTGATCGATGACCGCAAGGAGGGCTTTCTTGCCGGGGTACTGGTTACGCCGGCCCCTCGGCCGGGAATCGTTTTGGGCAAGGTTCTTGGCGCTGCCTTGCTGGCTTGGCTACAGAGTCTGATCTTTCTCTTTTTCTTGCCATTGGCCGGGCTCAGGCCGGGTTTCTTTGGAGTTCTGGGCTGCTTGGGGATCCTTGCCCTGATCGCGATTCTGTTTACTCTGGTTGGATTCCTCTGCGCCTGGAAGATGCCCTCTACACAGGCTTTTCATGGGGTAGTGAACATGCTTCTGATGCCCATGTGGATGTTGTCTGGCTCTCTGTTCCGGTTTGAAGAAGCGCACCCCTGGATGCAAATCGCGATGCAGTTGAATCCGATGACCTATGCGATTTCGCTGTTGAACCAATGCCTCGGAACTACCGCCCCGTTTGGAGTTGGAATCAGTCTGATTTTGCTTGTTGGTTGGACGGTGGCCTTGTTTGCCCTGGCCCTGCTATGGGTCGGCCGGAGCGACTATGCGACGGCGTAGCTGGCTTCTTGCTGCGTTGACAACTACGGGTTGCACAAGGAAAAGTGCGCTGCCCGAATTGGGCACGATACCTCCTTTTGAATTCACAAACCAGCAGGGCGCTAGCTTCGCAAGCAGTCAGTTATCGGGCAAAGTCTGGGTGGCCGATTTTTTCTTCACCAATTGCCCTGGGCCCTGCCCTCGCATGGCTAGCCAACTAAAGCGTGTCCAGAAAGAAACCGCAGATTTGCTGCAAGTACACCTGGTGAGCATCACCGTGGATCCAGACCGCGATACAGCCGCGGCGTTGTCGGCTTACGCCAAGCGATTCGAAGCTCTCCCCGGGCGCTGGACCTTTCTCACTGGGCGAAAAGATCTGATTCGGAACCTGATGAGCGAATCCTTCTATTTGGGCTTCGCCGAATCGATGCAAGAGCATTCCACCAGATTCGTTCTTGTCTGCCAGCGCATGAAAATTAGAGGATTCTACGACTCTTTCGCCAAAGACAGCATCGATAAATTAGTTATGGATATTCGAGAGTTACATGACCGTTCGTGATCTACCCGCAGTCAATGCCAGCTTAAATGCGCTCTGTACAGTAATGTTGATTTATGGCTACACGCTGATTCGACAAGGCAAGCGGGCGCAGCACAAGCGCGTCATGCTCGGTGCCTTCGCTGTCTCTGTGGCCTTTTTGATTAGTTATGTGATTTACCATCTGGAAGCAGGCAGCGTGCCCTATCAGGGCCAAGGCCTCATGCGAACGGTCTACTTTTCAATACTGATTCCCCACGTGATCCTGGCTGCAGCAGTTCCCGTGTTGGTAATCCTGACCATCTGGCGGGCCTTTCAAGAACGCTTCGACAAACATCGCAAAATTGCGAAGATCACTTTTCCAATCTGGCTCTTTGTTTCGATCACCGGCGTGCTGGTCTACTTGATGCTCTATATTTTTTGACGCATGGCAAGCGCAAGTGCGCCCAAGACCCCGGCCTTGACACCAAGCCTGGCGCGAACAATCTTTGGCAGCGGCGCGTAGCCGTTCATTTCTTGTGCGGCAGCTTGTCTGACCATGCTGATCATGTCCTTGCGAAGCGAAATCCCGCCACCCAGGATCACAAGTTCGGGAGAGTAGGCGCAGGCAAGATTCACAGTCATCTGGCCAAGATAATGGGCTTCCATTAGCCAGGCAGGGTGATGTGCTGAGAGAAGCTCTGCACGCGCCACCCCCCAACGTTTAGCAATTGCCGGACCAGCCGCCAGCCCTTCGAGACAGTCTCTGTGAACAGGACAAGAGCCCGGAAACCGGTCCCCGCCAAATCGCCTGACTCGCATGTGACCGATCTCCGGGTGAAGCAGTCCGTGTACGAGTTGCCCGTTCACCATGACCCCGCCGCCGATGCCCGTCCCCACAGTTACATAGGCAAAGTGCGTCGACTTTTGTGCAGCACCCCAAAGGTGTTCGCCAAGGGCTGCTCCGTTTACATCGGTGTCCAGCACAGCGGGGCAACGCAGAGCTTTCTCCACTGCGGATTGAATCTTGAAGCCGCGCCATTCCAGCTTGGGTGTTAGGGCAGAGATCCGGCCTTTGGCAATTTCAAGCGGACCAAAGCAGGCAACGCCAACCCGCTCCAACTTCTGACCAAGAAAGAACTCTGCTACGAGGCGCAAGGTCTGCTTCGGGGAAGTTGTAGGAATCGCTTCGCTCAGATGGATATTGGTGGGGTTGGTTCCGTAGGCGCAAATAAACTTTGTTCCGCCGGCTTCGATGGCTCCGTACATGATGGCAGTAACCAATATAGACTTGATTGCTGATGAGATTCGCAATTTTACTTCTCCCCATACTGGCTATGGCCCAGGTGAAGCAGAGCTTCATTTATGAATCTGCACCGTTTCCTGAATGTCACGCTTCGACGATTGTCGAGACCGCACCTGGAGAGTTTTTTGCCGCCTGGTTTGGCGGCACAAAAGAAGGGGCCAAAGACGTCGCAATCTGGGGTGCGCGGCTTAAGGACGGCCAGTGGGGCGCACCGGTCGAGATCGCCCGTGAGCAGAATTTCTCCACTTATAATCCAGTCCTCTTCCACACCAGGGACAAGAAGCTGTGGCTCTACTACAAGTTTGGCCTCAGCCCCAGCACATGGAATGGAGCGAAGATCCAGAGCCTCGACGGAGGTCGCAATTGGAGTGGCAAGGAATATTTGCCTGCCGGAGTCTACGGCCCGATCAAGAACAAGCCGCTGGTGCTCCCCGACGGAGTGATCGTTTCTGGCACCAGCGTCGAATCGGATTTTGCGTGGACCGCATGGGTCGAGCGTTCAGCGGACAATGGGCAATCCTGGGCCAAGCATGGCCCGATTGTTTTCCCTGACGAAGCCAGAGGCATCATCCAGCCGGCCATGGTGACGATGGGCAAGAACCTGCGGATGTACCTTCGCTCCACCACCAAGATTGGCTTCATCACATATTCCGATTCGAAAGATGGCGGCAAGACCTGGTCGAGCGCCAAGATCACAAACCTTCCCAACCCCAATAGTGGCATCGACGCGGTCACGCTTAAGGATGGCCGAATCGTATTGATCTACAACCACACGCCCAAGGGCCGGTCGCCGCTGAACATTGCCGTGAGCAAAGACGGTGACAAATGGAGCGAGCCAATTGTGCTCGAATCAGAAGCCGGCGAGTATTCTTATCCGGCCATTATCCAGGCTGCTGACGGCAACATTCATGCCACTTGGACCTGGCAACGCAAGCGCGTGAAACATGCCATCATCCCGCTTGATGTTCTGCCCAGGTAGTTGCGTTTACCAGAGACCGATCCACTTCCACCAGGCAAAGCCCACGGTAGACCAGATCACCAGATTCGTGATTGCGCACAAAAAGCCAATCCGCCACCAATCCTTCATCTCGACATAGCCCTGGGCAAAGAACATAGGCGCTGGTGTCGTTCCGTAGTTGGTCAACCCCGCTGAAAGATTAGTGAAAATCGCGAAGCTGAAAGCGGTAAGCCCTGCCGGTGCACCTTGAGCCACGACCACGGCGACAAAGGCTGGGAACATCGCCAACATGTGCGCTGTAATACTGGCGAAGGCATAGTGGGCAAAGAAGTAAACAAGCAGCGAGATGGCCAGTATCAGATACCAATCAAAGCCAACCAGGAAAGCACCCACAGCCTGTGCAAATGCGGTGGGTACGCCGGTTGCGTTCAGCGCCTTTGCCAGATTGATCAGGCCACCGTACCAGATGAACATATCCCAGGCAGCATCTTCTTTGCGAACGTCCTCCCAGCTCAAGACGCCGGTCATCAATAACGCGATGACGCCAAGAAGAGCAGGCAATGCCACATCCAACTTATGAATGGATGATGTAGACCAGCCAGTGCAAACGCCTAAGAATACGGCGCAGAGAATCCATTCCGCTTGAGAAAGGCGTCCCATCTGAGTCAGTTCCCTGCGGGCAAAATCAGCGGCTTCCGGGGTGCGGATAATCTCTGGCTTGTAGATCTTGCTGACAAGCCAGGGGACAACGAGAAGGCTTAGAGCACCTGGAACCACGCCGGCCCGGAACCAGCCAATCCAGTCAATCTCGACTCCGCTGATCTTGGAAGCCATTTGCGCTGCTAAAGGGTTGGACGCCTGCCCGGTGAGGAACATGGCTGAACTAATGCAGATACCCTGATAAACGCTGGTCATCAGGAATGCACCGATCAGCGGTGCGCTGATTCCTGGCTTTGAACCGTATAGCTCCGCAACGCCACGGACAATCGGCAGGATGACCCCGCCGCTACGCGCTCCATTGCTTGGAATGATGGTCGCTAAAATCACATCGCTAAAGCAAAGGGCGTAGCTAACTCCGAGCGAGGTTTTGCCAAAGAGCCGCACGAAGAACAAGGCGATGCGACGGGCCAACCCCGTATTGAGCAGCGAGCGAGAGATCAGGAATGCTGCCAGAACGAGCCAATTCGTGGGGTCTGAATACCCATCCAGCGCCTGCTTGATCGTCAATCCGCCCACGAGGCTGGAGAAAACGATCGCAATCAATACAAGCGCTCCGCCGCTGATCGGTTGAAAGATCAGTCCCGCAACGGTGGCACTAAAGAGGGCGAAGAGCCGCCAGCCCTGCGGCTCAATTGAAGAGGGTCTTGGAACCAGATAAGCAATGGTCAGATAGATGACCACAAGAAGTGCCAGGCCCCACGCGCGTTTCGGAATTCGACTCACCTCACCCCCTCGGTTAGACTGGTATAGAGTTCCATATCATCTCATGATCTCGATCGTAATTCCGATTCACAACGAAGAGCCCTCAATCCTTCCGCTCTATGACCGGCTCACGGCAGTGCTTGAGCGCTTGCAGCGGCCTTATGAGATTCTCTTCGTCGACGACGCTTCGACAGATCGCAGTTTCGACCTGCTAGCCAATCTGGTGGAGACCGACGGGCGGCTGAAGGTGATCCGCCTCAGGCGCAACTTCGGCCAGACGCCGGCACTGCAGGCCGGCTTTGATGAGGCGCAAGGTGAAATCATCATTTCGATGGATGGCGACTTGCAGCATGACCCCGAAGATATCCCTGCCTTGCTGGAGAAAGTTGAGCAAGGGTGGGACATCGCCAGCGGCTGGCGTAAAAACAGGATCGATAATGCGATCACCCGAAAAATTCCTTCCCGCATTGCCAACTGGCTGATGGCAAAAGCCTCAGGAATTGAACTGCATGATTTTGGCACCACATTCAAGGCTTACCGGTCTGAGATTCTCAAGGACATTAATCTGTACGGCGAGCTGCATCGCTTCATCCCTGCCCTGGCCAAACTCTACGGCGCGCGGGTGGTCGAAGTGCCAATCAAGAATACGCCGCGTGCAGCCGGAGACTCACACTATGGATTGAGCCGGACCTTTCGTGTACTTTACGACATACTCACGATCAAGTTCCTGCTGACGTACTTTACGAGGCCTATGCATTTCTTCGGGACACTCGGATTGACGGGCACCTTTCTGGGTGGCCTGATCATGTTTTATCTTTTCATTTACAAAATCACTGGCCATGAGATTGTTGTGGATCATGGGCCGTTAATGATTGCAGGAGCGCTTTTGCTGCTTGCTGGAATTATGATGTTTTCGACCGGCATCCTAGGGGAGATGCTGATGCGCACCTATTTTGAGAGTCAGGGCCGCCGCATCTATGCGGTTCGAGAAGTGCGCACTCGAAAAGAAGCTGCGGCTCCTGAAACAGCCCGCTAGGTGACATCCGATATAATCTAAATCACTTTCAATGTGGTAGCTTTAAGCTTTTGGCCTTCTGATAAATACTATGCTTCTACCTAAAACCTATGCACTCACAATGGCTTTGCTCTTTATCTCCATGCTGTGTTGGGGGTCTTGGGCAAACACCCTAAAAAAGAGCCGTTGGCGCTTTGAACTCTTCTACATCGACTTCTCGCTTGGAACCGTTCTAGCGGCTGTAGTTGCTGCGTTTACTGTCGGTTCGATGGGGCCGGATCTTTCGGTCAATGACACCTTCCTGCTGGTCGGCAAAAGACAAATCCTGCTGGCGTTCGCCGCCGGTTGCATCTTCAATCTCGCCAATATGCTCCTTGTCGCAGCTATTGAATTGGCTGGCATGAGTGTTGCTTTTCCTGTGGGGATCGGGCTCGCTCTCATCATTGGGGTGGTTTGGAGTTACACCATGCAGCAAGTCGGCAACGCTTACATGCTCTTTGGAGGTTGCCTTCTTGTCCTTGCGGCAGTGGTTCTGAGTGCGATTGCTCATGGCATGATGGAGACGATCCGCCGGAAGGCGAGTTCTTTGCTGGCGGCGACTCAATCGGCTATTAATGCTCCTCAAGCCAACTTGAAAAAGAAGAATGCCGCTGAAGAAGAAGGTCCTGGAATTTACCGAGGAGTCTGGCTGGCCCTGGCAGCAGGGCTTCTGATGGGTTCGTTTTATCCCGTGATGGGCATGAGCACGGAGGGTGAAGTGGGCATCTCCAACCCTTTCGCCGTGACGCTGCTTTTCTCTATTGGAATCTTTACCAGCACTTTTATCTACAACCTTTACTTCATGAACCTCCCAGTAAAGGGGCTTCCGATCTCCGTCTTCTCTTATTTCACAGGCACCGGAGTGCAGCATGGACTTGGCCTCTTGGGCGGCATCCTGTGGATGGTTGGAACCTGCGCTAACTTTGCCGGTGCAGCCGCAACGGGAGAAGCGAAGGTTGGCCCTGCGGTGAGTTATGCTCTTGGGCAGGGGGCAACGTTTATCAGCTTGCTCTGGGGACTGATCGTCTGGAAAGAATTCGCCGGTGCATCAGCGGGCGTTAATCGCCTCTTGGCTCTCATGAGTGTGCTGTTTTTGGCCGGACTTGCTCTGGTGGCGATCGCCCCGCTGTATTAGGATTTCAGGCGTTGCACCAGTTGGCGCGCCTTCTCCATATCGGGAAGGCTGCCTTGGGCCAGCTTAGTGGATCCACCGCCTTTACCGCCAAGCTCGACTAGCGCTTCTTTCAGTGCTTTGCCACAGTCAAGGCCCAGGCTGGAATGAGCGCCAAACATAACGCTTGCCCCGTTTCTTCCCGACAAGATCACGAAAGTGTTTTCGTTGTTCAAAAAAGAAGTTGCACGTAAGCGTGCGTCTTCGTCCATCTCTTCCAGTTCTTCAACCCAGACATGCCTACCTTGCCCGTCGGGGACGGATCTGGCAAATCGTTGTTGCCCGGCGAACTCGGCCACTTCAGATGCCAGTCGTTTTCGGGTCTTGTCTGATTCCACCAGCCGCTCCCTTAAGGCATCGTTTTGCTCTTCTGCCTCGTGAAGCCTGCGATGGATCTCACGTCTGACCCTGTCGCCACAGAAGAACTCCAAGCGCAAAGCCTTGCGAACCTTTTCCGTCTTGCCCAGCAGAATCATACCTACCTCGCCTGTGCGGTGCACGTGCGTCCCACCGCAAGCGCTGCGATCAATCGAAGCAATCGTAACGATCCTCAACAAACCAGTCCGTTCAGGGTTCTTTCTCAAACCGGCAGCTACGTGAGAATGCTCGTAGGAAACAGAAACCGTAGCATTCTCAATCAGCCTCGCGTTTGCGCGCTGCTCGATTGAAGCAAGAGTCGCCGGGCTCACATTTTGAGGCTCAACATCAATGGTCGAATAGTCTACCCCCATATGAAAGCCCACGGTCTTAAGGTCAAACTCTTCATCCATGACAGCGCTCAGAAGGTGCTGGCCGGTATGTTGGCGCATGTGGTCAAGACGTCGCGAGGAATCCACCATCCCTGAAACCCGTCTTTGATCTACACTTAGCGGCGAGTTCAAAACGTGTATTATGCGGTCGCCCTCTTCGGTGACATCGACCACTTTGATCCCTTCGATCTTGCCTGTGTCGAAAGGTTGCCCGCCTGAGCTTGGATAAAAGGCTGTCCGGTCCAGTTCAATTCTTGTTCCATCTTCAGAGCGTGAAATCACTGCTGCTTCAAAGGCCCAGAGATAGGAGTCGTGATAATAGAGTCGTTCGATCAAACCGTTACTCTAGCGCAGAGTAAGGCGCAGAGCAGGGAGCATAAAAAACCTCGCGTCTGGTCTGAGCCAGGCGCGAGGTAATTACAGCTTTGCAAGGAGAGAGCTACTGCTGCGTTGCAATCTTGACGCGGTTTGAGGGTTGATTGTTGTATTCGATCGAAAGATCAAAATCATCAAGAGTAGGAACGCCTTGAGGTACGCGGACATTGATCTGATAGAGGCCGACAAAGGTGGGCGTCAACCCGGCAAAATCAGCCTGCTGAGCAATGGAGCTATCAAATAGACCCGGCACACCAAAGCGGACGACCACACCAGAGAGTTGCGCCAGCGGACTGGACGGAGAGGCGGCTCCCGTGGCAACCGGAGGATTGGTCTGACCAAAGCCAATGGCATAAATCACAAGTGTCTCTCCAGCACGAACTGGCTTGGAGGTGTAGGTGCCCAACTTAATGGCTGTTGGCATGGGTAGGGTTCCATCGGCGTTGACGATGATTCCATACCTCAAGCCTGGCCAGACAAGAATGCGCCCGGCTTGCGCGGCCACGTTGACGCTGGCCCGGTTACCAACTACTCCATTGCGCTCTACCTGCACAACCGCATCGCCACCCAGTGTTTCAAAGGGAAGCTGGAAGTTGATCTGTCCAGGAGAGGCAAAGTAGATCGGAGCAGCCCGGCCATTGACCAGAACACGGACGCCACCAAGGGTTGTCGGCAACGGGGCACCTGGAGCGAAGTAATTTTGATCGGTCAGGAACTCTCCGAATAGGGCTGCGATTGCGCCCACACCCAACGAATCCCCAGAGGCAAAGGTCGCATTGTTGAGAACGCCCCCAAAAGAGACAGTTGGAGTTGGGTTAGCGACGATCTCCATCTCCACCGGAATCGAGAGAACCGGTGCATTGATGGAATTGGTTGAAATTCCAACGGAGCCCCGGTAAGTTCCCAAAGGCAGGGTACCGGGCGTCAGAGTTACGGCAACCCCGGTAAAGGAAGTCGAAAGAGCCGCAGACAGCCAGCCGGTGCCGTTTGTTAGCGTCGTCGCGACTGAGGTCAGGCTGAGCGTCCCGCGGCCCCGATTTCCCGCACCGACATTGACGACGGTAGGAGTTGTACTGTTCTGCAAAAGCTTGACCGCGATTCGGCTAGGCCCGGCAAATGCGATGGGCTGCGAAGTTACAACCAATCGAGTCTGTACAACTTTGTTGTCACCGGCGAAAGCGGAGCCGCCTACCTGGACCGTTCCATTGTAGGTACCCTCTGCCATGCCGGGCTGATGTTGACCCGTGACCCGGTAAGGTTGGACAAAGCGGAAGCTGCCTTGGCCCTCGTAGGCCACCGTCAACCAGTTACCACCAGACTGTGTGCTGGCACTTGTGTTTAACACGGTGTTGGTAGAGAAGCTGACACTGTCGCTGCCGCCGTTAGGAGGCGTGTAGAGAAAGATGTTATCCGGCACACCGCCACCAACTTGCACGGTCACACTGATCACCTGTGGAGCGTCAATGGCGTTGGGGTCTCGTACCGTGATTGCACCGGTATAAATACCTCGAGCCAAAGTCACTGTATTCAGGACGATGTTGATCGGGAGACAGGAACTTTGCTGGACGGCAATCTGACAAGGTCTTGCAGTGCCTAGATTGGCAGTAAGCCAAGCAGAGTTAGAGGCGAAGCTAAGAGATAAAGCGCCGTTTCCAGCGTTGTAAGCCTCAATCGTTTGGTTGGCACCATTGGCCCCTGTTGTGACCGAAATCGGGCCTAGCGTTGTATCTGTGAGTCGAAGTTTTGCCTGGGCGTAAGCAGACTGTGCGCCGAGGAGGGGCAGCAGTGCAAGGCCAAGCATGAGTCTGTTGAGTTGTTTGCGAGCTCGTTCAAAGCCGGTCGAAGTCACACCCAGTTGAGTGCGCCCTTCTTGCGAGCCCAGATGTAACCGGCAATAAGTATTGTGAGAAATAACGTCACCTCCGCTACCCCAAACCAGCCCAGTTGTTTGTAACGGACGGCCCAGGGGAATAAGAAGATCGTTTCCACATCAAAAATCACGAAGAGTATCGCGACGATGTAAAAGCGAACTGTAAAGCGGCCGCGGGAACTGCCCTCAGCTTCGATCCCACATTCATAGGCCTCAAACTTGGCCTGGTTGGGAATGGAAGGACGAAGAAGGCGGGCGACAATCAACGTGATGACGGGAAACGCGATTGCGATAACCAGAAGGAAGAGAATCGGCAAGTACCCTTCCGGCATATGCCCAGAATACCAAAAACACGACGAACTGCAACGCTAATCTTCAACGGATAATGATTAAGAAGCATCGAAGCAAATATGTGGCGATCCATTCGGGAACAGATTGACGTTATCTTCCGGGAAGACCCGGCGGCAACCAGCACGCTGGAAGTGCTGATTTGCTACCCGGGCTTGCACGCTATTTTGCTGCACAGGCTCGCGCACCTTTTGTACCGGATTGGCCTGAGGCTGCTGGCTCGGATTGTTTCGCAAATTGCCAGAAACATTACTGGAATTGAGATCCATCCGGGAGCAACCATCGGGCGGCGGTTCTTTATCGACCATGGGATGGGAGTGGTCATCGGGGAGACCACTATCATTGGGGATGATGTGATCCTCTATCAAGGCGTGACGCTGGGCGGGACCGGCAAGGAGCGTGGAAAGCGCCACCCAACCATTGGCAACCATGTCGTAGTCGGCACCGGAGCAAAAGTGCTTGGCAACATCACCCTTGGCAACAATGTGAAGGTCGGAGCCGGAAGTGTCGTTGTTCATTCCGTTCCTGACGATTCGACAGTAGTTGGGATGCCGGGTCGCATCGTAAGAACTCGCGGCCAAATCGCCGATGATCTTGAGCACGGCTTGTTGCCAGACCCGCAGGGTCAAGATCTTGAGAACATGCAGCAGCGGGTAGACCAACTGGAATTGGTAATCAGAGCCATCCTCGAAGAAAGAACCAAGCCGTGAAGTACATTCTCCTGCTGCTAACGCTGAGCCTGCAAGCTGAAACAACCATTCGTTACTGGTCTGGCGGACATGAAAGGGCAGACTTCGCACAGTGGGCCATGGAAGCTTGGGCCAAGGGCTCAGACGGGAGCCTGCGCGCCGAGCGAGTCAACGAACCTGAGCAGGCCGACATTATTTTTCGCTGGATCAATCCAAGGAGAGTTGGCCTGTATGGCCAGAGCACGGCCATTCGACGCGAAGGGAAAATTGTTTCCGAGATTATTATTAATCCTTCGATCGAAAGCCTTGGCCCAGACATGACAGCCGCAGTCGCAAAGGATCCGCTGTATGGTGAAGTCATCCTTTTCCTGACTTGTGTTCACGAAGCCGGGCATGCGCTAGGCCCCGTGCATACCAGAGACTACGCAGACATCATGTACTCGTTCGAATTCGGTGGTGACTTTGTCGCCTACTTCCAGCGCTACCGCTCGAAGCTGGTTTCCCGCGAGGACATCAGAAAGTTCTCCCCGCTCTCGACAGGCGATATCCGGCAAATCAAACAAGTGGTGTCTGGCAAAAAGCAAAACGAAATCCGTTGAGCCTGATCTGCTCCAGCTCAATTGCGGAGAATCCAAGCCTGCTGGCATGATCAAACTCCTTCCCGATGTTGGTCTGGAATAAACCGGGGTCATCCGTGTTCAAAATGACCGGTACGCCTGCATCATGAAGAATCTTCACCGGGTGTTTCTCGTATGACTCAACCGCTCCAGTGCGAACATTCGAGGTCAGCGAGACTTCGAGGGGAATTTGACGCTGCGCCAATTCGGCAATCAATTCAGGATCTTGAATCGCGCGGATCCCGTGCCCAATCCGGTTCGCACCAAGTGCAATTGCATCCCAAACATTTTGGGCATTTGATGTTTCACCTGCATGAGGCGTCAGCTTCAGGCCCTGAGCTTTTGCCAGTTGGAAGCCCCGTTCGAGCGCGCCCGCCGGGCTACCGGTCTCGTCACCACCCACCCCAAAGCCAACCACTTCCTTGCCGGCAAAGCCAGAAGTGAAACGCGCAGTCTCAAAAATGTGCTCTTCACCAAACTGTCGTACGGCATCAAAGATCCATCGGATCTCGAGTGGTGCATTGCGGCCTTCCTCAATGAGCGCCTCAGCAATCGCACGGGCATCAAGACCTCGCTTGAGGCAGACTCCGGCCGAGTGAATCACCTCGGCATAAGCAATGCCCTGGTCTGCCGCGCGGGCAAACGCACGTCTTGCGAGCAAACGGTATTGGTCTGGCTCCCGCAGTTGCATCACCGCAAACTTAAAACTTTCGAGGAAGCCGTCAAAATTATCAAAGGCAAGACCTCTCGAAATCGTATCTGAATCAAGCCAGGGGGCGATCTCTCCAAGCAGGTCTGCATCGACGCAACCCTCAAGATGCAAATGCAATTCGGCGTAGCGCTTAGAACTTGCCATAATACCTATGATGCTCCCAGGCGAGATTCACGCGATCGTCAACGGATACCATGGGGATCCTCTAAAGGTTCTCGGTCCTCATCAGTTCCGTCCTGGGGATTGGGAAGTGCGCGCATTCCTGCCAGCAGCCGAGAGCGCTTCAGTGCTGATCGGGTCCAAGGCCTTTCCTCTCACTCGTGAAGATCCGGCCGGTTTCTTCTGTGCAAAGCTCAAGGGCGAGCCGCAAGCGTACAAGCTTCGCATACTCTCCTGGCAAGGGACGGAAACTGAGATTGAAGACCCCTATCGCTTCAACCAAATTCTTTCCAGCTACGACCTTCATCTCTACCTCGAAGGTACCAACTACGAAGCATTCCACACCTTCGGCGCTCATGTAGTCGAGTTAAAGGGCGTCCACGGAGTTCGATTTTCGGTTTGGGCACCGAATGCGGAATCGGTTCAGGTCTGCGGTGTTTTCAATCACTGGGATAAGAACAGTCACCCCATGTGCCCTCGAGAAGGCGGGGTCTGGGAGTTATTCATTCCTGGCTTGAAGAGTGGAGAAGTTTACAAGTATTTTGTACGGTCGCGGCTCAATCTCTACCAGCAGATGAAATCCGATCCTTTCGCTTCATTTGCCGAGGTAGCACCCCGCAATGCGTCGATCGTGTGGGAATCTCCTGGTTACGATTGGCAGGACAAAGAGTGGCTCGATCTTCGCGCTAAGGGTGACATTCTCAAAGAACCTCTTTCTATTTACGAAGTGCATCTCGAAAGCTGGGTACATGGGGCGCTTAACAAGCCGCTCAGTTATCGTGAGCTGGCCCAGCGCCTTGTAGCCTACGTCAAGGATTTGGGCTACACACATATTGAGCTGATGCCAACGATGGAGCACCCGTTTTCAGGATCGTGGGGCTATCAGGTCACTGGATATTTCGCGCCCACTTCGCGCTTTGGCAACCCTGACGAATTCAAGTATTTTATCGACTGTTGTCACCAGGCGGGCATTGGGGTCATTCTCGATTGGGTACCGGCTCACTTCCCGAAAGACGCCCACGGCCTCGCGCTATTTGATGGAACCCGTCTCTACGAGCATGAAGACCCACGGCAGGGCGAACAACTGGATTGGGGAACCCTGATCTTCAATTTCGGCCGGAACGAAATCAAGAGTTTTCTGCTTTCAAGCGCAATGCTCTGGCTGAAGGAATTTCATATCGACGGACTCCGCGTCGACGCTGTCGCCTCAATGCTCTATCTCGATTACTCGCGCGAGAAAACAGATTGGGTTCGCAACCGGTATGGCGGCCGGGAAAACCTTGAGGCCATTGCGTTCCTGCAGCGGTTCAACGAGCTGTGCCACTCTGTACCCGGTGCTTTTACCGCCGCAGAAGAATCCACTGATTTTCCTGGCGTAACCCGCCCGGTCTTTCTGGGCGGCCTTGGCTTTACTTTGAAGTGGAACATGGGCTGGATGCATGACATGTTCAGGTACTTCAAATTCGATCCGTTCTTTCGCCGCTACCATCACCAGAACATCACCTTCAGCCTCTTCTACTCATTCAACGAGAATTACCTCTTGCCGATCAGCCATGACGAGGTTGTTCACGGCAAGTCGAGTTTAATCGGAAAAATGCCGGGCGACGAATGGCAGCGATTTGCCAACGTCCGCGCTTTTCTTGGCTACATGTATGGGCATCCAGGCAAGAAGCTCCTGTTTATGGGACAGGAGATTGGTCAATACGAAGAATGGTCCGAACAGCGTCCTTTGCGATGGGAATTGCTTCAGTTTGGTCTCCACGCCGGTGTTCAAAATCTGGTTCGAGATTTGAATCATCTGCTTCGCCGCGAAGCACCGATGTATGAAGTGGATTCGCATTTTGATGGCTTCTCCTGGATCGACTTCAATGACACGGAGAACTCGATCATTGCGTTCATCCGCTACTCCACCGGCAAGAAACAGATGCTGGTCTTTGTTTGTAATTTCACTTCTATCGTCCGCCACAGCTATCACCTTGGCGCTCCGCTGGCAGGTGAATGGACTGAGATTCTAAACACCGATGCCGAAGTTTATGGGGGTAGCGGCGTAGTCACAGCGGGAAAGATTGTGACCGAGCCCATTGCCTCGCACTTCCTGCCCCAGCGCTTCACGTTGACGCTTCCACCCTTAGGTGTAATTGTTCTCAGGCCAGACTCTGCCGATACCAGTCAAAAGTTCGACGAAGCCCCTCTTCGAAGGTAAATTGAGGGTCGTGCCCAAGTTCATTGATGGCCGCCGTTGTGTCAGCTTGAGAATCGCGAACATCACCGGCGCGCGGCGGGCCGTACCTGGCTTCTAGTCTGACTCCAGTAATTTTCTGCAATAGATCCCAGGTTTGAGTAAGCGTGTGGCGACTGCCGTTACCGGCATTGAAGACCTTGCCGCTCACACCCTCTGCGCGGGCCGCCTTCCACACCAGTGCCGCCACGTCTTCAACGTAGGTGAAGTCACGGCTCTGGCCTCCATCGCCAAAGATGGTTGGGGCTTCGCCGGTGATCAGCGATTTCATGAACAGGCTCAAAACACCGCTATAAGCACTGCTTGGATCCTGTCTCGGGCCATAAACATTGAAGAACCGAAGCGAAACAGTCTCCAGTTGAAAACAGGAAGCGAAGACACTCGCATAGTATTCACCCATCAGCTTTTGCGCGGCGTAAGGGCTTCTGGGGTTGGCCTGCATCGTCTCAATTTTCGGCAACACGTCGGTATCGCCATAAGCGGAACTGGATGCCGCGTAGACCACACGCTTGACAGCACAAGCATGCGCGGCTCTAAATACATTGAAAGAGCCGTTGATGTTCACATCGTGCGAAGGAATTGGTTCCTCAATACTCCGGGGCACACTGGGGATCGCCGCCAGATGGAAGACGTAGTCTGCCCCATCAAGCGCCGCGACCACGGCATCGTAATCTCTGATGTCACCTTCAACGAGGCGAACTTTATCACCCAGACCTTCAAGGTTCTTTGGGTGCCCGCTATTCAAGTTGTCATAAACCACAACCGAATCCAGACCCTCTGCCAAAAGATGGCGTACCAGGGCCGAACCAATGAATCCGGCACCTCCCGTAACTACAGCGTTCATGCGGCCAAAGCCTCCTCAATACGGCGATTCAAATAGGCGATGCTCTCGCCAGCAAGCGCTTCTGCTCCAGGGGTGAAATCGAATGCCTCCATCGAAATCCATCCCTGATAATCCAACTGATGTAATCGGCGGAAAAGGGGAACAAAATTATAGTCTCCTGTCCCAGGATGCCGTCCGTCGGTTTCGTTTACGTGCACATGACGAATCCAGTGGAAATGCTTCTCGACAAGACCGGCATGTGGCTCCACTTCATCGACGGCGTTGTGAGTGTCGAACATCGTCCAGATCGCCGGGCTCCCGATCACCTTTACATGAGCGACGGCTTCATCGAGAGTAAGCACCACATCCGTCTGTTCCAGGGGCAAGGCCTCGATCAGGATCTTCACACCCCTGTCTTCGGCTTGCTGGGCCACAGAGGCTAATCCATCTACATAGTTTTTGGTCGCCTCGGTGGCACTTTGGCCACCCACAGAGCCTCTCTGTTTCGGGCTGCCAAACACCATCACGCTGTCTGACCCAAGATCTGCGGAAAGGTCAATGAGGTTCCGTATATGTTGCCAGCTACGGGCACGTAACTCGAGGTCTGGAGTCGTCACGTGGAGGCCCTTCGGACTTACCATGATCCAGTGCAAACCAACGAAAGCCAAGCCTTCAGACTCGATAATATCCTTCAACTCGCGCCTGCGCGCCACAGTCACCTCGGCGGGATGCTCAGCCAGTGTAAATGGAGCGATTTCAATGCCGGCGTAGCCAAGGCGCTTCATCGTGCGGCAAGACTCAGAGAATTCCCATTTGTCGAAAGCTTCGTTACAAATGGCATGGCGAAACGGCATCTATTTTTTCCTCGCAATCACAATCAGATTGAGCCCGCCCCAGGGCAATAATGGTTCCAGCATCTTCGTGAACCATATGGTCTTATCGAAAAGTTTGAGGCTAAACTTATTGATCTTTTCATTCCCCAATAGTCCGCCAAAAATCCCCCAGGCCAGGCGGCCAACCTTGTTCAACTCACGAGTGGATTCAACTTCAAATCCATTCTTCTCCAGCATGGCTGACAGGCTGGTTTTAGTAAACCGGTGCAAGTAGCCCATGCCACGATCTAGCGAATTCAACTGACTTCCCTGCGGCACGGAAATAATCAAATTACCATTGACGGCCAGGCAATCGCTCATCAACCGTAAATCCAATTCAGGTTCTTTGCTGTATTCAAGGGTCTTCAATAATAAGGCGGTGTCAAACTGCCCCTTTAGGTCTGCGAATCCACCCGGAACATCCGCACTCAGTTCCCTCACCTCCACGTTTGGAGTACGCAAAAAGCGATTCTTCAACGAGTGCAGGTGAAGCGGATCCTTCTCGCCAGCGACATAACGAAGTCGCTTACCCATCAACATCCCGCTCAAGCTTCCCAACCCGGCACCGAGCTCGATCACACGGTCCCCCAGATTTGGCCGCACAATCGAGACCAACCAATTAAGGTAGGATGGCGTGCCAGTTAGGGTGTTGAGGTAGGTTCTGCCATAACTCTCCTTATAGAGGTCATCGACAGCCCAGAAATAGAGCACAACGCCGAGCGCTTTTACCCCATCCTTCCAGCCAATTTTTTTGCCTTCTTCGTAAGTGCGTCCGTGGTAGCTGATTGGCACTTCATAAATGCGGAATTTGCGCTTGGCGCATTTCATTGTAATTTCCGGCTCAAAGCCAAAACGGTCAGACCGAACCGGGATACTCTTCAGGAGATCCGTGCGAAATACCTTGTAGCAGGTTTCCATGTCGGTGAGATGCAAATTGGAGAACATGTTGGAGGTCAAGGTGAGAAATAGATTGATCATCGAATGCCAAAACGGCAGAACCCGGCGCTGCTCCCCGGCCAGGTATCGGCTTCCAAAAACGGCGTCGGCACGGCCCGACAGCAAAGGCGCCATTAAGACTGGGTACTCGCTTGGGTCATATTCAAGATCCGCATCCTGAATCAGGCAGAAGTCGCCTTCTGCTTTTTCGATCGCAAAACGTACCGCAGCTCCTTTTCCTTGATTCACTTCATGACGAAAGAGCCTGATTTCAGGATGCAAAGCGGCAAATCTCGCCAGGATTTCCGACGTTCCATCCTTAGAACAATCATCGACGATTACAAGTTCGCGTTCGAGATTCTCCGGGAGCGGGGCGGCCAGTACCATAGCGAGACTCTTCTCCACAACGGCTCGCTCGTTGTAGACGGGTATCAAGATTGAGAGCTTCATCGCAACCTTTTAACTATACCCGCCAGTCTGCCTGGATCGGATAGAATCAGAGCAAATAATGAAAGATCCAACAGCAAGACGAAGCTTCCTGGCCACATCGGCCGCAGCTTTCTCAATCGTTCCTCCCCAAACAGTGCGAGGCTCTCAAGCCAACTCTGCGCTCACCATCGGACTTGTAGGTTGCGGAAACAGAGGCATGTACGTTAGCGGCATTTTTGCCAGAAACGAGTTTGCCAAGGTCACAAAAATCTGCGACATCTACGACGACCGGCTGGCCGCAGGACGAGGCAAGTATTCGGGCGTTCAGGAGTTCAGGGATATCAAGGAACTTTTGGCGTCCGACGTTGATGCAGTTCTGATTGCCACTCCCATCGTTTACCACCCGGAGCATTTTGAGCTAGCCACTAAAGCTCGCAAGCACATCTATATGGAAAAGGCAGCGGCAATTGACCCCAAAGGCTGCATGCGGGTGCTTAAAGCGGCTCGTGCCGCAGACCCAACCAAGCGAATTTCGATGGGCTTTCAGCAGCGCTACGGCACTGACTACCGCCGCGCTCACGCGCTTGTCAATTCAGGTGAGATCGGCAAAATCCGCATGATCCGCGCGGCCTGGCTCGGCACAGGCCCTGCTTACAAGCCCAACTTCACGGGCCAGGAAGAAAAAATCCGAAACTGGTATTTCTACAGGGACATGTCAGGCGACATGATCACCGAGCAGGATTGCCACAACATCGACGTCCTCCACTGGTTTACAGATCGTAATCCCGTGAAGGCTGCCGGATACGGATCCCGGGCTCTTCGCAAAGAAGGCGACATCCTTGACACACTCTCGGTTACCTTCCAATACGCCGACGGTCTTGTCGCGAGTTTTTCGGCCAACCAGCTTGGCTCCGGACAGGCCTTCCAGGATGTGAGTGAAACATTCATGTGCGACGGCGGGACGGTCCGCACCTCTCGTAAAGGCATCTCCGTCTGGCGCAAAGGTGCCAAGGAAGCCGAAGAATGGCCCACCAACTACGACATCACGATCGACGCAGTCAACCAGTTTGTCGAAGGCTCCCGCACGGGCAAGCTTGAGAATGCCGCCCTGTGGGGAGCAGAATCCACTATGGCAGCCATCATGGCCCGTGAAGCAATTTACACGGGCAAGGAAGTTACCTGGGACAAAGTGAGCAAGGGCTAGGGCTTAGACGCCTTGATCTCATCGACGATAATTTTGGTGAACGCCTCTACGAAGGGGCGTCCACCATTTCTGAGGTTCTCTACAGTCATGTAGTCCAGCTCGATGTCAGGCCGAACCCCCACGTTCTCGATAAACGGTGATTTAGGAAAGCCTGGATAGCTGCGCTCTTCGAGCCGTATCATGACTGATTCGGTCAAACCGGTTTCGGCTTCAGCCCAAGGCCCGGCGATCGTTGAAATCACACTGCCGCCAGCACCATTGGTTCGCATCCCAACCAGCTTGCCCCGCTTATTGTCCTGCATCATGGCAGGAAAATGATCTCCGCCCGAAGTAGAGAAATCGTCAACTAACGTAATGACCGATTTCTGGTAGGCAAAAGTCTGGCTTCTGACAGGAAAATCCAGGCCGCAAAGCGGGATCGACCCCGTCATTCCACGTCCATCGTTGAAAGCTCCGAGCAACAAGTCTCGCTGGAACCGCAAAGTGTCGATGATGTACTGCGGATCTTCAAAGAACTCAGATTCAACCAGGGCCGCATCATAGTCAATAATCCACGACAGGCTCGGGCGAATCGAGAAGCCAATCTGGGTAGATTCACGGGGCACAACCATACTAAGCGCATTGACTGAACTGCAAACGAAGCCGCCCGGATTTCTCATGACATCAAGCACCAAACCGTCGGTATTGTTGTTGAAATAGATGATCTCTCCAGCCAATTGGTTGAGTTGTGCATTGGACGAAAACCCAAAATCCCGGATTCGCAGGTACCCGATCCGCTGGCCGTCTGACAGATAAGTGCCGCTATAGAAAACGTCATTGGGGCCTCGCCCCAGGCGTGTCTGGAAGCCGGAAGGCAATGTCCAGACCGGGGTCCGGCTGCCAAATCCACGGAGCGCCTCAAATGGGGCTTTGGTTCCGTCTTCATGTTCGATAGCCCGGCGGGCTGGGCGAACACGCTTTGCCGCAACCTTCGATTGTCGCGATGTGAAGAATAAGTGATGCCAGGCTGGACGATCACCGGCATCTTCTTCAATGGGCTCTTCAACAGTTGACAGTTGCAGGCCGCTCGAAAGAGCTGTGGTCTTGGAGGCAAAGCCGAGATTGCGAATCGGATAGCCAGACTTATCCCACTTCAGCTTGTAGGTTTCATGGTCACCGCTTTGGCGACGGATAACAACTATGCTTTCAGCAGGCAGATCCACCGCAAAGGGGTGCTCTGACTGAAAGCGAAGAGTTGTGTTCTGAATCGCCCACCGCAGAGCCGCGCGTGGATTCCCCCAGCCCACCAGTTTTTGCAAATCGCGGGCCACTTCAATTGCGGGCCTTCCGTCGAGGCTAACAAATTCATCGCCAATCACGAACGGGTACTCACGCAGTGGAAGCAAGGATCGATCCACGATATCGATCATCACCTTGCCGTCGTATAGATCGCAGTAAAAGCCAAGATCAGCCAGAAAATTGGAACGCATCGTAACTGTGGTGTGGGTGTCCTGCAAACTGGCCCCATACTCGATCAGGATCTGAGCGTGCTCAAGGTCGTTCTTGGCCGCGCGTACCCGCCTGATCCACGGTGCGATCTCAAAAGGATTCACGCCCAAGGCGAGAATCTTCCAGTTGGCCGGAGCATAGCTTTTGGCATAAAGACCAGCCAGAGACTGAAAGTCCTGTACTCGCTGCTCTTCTGTCAAGGCCCCAAACAGACTGGTGCTCGCAAGCACAGCCGAAACGAATGCAAATTTTAGCTTCAAAAAAGAACTCCCGTTGAAGGACAATAATGAGATCGACATCCTAGGAACGCCAAGTTTGCCTCAAGTCATCCTCAAAACAAATCTACCTGGAATCCCGCTGCACGCACGCGGAAAAGTCCGGGACGTCTACGCAATAGATGAGCATTCGCTTCTCTTCGTTGCAACAGATCGCATCTCTGCATTTGACTATATTCTCGCATCTGGAATTCCAGACAAAGGCCGCGTACTCACACAACTTTCGTTGTTCTGGTTTCACTTCCTTGCCGGCCTCACGCCCAGCCATCTGATTACGGCTGACTTGCGGGAGTATCCGATCCATCTGCGTGCCTTCGCCGATCAACTCGAAGGCCGTTCGATGCTTGTGCATCGTGCTCGCATGGTAGACGTCGAGTGCGTGGCCCGGGGCTACCTTTGCGGTTCGGGCTGGAAGGATTACCGCGCTACCGGCACCGTCTGTGGCATTGCTCTCCCCGCCGGGTTGCAAGATGGCAGCATCCTCCCGGAACCGATCTTCACGCCCGCCACCAAGGCCCAGTCTGGCCATGATGAGAACATCAGTTTTGACGCCGTAACGGCTCAGATCGGCTCAGAGCTGGCTACGGAACTTCGCCGCCGCACTCTCGCTATTTATGCCAAAGCTTCGGCATACGCCGCAACCAAAGGAATTATCCTGGCTGATACGAAATTCGAGTTCGGATTTCTCGGTGACCAGCTCGTACTGGGAGATGAAGTGCTTACGCCAGACTCCTCGCGCTTCTGGCCACGCGAGACATGGGCCCCCGGTGGCGCGCAGCCTTCCTACGACAAACAGTACGTCCGCAATTACCTCGAACAGATCGGCTGGAATAAGCAGCCGCCCGCCCCTGCGCTTCCAGACGAAGTTGCCTTGGAGACTTCAAAGAAATATAAGGAAGCTTACCGGTTGCTTACAGGCAACCCACTACCCTCACTATGAACTGGCTTGATTTCGTACTCGCTGCCATCGCCGGCATTTCAGTTGGAACCGGCCTTTGGAAAGGTTTCTTCCGGCTTTCGATCGGGCTCGCTGCCACTGTTCTTTCCATTCTGATGGCAAGCTGGTTTTACGGCATGGCTGCAGCCTTTTTTACGCCTTACCTCAAAGAAGAATCACTCGCCAACTTTCTCGGCTTCATCTCGATTCTGCTGGTTGTCCAGGTGACTGGTCTGCTGCTGGCAAAGATCCTTTCGGTGTCGTTCAAGAAGGCCGGTCTCGGCTGGCTCGACCGCCTCCTCGGTGGCTTCTTTGGCCTCGTTCGCGCTGTACTCATTAGCAGCGTCTTTGTAATGATTCTCACTGCGTTTTCCTGGAATCCGCCACCAGCCGCAGTTGCTGAATCCAGCCTCGCTCCTTATGTGATGGAGGGTGCCCAGATCCTTGTATACCTTTGTCCACACGAAATACGCGACGGCTTTCACTCAAACTACGAGAAACTAAGAGTGAAGTGGAAGAAAACAGTTCAGGACACAATAGAGAAGGTTCCGAAAGCCTTAACGCAGTAGCGCCGTTTCCGGCCCCCAAACTCCTCATATTCGACCTCGATGGAACTCTCATTGATTCAAAGCAGGATCTGATCTCAAGCGTCAACGCAGCGCGTGCTTACATGCAGTTGCCAGCTTTGCCCGGTGACCTTGTCGCGAGCTTTGTCGGTAACGGAGCACCAGTGCTGATACGCAGAGCGATGGGCACTGAGGCAACCGAAGCTCAGGTCGAAACCGCACTCGAATACTTCATCCGTTACTATCACGAACACTGCCTCGACGCGACCCGTCTTTACCCAGGCGCGCTCATTACGCTCCAATCCGCCATGGAGAAAAAGATCCAGCTCGCGATCCTGACAAACAAGCCTGTTCGCATTAGCAACGTGATTCTCGACGGCCTTGGCCTTGAGGGTACTTTCTTCCGCATCTATGGCGGCAATAGCTTTCCGGCGAAAAAGCCAGACCCGGTCGGGATCGATACCTTGCGTAAAGAGTCACAAGTTGCTCCAGAACGCACCGTGATGGTGGGCGATTCTTCGGTCGATATCGAGACCGCCCGCAATGCCAAAGTCTTCTCCGTTGGCCTCACTTACGGGCTTTCTCCAGAGTCGCTGAAGTTAGTCCCGCCAGACCTTCTGCTCGACCGCATGGAGGATCTGATTCCTCACCTATGAGGCTCTTTGCCCTGCTTTTGATTTCGAGCGGCTGCTTTAGCCAGGCCACCACCTGGCGAGAAGTGGCACCCTTGCTCGACCGGCACTGCAACGGCTGCCATCGTGCCGGTCAAGTCGGGCCATTCGACTTCTCAACCTTCGAGGTTGCCTCTTCTTACGCACCTGAAATTGCACGCTACATCCTTGGCAACAAGATGCCACCCTGGAATGCCAAGGCATCCCCGCTGGCCTTCTCAAACTCCCGTGCTCTGCCAGAAGGCGTGGCAGCTAAAATTCTGCACTGGATCAACACAGGAACTAAACCAGGCACACCCGCTGCCCTGCCCCGCCGTAATCCTCAATGGAATCTTGACACACCAGACCTCGTCCTCTCGCAACCTGCCGAACATACCGTTTCGGCCGAAAAGACAGTTGACATCGTGAGCTTCGATGTCAGCTCTGCTGATCTTGGAACAACACAAACCACGCGCTACTTTGACGCATTTGAGCTGCGCCCCTCCAATCGCAACCTCCTGCACCACGCCATCCTCAAAATTGCAGGCCAACCCATCGCTGCATGGGCCATGTGCGACAACGGCATCCGCCTGCCACTTGGAATTGCCTGGCGACTTCCCAAAGGCGCAGCGCTTACTGTTGAGCTTCACTACTTCAAGCGCAATCTTCGAGCAGCACGGGACCTGACTCGAATCGCACTCTTCTTCGCCAGAAAACCACCCAGGCGGACTGCCTCTCTACTGGAAATCACGAAGCTCGACATCAGTATCCCGGCTGGCGCTAACCTGCATTTGGAACAAAGCAGCTTTACCATTCCGGCCAACGTGCAACTGCACGCCATGCTGCCGGTTTTCCAGCTTCTTGCTGCCGAAGTGCGTCTTAGACAGCAGGGTGCCAGGGACTATTTTCTTTGGATTAACCCGTTCGAGCACCATTTGATGTCTAGCTATCAGCTCGCCCGGCCTCTCCCTCTTAAGCAGGGGGCAACCCTTGAGGCTGAAGTGATCTACGACAACTCGACGCAGAATCAGTACAACCCGCACCAGGAACTTCGCGAAGTGAGATTCGCCGAAAACGGCCTCGACGAAACCTTCCGCATTTGGCTCACGGTTTCACAATGAAGCAACCGCTCCATCACCGTCGCATCCGCACCAGCAATCTGAAAGGCTGGACCTCAAACACTCTCAACGAGCTCAGCGAACTCTTTGTACAGGAATGCGCGCAAGCGCCTGTCACAGCTCTCGACATTGGCTCAGCCCATGGCGTTGCAACCATCCCTGCACTCGCTGCCGGTGCGACGCTCATCGCAAACGACTCCTCGGCTGAGCACCTGGATCGACTCAGACAACTAACTCCACCAGAGTTCCAAGACCGCCTTCAATTGCTTCCTGGCCGCTTTCCCCGCGACACCAAACTCCAGGCTGAAAGCCTGGACCTCGCCCACGCCTCCAACGTCTTCCACTTCCTCACTGGTAGGCAACTCGAACAGGCGGCCGCCTTTCTCGAACACGCGATCCGTCCCGGTGGCAAGATTTTCATCCTTGCAGCCACACCCTACATGAAAACCTTCGAGCCCTTCATCCCAACCTACGAATCACGCCTCGCACGAAACGACCCCTGGCCTGGGTGGATCACCAATGTGCGTGACTACTCCACGCATCGCCTCCTCAGCAATCTGCCGAAGGCGATCCACCTCCTCGACGAAGAGGTGCTCAAGCGGGTCTTCGAAAGCAATGGTTTTGTCACCCAACAATGCTGGTATTTTCGCCGTCGCGATTTGCCAAAGAGCATTGCACTGGATGGCCGCGAGAATGTCGCCTACATCGCCCGCAAGATCTGAGCGGCAGTGCGGTAAGTACTGGCTGCTGCGTGCACAGTATCTGAAATCGGATTGGCATAACCTCCACCTAGAGTCACAACGCAAGGTACCTTCGCTGCGGCAATCATGCGAAATACGATCTCGTCCCGCTGCCTGAGCCCGTTGGCTGTCATCGCCAGCTTCCCCAATCGATCTGATGCAAGCGCGTCTACGCCAGCCTGATAGAACACGATACCGGCACCGAACTCGAACACACGTGGAAGCTGCTTTGCGAGAGCCTCAAGGTAATCCCCATCTGTCGTTCCGTTCTCAAATTCAAGATCGAGATTCGATTGTTGTTTGCGAAAAGGAAAGTTGTGACGGCCATGCGCAGAAAACGTGTAGACATCCTCGCGGCCAGCGAAGATGGAAGCTGTGCCATCGCCCTGATGTACATCCAAATCAATCACAGCCACGCGTCGCGCCAGACCTTCATCGAGCAAAGTCTGAGCGGCCACCGCGATATCATTCATCACGCAAAACCCCGAGCCAAAATCCCGGTAGGCATGATGCGTCCCACCCGCCAGCACTCCGCTCCAGCCTTCTACCATCGCTCGTCTCGCGGCAGCCACAGTGCCACCCACACTCGACAAGCTTCTGGCAATCAACTCGGGTACCTGCGGAAAGCCAATCCTTCTCATTTGAGCGTCGCCAAGCGTCCCATTCAGAAACGCGTCAAGGTAAGCCTCATCATGCACCCGCAACAAATCTTCGCGCCGTGCCATTGGCCCCGGCTGAAATCGAAACTTCGGCTCGCTCTCCAGTTCTTGTCGAATCAGCTTGTACTTCTCCATCGGAAACTTATGCCCGCCGGGCAAAGGAATATCGTGATGATCGCAATAGTACAGAACAAACATGCATCTATCAGCCGTTGCTTTGTACCGTAAGCCAATCTACTAGTGGCGAAGCGAAGGGAAGAATCCCTTTATAGCGCAGCATCTCTTGCGGACAAGTGCGCATCACCCCCAGTAGGATTCTCTGCTGATCGAGTGTGAGACTTTCCACCGTCTGTGTGTAAGTATGCACCGTAAACAAAACCGTCCGGCTGCGCTCAAGCAAGCTCAAGGTTTGGCGCTCGGCTCTCATCCAGCATTGGCTCCCCGCATTTCTGGTATTCACTTCGCGATTCCAATCGGCGACTTGCCCATTCCATCGGGAGCTAAGGTCCAACTGCCCTGTCGGCTTTACCGCCCAGTTTAGTCGCGACACGGGACGTCCTGGCTTTAGCCGTTCCAGAAGCTTCTCGCTCGAAGGCCCGATTGTCTTGTCAAAATCTGGAACTGGGCCGTGAATCTCCATAAAAGGCCGCCCAATCTTGTCGTCAAGACACCATGCATTGGCAAAACAAAGGTGCCCCGCAATCAGACGTAATCCTGGCTGCCTGGCATCAAGCAGCAGCAGGTCCTCCTGCACGCAATTTCCAGCGCCCCGGATCGGAAAGTCTCGGTCAAGAGGAACGTCAATTCCGCCGCAAGACCGGATCCATTCCACCAATTCCAACTGGGCATCCAGTGACTCGGGTAAAGCCTGGCAATAGTACGGCTCATCATAGGCAAGACAAGCACGCTTCAAAGCAAGCTCTGATGCAGCGTGGCCGTCGGTTTCAAAAATCTCTTCCACCGAAGTCAGCGGCGAAGCACCAATCCTCAACTCGTATTGTGGCTGTCTGAGAGGAAAATACTGAGGCGGGATCATCATTCCTCCTTACGCACTGCCGCCAAGCCAAACAAAGCCAAAAAGAGCGTCAACACTTCAGAGTCTCCGAGATTGTGTTCAAAGAGGCCACTTGAGGCCAGGCCAGCCATCGAGGCTAGCGCGAAGTAGCGAATCGGCGATGGGTGCGCCAACCATGACCGCACGTTGATCCCTGCAAACAGAAGGAAGCAAATCAAGGCAGGCACGCCACGTTCGGCAGCATACTGCAAGTAGATATTGTGCAGATGACCATAGAAGCCATCCGGCAATTTCTTCGCCGCCCGTTCGGCTGTCAGGTATTCGCGAAAGTGCTTTCCGGGCCCCTCAGGCCCAAGCCCAAGCCAGGGATGCCCGGCAATCATCTTCCACCCAACCTCGCGAGTCACCGCCCTGTGCTCGTTTGAGTCTACTTGGCCATGAGGCTGCACGATGCTTTCCATGCGGCTGCGTACCGGTGGCGGGGAAATTAGATAAGTAGCGGCAAGCAGCAACGGCAGAGACAACAAAGACCACGGCCGCCAGCAGGCCATCAGTACAGCCGCTGAACAACCCACACCCAACCAGATCGATCTCGTCTGTCCCAACAGAATTGCGACGCCAAAGATTCCCAGCAGAGACGCCAGGCCAACACGTCGAAGCCAAGTTTGCCGGGTAAACAGCAAAACAGCGCCTGCCAGGGAGAACGCGATCATCATATGCGCACCAAAGGTCATCCAGTGGCTCATGAATCCTGTGATCCGGTCAGCAACATAGGCGAGGTAGAAATCCTGATGGGCAGCAAGAGCAGTTTGCCACTTCGAGTAGTACTCCCAGAAACTCCAAAGCGCAGAGGCTCCGGCAATGACAAAAACCGGCCAGACAATGGCAGCCCTCGGGAATCCTCGTGCCAGCAAGGTTGCTCCGAGGGGCAGCAAAGTCCAAAGGTAGAGCTTCCTGATCTGTGGCAGGGCCGTCCGGGGCTCTCCGCTCACCAGCGACGCAACTAGCGTCAAGCCAAGAAAGGCAGCCGCCCAACCCATCCCGGCAGGCCAATCCGGCTTCTCTTTTAAAGCCAAAAATACTGCCAATGCCAGGCCCAGCAGAATTTGGCTTGCGGCAATGGAACAGAAGGCCATCACGATGGAACTCGCCAAAGCCATTGCCGCCAGATCTCGTTGCGAAACTGACACAGCTTTCATCGTAGTATTGATAAACAAGGCTTCGAGGTCAAATGGAACTTTATCTTTTAAGGCACGGCATTGCTGAAGAGTCCTCCGCCAGCGGGCGAGACCCTGATCGCGCCCTTACATCTGAGGGAAAACGCAAACTTCGCGAGATTCTTAAGGTTGCCGCTCAGGCTGATCTGAAGCCTACTCTGATCTTGACGAGCCCCTACAAAAGAGCTGTGGAAACGGCTGTGATTGCCGCTAAATCTCTTGATTACAAAACAGCTATTCTCGAATCCAGCTCTTTCATCCCCAACGCTCATCCAAACGAATTATGGGAAGAAGTGCGTATGCACAAGTCAGAAGCCAGGCTTTTGATCGTGTCACACGAACCGCTCCTGAGCAGTGCAGCTGCGTTCATCCTCAATTCCAACAGCTTGCGGGTAGACTTCAAAAAAGGTGCAATCCTTCGCATCGACCTTGAAGGCTTTTCGGCTCAACCCAACGGCACCTTGAAGTGGTTCCTAACGCCGCGTCTGGTCGCCTAGCCCACATGCTTTCGCAATCGGCTCCGAGGGCAAGCTCGTAGACATCCACCGCCACATTCTCTTCTCATAAATCGAAACTGTAGGATGGTTGGAGGGATGGAAAGCACGAAGCCAGAAATCGTCAGCGAGGACAAGCATATCGAAAGATTGCTTGCCGACGCGTTCGGCGGGCCTCCCACGCTCCAGCGCGTCCATCATGTGACTCGCAAATACGAGACCACGCTTCTGAGCGTCTCCGGCCACCCCGAACCCGAGCTATCGTCCCTGGCAACCATCGGTCTCTGGCGAACGCCGCTCCCCTCGCCCAAGGTTCTTGAAACCCAGCGGCTCGAATTGGTTGGCATCTTTGAGACCAACAAAGAAGGCTGCCGGCAAGTACTCGCCGCAGCAGCCTTCCGCGTCATGAGAACAAAGAAGTACCTTACGCATGGCAACACGATTCAGGACTGCCTTCACGAGTGGTACCCAAAGGCATCGGTGCCTCATCTTTACTTCGTTGATGCCGCCCAGTGGAGCTTTCCGCAGTTGAAGCCGTCCGTTATGGGTGCCCTTACGATCCGCTTTCTCGAAGCAATCCCCATCGCAGAATCCGAGTTTCAATTCCTTCAGGAACATGGCAGCAGGGCTCTTGAGTCCAAGCTACTCGGAGCCAGCGCTACTCTCTGGGATCTCAAACGTTCTCCTGCGATCTAGCCCCTATGCGTCTTCTCATCTACGACCCAGCCTTCGTCTACTATGAGCCTCTTCTGAAAAGGCTGATCGATACGCAATGGGAGATTGAAGGCGGATGGGGTGATGAAGCCTGGCTGCGGCAAGAACTCAGGGGTGCCGACGCAATACTAACCAGTAACTTCAGACCCGAATGGCGATCCCTAGCGCGTAACCTCAAGGCAGTCTTCATTCCCGGCGCGGGAGTCCCTTGTATCGACACCGACGACCTCCCGAACGGTTGCCTGCTCTCGAATGTCTTTGAGCATGGCGCACCCATCGCTGAGTACGTTTTCTACACCATGCTCCGCCATCTCACCAGGATTGAAGAGCATGCAAGCGCCTTCCGGCTCGGGCACTGGAGCGGCAGCGCCCGTACCGCCGGTCAGGTCCATGAAGAGCTTTACGGCAAGACCGTTTCGCTGCTGGGCTATGGCACGATCGGCAAAGCCATAGCCACCAGGGCCGAAGCCTTCGCAATGAAAGTGCTCACCAAACGCAGCAAACACGAAGATCCCGGTTTCTACACCAAGTGTGACTTCCTTGTAGTCTCTTGCCCGCTAAACGAGGAAAGCCGCCGGCTCATCGGTCACAAACAACTCGAGTTACTCAAGCCTGGTGCCATGTTGATCAACGTCGCTCGCGGAGAAATCATCGATGAGTCCGCCCTCTACACAGCTCTCTCGACTCGAAATCTCTATGCCGCTCTCGATGCCTGGTATGAATATCCAACCGACATTGATCAGACTCTTCATGGCTCACGCCTGCCTTTCCACGAGTTACCAAACGTTTTGGTCACTCCCCACCTCAGCGCCTGGACCAACAAAATGATCGAACGCAGAATGACGCGTATCGCCACTAACCTCGACCGTCTGGCCAAGGGTGAAGAGCTTGAGCGTATCGTGCTCACCGGCACTTGGGAACCATAGGCTGTCCCTCAGGCTTGCGTTTTAATCTTGTACAAGCGGTGAGCGTTGCCCCAAGTCACTTTGGAGAGCGCCCCGCCATCGAGATGCTTATGCAAGATTCCAAGCGTCTCACGAGCCACACACTTGCCCTGCATTCGCTTGGCAACACTGGGCCCCAAGCCGTCCCCACGGCCATTGCTGCAACCACAATCGCTGCCAAACATCAGCTTGTTCTGATGCCGTTTCAGAAATCCGGCAGTGAATTCTTCGTCCCGCGACAGAGCATTATTCCCCGAATTGGCGGAGACATCTCCAAACATGTTTTCAAAATCACCGAGCAGCTTGTCTGTCACGCCACCCTTCTTCACCGGCCCGGTCGGATAAGCCGCTTCTTCATGGTAGTCGGCACTGACGTTCGCCCAAAACGCATCCGCGTGGCCCACAAACCTGGTCTTCGGATAAGCCTTCAGCATGGCGGCAAAGTTCTTAAAGCCGGTAGACCACTTCCCTTCTCCTTCAAAGTGATCTACCTCCTGGAAGTGAATCAGAATCGGCACCCCAAGCTCGCCTGCCAGCGCATAAGCCCGGCGTAATTCCGGCCCATCGGCCGCCACGTGATACTTGATCTCCCCAAAGGCCAAAGCCCCCTTCTTAACGGCGGCAGTCAACACCTGCTCCGCATCCGGCTTGGTGATATCGGCGGCTACTGACCAGACAAACTTCTCCGGGTACTTCGCCACCACGGCCGCAGCGGCATCGCCAGCCTTGTCCTCCGTGAGTAGTACGGCCTTGTCCACACCACACCCATCCATATGCACAAGGTTCCCGTCCTTATCCATGCGCAAATCCTGACGCCAGTGCAGGTGAATATCGATCACCTTCGACTTCCACTTGGGCACGTCATTGGACTGGGCAAAACACGCGGCGCCACTCAGGGCCAAAAACTCTCTTCGCGAATTCATGCCCCAAAGTCTATCGAAGTCACTGCTTCCGCAATGGCCTTCCCCAGCACGGCATGTTGATCCGCATCCAGATGCACCCCATCCAAAGCGCAAGTCCGCACCACAAGATTGGCATCAAAGAACATGCAACCCAAATCAAGTGCCACCTGCTGCAAGGCTTCAGACAATCCAACACAGCGCAACTCCGCCCCCTCAAACTTGGGCATCGCAGCCACCTCGGCCTTCCGCAGCGCTGGCGGCACCACAATCAAAATCGGAGGAGCAACCAATCCAGGCTCAATCGGTGCCCGCCGCATCTCGTTAACAATCGCCGCGACGCCCTGCCCCGCAGTCCATGCGTTATTGAAAGGCGTAGAGAATTGATAGTCATTCGTCCCCAGCATCACAATCGTGAGTGACAAAGGCGAGTAAACTTCCATCCGCGCCCCCAGCCCCACAATCCCATTCCGTCCAGCCTTGAACGGATCTTCCCAAACCGTCCGCCGCCCATTGAGGCAATCCTCAATCACCCGCACCTTCCTGCCCTGCGCCAGCAGCGAATTCTCCATCACCCCAGGCCACCGCTCCTCAAAAGCCAACCGCTTCCGGGTCCCCGGCACGATCCCCCAACTAAGCGAATCCCCATAAACAAGAATGCTCTGCATATCGTCTCCCAACTTCGCACAATTTTCCGTCACTTTGCAGAAGGCACCAAAACCCGGAAATCCCCCGATCGGTGGCCTGCATCCGCACTACATGGCCCCAGGCTCCCTCGCCCGCCCTCCCAACCCCGTGCGTAAGCGCGGGGATTCAAAGTGACATCACACGGATCGGATTCCCTGAAAGTATTCAGCTGAATGCCCTTGTGGCGCTGGTCCAGCATCAAGATGAGACAGCTTGGGCCCGCTGAAGTTGACTCGTACCTCTGCGTTTTTCGGAACATTTTATGACGCACCCTGTGCGTCATCACCGGCATCAGGATCGCCGTGTCCCTCACCGCCGCCATAATCTTGGGATCCCAAAGGTCGCCCGGCGTGTTCGAGATGCGGTCGAGAAAAGGGTGAATGTCCCGGTCCGTCCAGCGGTTCACCTCTTGGATCAGGTCGTCGTGGAACGACTTCACCCAGGCAATAGCGCGCGAACTCTCGCTGATGAAGCAGACGAAGCTTGGTAGCCAGCATATTTTGACTGGCGGATTATGGTTTGTAGTCGGGTGGAAAGGGTAGATTATCGCAAGAGCGTGCGTAAGGGGTCTCTTTTCCTGCGTACTGATGCCACTCCGCCAGCGTCAGGTTGCGCGTCACCTTGCTGCAGGCTTCTCGGATCAGGGCTTGCGGGTCCAGGGTATGCCGTGTAAGCAGCAGGTCAAAGCCTGTAGCGTCTCGCCCGAGAATTTCCAAGGATCGACCGTCGCTACTAAAGCGAGCCCCGGCGGCCTCAATCCCGATCCGGACCCGTTCCTCCCCGGTAGCCGCATCCATCACACGCAGATCCCCGCTGCGCGCCACCACCCACTTGCTGTCCGGGCTCCACGCCACAAATCCCTCATGCGCCAGGCGGGCCAGTTCCTGGCCCGTCGAGGCATCCATCACCCGCGCCGTCTTGTCAGCACTCCCAGTCGCCACCCTCTTCCCGTCCGGGCTCCACGCCACCGAGAACACACTTCCCTCATGCGCCAGCCGCGCCATTTCCTTCCCCGTCGTGGCATCCATCACTCGCGCCGTCATGTCCGAACTCCCCGTCGCCACCCTCTTCCCGTCCGGGCTCCACGCCACCGATAACACACGTCCCTCATGCGCAAGCCGAGCCACTTCCTGGCCGGTAAAGGCATCCATCACCCGGGCCGTCATGTCCCCACTCCCCGTCGCCATTCTCTTCCCGTCCGGGCTCCACGCCACCGATAACACAGATGCCTCATGCGCAAACCGAGCCACTTCCTGGCCGGTCGAGGCATCCATCACCCGGGCCAAACTCCCACTCCCCGTCGCCACCCTTTTCCCGTCCGGGCTCCACGCCACCGACCATACATCTCCTTGATGGGCCAGACGAGCGACTTCCTGGCCAGTCGAAGCATCCATTACCCGGGCCGTGCTGTCTTCACTCCCCGTCGCCACCCTCTTCCCGTCCGGGCTCCACGCCACTGCTTTCACATATCCATCATGCGCAAACCGAGCAACTTCGTGGCCGGCAGAGGCATCCATCACCTGGGCCGTCTTGTCCCCGCTCCCCGTCGCCACTCGCTTCCCATCCGCGCTCCACGCAATTGAAAACACAGCTTCCTGCTGCACCATGCGGGCGACTTCCAGGCCAGTCGAGGCATCCATCAAGCGGGTCGTCTTGTCCTCACTCCCCGTCGCCACCCTCTTGCCGTCCGGGCTCCACGCCACAGCTATCACCCTGCCCTGATGAGAGAGCCGGGCAACTTCCTTCCCACTGCTCGCATCGATCAACCGCGCCGTCCCATCATCACTCCCTGACGCCACCCTCTTCCCATCCGGGCTCCACGCTACCGACCTTACAGCTCGTTGATGGACCAGTCGCGCCGCTTCCTTCCCTGTCGAGGCAGCTATCACACGGACCGTCTTGTCTTCACTCCCCGTCGCCACCCTCTTCCCGTCCGGGCTCCACGCCACCGACCACACAGGTCCTTGATGGGCCAGTCGCGCGACTTCCTTACCCGTCGAAGCCTCCATCACTCGCGCCGTAAGGTCGTCACTCCCCGTCGCAACCCTCTTCCCGTCTGGGCTCCACGCCACCGACCATACAACCCCATGATGCGCCAGGCGGGCGACTTCCTGGCCGGTCGAGGCATCCATCACCCGGGCCGTCTTGTCACCACTCCCCGTCGCCACCCTCTTCCCGTCCGGGCCCCATGCAACCGACCACACAGTATCCTGGTGCGCCAGCCGAGCCACTTCTTGGCCGGTCGAAGCATCCATCACCCGCGCCGTATTGTCGTCACCCCCCGTCGCCACCCTCTTCCCGTCCGGGCTCCATGACACCGACAAGACCCTTCCCTCATGGGCAAGGCGGGCCACTTCCTGGCCGGTCGAAGCATCCATCACCCGGGCCGTCTTGTCTTCGCTCCCCGTCGCCACTCTCTTCCCGTCCGGGCTCCACGCCACCGATAACACCTTTCCTTCATGGACTAGAGATGCTTGGGTCTTCAGGAGTAGGCTTAACTGCCGACGCAAGGCACGGTCACCGTCGAAAGTCGGCTGCAAGCGCAACGAACTGGTTGCGAGCAGCGCCGCCCTTTCGATGCCTGCTGCTCCCTCCCCAAATACCAACTCCGACCGCGACACCAACTGGCGTGTGAGCGCCGCCGACCCCTGAACATTGGCCAGCGACTTCTGCGCCCATGCCCACCCCCCAAGCCCCGCAAACCCCAAAACAACCATCCCATTCACCGCAGTCCACCGCGCCCGCCGATTGCGTTCCAGCGCCTGCCGACGCTCGGTCTCCAAGCGCTCCTGCACCGCCGCCCGAGCCCTGTTCTCTAGCGCATCCCGCTCAGCTTTCAGCCGCTCGTCTTCGGCCCGGCTCCAGATCAAATATGCTTCCTCCACCGCCAACCCATAGCGCTGCGCCCATGCCTGACTCGGCTTCGCAGTATCCCACCACGAAGCCAGATTCTCCAGCGTCAAACCCGATAACGCCCGCGTCCACTGGGGCCACCCCGCATCCCGCGCCGCATCCGCCAACTCCCGCAGCCGCTTCTCGTCCCGCTCTTCTTTCTCCATCCACCCTCGTACCCGGGGCCACTCCCGCAGTATGCACTCATGGGTAATATCCACCGGATCGGCCTCCGGCGCCAAAAAACCCTCTGCCCGGAACCGCTCCACCACCAGGCTCGCCTCCGGTCCAGCTATCTCCACCAAGTCCCCCAGCGAGGCCCGCCTCCGCACCGCCCGCCCTTTGTCCATCTCAGAAAGCTGCCGGAACACTGCTGCGCAAGCCTCATCTGGAAGCTTCCGGTAGACCTCGTCCAAATGTTGATCCAGCCCTCCAGCCCACCCTCCGCGCGATTCATACTGCGCCATCGTCAGCGGCTCCCCCAGCAACCACATCCGCAAGAGCAGATGCTGCAGGCGGGGCAACTGATCCGGGTCGCTTCCAACCTCGGTCAGCAAGCGCTGCACCAGCGCCGGCTCGATCCTGCCGCCCACCGGCGCTGTGATTGCCTCCTCCAGTTGGTCCCTCCGCAAGCGCGGCACCAGATAGAGGCTCTCGCTCATTCGCTCCGGCAACTCGGGAAACTGCGCGCACTCGCCCAGATAGTCCGACCGCATGACCATCAGCACATATACCTCCACCTCGGTCTGCGCCGCCGCATCCAGCAGCCGCCTCACCAATGCCTGACCTTCTTCCAACGCCTGCGCCCCATCCTCTTGCTGGAAGCGGAATACCTCCTCGAATTGATCCGCCAGAATCAGCACATTCGTCCGCTCACCCAGCGCTGCCGCCTGAACCACTCGCGCGATCCCCAGCGGCCCCTCCTCAATCATCTCCCGCGCTCCATCTACGCCCAGCGCCTTCTGCAGCGCATCCGCCAGCGCACCCAGCGGCGCGCGTCCCGGCTTGAACTCCACTACTTTCCACTGCGAACCCGCCTCTGGAATCATCCCGGCGCGCAACTCCGGCAACAATCCTGCGCGCACCATCGACGACTTGCCGCTACCCGAAGACCCCAGCACCGCCACAAACCGGTTCCCCGCCAGCTTGCCCAGCAGCTCTGCCACATGCTCATCGCGGCCGTAGAAAAGCTCCGCGTCCTTCTCCTTGAAGTACCGCAGCCCGATGTAAGGTTCCATCATGCGACACCTTCCAGAAAGGCCTGCGCCGCCGCGTCAAAGTCCTCCACCACCGTCCAATCCTGATACTGAAGATCCCGCTTGTGGTCGTTCGGCGGCGGTCCGCTGTAGATGACGGTCCGCAACCCGCGCTGGCGGATCTTTTTCCGCAGACGAGGATAGAGCCCGTCAAACCAGCTCCGCTCCACGTCGCCGTAGTAGATCAGGCAGCCATCGGCTTCATCGAGCAGGTTCACATGCTCCAGCATCACCAGCTCGGCCTCACCCTCCACAGGCGAGATGTAGGCGCTGACGCCGCGCTCTTTCAGCCGCTTCAGCAGCGGCTCGGCGTTCTGGCGGCTCGCCACATTCGGGCACAAAAAGTAGATGCAGCTATGATTCGGCTTCAGCCTGGCCGGCTTCTCGTTTAGGCGCCGGATGCGATCCTCAATCTCAGCCTGTGACGTGAACCACTCAAAGCCCGCTTTGGTCAGCTCATCCGGCCGGTCCGGAGTCCAGACCAGACGCGGCTTCTGCACGGTCTGGGCAAACGCAAGTTGGGCATCGACCAGGGGCTTTACAAGTGGCGCTTCTGCCCCTAACCGGTGGATGCTGGCAAAGCAGCGGGCAAAGTCCTTCTCCAACTTCTGCCGTAGCTCAACTGCAGTGTAAGTCATCCAATCGCCGTGCGGGTAATCCGGCAGCACATCGAAATGGTGCGAAAGCGACGCGCGCAGCTTCTCTGATTCCTTGGCGAAATCCGCCGCAACAAACACCGCTGCCCGGCCATTCCGCTTCGGCGTCAAGTTTTGTAGTGCCTTTGCGATCGCATAGCCCAGCTTCGTTAGAGCGTCTTGGTAGTCGGCCGTTCCTGCTTTGAATTCGCGAAGAATACCGCCGGGGGTTGGGCTGGAGAAGGCCGTCGCCTGTGGCTTGCTGAGTACATGAGTCGCGGGGGCGGCCTCTAGTAACTGGACGGACATGATCCGGTTCGGGTCCACCCCATGCGCGTCGACGAACGTATTTACTTCCTTCTGGCAATAGTCACTGGAGAAGAAGCGAGGTGTCATCACCGGCACCAGAATGGCCGATTGCGTTATGGAGGACATGATCTTGTCATCCCAGACTTCACCCGGTGCGATCGAGATGCGGTCGAGAAAGGCGTGAATGTCCGGGTCCGTCCAACGGTTTACTTCTTTGATCAGGTCGTCATGGAAGGTCTTCACCCAGTCGATATCGCGGGAACTGTAGCTTACGAAGAGGTCGTAAACGTGGCCGTGCGCGTATTGGGACTGGCTGCTCATGGTTTGTAGTCGGGTGGAAAGGGTAGGTTATCGCACGACCGTGCGTAAGGGACCTCTTTGCCAACGTACTGTCGCCACTCCGCCAGCGTCAGATTGCGCGTCACCTTGCTGCAGGCTTCGCGGATCAGATCTTGCGGGTCCAGTGGATGGCGGGTAAGCAAAAGTTCCTTGCCGGCCGAGTCGTACTCAAGGATTTCCAAAAATCGACCGTCGCCGCTAAAGCGCGCGCCGGCGGCCCGAATCCCGATCCGGACCCCTTCCTCTCCGGTGGCCGCATCCATCACGCGCACATCGTCGCTTAGTGTCACCACCCTCTTCCCGTCCGGGCTCCACCCCACCGAACCTACAGAATCCTGATGCGCCAGGCGCGCCACTTCCTTCCCCGTCTTCGCTTCCATCACTCGCGCCGTATAGTCATCACTCCCCGTCGCCACCAGCTTCCCGTCCAAGCTCCACCCCACCGACAACACAGATCCCTCATGCGCCAGACGCGCCACTTCCTTCCCCGTCTTCGCTTCCATCACTCGCGCCGTTTTGTCCCAACTCCCCGTCGCCACCAACTTCCCGTCCGGGCTCCACGCCACCGACAACACACCTCCCTCATGCGCCAGGCGCGCCGCTTCCTTCCCCGTCTCCGCTTCCATCACTCGCGCCGTACCTTTGAACGATCCAAAATCCCCACTCCCTGTCGCCACCCGCTTCCCGTCCGGGCTCCACGACACCGAATTCACACCTCCCTCATGCGCCAGGCGCACCACTTCCTTCCCCGTCTCCGCTTCCATCACTCGCGCCGTTTTGTCCTCACTCCCTGTCGCCACCCTCTTCCCGTCCGGGCTCCACGACACCGAAAACACCCTTCCCCCATGCGCCAGGCGCGCCACTTCCTTCCCCGTCTCCGTTTCCATCACTCGCGCCGTACCGTCCTCACTCCCCGTCGCCACCCTCTTCCCGTCCGGGCTCCACGACACCGACAACACAATTCCCTCATGCGCTAGGGAGGCTTGAGTTTTCGGGAGAAGGCTCAACTGCCGACGCAATGCACGGTCGCCGTCAAAAGTCGGCATCAATCGCATCGATCGGGTAGCCAGCAGCACCGCCCGTTCGATGCCTAACAATTCCTCCCCAAAAACCAACTCCGAGCGCGACGCCAACTGCCGTGTTAGTGCCACCTCCGCCTGCGTATCCGCCTTCAACTTCTGAACCCAAGCCCAAGCCCCCAAACCCGCAATCCCCAGCGCCACCAGCCCCAGCACCACCGCCGCACTCCGCGTTATCCGGCGTTTCTCCGCCTCGTGCTTGAACTCCGCATCCCGCGCCACCCGCTCGCGCTCTGTCGCCTCCTCCACAATCCGTGAACTCTCCCGTACCCAGCCCACCACCGCCGTAACTTCCTGTGCCGCCAAATAGCGCGAACACCAGGCCACATCCAGGCGTCCCGATTCAATCCACGCGAGCGCCTCACTGAGCGCCGAGCCGGTGAGATGGCTCTTCCCCACCGAGTCCGCCAAAAAGCCGAGACTCTTAGCGTCCTCCGCTTCGAGCCGGATCCAGCTCTTCAGCGTCTCCCACCGCAGGCACAAACACTCATGTGGCAAATCGACCTTATCTCCAGTGTCCGTCGCCCGCACCACCAACAGCCCGCGCTCCTCAAAACACGCCACCACTGCGCGCAACGCCCCCTCTGTAACCCCCGCCAGCAGAGCCAACCTAGCCACTGTCTGCGGACGTCGCACCGGACGGTCTTCCTCCTCCCAGTCCGCCTGCCGGCGGGTCTCGGTGATCCGCCGAAACAATACTTCTGCCACCCGCTTCTGCTCGGCATCGAGAGACGCAAGCACATGCGACGCTTCCTGATCCAGCGCCCCTGCCAGGCCTCCCACCTCCACTGACATCTCTCGTGTAATCGGCCCCTCTTCGCCCTGCTTCTGCCACTCCTCAAACAAGCGCCACAGCAAATGCTGCAGAAGTGGTAAATTGTCCGGTTCCTCGCCGCACTGGTTGAGTAGTTCCTGCAGCAGGGCCGGATGCATCTTGACGTCAGTCGCCTGCAGCGGCCCCTCGATCGCCTCCTGTAGCTGCTGCCGCGTCATGCGGGGCACCAGATACTGGCCATCATTCAGAGCCTCAGGCAAGCCGTGAAACTTGGCGCACTCCCCCAGATAGTCGCTCCGCATCGTGAGCAACACATTTACGCGTCCCGCAGGCGCCTTCGCCGCCCGCAGCAGATAACTGACAAAGAGGTCAGCCTCGCTGCCAGCGCCTTCTCGCAGCTTGCGGTCGCGGAAGGAGAAGATCTCCTCAAACTGGTCTACCACCAGCAGCAGTTTCTCCCCGGCAGCCAGATGAGTCTCGGCGGCTTCTAGCAGCCCATAGCTGCGCTCGGCCAGAGCCGTATCGCCGAAGCCGAGGCAGCGAGTGAGTTCCTGCAACGGCCCGTCGCCCGGGCGCATGGTAGCGATGCGCCAGCGCTGCGCCGGATCGCCGGCAAATCCCATTTCGAGGGCGGGCAACATGCCGGCCTGCACCAGTGAGCTTTTGCCGCAGCCTGAGACGCCAACTACCGCCAGCAGGCGGCGCTCCAGCAATCGGTCGAGCGCTTCGCCGATCTGCTCATCGCGCCCGAAGAATAACGAGGACTCTTCAGGCAGAAACGGCCGCAGGCCGGGGAATGGATTCGTCGCTGCCATTGTTGGCTCGGCCACTTAGTCCGGCCTCCAGCCAAGTTGTTCCAGGAATTTGCTCAGTGTCGCGACGTCGGCATCTTCACGCTCCTGCCGCATTACCAGACCAAGCGTCGCATCCTTGCCCGGCATATCCAAAGGCGGAGCCAGATACCAACCCAGCGCTTTGTACTTCCGCAGAAATACCGGCTTCAGCCGCTCCCGCAGGTGCCGCTCCTCTGCCTTCGCCCAATAGCACAGCAGACTGTCACTGTCGGTAATGGTCTGGCGGAACGCCTTCAATTTCTCCGTTGTAGTCTGCGCAGTATCGAAGCTGGGCCAATGCGTGGGCACGCCGGATGATTCATGGATCAACCCCGCAACGCGTTTAGCGCCCGCCAGGTCAATTTCATGGCAAGCTACACCAACGCGGTCCCGCTGCGGATCCGCACGGAAACGAGCGGAGCGAATCTCGCGCTGGATAAACTCCCACACCTGCTGGTTCGTCTTCTCGCACAAATAATGATGTTCTCGTCCCGAATTCTCCTGCAAAAATTCCTCTTCGTCCGGTGAAAGCACCAAGCCCGGGGCCTGGATCAGAACCGTCTTTTTGTCCGGCAGGCAACCCAGAGAATCCGCGATGACCGGAATGCCATCCGAGTTGCCGTCACCGAGAAAGTGCACCGACAGCAAGGCGCTCTGGAGGAATTCCTTTACCTGCGCCTCATTCTCGTAAAAGTAATCGGCCTCGGGCACCACTCGATATCCAGCTTGCTCAAGCTCGTCACGCAGGTACTTCTTGGTGGCGGCTGTCCCTTCGGCGGCAGGGCCAAGAAAAACGCCACTGACGGAGGCTCTCATCTTTTGGAGTGCATCGCGCAATTTCATCGCGAACTCTTGGGCGCTCTTCTTCCGCGCTGCAGGCGACAGATCTGCTAGCCAATTGTCACCTGACGGATGGCGCTGGGCCATCTGTAACTCAACTGGCAGCGGAGTTCCGTCGCCAGCCCTCCATCCGGCCGCTGCCAGGGGGGCCTTGGATGCATGCGCCTGAGAGCAGAACCATTTCCGTTCGTCTGCGCACACCGCCGAACTCAGGTAGTTTGGCGACAACAGCGGCACCAGCAGTGCGCAAGACGACGCAGCGGCTTTGAGTTCCTGCTCCCAATTGACAGCCGTCTCCTTGGCCAGACGCTTACGGTCGAAGAAGACCTTCACTTTCTCCTTCGGCGCAGCGAAGTTCACAAGATTGTCAGAAAGGTGCTTCTCCATCGTCTCGACGAAGTCCACCACCGCGTCACCGTCGTTGTCGTCGGCCGCATAAGTGATGAATAAGTCGTAGTCGAAACCCGGAACGTAAGGCATAGCGCGCTAGCGATTGAGAATACCCTCAAGTATATGGTCAGAACGGCCGCTTCAGTAATGTCAACGAATTGGAATGGCGATAAAGCAAAGATCGACCACAATCAGGCGAAACATCGACGTGGTTCGGCAAGGTTTCGCCCTCCACTATCGGAAGAGCTCAAAGTGCTCTATCAGGAATAAGTTCTCTGCCACAAGCGCCGGGCGGGAGCAGATCAGCAGGCTAAGGAATATCAGGAAGTCTGTATTAGAAATAGACCTGGGAATGCTTGCGGCGGGGCGGATCGAATTTTTGCGGAGCACAGGGAGATGAGCTCAGAGTTCCATTGCGAGGTAGTGGAGCTTACCGCCCGCGTCGCCAGCGAGGATTCTGGAGTCCGCAGTGAAGTCGCAGCATAGGGAGGGAAAATCTCAGGTGAAGGTGACGAGGCAGTGGCTGCTGCTCAATTTCCACAACTTCCACGTGTGATCCCAAGACGCCGACACTGAACGTCGTCCATCCGGACTGACCGCCACGCCGAAAACCCAATTCGTGTAGCCCTCCAGTGGGCTGTACGACAGAAACGCATTATATCGATAAGATGTTCGAGACATGGGCGCTAGTGAGAACGAGACTATCATCCTCAGTCTGGCTCCGATTCTGAGCTTTAATTGGGATGGATTTGGTGGTTGCGGTTTGTCGCGAAGCGACCGAATCGCTTAAACTTGTTCAAGGAATCCAATCTGGGGATAACGTGCGAATGAACTCCGCAACCGATCTCTTCTTTAGTTATCGAAGACTCGATCTGGACCGAGCCAAGCCGCTCCTCGACGCGCTGGCGGCGGAGGGGTTGAGTGTGTGGCGGGACGAAACCGAGATAGAAGAGTATGATCCGATCACGCAGGCGATTCGAAGCGCCATTGGTTCATCGCGCGCATTGTTGGCGTTCTACTCGATCCGGTACCCTCAAAGCCGCGCATGTTTTGAGGAGTTGACGACTGCCTGGATCGCGACCGATAATTCCGGCGAGCCGCCGCCATCACGGGTGTTCGTGATAAACCCGGAACACCAGTTTGACCATCTTCCGGATGTCCTCCGGGACCAACGACTCTTCCAGTTTGGGATCGCACATGAAGAAGGCTGTCGTGAAGCTGCCGTTCGGATTCGGGAACTAGTCCAGCGGCTCGATGGAGCGCTGCAGAAGAACGTAATCGCGCTGCCGAGCTACTTCGGCATGTCGGCGATTTCGGCCCGACGGTTTGAGGGCCGGGGCGCGGAGATGTGGAGTCTCCACGGGCAATTAACATCGAACAGGATGTCTATCATCACGGGTGTGTTCGGGCAGGCCGCGGCGCAGGTCCGAGGAATGGGTGGCAATGGCAAGAGCATGCTGGCCCGTGAATACGCCATACGATTCGGGCCAGCCTATCCGGGCGGCGTGTTTTGGATCAATGCTTATGGCAATGACGATTCCAGAGGCACTCTAGACACGACTTCGCGCGAGGGGCTGCGCAGAAGCCAGGTTCACGATTTCGCGAAGCGCCTCGGGTTGGTAGCAGAAGGAATGAGCCATGACCAGATTGAGGCAGGCTTGTGGCGCGCCGTGGAGGAAGCGGAATCGCCCTGCTTGTGGATTATCGACGACCTTCCGTCCAGTGTCGGAGTGGACGAGTTGCAGCGAGATTGGCTGCCGCGCTGGAGCGGCGCGTCAACCTTGATCACGACGCGCAGCGGTGAGTATCGCGGGTTGGGGACAGCCGGAATCGATCTGCAAATGCTAACCCGTGACGAGGCATTCCGCTTGTTGACGCATAGGAATCTTGGATCCGGCCAGGCTGAGGTTGCGGCGGCGCAAGGCATTGTCGGCGAACTCGGCGGGCATCCGCTCGCAACGGAAGTCGCGGGTGCGTATCTCGCACGGTTCAGTTCATATGAGGACTATCAAGCAGCATTGAGTGACACGGATACTGACGCGATCGAGTTGGGGGCCCAACTGCGGGAGGTGCTTCCGACGGGGCATGAGCGCAGCATCGTCAAGACGCTTTTGAGCAGTATGCGATCGCTGTCAGGTGACGGTTGCGCGTTTCTCCAGTTGGCGTCAGTCCTGGCGGTTGCTCCGATACCGTTTTCACTCGTCGAAGAAGCTTTCCGAATGTGGCCCGCAGCGGCGCGTCCAAACGCGATTCGGGCTGTTGACGAAATTGACACATCTGGTTTGGCGCAATTGGAGGAGAATCAGGCAAGGAGCGTACATACCTTGGTTAGCCGGGTCGTCAGCCGGTACGAGATCGGCCGGACTGTTCTGTCAAGGGAAGTGGTGGAATTGGTTGCTCTGTTGGCGATATCCAATCGTATTTCAGAGAGAACGAGTGATGTTCGGAAGCACGGAGAGGTCGCCTACGAAATCGCTCACGCGCGGCACCTTATTTCCGGAAACCTAAACAACGCGCTTGCGGCGAATGTCGGACGCGCTGTGGCCGAGTACGATTTTGTCCGTGGGGATCATGCAGCGGCCAGCGACTTGCAGCGGCGTTTGGTGGAGGCTGCAGTCCAAGATTTGGGGCCAGACCACCGTCACACGTTGGCTACCAAGCACGATTTAGCGGTCACGTTGAGGGCCCAAGGGGAACTCCAGGCGGCGCGTGCGATTCAGGAAGCAAATCTGAACAGCCTGGGCCTTGGCGATCCGCACAGGTCGGCCGTCTTGGCCGCCTTGGCATCGACAATGCGAGAACAGGGAGATCTGACCGGCGCCCGTCAGCTGCAAGAAGAAGTTGTGCGTGGCTTGGAGTCGGAACTGGGTCCGCTTCATCTGGACACGCTGACAGCCAAGAGCAACCTGGCCGTGACGTTGGAAAAACTGGGTGATCATGACGGCGCGCGAGCTATCCAGGAACCGATTCTCGAGGCACGGATCCGGAACTTCGGTCCAGACCATCCGGACACCATGACGATTGCTGCAAATTTGGCATTGAACCTAAAGGAACTCGGTCAATTGGACCGGGCGAGAACTCTCCAGGAGGAGGTAATAAGCGCTCGAACCCGGCTGCTCGGGCCTGAACATCCACAGACCCTGATCGTCATGGATAACCTGGCGGTGACCCTTCACGGGCAGAAGGATTTCGAGGGCGCACGGAAGTTGCAGGAGAGGGCGCTGGAAGCAAGCCGTCGGACGCTCGGAGAAGATCATCCAGACACCCTGATCACAATGGGCAATCTTGCAGAGACGATGAGGGCTCTCGGCGAAGTCGCGGGAGCGCACAAACTAGTAGAGCACGTGTTGATTGCCCTACACAAGATTCATGGACCGGAGTGAAGTTGCTCAGCGATTCTGTCACCCCCTAACTGCTCAGGGATTCTGTCACCCCCTGCCGAAAAGAGAGAGTGACATTGAGCCAAGAGCAATTGC
>JAYSVS010000129.1:0-15626 GCA_043718395.1 Acidobacteriota bacterium
TCTCTTTCCAGGGCATTACCCCCTATCGGCTGCCGGCCTTCAATGTGTCACCCAACCCTCCGGTCTGTTCTGTCACCCAACCTTCCGGTTCGCGCCGGCTAGGCAAAGGGTTTTTGAAACTTCGCTTAATGCAGCAATAGCAGGCATTGCCGTATTGCTAGCTACACTCGCTACTTTAATTACGCCACTCTCTGTCATCGCATCCTCCCGGTTTTGAGTTGCCTCACTCGCACGTTGATCCGATTGCACCAAGAATGTAGGGTGCAGTCGAAGCCATCGGATTCCAAGTATAGTAGCAAGAGTGGCGAAGCTTTAGCGGAGATGTGAAGAGGGATAGCTTTCCATGAGTCTGTGTCTGCCAGGACTCGCACGCTCTACTACTCGTCTTCGTGGGTGTAGATGCTATCCCGGCCCATGGCGTGGTCCGAAAGTGGCGCAATACCGGCGGGAACCAGATCTGCGGCTCCGTCCAAAAGGCGGTTTGCTTCGTTTGGCGAAAGCTTAGTTGGCAGCGCATCGGCGGCCACCGAAAGCGAGAGGATTTCCATGAGGTAAACATCGAGCGAAAGGCCGCGAAGCTTCGCTTGCGTCAGGAGGCGATTTTCCATCTCCGGAGGTAGTTCAAGCGTGATCGTCATAGGAGATACACTCACGGTAATCGTAGCAACGGAAGTGTGGACGGTATTAAAGTGAGCGTGTTCCTGTGTGTTCCGTCCATGCGTCGGACTTGGCCCACGGCCGCTACGCCCAGGCTGTCAGCCCCCCAAAGGCAGCGAAAAGACAAAAGCGAACAAAAGTCAGCGGGCCGGAGGCAGAGTTTAAACGCTTAGTCCGCAAACCGCTCAAAGCGGCGAGACCATTCTCATATGAGTGTTGTGGCTGGAGCGCTGGAAAGTTTTCACTCGAAGCACTGGGCCAATCGCGATTACGGCTTCCGGAATCATGAGAGGGCCGGAGTCCTAACAATAATGATGCGCGCTGAATCACGCACCAATGGAAGATGAGAAACTGAAATTCGATGGGTAACTACGTTTTTGTTGATGGCGGCTATCTTCGTGCGCGCTTCAAGCAGGCGATGACCAGGTACTATCAAACGGTTCCACAGATCAAGATACAAGGACTCTCTGACGCCTTTGACTACGTTTCAAATCCTCTGTGGACCATTGACAAGCTGTTCTACTACGATTGCTCCGAGGATGAAGCGAAACCCAGCCAATCGAATCAAGATTTCGAATTGACGAGGCAGGAACAGGAACAACGTCACGAGGCTATCAGGTCTGTTGCCGGTTGGCATGTAAGAGAAGGGAGGATGGCGGGGAGCCGGAAGGGGGGAAGGTCACAAAAACGAGTAGATGTTCTGTTGACGGTTGAGATGATGAATCATTCTATAGCGAAAAACGCCAAGAAAGTGATTCTCATCGCGGGGGACGACGACTTTACCCCGCTCGTGGATGAGTTGATTCGGCATGGAACGTACGTTGAAGTTTGGTCTGACAAGGCATGCACTTCAAAATACTTGAGCGATTCGGCGGATCGTTCCGTTTCAATTGACTTTTGGTTCCTGTGGTTCTTGATGCCCTCGGTTTTTCAATCCAGCCATCCTATTCCACTCCGGGATGGTCTGACGATTCCTCCCCCATTTGACAACTTAAAGTGGGGCCGAGGTATCAACGGCAGGCCAATCCAATTGAGCCAATCCGGGGATCAGTACTATTTCTGTGTGGGGGACGCTTCGGAGTCCAGACCTTTGATCAGATCTAACGATCCTGATCTCACAGAACGCCTGGCTGAGGACGACCCACGTTGTAAAGAATTAAAGCCGTGGCGTTGGGAAGGCAAGCGTTAGCCGTGAAGTGGACAGAATTTTGAATTTAGCTCAAGCCGATAAATCACCGCGGCTTCGGAACAGAATGTTCAACGCTTCTGCTAGGTTTTCAGTTGTCATCCTCTCCGGATTTTACGTGAAATTGCGGTCGGGACGGTTCAGCCTGCCCATCCTCCTCCTTTTCTTCAAAGTCCGTCCGTGTTGAGCTATTGCCCGGAGTGGACCTCGTTCAGCAGGTTGGGGTGACGATCGAGCAGCATGAGGAGCTTCACCAGCGCTAGGGGCGGCTTGGTCTTGCCGTTCTCGTAACGGGAAAAGGCATTGGCGCCGCCGCCGAAGATGGCGGCCGCCTGGCGCTGGTCGAGCGCGAGTTTCTTGCGGACACGTGCGATGAAGCCGGGATCGACGATGGAGGCATTCACTTGCTTGTTGAACTCCAGCATGGCCGCACTGACCCTTTTCGATTCCGCCGTGGCGAGGACGCTTTCCCCGCAGGCCGGGCAGAACTCGCCGCGCACAGCCGAAATTGTTGTTGTTTCGCTTTTGTAGATATAGGAAATATCGCGCGTGTCCCGCACCAATTTTCCCGCGCCGCAGGCTGGGCATTTCATGGCATTGGTCCTTTCCTTCATAGTTCCTTGAAAGACACGATCAGCACATCGTCGATGACCGTGAGCTTGATATAAACGTCGCCGGCCGGGGTCTTCGGGTGGTAGACGTCCTGCCAAATGCGGTGATCGGCTTGCGTGGTCATGCTTTTGTAGAAGTCGCGCGGTGTGAGCGCGGCGACGACGCCAATGATCTCCTCGAATCCGAATCCCAGTGCCGCTCCTCCAGCGAGCGCCGAAACTGTGGCGCGGACCTTGCCCGCAGCAAGCAGGTTTTTGATAACCACCAGCCGAGAGTGCGGCGTTCGCTTCTCCACGTCACTAGATTAACTTAGTTGGTTAAATTTGGCAACTAGGTTAATCTACCTTCTCCTGGCGACCACTGGCATGGGACCGCCAGGAGAAGGCTGCAGCCGAGAGCCAGAATAAACCGGCATGGCGTAGGGGATAAAGGAGCCGTACAGGAAAGGAGAAGCGACTCCATTCTGAACTCAAGGCTTGCAATGCTGTCAGACTCCTACTTACAAGTAAAAGATCTGATTGACGAACTCGTCTGCGGTGTGGCGATTCAAGAGATCGAGGAGGCGCATAGCCATAACCCGCGGGGGCCGCCGTACAGCAATGATGAGCCCTGAGTGTTGGAGCCCTTTGACAAAATAATCGTGGGCCAATAGTTCAAAGTCGCGACGGTTATGGGTTGTAAGAACCCTGTTCTGACTTGAAGCAAACTAAAGCTGAACAAGGTCGGATGCCCCGAGTCTTCTCGCTGCGGTTGTCGTGAGTAGATCAAAACCTCGTGCTGAGATTGACTCCGCCAAGCGCGCACTCAAATCTTCATCGAAGTAGAGACGAGCAAACAACCCATTCATTGTTCCGGTGAGCGATTGGCTTCGATAAAGGTATTGATTTCAGCGGTATGGTCGGAGTAATAGCTCAGAGCGTCGAAGACTTGGGCTAGTGTCAGGTGAGGCAAATCGAGGGTGATTTCCTCGACGGGGACCCCCGAACGCCAAAGTTCTACAATCGCGCGAATCGGGGTGCGAGTGGTTTCAATCACTGGTTCGCCACCCAAGACTTCGGGCGAGGAAACGACATACCTATGGGCTGTATGGGCCATCGTACTGTGAGGATAGCATTCCAGCGCTAAAGCGGCAGATTCGTGAAGAGGTGTTTGCCACCGCTAGTCTTTACTTCGATCAGTTTGCCGGGGCCGAGGATTTTTTCGATGCGGGGGACGGCTGGGCCTTCGATGGTCAGGTAGTGGCGTTGAGGGCTAAGCCACTTTTCTTGAAACTGCTTGTCGTCGATAAAGACCTGAGGCGCGCCAGGGGCATAGCTGCCATATTCGAGATTGTTGACACGGCCATTGAGAAGCAAGGCTGTCTTGTTTGTGTAAAAGAAGATGCTTGAGAAAGTGTAGTACTGGTTATCGGCGATCCATTGGCCCGCAGGGGCGGCGGCAAGAGCTTCGGCCAGAGGCCGGGAGGCAAGGTAGGGATCGAAAGTTACCATGGCCATCCGGGCAGCATTCAAGAAGACGACACTCATCAGCGCGAGGGCAATCATCGAGGCCCTTGGGCGCAACCAGGCACCAATGGCTCCAATGAGGAAGGCAAGGCCGGCGATGATCAGGGGCGTGCGCAAGTAGGCAAAACTGGCCATCGTCAGATCACCCATGTGGCCGAGAGAGAGTGTGTACGCCTCGGGATTCTGCTGAGCAAGGGCTTGAGAGATGTCACCAGGCGTAGGAAGATTCCAGACGTCTACCAGCAAATAAATAATCGCTCCCAAGGCGAGTGCAGCAATCAAGCCAACGACACGAGTGGGCCATCTGGGTGGGTTGTAATCCCGAACCATCGCCGAGCCAAGCAGGATGGCCAGGGCAGGATAGCAGGGCATCGAATAGTATTCTTGGGTGGTCGAGAGTGTGAAGAAAAGCATCAGAAAGCCAACCCAGCAAAAGCAGAGCAGCATCAGACTGCGGTGACGCTCGGAGTTGGGGGCACGCAGCGCAAAGAAATTCAGCGACCACGGGAAGAGCCAAAGCAGGTGGAATAGCCAGAAGGCCAGGCGGGGCACGGTGTTGTAATCTCGCGGATGGCGCATGTTCAAGAAGCGGAAGACATGCTCATTGAAGAAGTAGAACCAGAAGAAGCCGTGGTACTCGCCTGGGACGCTGCGCATCGTGAAATCAAAGGTTGGTGGATTGGCGAGCGTAGCTGCGACATGCCAGGGCATGGCGATTGCAAGCAGGATCAGGAAGCCTTGCCCGATACGAAGACGACGCCAGGTGTTAGAGGCAAAGAGCTGGCCGGTGAGCAGCAGGTAGAGAGCGGCAGCCGCGCCAGGGAAGACGAGGGCGATCAAACCTTTGAGCAACAGGCCGGCCGCAATCGCAGCCGAAAAAATATTTGACCAGTACCGTGGATTGCGTTCTTCGCGATCCAGCGCACGCAGGAACGACCATAGAGCCAGAGCAATAGTGAAGGTAAGGATCACGTCTGGAATCAGGATGCGGGTAAAAAGCCAGGGCCCAAGACTGGTGGCCATGATTAAGCCCGAGGCCAGCCCGAGTTGAGGCCCGGAAGCCCAGGTGGCGATACGTGCCGTGAGGGAGGCGAGTGCGATAGAGAAGAAGGCGATGGGCAGGCGTGCTGCCCAGTCATGGACACCGAAGATCTTGAAGCAGATCGCCATCATCCAATAAACGAGCGGGGATTTTTCGAGGTAGGCGATTCCGTTGAGCCTTGCCGTAACCCAGTCTCCGCTTTCGAGCATGTTTCTGGCGATCTGAGCCTGCACCGCGTCGACGTCATCCATCAGTGAAGGAGGACTGAAGATCGCCGGTATGTAGATCAGAGCCGCGAACAGAACAACGATCAGCTGATAGTTGCGATCTGCCGCGCTCCGGAAGCCGTAGCCCCCGCCGTAGTTTGAATATTCCATCGTTTCATCCACAAGAAGAGAGTCAACAACCCCCACAACTGATATCCCGCATTTGCGCGACGAGCCAAATGATCTGTGATCAACTGGTTCACCGCAGGCCACGAGAAGACTCCAGACTCCCGAACCGCTTTCTCCGTTACTGTATCCATTAACAAAGGCCTTAGCACCGTGCGGAACCAATGATGAGCAGGAATGTCAAAGCCTTGCTTGGGCCGGTCGAGGACGCTGGCGGGAATCTTGCCTCGCACCAACTCACGCAGCAAGTATTTCAAAGTTCCACCGCGCATCTTGAGACGCTCTGGCAGGCGCCCGGCAAATTCGACTAACCGGTGATCGAGAAAAGGCGGTCTCACTTCGAGCGAGTGTGCCATCGACATACGGTCGCACTTGTACAAAATGTCATCTGGTAAATAGTAGCTTTGATCCAGCCAGAGGTGCCGATTCAACACACCTGCGGCCGAAGCTTCGGTGGGCAGGCGACGGTAAAGGTCAGAAGCTGGACGGTGGGGCATGCCTGGGGCCATGCGAGCCTTGGCAGCCATCGAGCTGGTTCCGTTCCAGTAAAGGTGCGCGTCTTCGGCAGAGAGTAGAGAGCCTTCGAGGAATCGCTTGGCCTTGTACTCAAGACTGATCTTGTCGTCCGACGCCGGCCAAAAGCCGAGCATGCCCAGACCGGCTTTGCGCATCCAAAGCGGCACAGCACGGGCCCTTACGGCATAGTCATCGGCCAGGTAGGTTTGGTATCCAGCAAACAACTCATCTGCGCCTTCACCGCTGAGTGCCACCGTCACGTGCTCGCGCGTCATCCGCGACAGAAACCAAACAGGCAGCGCCCCGGCATCGGCGCTTGGCTCATCGGAGTAATAAGCCATCTGCTCGATTGCATCTGCGAGACCCACTTCCGGATTCACATCAAACTCGTAATGCTCAGTACCATAGGCTTTGGCTACTTCTCGAAACCACGGCGACTCATCGAAGTTGCGCCCCGCGAAGGACACTGAAAAGGTCTTGAGTTGACGTCCTGACTGCCCGGCTGCATAGTGCAGCACCGTTGTTGAATCCACGCCACCTGATGCCCAGATGCCAAGAGGCACATCGGCGATGAGGTGTTCGCGAAGGGAGAGCTTCATCAAGCGGTCCAACTCAGACTTAGCGTCTTCGATGCCCATTCGCTGGTCCGGTTCGAGGCGCAGAGTCCAATAGGGCTCCTGCGTCAGGTGACCATCTTTCCAGCGCAAGTAGCAGCCGGGGCGCACTTTGTTGATCCCGGCAGCCAGCGTGCAGGGCTGTGGCACATAGTTTAGCGAGAGGTAGTAGGTTAGCCCTTCCAGATCGATCATCCGGTCTACGTCCGGGTGACCAAACAAGACCTTCAACTCAGAGCCGAAGATCAAATTTTGCGAATGCTGATAGTAGTAGAGCGGCTTGATGCCAACACGGTCACGCACGAGAAAGAGTTCTCGCGACTGCTTCTGCCAGATGGCAAAAGCAAACATGCCGCGCAAGCGCTTGAAGCTATCCGTACCCCAGGCTCTGAATGCCTCCAGGACCACTTCGGTATCGCAATGCGTTCGAAAGCGGTGGCCCAGGGCCTCCAGTTCCACCCGCAGTTCCCCAAAGTTGTAGACCTCACCATTGAACACAATCACGGTCAGCCCATCAGCACTCACGATGGGCTGATCGCCAGAGCCGAGATCGATGATCTTCAGCCGCACAGCGCCAAGCGATACCGTTGCGTCTTCAAAGACTCCCTGCTGATCCGGGCCTCGATGAGTAATGGTTTTGGTGATCAGCTCTATGCGCCCGGGTTCCGCGGCGGAGCCCAGATGCGTAAAGCCTGCGATGCCGCACATTCTCTTAGTTTCGCAGGGATGTGCCAGCTACGATGGATCTATGAGGTTCTTCTCACTTTTTTGTCTGGCTGCGATGGCGATTGCCCAAGAACTTCCGCAAGCCATGCTGGGACGCTGGCGCACGGTGGCATCTAACGAAAAGGGCGTTGGTGCAATGTATGAGTTCAAGACCGGGGGAGTTGTTCTGATCCGTCCGGGTGCCATTGCTCCGGGCCTTTATGCACTTGAAGGCAATCAGATGGTGCTGCCTGCACTTCAAGCTGGTGCGCCGCCGAATCGTCAATTGATCGATCTTTCCCAGCCGGGCAGACTTCGTTTGATGCAGGGCAACCAAGTCTCAATGGACCTCTCCCGCGTTGGGAAAGCTCCGGGTGGCAAGCCCACCGTCATCGGCGAATGGGTGGGCATGAAGTTGACCGAAGGCCAGAATCTTGAGATGCGCATTTTCTTTTACCCCGGGGGAAAATCGCTGTTCCTGCTTCCCTTCCAGACCCAGCAGGCCAAATACGCTGTCGACAAGAATCAGATGAGGATCACGCTGCCGGACGGAAAGATCTACGAGGGGGCATTCACCGTATCGGGGAAATCCGCCTCGGTGCCCAGCGTCCACAACGGCATCTCGACCAAGCTCACCAGGTACTAAGAAGTGATCGAAGTCTATGTTCTTGGCGCTGTGGTGATTGTTCTGCTACTCGCGATCCTGCTCAAGCGGGATAACAGCACCGTGATGCTGGAAGAGCTCTCCCGGATGCGACGCGAATTCTCTACTCTCGGGGCCGGCTTGCAGACCCAACTGGAAGCAATCCGGAGTACCGTAGACGAGAAACTCCAGACAACGCTGGAGAAGCGGCTGGCCGAGAGCTTCAAGCAAGTCAGTGACCGGCTGGAGCAAGTGCACCGGGGCCTTGGCGAGATGCAAAGTCTCGCGATCGGAGTTGGCGACCTGAAGAAGGTACTCTCCAACGTCAAGGTGCGCGGAACCTGGGGAGAGGTGCAGTTGGGGGCGCTGCTGGAGCAAGTACTTACGCCCGAGCAATATGAAAAGAATGTTGCCGTCACTGGCAGTGCGGAACGAGTTGAGTTTGCAGTGAAGCTTCCTGGACAGACCGGCACAGTCTGGTTGCCGATCGACGCCAAATTTCCGCTGGAAGATTACCAGCGGCTGGTGGAAGCCTCGGAATTGGGAGACCCGGCCGGCGTTGAAAGATCGATCCTGGAACTGGAAAAGCGAGTGCGAGCTTCAGCCCGGACGATCCACGACAAGTACATCTCGCCACCCAGCACCACCGACTTTGGCATTCTCTTTCTGCCGACAGAAGGCCTCTACGCCGAGATCATGCGGCGGAGCGGATTTGTCGATCAGATCCAGCGCGATTACCGCATCATCCTGGCAGGCCCCAGCACTCTGCTGGCGCTGCTGAACAGCTTGCAGATGGGTTTCCGCACGCTGGCTATCACCAAGCGATCAAGCGAAGTCTGGGAGCTGCTGAGCATCGTCAAAGCAGAGTTTGTCAAATACCATCAGGTGCTTGGCAAAGTGCGCGAGAAGCTGGATCAGGCCTCAAAGACGATTGACGACGCCGAACAACGAACGCGCGTCATTCAGCGAAAACTAAACAACGTAGACGAAGGTTCACTGGACGATTAGCCGTTCATAGACGAGTATGTTCTTGAACCTGGTACCATCCAGGCGGCTCCCTCGCGAATCGATTGTCATCTTCTTGCCGTCCTTCGAGATCGTCCTTACTGCCTTTACGGTAACCTTGCCCTTTAAGGTGAAGACCTGTTCCACTCTGCGCGGCCCCTTGCTAAATAATGCAACTGCGTCATAGAGAGTGCCGCCCTCGAAGGGGACAGGCTTGCCGTCATAGCCAGCCCGAAAGCTGGTGTGAAATGGCTTGCCTGCGGCGCTCACTCCGTCGTGGATAAACTTCACGCCATCCCCATCCTGAATCCATTGCCGTTTGGATTCCTGCGGGGCTGGGGCTGACTCGTAAGTGGACTCGGCTGGAATAAAGCGCCATGTCCCCTGCCCAAGATCCTGAACCGCCATCCACATCAATAAGAGTGCAATCATGCCTTTATTCATATCGCAAAGCTTCAGCGGGCGCTACCTTTGTCGCCGTTCGCGCTGGATAAAGAGTCGCAATCAGACTCACGGTGAGAGCGAAGCCAGTGATCCAGAGTGCATCCAGCGGATTCGGTTGAAACGGTACGTAAGAGATCGAATAGATTTCTTCGGATAACTCAATCAGACGGTATTTGTCGGCCACAAAACTGATGCCATAGCCAAGGACCAAACCAAATGCAGAACCGACGACGCCGATCAACAGCCCCTGATAGATGAAGATCCGGCGGATCTGTTCACGCCTGGTGCCCATGGACAACAGGATTGCAATATCCCGCTGCTTCTCCATCACCATCATTACGAGAGTGATAAAGATGTTGAGCGCAGCGACCAATTGAATCAACCCAATCGTGATCAGACTCACAATCCGCTCCATCTTCAAAGCGCCCAATAATTGTTTGTTCTGCTCCATCCAGTGCGTTGCTACAAACCTGCTCCCTAATAGAGCCTGCGCCTTCTCAGCGTGTGCTGGTGCCGCCTCGATATCGGCAACTTTGATTTCGATGGCATTCACTACATCGCCGAGCGACATCATGCGTTGCAATTCCCCAAGTGCCATAAAGGTGAAGTTAGCATCGACATCGTAGAAGCCGGTCTCGACCAAGCCGGCAATCCGCATCCGGTGATAAGAAGGGCGCGGGCCAAAGGGGGTAAGCTCACCAAGCGGGTTGATGATCTGGATGTAATTCCCTACTTTTAAGCCCATCGACTCAGCCAACTTGGAGCCAATCAACAATGAAGGTACAGCATCCTCTGACTCTCGAAGCTTGTCCAGGCTACCCTGCTTGATAAAGGGCACGAGATCCCTGGCAAGGCGTGGGCTGGTTAGATCAAGGCCCTTGATGATCGCACCGCTGCTGGCCCCTCCAGCGTTGACAAACACCTTCTCGTAGAGGGCCGGAGAAGCCTCCACGGTACCTGGCAAGGTGGCCAGCTTCAGGCTCAAGTCTTTCCAAGCCGAGATCCCCTCCCCAGGGACTCGTTCTGTAATTGTTACGTGCGCCGTCGCTCCCAACAAATTCTTTTGCAGCGTGGTTCGGAACCCGTTGTTGATGGCAATGGCGATCACTAGCGCCATTACCCCCGCAGCCACGCCCACAATCGAGATTGAAGTAATGATGGAAATCGCCGACTGGCGGCGCTTCGCCTTCAGGTAACGCTGCGCGACAAAGAGCTCAAACGGAAGTGCCACGATTAGCGGCGCACAAGAACTTCGCGCACATGATCGCGGCTCAAGAAAAACTTGGTCGAGGCAAAGTCTTCAAACAACCGCTCAATGTTGCGGTTTGAAAAGGCCTGACCCGGCGGCATCTCTGCCTTCTGCGCAAATACGATGCTGTTCTCGTCATGAATTTTGTAGTGATATTGCGGGATCGACTGCGCGCGCTCATCGGCATAAAAATAAGCCAGCAGATGTGCTCCTGGCTCGAGGATTCGATGCAGATGATCGATGGTCTTTTCGAGCAACGAAGGCCTTAAAAACTGCAAACAATCCCAGACCAGGGCACCGTCAAATGGCCCCCGCTGCTCTGAGAAAGTCTGAATGAGAAAGCTATCCACGCGCGCCGGATCACGCTGATTCTCGTAATAATCGCCATCTCCGAAGCAGTCTTCGAGGGTGGCAAAAAAATCTTCGGAATAGAGGCGCGTGCCGAGCTGGGTCATAAACTCGATGTTTGCCGAATTTGCGCCGCCAAGATCCAGCAAGCGCAGATCGCGAGTGGTATCCAGTGATCGAACAAACTGTTTTAATGCAGCACTCTGACGCATCTGCGGTGGCAGATACGTAACTGATTTAGGAGGGGTAGCGGAAGGGAGAGGGTGCGATACTGGCCGATTCGGGCGCAAACTATTCTCGGAATCTCCAGATCCCTGAACTGCGCGAAGTAAAGCCTTGAAGGGGTTCGCCATCACCACTGGTACTAAAGTATCAGTCTTCCACTAAGTCTGCCAGCTTAGTTAGCGCTTGGATTCTCCCTGGCTGGCGGAGGCAGTCATCGATTGCTGGGTGGGAGCCGGTGCCGTGACCGGCTGCGGTCTTGGCGCAGGTTTGGGAACTTCCACGCGGATAATATCGATTGATCCCTTAAAAATCGCACCGTCTTCGATTGAGATACGCGCGGTTTTAATATCTCCAACCAGACGGGCATCTTTCCTGATATCGATTTTGTCGATGGCCTCTACGTTGCCCTGGACGGCACCCAGCACAACAATATCCTTGGCTTTGATGCCGGCCTTCACTTTGCCGTTGGGGCCAATCGTGACCTTGTGCTCGTTGGCTTCGATCGTGCCGTCGATCTCGCCGTCGATCACCAGATCTTCGCGGGAATAGATCTGACCGGTAATAGACACGCCTTTGCCAATCGTCGCAGTGCGCGAGGGCAGCGGGGCTTCATGCTCCAATCTGGACGAAGTTGTCTGCATAGGCACGCCTTCGTTTCCGCCTGTGCTTGAGGCGTTGGGGTTGGACGGGCGAGCCGTCAGTTCTTCTTCTTTGCGACGATTCCACATGCGCTTGGGACTCCTGTGAGACGATTACGTTTCAGTAAAAAGGCTATCGAATACCGGGAGTGGAACGCAAATGAATTTGAAACTTAGTACGAAAATGAGCCGTAGGACCCTTTTGTGAGTACTATCATCGATTGCCAGGGCCTAGGCGTCAATTACGGAGATTTTTCTGCTTTGCGGAATTTCGACCTACACCTGAATCCGGGTCGGGCCGCAGTACTTGTAGGACCAAATGGCGCGGGCAAATCGAGTTGCCTCAAGGTGCTGGCGGGCCTTGAGAGCGAATCCTTCGGTCGAGTTGAGGTACTTGGGTATCGTCCAAAATCCGCCCCTCGCTTGTGGCGTGCCCAGATGGGCGTGATGCCGGAGCATCTGGGTCTCTTTGAAGCTTTATCGATCGAAGAACATCTCCACCTGAGTGCGCGCCTCTACGACATCGACAAGGCCGGTGCCGAGCGGCGAATTGCCGAGTTGCTAGAGGTACTTGGATTGACAGAAGGCAAATCTCGATTTGCCGCTGCCTGCAGCTACGGCATGCGCAAGAAAACGTCGCTTGCCATTGCCTTGCTGCACGCCCCCAAGCTACTGATTCTCGACGAGCCATTTGAAGGGCTAGACCCGGCCAGTTGCGAGACCGTGCTTGCGCTTCTGAACGCGCTGAAGCTGCGTGGCACCAGCCTGATCGTCTCCTCGCACATGTTGATGCATGTGGAGCGCCTTGCCGACGAGGTGCTGCTGCTGGACGGCGGAACAGTGGTGTGGCGTAGCGAAGCCAGGGCTGAAGGCGAGCTTCGCGCGCACTACCTGGAGGTTGTGAAGGCCAAAGAACTTCCGGCATTGGAGTGGTTCAGTTGATCGCACTTCTTCGCGCCATTGTTGTCACTGCTTATCGCGAGATCCGGACACTGAATTCGATCCAGGGCAATAACTTTTTCTGGCTTGCGATTCTGCTTTCCATGCAGCCGGAGAGCATGGGCTTCATCTGGACTGTGCTTGGAACCATCATGGTGCTGCCTGCTCTGGCAGCCCCCCTGGCGAGAATTCCAGAAATTCGCCTGAACCTTTGGCCGCTCCCTGCTGGTCAATCGAAATTCCTCCGCATCTTTTCACGACCGGAATCACACGCCAGCCCCTGGCTATGGCGGCTGCTCCCCACTCTCGAATTACGTCAAATCCTGCGCACGCTCGATTTCTGGCTCGCCGCAATCATCGCGCTATCTGGTACGGCCTACCGTTACCTTTACGCAAGTCCCGACCCGGAAGCGTTTCCAGTACTTTCCTTGTTGGTCGTCTTGGCCCTCAGCACGCTGGCGCAGAATCTTTTCGCGCTGGACGGCATGCCGGGCCGCATCCGCTGGCGCCTGTCACCCTCGCGAGGTTACCGCATTCTCGCCCGTAAGGGCGTTGTTCTGGTTGCTCTCGCTTTGCTGCTCACTTTGCCGCTCAGCCCCGTTGGCGCACTGGCGGGCATGCTCGCCTCACTTGCTATCGGTCATCACTTCAGCGTCTTCTCTCAAATTGATTCGCCGCCCTGGCGCTTCACGATGGGAGAATTTTTGCCATACGGCTTTCTTCAGGTTATCGGCCTCTTTTCGTGCGGCATCTCCACCGCACGAGGCGATCTCAGTTACCTTGCTCTCGCTGGGGTCGCGTACGTGGGCAGCATGCTTTTCTATGGATGGGTTCTTGAGAACCATTGATTAAAATTCGCTTAAGCGTAAATGAATTCATGATGATAAGGTAAGAGCGAGTTTGACAATGCGAATCCTTGTGGTGGAAGACGAAAAAAGAATCGCCGACTTTCTGGGCCGCGGCCTGGAGAGTGCTGGTTATGCTGTGGATATTGCCTCGGACGGGCAAGCTGCTCTGGATCTGGTGCATGCCACTGATTACGACTTGATCACCCTGGACATGATGCTCCCGGACCTTGATGGCATCAAAGTTTTGGAGAAGATCAGGAACCGGAAGTCGAATCCGCCGGTGCTAATCCTGAGTGCCCGAGGGGCTGTCGAAGATCGAGTCAGGGGCCTTGAACTTGGAGCCGACGACTATCTGACGAAGCCTTTTGCTTTTGTTGAGTTGCTGGCCCGGGTGCGAGTTTTGCTTCGTCGCGGCCAACCTACTCCAGAGAAGCTGAACGTCGGCGAGTTGACTTTAGATTGCATCCGGCGCAAGGTAACGCGTGCTGGGGACAACATCGAGCTTGCTCCGAAAGAGTTTTCGATTCTCGAATATCTGATGCGCAATAAGGGCCGGCCATTGAGCCGCACGATGATCGTCGAACATGTTTGGGATATGGATTACGACGGGCTCACCAACATCGTTGATGTGTACATTCGCCACCTGCGATCAAAGATCGATGATCGTTATCCAACCAAGCTAATTCACACGGTTCGCGGCATCGGCTATATGCTTGAGTTGCCTGAAGGCAGAAGCGAAAAAACGGCTTAGCATGCAAGCTCCGGGGTTTACTTCAGCCCCACTGCTGTAAATTGAAATCATGCAGCGCAGCATATTCAAAGGTCTCCGGTTCCGGCTTGCGCTCAGCTATACCGTCTTCTTCGCGATCCTGCTTACGGGCTTTGGATTCGTCCTTCGGGGGATGTTGCGTGAGGTGATCGAGACGACAGTCCAAGGTTTGCTCGATGAAGAATGGGCTGCGACCAAAGGCTTCTTGCACATCAACCGGAAGGGCATCGTTGAGTGGACTTATGACCCGGCCGACAAAGAAGAAACAGCCATCGTCGAACGCCTGAGGTTGATCTACATGATCGCCGATGAAAAAGGCGAAGTTCTTGAATGCTCTGAAATGTATCGCGAAATGGGCTTCCAGAGCCCTGCGCTGATCACCCGGATCCTTTCTGAAGGCAAACCGCGCTATTCCTTCCACCCCAACCTTCGCGGACAGATCTTCATGGTACGCGAAGGGACACTGATTGAAGGCAATCAAAAGTATTTCGTAGCTCTGGGCCGCAACTTCACGCCGAGCCTCTACGTGATCGACCAGTTCAGCCTGGACTATTTCATCGCACTGCCCTTCATCATTCTCACTGCCGCCGGTCTCGGCTGGCTGCTGGCCCGCCGGGCCATGCAACCCGTAACCGAAGTGGCTGCCCAAGTGGCGCAAGTATCCGGATCAAACCTTTCTCTGCGCGTCCCGCTGCGCGGGTCACACGATGAGCTGGATCATATGATTGCTACGTTTAATGGGATGGTGGAGCGGCTTGACCAGAGTTTTCAACAAATCCGGCAGTTTTCAACCGATGTCTCGCATGAGTTGCGCACGCCGATCACCGTAGTACGCGGACAGCTTGAAGTCGCATTAATGACTGCATCGACAGAAGAAGAACTCCGGGTTGCCATCGAAAGTGCGCTGGTCGATATTGATCGCCTGTCGCAAATTGTCCGCGCGCTGCTGAACCTTGCCAAGGCGGAAGGCGGACAACTCACGCTCCAGATGCAGGACCTCGATCTCGTTGCACTGATCAAAGAAGTGTTGAGCGAACTTGAGATCCCGGCCCTTGATCGCGAAGTCGAGTTGCGCAGTATTCTCCCACGCAAGGCCATCATTTCCGCAGACCGTATCCAGATCGAACGCCTGCTTTACAACCTGATCGATAACGGAATCAAATACACACGCCAGCTAGGCTTTGTGCAAGTAGTTGTCACAGTGGACGAGGCCGCGAACAAAATCATGCTAGAAATTCGCGACAATGGAGAAGGCATCGCGCCCGAGCATTTGCCGCGCCTGACCGAGC
>JAYSVS010000130.1:0-15575 GCA_043718395.1 Acidobacteriota bacterium
AGGGTGCGTGCTTTTCACTCATCAGTCTTCCTATTCTTACTGTTGAGTGTCCCCGGTTGTTTTAGCCAAGCCCGTGTCTCAGTTTAGGGGTGCAGTACAGCCTGTCCCCTTATAAGAAGCCCGCACTGCCGCCAACGAATCTCTGAGGCACCTCACAACGTCAACCTTCGCCGTCACTTTCTTCTCAGCATCCAGTGGAATCTCATTCGGCCAATGCGCGCCACCAGGCTTCACCCCGGCCTGCGCCAGCAGCCCGTAATTTCCAACCGCAACATGCATATAAACTTCAATGGTCGATCTCACCCCAGGTGCCGTACGAAACGAAAACTTCTCCGCCGGTGCCGCCTCAGCCAGAGCCAAAAGCTGTCTCGAAGCAAGCGCGAACTCCCCACTCCATCCTCGTCCAAGTCCCTCCGGAGGTCCCGCCTGCCCAGCCAGTACCAACGCCAGCAGAAGACCAAGATCACTCGAACAAAACTCAGAGCGATCAGTCTAGCCGAACGTCACTTTTCAAGTTCTTCTAGCGAGATCGGGACAAACTCCTCAGATTGCTTCTTCCCCATTCACTTCCAGAAGCTAGCCGCTATTTCCGGCATCGCCCCATGGAAGGCCGTTCATTTTTAACAAAAAAGTTTGCGGGCCTGTCGCACATACCGCGCTTTGTGTGATCAGAGGAATCAAAACCGACGATGCCCAACAGCCCCTCCTATTCAGCCGGATCCCGTCCGCGCGTCCTGATCAACTGGCAGACATTCACAGACTGGGGGATTCCCGAAGATTGGAAGGAACCTTTCAAGGATGCCGTGATCAACGCCTACACCTTTTGGGATAACGTAGCGAACGTAGATTGCCGCTTCCAGTTCCATGGCTACACGACGCTGCGGGCTCCTGACCGCGACGGCGACCTTGTGATCATCATGGACGACAATCACGGCAATCGGCTTGCCTCCGCATTTGGAGTGAACCAGCGGCGACAGATGGTGCTTTACCGGCGTGATTCCAATCTGATGATCATTAATTGGGTGACTCACAACGCAAATGCCACTGAGGTCGACATGCAGGCAGTGATGATGCACGAATTCGGGCACTGCTTCGGCATACACGACCATGAACCGACGAACCAGCACGTCACAATGTTTGATCCTTTCCATTACATGCGGACGCGACCGGGTCCCTTTCCCGGTGACGTGTCCAGTCTCCGGGCGCTCTACCCGCTCTATCGGCGCAGCCTGCGCCTCTACGCGTCCACCGACGGCGGGTCCAACTGGGTGGAGCGGCCCTTGCCGGTCATTACCAATGTGGTCAACCGGAATCCTGCCGCGTGCAGCGTGAACGGCATTCAAATTCTGGGTTTTTCCGGGCCAGACGACACGATGTCCTGGATCCGCAGCATCGGGGCCCAGGCCATCCAATTCAGCAACCTAACCGACGTCATCACCCAGCACGGTACAGCGCTGGCCGCCAACGCCTTTGGATCGGTGCTCTGGGCTTACGTCGACATGAACGACCTCGGCACCATTCAGATCCTACACTCAAGGGACCAGGGACAGACATGGTCCCGCGTTGCGACTCCGCGCGGTGCAACGTCGGCTTCCACCCCCGGCCTCGCCGCGACGATGGTGGAAGGCATTGCCGTTTGGATTTTGGTTTGGAACGGCTTCAACTGGGACAATCCGGATGAGGCAGGCAACGTCATGTACAGCATTTCGTTGAACAGCGCCGCCGACTCGTGGTCTGCACCCCAGCCGTTCGAACCGTCGATGGCCATCAAGGCGCTGGCTGGGGTGTCGGTTGCTGCAGCGCCGGACAACCGGATATGTGTTTCCTGGGCCGAGGCCCCGCATTCGCTAGACGGCAAGAACGAAATCGCAGTCTTCCATGCCCGTGTAGATGAGCGCTGGAGCCTGACGGCAGTTCCCTCGTGGCCGATGAGCGAAACAACTCGCCTTCATCCGGCAGTGGCTTTCGACACCTTTGCCGATCGCTTCGTCATGGCGTATCGCGGACAGGACTTCAACACGTCGCTCCATGTCCGGAATCCGGCAGGCGGCCCTTCGCCGGGGAAAATGATCGGTCCCACGATTAGCTCGGCACCGGCCATGACGTATATCCCGGAGCGACGTGAACTGGCATGTTGGGTCACCACCCCTTAAGGAGAAATCAATATGTGCGAATTTGACCAGACCACTGTAAATCTCGATATGTTGCTGGAGGGCTCAGCCATGGTGCTGAACAGTTTGCTTGCCGATGGGCTTCTGTCGACCGAAGCGGGCGAGTATAGGCTGAGCATCAATCCGCTGCAAGTTCACAAGGGAGGCACAGCCACGGCAGCCACAAACGGCCAAAGCCTCCGCATCCGAATGAAAGTCGCCGCCGAGGGGGGCCGGTTCCGTCCGAAGGAGTTGCCTGCCGCTGGGCAAGAGTATGTCTGGTTTCTGGGCCCGGACCTAGGCCCAAATGCGGAGCCCGACACCTATGTTGTGCAGGGTTGGTGCTTGTCAGCTAGTTTGGGCGCAGCCGAGTTGGCGGCGGCACTGGAGCGGGCGCGGCAACGCGCGTTCCGGGACGTACAGCTGCAGCGGCCACCAACCAAGGTCCCGGGCGCGTGGAGGTTCTCGGAGAGCCCCGCCGATTTGTTCCTTGAACCGGTTCCCGTCACAGTCAGTGAGTAATTGCGCATCGCGTACCCATACGAGCCCAAGCCCGCCCCGGCTTTTCTTCTCCTTCGCCTCCAAATCAGATCCTCTGCACGAGACGCGGCGGCGGTCCAGGCCGCGCGGGGTCTCCGCGCCGTCGGAGTAGCCTTGACGGGCGTTGCGTTTCGTGCGATTTCGAAATCTTCGAGGCATAGGAGCCGGACATTCTCGACTGCTTCCTTCCGCCCTAAACTCTTGGCTGCTAGGTTTGGTTTTCCGCTGCTTTGAAGATCCGCCGAGAGGACTAGGCTCCACGACCCGGCTGATTGTCGGAAAGGTCGAGTTGCCACCTTGAAGACCGAAATCTGAGGCTGATAGATAATGGAACAGAGAAGAATCATGGACAGACAACAAGCTCATCAGTTGCTCAAACGGCTGACGCCGGCTCAGTTCACCGCCGTTGCCCAGCTTCTGGAAGTGTTGGCAACGGGACAAGAGTCGCTCCTTTCTTCACTCTCGAAGGCAACCGTGGAAGATGAGGAGATCACGGCAGAAACCGCTGCGGCGCTGGACTCCGCAAGCAATTCGCTGGCCCGTGGTGAGGGCATTCCCCACGAAGAGATCTTGCGCGAATTCGGGCTGGCCAAATGAGCGAAGGTGATACTGCGGAGCGCATCACCGTTATCTGGTCAACGGAAGCTCGCGCCGATCTTCGCGCCATCGACCGCGAGACCGCCATGCAGATTCTTTACTGACGGGACTATCTGGCCAGCCGCGCCGGTAACGTCAAGAAGCTAAAGCCCCTCGTACGGACTTCAGGCTCCGCTGCGGCGACTATCGCCTCTTCTTTAAATCTAAAGGCGAAGATACCATTGAGATCACTGGCGTCCGCAACCGTAAAGACACCTATCGCTAGACCAAGAGTTTAGAAGACCCCAGTTCGGTTCACAGCTATTTTCAGCTTTCTTTTCCCTTTAACCCACTGAATTCAAATAAAACCGGTCAGGCCCAAACAGAAAGCCCGCCAACACGCCTGCTAATTTCTGCTCAGGAGAAAGCCCATGACTGTAGAACACACTATTGAATCCAAACCATCGACCGTTGTGCATCCACGCAAGAAAACAAGCAAACGTTCAATGACTCCGCAACAAAAAACGATCAAACGAACCCAAATTTGCCAGGCAAACCCTATGGCAAACCACAAGGTTAGCGGTGGATACAACCAGCCGCATCCTTAGACCTCGATCCCGACCGCCCGCATCAGCGCGATCGCATTCGAATGTGTCACAACACCAGGCTGCATTTTGTAGTCAAAGTGCATGGTGCCGTTGATCAGTTGGTCTTCAAAATGGACATTGGCAGCGCGCGGGCCAAGGTCTTCTACGATATGAGTTAAAGCAAGATCATGCGTGCTGGTAAAGCCGATGGCCCCATGCTTTACCAAGCCCTTCAGGATGGCAGCTGCCCCAATACGCCGGTCATGTGAGTTGGTGCCGCTTAGGACTTCGTCGATCAAAAAGAGCACTGACGTTGGCCCCGCAGCCATCTGCATGATGTCGCGCAGCCGCAGAATCTCGGCATAGAATCGCGAGGTGTTGCCCTGCAAAGAATCGTGTGTGGATATGGAGGCACCAATGGCAAGAGGGCTGATCGTGAGGCTCGTGGCACGAACGGGCGCTCCTGCCTGCGCAAGTACCGCGTTAATCCCGACAGTGCGCATCAGGGTGCTTTTGCCGGACATGTTGGAGCCGCTCACCACAAAGATACGCGCCGGGTGACCAAGCGATATGTCGTTTGCAACCGCCTGCTCGCGGGGCATCAGCGGATGCGTCAGACCGGTTGCGATGAAGGCAGGGCCATCGGTTGTAAATTCTGGAAAGACGTCGGTTGGATTCTCATATTGGTAGTTTGCAAGCGAACTGAGCGCTTCGATCTCACCAACGGCTTGCACCCAACGCCGCATCGCCGTTCCCGATTGTTTGCGCCAATCTTCGAGGGCGAAGGCGAGATGAAGATCATAGAGGACCAAAGGCCCCAGCAGACGGATCAGAAAATGATCCCGCGAGTCGGCGAGGTCCATCAAGCGGCGCAGTTGTGCGATGCGGCGCGAAGGCGGCAAGCCATCAACATCCAACTGGGCGCGAAGCTCGACAAGACGGGCGGACTGAAACTGCTCCGCCTCAATGCGGGCCAGCACGGCAGAGAGCAGGGCCACTTCATGAGCCGCCCCTTGAGCGCCTTCGAGCACGTAATGAGTCTCGAAACGATAGCGCCAAACGACAAATCCGCTGACGATGGCGACGGATAGATAGTAAATCCGCAGATACGGAAGCTCAGCCCCAAGCACATCGGCGATCAGCGCCGTGGCTCCAGTGGCTCCGAGCAAACCAAGCACTCGATACAAAGGCCGCGAAGCATCGGCCAGTTTCGTAAACTTCGCTTCGCCCCAATCGGCAAGCAAGGTGGCTCGAAGCTGACGCGGGTTCCCTGCCCCAATGATGGCGAGGTCCTCGCGAAGATCGAGCTTTGGCGTTAGCTCCAACACTGCTTGCTGACGGGCCGCGATCGTGTCGATAGCGGCAGGAGCGAGAAGCCAGGAAGCCAGCGTGGATTCGCCCAGACGAGTGCGGGCCTGGCAGAGCAGTTCAAACAGCGAGGCCGGGCCAAACAGGTCGAGATCATTGGCGAAAAGATGGCCGGCTGGAATGTGGGATTCACCAGTTATTCCACGCCCCGCCCAATTGCCTTTGACTCGGTCTATGGCTTGTTCGTAGTAACCGATCGCGCGTTTGCAGCGGTCAAGTTTTGCACTTAGGGTCTGGATCTTGCTGCCTACAAAGAGAAATAGAGCAGCACAGAGGCCAACAGCAAACCAGATGCCATACCAGCCGGTGACAAGGGCCGTAACAACGAGCAATAGCCTTAGATTGCCGAAGCGGGCCGCGTGATCATCCGCGTCTTTCCAGGACTTCTTCCGTTGATAGAGCCGATCGTTATATTCATCCATTACGGCTGAATCTCAACGGCAAAGGCCTTAGCCTGCGCCGCATCCGGCATAGCGATAAAGATCGTATCGTCGCCTGCGATAGTACCGACCACATTGGGATATTCTTCCGAATCGAGCGCGATGGCCAATGACATGGCATGGCCGGGAGAAGTGCGGATGACGACCAGATTTTGCGCAGCTACGGCGGAGATCATAAACTCCCTCGCCAGCGAGAGAAACTTAGGAGTCGGGTTGCCCAGATCGGCATAGCCTTGCGCCGTCTTGACTAAGCCCAGCTCGCGAATATCGCGAGAGAGCGTTACCTGGGTGGCGTCGAATGAGCGACGCTTGAGAAGCTGCGCCAGTTGTTCCTGCGTGTGAATCTCTTCCTCATGGATGAGCTTGAGGATCTGCTGGTGGCGCTCGCTTTTGTTCATAGTTTCTCGAGACGGGATTGCGCTTCCACCAACGCGGCGGCGACGGTTTGAGGAGCGGTGCCACCAGGCACAACGCGGGTTTGCATGCCGTGGCGCGGGTCCTTAAGGATCAAGACGAAGTCCGGAGTAAAGTGTGGATCAATGTCGTGCAGTTCTTCGGCAGTGAAGCTGGCGGGGTGTTTGCCCGCCTTGATGCCGTGCAGCACAAGGCGCCCAGCAAGCTTATGTGATTGATGAAAGGGCAATCCGGCACGCGACAGAGCCTCCGCAATGTCGGTAGCGACCACCCAGGATTCGGCACATGCCTTCTCTGGGATCTCCGGCAGGATCGTGACGTTTTGGGCAACGATGGCAGCCATGTTAACGCAGGCAATCGTCTGGTCTGCCGCGTCAAAGAGCTGCTCTTTGTCTTCCTGCATGTCACGGTTGTAAGTAAGCGGGAGGCCCTTCATCGTGACAAAAAGCGCTGAGTAAGCGCCAAACACGCGGCCGCACTTGCCACGGATCAGCTCCAGCGAATCGGGATTCTTCTTCTGCGGCATCAGGCTGGAGCCCGAAGTAACACCGTCGCTAAGTTCCATCCAGCCGAACTCTTCGCTGGAATAAAGGATCCAGTCTTCAGACAGTCGCGAGAGGTGCAGCATCACGAGGTTTGCGGCGTGCATGAAGTCGAGCACGAAGTCGCGATCAGCGGAGACGTCCATCGAGTTATAAGTAATCGAGGCGAAACCGAGATCGCGGGCGATGGCTTGGCGGTCAAAAGGGAATGCGCTTCCAGCCAGCGCGCCGCTGCCCAGAGGTAGCACGTTGGTGCGTGCGTGGGCTTGGTGCAACCGCTCGACATCGCGGGCAAACATCTCGTAGTAAGCGAGCAAATAATGAGGCCAAAGCACGGCCTGGGCTCGTCGCATATGGGTGTAGCCGGGGATCGCCGCTTGCGGATACTTGTTGGCCAGCTTGAGCAATTCAGCCATCAACGACTTGGTTGCGACGATTGTGGCCTTGATCGTCGAACGCAGCCAAAGGCGCGTATCGAGCGAGACTTGCTCGTTGCGGCTACGGCCCGTGTGAATCTTGTCGGCAAGTTCGCCGGTCTTCGCTTTCAATTGGCGAATCACGAAAGAGTGAACATCTTCGTCGCTGGCACCGAGAAAGTAATCGGATCGCTTAGCTTCTGCCTGGATTTCTTCAAACGCTTGGACGATGAGGGTGCGCTCTTCCGCGTTGAGGATACCGACGCTTTCGAGCGCGAGGGCAAAGGCCTTTGAGCCTTCAAGATCGGCCTCGATCAGCCGCTTGTCGAAGTGCAGCGACTCAGAGAATTTTTCAAAATACTGATCCTGTCCGGCTTCAAACCGGCCACCATAAAGCTTATCTTGCATCTTTTCTTATCCTAAGCGAGGAGCATGAGAAGCAACGCTTTTTGAGCGTGAAGGCGGTTCTCAGCCTGATCGAAAACGGCGGATTGATTGGATTCGATCACCTCATCCGTTACTTCCTGGCCACGCTTGGCGGGCAGACAATGCAAAAAGATTGCATCACGCGAGGCTGCTGCCAGGAGATCAGAATTCACCTGAAAGGGAGCAAAGGTGCGGAGGCGCTCTTCGGCTTCAGCTTCCTGGCCCATGCTGGTCCATACGTCGGTGTAGATGACGTGGGCACCGCTGACGCCTTTGTTGACGTCATTGATAACGTTAACGCTGCCACCGGCCTGTTTGGCGAAAAGTGAAGATTGATCGAGAACGTGGGCGTTCGGCTCGTAGCCCCTGGGGCAGGCGATAGAGACATGCATCCCCATGCGTGCTCCATTCAACATCAGCGAGTGAGCGACGTTGTTGCCATCTCCGACATAGCAGAGCTTAAGGCCGACAAGGGTATCGAATCGCTCCTCTATAGTCTGAAGATCGGCAAAGCTCTGGCACGGATGGTACATGTCGCTCAGGGCATTGATCACCGGGGCGCTAGACCACTTCGCAAGCTCATCAACTGTGGACTGCAGAAAAGTCCTGGCGACGATCCCATTGGTCCAACGGTCGAGGTTGCGAGCGATATCCTTAGTCGGTTCGCGATCCCCGATTGGGCCGATGGAAACGACGGCGTCCCCGCCAAGTTGCTTGATGGCGAGTTCGAAGGTAAGGCGGGTACGGAGTGAGGGCTTCTCAAAAAGCAGACTCAGGTAGCGGTGCTTCAGCGATGCGGCATAGCGAGTTGGGTTGAGCTTTAGCTCTGAGGCAAGATCGAGCAGATCGCGGAGTTCAGAGGTGGTGATCGACAGATCGCTAGTGAGATCGCCAGAGGCAATGACTGGCACCTGCGAAGAAGCTTCAGAAACGAGTGCAGCGGACATGACTGTATTTTTATTCAACTATTATGAATAATAATACAATTTGAAGTTGCCATGTTGTGTGGCATGTGCTCGATTGCCTGAACAGGCTTGGCAAGAATCGACTTGCGATCTGCGATTCAGCAAGGCTGATCGATTTGGATAAAGTCTGGCGCTTTACTGGGTGATGATGATCTTGAATGTAGTGTTTTGGCTCGCCTTGGCGCTGGACGCGGCGATGATTTTCCTGATCTTTGTGCTGGGCTTGGCGGCGGCGGGGCCGTCAAAAACCAGTCCTCTATCGGTGGTCTTTCTACTATTTCTGTTGCCGGGGGTAGTGCTTGCGGGGCTTGGGTTCTTGTTCTTGAAGACGCAGTGGATGGCGTTGCGATTGATTGCGCTGGCCGTTGTATTGAGCCCGGTGCTCATTGTGGCGGCAGGAATTGGAGTGCAGGGTTTTTGGAAACTGATGCATCCAGAAGATGAGAAGACTCCGATGTCGTTCCAGCCGGTTTCGCTCAAGGGAGTGGAAGATGCAGTGCTCCGGAATGATGCTGAAGGAGTAAAGCAGGCGGCTGCAGCGGCGGGATTGCGTGGGCATGAAGGCGGGGCCGGTGTGATTCACCTGGCCCTGCGGCGGCTGGAGAAATCGCCGGCACAGTTGCCGGTGTTGAAGGCCTTGCTGGAGGCTGGAGCAGATCCGAATCGCGGATATGCAGAGGCTCCATTGAAGATGGCGATCCAGTGCAGCCCTGGGGCTGGGATTGCACCGGTGGGGTTGTTGCTGGATGCTGGAGCGAAGCCGAATGCGCTCGACCAGTTGGGAGTGCCGGTCTTCTTTGCTGCTTTTGATCCGAAGGTGGATGTGGAGGTTTTGAAACTTTTGATTGATCGCGGTGCAGATGGGAACTTGAAGACCAATGCCGGGGAGACGGCATTGAGTTATGCCAGGGCCAAGGGGAATCAGAAGGCAGTCGATTTGATAGCCAAGAGGCCCTAGAGGATAAGATTAGATGCATTATGGTTCGTCGATCTTTTCTCGTCTCTGCCGCCATGGCGTCTCAATCATGGGCGCAAGCCAATGACAAATTGCGCGTTGCAATTGTGGGTGTTGGGTCTCGAGGGACTGCGCATATCAAGGAGATGTTGCCGGTCGCGAATCTTGAGATTGCTGCACTGGTAGAGGTGGATGGGGCTCGCGCCGAGGCGGCGTCGCAGGCAGTGTTTGCCAAGACGGGGAAGCGGCCGTTGATTCATACGGATATGCGGAAGGCGTTTGAGGACAAGAATATCGATGCAGTGACGGTTGCTACTACGAATCATTGGCACTCGCTGACGGCGATTTGGGCGATGCAGGCGGGCAAGGATGTGTATGTTGAGAAGCCCGTTTCACACAATATTTTTGAGGGGATCCAGTTGGTGAGAACGGCGCGAAAGTATAAGCGCATTGCTGCGGGAGGGACACAGCGAAGGTGGTGGGGGCCCTTTCGCAAGGCGGTGGAGTTGTTACATGCAGGGGTGATTGGAGAGATCTATCAGGGCAATTTCTTCTTCCCCGGAAGTCGCGATTCGCTGGGATTTAAGCCGGTAACGCAGCCCCCGGCGAATCTGAATTGGGATCTTTGGGTTGGACCCGCGCCGATGCAGGATTATCATGCCAATCTGGTGCCTTACAACTGGCACTGGTTCTGGGATTTCGGCAATGGAGAGTTGGGCAATAACGGAATCCATATGCTGGATGTCTTGAGGTGGGGGATGCAGAAGGCGTTACCGGTTTCCGTTAGATCTACCGGGGGGCGTTTTGGCTATAAGGATCAGGGGCAGACTCCGAATACACAGAATGTGACCTGGACTTTTGCGGACGGGTCGTCGATTGTGGGGCAGTTGCGCGGGTTATCTACGCCTGAGCCGATGTCGTGGGATTTCTTTGGCGCGAAGGGCAGTATGCATTTGATGGCGAATGGAGATTTCAGGATTACGTTAGGGCGAAACAAGCAAGCAGAACCCGTCGTTAGTTATCCCGCGAATCTCGATCACTTTGCGAATTTTGCCGATGCGGTAAGGGCACGGAATCCGAAGTTGTTGCATGCTGAGATTGAGGAGACAGCGCTTTCCACGGCACTTTGTCATTTGGGGAATATTTCGCATCGATTAGGCCGCGAGCTGAAGTTTGATCCGGCGACGATGCGGTTCCCTAACGATGCTGACGCGAATGCGATGTTGACGCGGAATTATCGTGCGCCCTATGTGGTGCCTAGCGAAGTTTAGGCGTGCTTGTCGTGTACCCACTTTCGCAAGCAATATTCAATTATGAAAGATCTGAGGCCCGTTGGGGCCGGGTGTGTTGGTGATTGTTATGCAGCTAGCCTGGCTTCGCGATGTTTGTCGAATATTTCTCGAGCTTCCGGCATGAGGGCCATCAAGCGGATTGCCAGTAAGCCTGCACTGGGTTTTGAGGGGTCGGCTTTGTGAACATCGAACATGGGGCAAGTGGCCGGGATGTCGAGGATTTTGTCCAGCAAATAGACTTCGGTGTGGCTATCCATAGCCAAGACCCGGTCTCGCTGGAGCTTAATGAGCTCTTTGAGGGATTTGTCGGCGCGGCGCTCCTGGGCAGCGCCTAATTTGAGAATTCGCTCCATTTGGGTGAAGAGTTTTTCGTCATTGGGTTCGTTTATTCAACGGTTCTGGACACGATTTCCATTTGACGGGCACGGTCTGCCTAGTAGAGGGCGAAGACGTACCGCTCGAAGGTTTGGAGCTCGAGTTCGCCTTCGGGGAGTCATTGCTTCACGAGTTTTGCTTTAAGGGCATCGTATTGGCTTCGTTCGTTCGGGTTGTTTTCGAAGATCGTGGTGGGCTTGGCGGTGAGGCCGGGACGGGTGCTGTTGGCTGCGGAGGTGGGGCGGCCTTCGGCGGTGTTGGGGCCGGTGGACTGTTTGGCGTGTTGCCTGTTGGCATCAATTTGAGCCTGGGTTGACATGGTTGATATTTGCCTTTTTTCGAGTGAATTCAGGAGAGCGGCAGAGGATCTCTCCGAGTCGCTTTGAAGACGCCGCCGAGGCGGGTGGCGAAGTCAGAGGACGAGCTGGAACGTAGGACTATGATTGCGATGAGGAGGGCGGTTAGGGAAAGGGCTGTGGCGATCAGGTTCCAGTGGGGACTTGGGGGTTGCGGGGACATTGGAGGTTGCAGCTTTTGTTAGAGAAGCGTGGGATTGGCGGAGTTTCGATCACGGATACCGGAAGTGACGCTCGACGGGCAATTGACGCCATCTCGCCACAGGGATGCGGAAGGTGATTCACGCTGGCTGGAAATTCCGGATTCTATACGCGATTTGTCTGGCAATTTCAGCTGGCGGGGAAGTGGTTATTGAAATGCACTAATGGAGTCTGGTCGGGGAAGGATTTTTGTTGTTTTTCCTTTTCAAATCGCGAACCGAAGGAGAACGGCGACAGGAACGCGACGAAACCACCTAAACATATAAGTCCGCCTGCGGACTTGATTCGGTGCTGGTGCGGGGTTTTTGCCGTCTCCCCCGTTTCATGGCGACTCCGGGGCCGGTAAAATCGGCCGTCAAGAACAGCCCGGGGAACCAACAGGATAAGAACCGCATTAACGCAGGCGGATATTTAGGAATATGACCGATTTACATTTTATTACGGCCATTCCCTGGGACGTTCGAAAGGGCAGTGGCTGTTACGTCGGAACCCGCACTCTCATTGAGGCTCTGCGGGGGCCGGGGGTGCGAGTGGATGTAGTCAGGCCGCAAATCATCACTCCGGTTTACACGGCAACACGGCTTTTATTTAATGAAAGCCTGCGCTGGCGCAGTTTCAATTGCGCAGCGACGATCGGCATTGACGCCGATGGATACTCTATTTCGCGCCGGCGAAACGCCCCTCCGCACATCGCCTGCATCAAAGGCGTGCTGGGGGACGCTGTACGCTTTGAAGCTGGCGCAACGCGGGCAAGCCTTACATTCCAGGCGCGCCTGGAGAGAGAACACGCGCGGCGCTCCGATCTTGTGATTACAGTGAGCCGCTACTGCGCCGAACGCCTGGAAGCGCTCTACGGCGTCAAAGACGCCATCGTGATTCCGGAACTGATTGACCTGCACGCCTGGCAGCAGTTATTCAAGGCAAATCCCGCCACACCCGCGCCGGGCAAGTTCACCATATTGTCAGTATGCCGCTTTTATCCACGCAAGCGATTGGAAGTTTTGCTGCGCGCCGCAGCACTGCTGCGAGATGTAATTCCGGGTCTTGAAATTCGAATTGTAGGAGACGGGCCCGAACGTGCGCGGCTTCAGAACATTTGCAGGGATCTTGATATCGGAGCTGCCGTTCAGTGGCTGGGCGACGTCTCGATGTCCAGCCTCGCCGAGGAATACAATCGTTGCGATGTTTTCTGCCTGCCTAGCGTACAGGAAGGATTCGGCATAGTGTTTTTGGAGGCGATGGCTGCAGGCAAGCCCATTGTTGCGGCGAGGGCCGCCGCCATACCCGAGCTAGTCCGCAGCGGAATTCTTGTAGAACCCGACAACCCGGCGGCGCTGGCCGAAGCGATTGTCTGTCTATACCGTGATCCCGATCTTCGCCATGCGCTTGCCTCAGCGGGCCTTCGTGACGTTGAGCAGTTCGAGATGAGTCGCGTGGCCGCGCGATTCTTGTCGGAGGTTGCCAAAATCGCTCCAGGCTTGAGGCCCGAAACTCTTCGCGCGATTGACGGCAGAGGGAAATCATTGAATCACACAAAGGGAGAACGAAGATGAAAAGAGGTTCCGGTACTACCGCCTCCGTATGGATGAAGACGGCTGAGATCGCGGCCAGGGCTGCGCTTGCCCATGACCTCGCCGCCGATGTTTGCGTCGTCGGTGCAGGCATCGCGGGGCTGACAACCGCCTACCTGCTTACACAGGAAGGCCGCTCCGTCGTCGTTATGGACGACGGGCCAATCGCGAGTGGGGAGACGTCACGCACTACGGCCCACCTGGTAAACGCGCTCGATGATCGATACTTTGAGATCGAAAACATGCATGGTGAGCAGGGTGCACGGCTCGCCGCCGAGAGCCACTCTGCGGCAATCGATCGGATCGAAGCGATCGTCGCGAAAGAAAAGATCGAGTGTGACTTTGAACGGCTGGATGGTTTCCTGTTTGTGCCGCCCGGTGAGTCAACCGATGTACTCGACAAAGAGCTGGCAGCGGCGCACCGCGCCGGACTAACAGGCGTCGAGCGGGTGGAGCGTGCTCCACTAAGAGGCTATGATACCGGTGCCAGCCTGCGGTTTCCCCGGCAGGGGCAGTTTCATCCGCTGAAGTACATGAGCGGTTTAGCGCAGGCCATCGAGAAAAAGGGCGGGCGCATCTTCAACATGACCCATGCCGAGACGTTTGAGGATGGCGATGGCGCTCCGTGCCGGGTTACGACAACCAAGGGTCCGGTGGTTAGCGCTGGCGCTATTGTTGTTGCGACGAACACGCCGGTGAATGATTGGGTTGCTATCCATACTAAGCAAGCAGCCTACCGTACTTACGTAATCGGCATGAGTGTTCCGCCGGGTTCGGTAACGAAGGCGCTTTACTGGGACACTCCAAATCCGTATCATTACGTGCGCCTGCAGAATAACGGCACGGAGGAAGTTCTGATCGTTGGGGGCGAGGACCACAAGACCGGTCAAGCGGACGATGCGGACGAGCGGTTTGAGCGCCTGGAAGCCTGGACGCGGGAGCGGTTTCCGACGGCGCACGACGTTCAGTTTCGCTGGTCGGGCCAGGTGATGGAGCCGATCGATGGCCTTGCGTTTATCGGCCGTAATCCTGGAGATAAGAATATTTACGTGGTCACGGGCGACTCAGGGAATGGAATGACCCATGGCACGATCGCAGGCATTCTCTTTACCGATCTGATTATGGGACGCGCAAACGAGTGGGAAACTCTCTACGATCCCTCCCGAATTTCCGTGCGAGCGGCGCTGGCATTTGCAAAGGAGAGCCTCAATGTGGTGGCACAATTTGGAGATTATGCGACTGCCGGTGATGTCGATCAGAGCCGCGAACTTGCGCCGGGAATGGGCGCGGTGATTCGGCATGGCCTCAAAAAGGTGACTGCCTATCGCGACACTGAAGGGGCGTTGCATCAGTGCTCGGCGATATGCCCACATCTGGGTTGTATCGTGCACTGGAATCACATCGAAAAAACCTGGGACTGCCCCTGCCACGGCTCGCGTTTTGACCCGTTCGGAAAAGTTGTTAACGGCCCGGCGAACACGGACCTGGGACCGGTTGACGGGTAAGAGGGCCAGCGGGTCCCGATCCTCAATGCGCTACACGGGTCGGTTTCCAAGTAAACGAAGCCTCTCCTCGCGGGGGCCTAAGGTCTGGCAGTCTGGGGAAGTGCTGATGATCGCTGAAGGGTACGGATTGGAAGCTGGTGCGACCGCGCAGCACCTTCAGCTAGACCAAGACGTTGTCTCACAGGCACTTCGCTACGCTTCGACGTTTGAATCAGAGGTCCGCCGTGCGCTCGACGAAAACCGCGCGATCACGCCGGAAAAGCTACGCGCGTCACTGCCGCCTGGAGCTTAAGTCGAAATTCGTTAGATGTTTCAATTCCTGCTGGATGGGCACATTTCACAGGCGGTATGTTCGATAGTTCGCAAGCGACGAAGCGAGGTCTTGGTTGAGTCGATGCTTGAATGGCGCGACGGTAGTCTGCGCGGCAAGAACGATTCGATTGTGCTGGCTGCAGCTGCGGAGGCGGGGTACGCCCTTATCACCTACGATCTAGGTACGATACTCCCGCTATTGCGGATTTGGGCGGCAAAGGGACTCGGCCATCAAGGTTTCGTTTTCATTGATGAGCGCACTTGCAGGCCGCAAGACTTCTCGGGATTCGCCGATGCACTCATCCGCTTTTGGGATGATATCAGGACTTTCGACTGGAGGGTCCGCGTTGCATTCGCGTCCCGGGCGCAAGGGGCAAACTGACAGTCAGCCGATTGTCCGATTGTGAGGCAACCACCGCATGGGAGGCGCGAACCGGAAGGTTGGGTGACAGAACAGACCGGAGGGTTGGGTGACACATTGAAGGCCGGCAGCCGATAGGGGGTAATGCCCTGGAAAGAGAGATGCCGGACGATGGAAAAAGTAGGATTTGTGATGGCGGTTAAGGCCGAAGAAGGCAACATAG
>JAYSVS010000014.1:0-7970 GCA_043718395.1 Acidobacteriota bacterium
TTTTGAGGTGTCGCGGGTGATCAAGGAAATCAAAGACCCCTCCACTGGCGAGGTGCTCGACCTGCAAGTCGAGAAGGTAGGCGAGTTGATGGTGATGGAGGTTCGAGACAAAATCTCGATCGCGTATTTCAATGGTTCGTCAGTTCCAAAGGTGGGTTATGTGGTTAAAAAGATCTTCTAGTATTTTCGCAGTGGCCGCTGGTCTGGCGGCCCAGACTGGTGGCCTCGACGCGCTGCTCACGCAATTTGAGGCGCAAGGCAGACCGAACCCTGACCAGTTGCAACGCAATCTGACCCAGATTTCGGGTGGGCTGAAGCAAGGCGGTGGAGTGAATCCGCGTTTGCGTGGCTATCTCAACGGCGTTCAGGGGATGGCGGGCAACAACCGTAGCCTTGGCTTGGCGATGTCGGGCCTATACAGGCAGATTGGCGGAATGGAATCCAATCCGCAAATGGCCTGGCTCAATTACCGCAACGCTTACTTGTTGCTGAACCAGTTTCCGATGGACGGTCAGATCCGGAATGAGATGCAGCAGATCCGGCGCAATGTGGAGGTTCTCCAAGCCCGAATGCCGGAGTTGCCAAAATTGGACTGGTCCAGCCTCGATGTAGCAAGCCAGAAAGAATACGACTCGGTAATGGAACGCTATATCAGCGTGAGCTCTGCGGCAAGTTCTGCAGAAGTAACGGCAGAGACGATGCGCCGGTCCATGGCTGATCAGGGTTTGGCAGTTCGTCCCGCGATTGTCAGCGGGCTGACCAGGATGAAGCTAAAACTCGAAGACGCCAAGCGTTTGATCGAGCAGAAGAATTATTCCACCGCTAAAGACAGGTTGGCCTCGGCCGAAGCCGAGGCTCAAAACATCCTGAAGTCGTTTGGTGGTTAACTAGCGTGCAGCCAGTAGTGCTCGCAGATGGCGGGCACGTTCGGGGCTGCGTAGCTGCCTCAATGCCTTGGCTTCGATCTGACGGATCCGCTCGCGCGTCACGTCAAATTCCTGACCAATCTCTTCGAGCGTGTGTTCCCGTTCGCAACCGATGCCAAAGCGCAGGCGAATCACCTTTTCTTCCTTGGGCGACAAGGTTTTGAGGATATTCGCGGTCTCTTCGCGGACATTGGCGTCGATTACGGCATCGACGGGAGAGCCAACCCAGCGGTCTTCGATCAAATCGCCGAGAGCTGATTCGCCGTCACGTCCGACTGGAGTTTCAAGCGAAACCGGGTCACGGGAGATGGTCTTCAACTTTTGGACCTTTTCAACCGGGATATCCATGCGACGGGCGATCTCTTCGTTGGTGGGAGCACGGCCCAGTTCTTTTTCAAGCTCGCGAGTCGCTCTCAAGAACTTGTTCATGCTCTCGTTCATGTGAACAGGGATGCGGATGGTGCGGCTCTGGTCGGCGATGGCACGGGTGATCGCCTGACGAATCCACCATGTGGCATAAGTCGAAAACTTGTAGCCCCGGCGGTATTCGAATTTGTCGGCTGCGCGCATCAGGCCGATGTTGCCTTCTTGGATCAAGTCGAGCAGATGAAGGCCGCGATTGACATATTTCTTGGCAACACTGACGACAAGTCGAAGATTGGCTTCAACCAGGTCTTTCTTGGCACGCTCGGCTTCGCTTTCGCCAGTGCGAATGTTGTGAAGCGAAACACGAAGGTCGGCAATGGAAGCGGCTGCGATTTGTTCGCGCTTTTTCACCTCGCGCTTTAGCTCACGAACGCGGGCTTGTACGGTTGGGCTTTGCTTACCTGATTCCAGTTTCTCAAGCTCTTTGGCGAGATGGTTCATCTCTTCGACTGCATGCTCGAGGTTTTTGGTGAATTGCTTCCAGCGGCGAATATTCCAGGGAATCGCTCGGATGCCGATCGAAAGATCGATCCGAGCACGGTTGTACTTACCGAGAGCCTTTTTCTTCAGCTTCTTGTTAATTGCTGGAGCAGCTTCATATTTGTCGAAGAGGGGACCAAGTTTCTTTTCGAGAAGAAAAACCTGGCCGAACTGTTCGAGAACAACTTTGGCCTTCCGCTCGGTAGCAGCAGTACCTTCTTCGATATCGACGCCGAGGTCGACGATCTCATCGAGGTCGGTTTGACCGCGCTTGGCTTCTTCCATCAGGCTGATCACCATCTGGTGAACCAGCGGCGACCGGCTCAGAGCCCTTTGGGCACGAACTTTACCCCGCTCCATCTTGCGAGCCAGCGTTACCTCACCCTCCCGGGTGAGCAAAGGAACAGCCCCCATTTCGCGCAGATAAACGCGAACGGGGTCGTCCGTATAAATAGACTCTTCTTGTTGTGGTTGGCCGTCGTCCTCTTCTTCTTCAGCGCTTTCAGCGGCAAAGAAACTAGGCTCCTCGTCAAAGGCCAGCCCAAGCGCTTCTGGGGCTTCTTCTACTTGAAATTGATCGTCAAACGTATCCACTGCAGCTCACCTCACCGTTGACACACGAATGCAAAGACCATTGTAATGGCCTTTTGTTTTTGTAAATTATTGATTTTGAATGACTTTTGTGGTGGGTGGCGTTCCCAGCCGGCACATTTTTGTATAGCACGGCGTTATGACAAGGTCATCCAGTTCAGTTTAACATCGAAGTTGTCGATTGTTAACCGTCTATTTCAAATGATGCTCCCAGATCGAAATAGTTACAGAATCTAAGGACGGCCTTTGTCCTTGATCAACCTGCGGATTTCATTGAAAAACGCCTCTTCGTCCTGGAAGTCCCGGTAAACGCTGGCAAAGCGCACGTACGCGATTTTGTCGAGCGCTCTCAGCCGGGTCATCAGAATTTCTCCAATTGCCGTAGAACTAAGCTCGCGTTCGGACTCGTTCATCATTTCGCTTTCCACCTGATCAACCAGTTCGGCGAGTTTCGGAATGGGAATTGGACGCTTCTCGCAAGCTTTCAACAGACCATTGAGGATTTTCTGACGGTCAAAACGTTCCCGCCGCCCATCCTTCTTCACCACCATGAACGGAATCTCTTCGATCCTCTCGTAGGTGGTAAACCGCTTCTGGCAAGCCAGGCACTCGCGCCGGCGGCGGATATTGTTGCCTTCCTTCGATTCGCGCGAGTCAATGACTTTGTCTTCAAGGTGGCCGCAAAAGGGGCAGAGCATTTCAGTCAGACTCCTGTTCTAGGTTGCGTAATTTCTTGAAACTGAGGCCTTCCCGCAAGGCAAGGGTGATCCCCAGAGGAACAATCAGGGTGAATGAAATCACCCAGAGCACAATTGCGAGCGAGCTGGCTTCCTCGAAACTGAGAGAGAAAAGCTGAGTCAGCACCGCGATGGCAGCCACCTGCATACCCCCTCCAATGCCCGGCAATTGAACAATGGATCCAAAGCTCACCAGCCCGGCAATCGCAAACACGTCTGCTACGGTTAGCCCGCGCGTGACTGGAAAGGCCTGGAAAAGCGCCCAATAAACACCGGCAATGATCACCCATTCGACAAAAGTGTAAAAGATCACCAGCCACTGCAAGCGTGGATCACAGCAAGCGGCAGCCCCGGCCAGAAAGTTGACCGCCAAAGGCCGCAGACGGCTCGTCAGCACTTCAGGCAGCTTGTCTAACAGCCCGATCAGAAATTGGCGCTGTGAATCACTGAGAAAGCGGAGCGCGAAAATAAAAACCAGACAGAGCATAGCACCAATCAAGGCCAGCGTGCCGCCACTGGAAACGATCAGTTGGAGCTCTGGCCCCGCTTTGGCGATCACCCCGCTGCGTGCCAAATGAATTAAGCCATAGCCAAAGAACGAAATTACCACTAAAAGATCATAGATTCGCTCGAAGAGCCAAACCGCGAGCTGAGAAGAAAAAGCCGTTTTGGACTCGCGCCCAATCCACCAGGGACGGACAAACTCTCCAGGCCGTCCCAGCAGAACGATCGCTGTGAAGCCAATGGCTGTGCCCACAAAGAGGCGCCAGATGGACGGAGTAGGCCCCAATGGACGGATCATGATTTCCCAACGGATGGCACGTCCGAAATAAGTGAGTATTATGAATAAGATAGCAAGAGCAACGAATTTGGGATCGAGGGACTGGATTGTGCCGAGAAAGCGGCCCCAATCAAAGCCTTGAGACCCTGTCGCTGCACGATAGAGAATGAAACCAACAACAAAGAGAACGAGCAGAGCCACCCAGGGGATGTTCGAACCATTTGCTTGCGGGCGAGACGACTTTGAAGAAATTGTTCCCACGTGTGAACTTATCATGATAAAACCTCGTTTCTCTTATCGGAAGACAGTTCATGATTCATCTGACCAACAGCACCGCAGCCGGCAACCACTGGCTGGCACCTTTTTTTCAGAATGGATCTGGACAGACTCTCTCTCAAAACTCTCGCTGGGAAACCGAATTGGACGCCGATTCAATACTGGTTGAGCGCTGCCTGGAAGGGGATCAGGGATCCTGGGAAGACCTGGTCAAAGTCCACACAAGGCGCGTTTACGCCATTTGCTACCGCTTCGTCGGTAAAGACGAAGAGGCCCAGGATCTGACGCAGGAAGTGTTCTTGCGCATTTTCAAGACACTCCGAAGTTTTCGTTCAGGCCAAGGGAGCTTTTCTGTCTGGCTCACCCGTCTGACACGCAATCTGTTGATCGACAACTACCGCAGAACCAAAGGCGAGCGGATGACCGATTCGCTCGAAACCCAGTTGCCGATGATCGAGGAAACTTCTCTGGCTGGCGGTCGCACTGATGGCCTGCTTGCCGGCCGTGAAGCAAGCGAACTCTTGCAGGCAGCCTTGCAGAAGCTGTCGCCAGAATTGCGGGAAGCCGTGATCTTGCGGGACTTGCAAGAAATGGAATACCGGGAAATCGCGACCACGCTAAGCGTACCGGAAGGAACTGTGAAGAGCCGGTTAAACCGGGGCCGCGCCGAACTTGCGCGGATTTTGAAGCGGCAGAAGGTGGCGATCTAAATGAACGAACTACACTGCCTCGAAATCGACGAATTGCTTTGCGACTACGTGGATGGCACGCTGAGTGCCGAAAAGCAGGTTGCTTTTGAAGCCCATGCGGCGCAGTGCGCGGCCTGCCAGGAATTGGTAGCCGATGTCATGGGCGCAGTGAACTTCATGGAGCGTGCAGCGTTGGTCGAGGTCCCCAAAGAACTGGTGACCCGGATTCTCTTTCATACTCCGAAGCAGGCTCCCTTGCTTGAGGCGATGGCCAAGAAGGACTGGATGAGACGCTGGATCGCACCCCTGATTCAGCCAAGATTCGCCATGGGAATGGCGATGACAATTTTAAGTTTTTCGATGCTGGGTAAGTTCGTCGCACCCGTGCGGCAGATCAAACCGGCTGACCTCGACCCAGTCAAGGTGTGGCGCAGTGTTGACGATTCCGCCCACCGCACCTGGGATAAATTCGTGAAGTATTACGACAACCTCCGTCTTGTCTATGAAGTCCAGACCGCCATTGAGGACATCAAGGGCGAACCGGAGGACCAAACCGGAGCAGTAAAATCCAATCCCAAGAAGAGTGGAGAGTCAAGATGAACCCCACCGAGAACACTGAAAATCAGGCACCTCAACCGGAGAATCCAAGCTCCCCCGTGGTCGGCTACTGCCGGGTAACCGGGAAAGCTTTAACCACAGCAGAAGCCGTCTACGTCAACGGTGTGCTGTATTCGAAAGAATACGCTGACCAAACGAAATTGACCCAAGAGCCGGCTTCCCCCTATGCCGAACCAATGGTGAGCGTTCCGAAAAGTACTTCGGATGTCTCTCCGGGCTGGGCTTTTGTTCTTGGCCTCATTCCAGGCGTTGGTGCGATCTACAACCAGCAATACGCCAAAGGCATGTTTCACATCATCGTCTTTGCTGCGCTGATCTCGATTGCGGATCGGGCCGGCTCCGGTAACCCCTTCATTGGATTTTTGATTGCGGGCTGGGGTTTTTATATGCCGTTTGAGGCCTATCACACCGCCCAGAAACGCCAGCGCGGCGAAGTGGTAGACGAAATGAGTGGCTTGGTGAATCTGCCAACGGGCATGAAGAAACTCCCCATCGGGCCGCTTTTGCTGATCAGCATGGGCTTCATTTTTCTGCTCGATAATCTTGGGCTCTTGCGCATCGACGAAATCCTGCGATTCTGGCCCATCTTGATGATCGCCGCCGGAGTCATCCTGCTGATGCAGCGCTTGCAAGCGGCGGAAGCGATTAAGGAGGGTTCAAACAATGCCAACTAGCATCGGTCTGCTCGCGGCCATCCGTGGCCCCGTTATTTTGATCACCCTCGGCACCCTGATCGCCATCGATCACGCTGGCGGATTGCGCTTCAGCCGCACCTGGCCGATCTTGATCATCATGTTTGGAATCTTAAAACTGGCCGAGTTCATGAAGGGAGGCCAGCAATGAGAAATTCTTTTGTCGGCCCCATCGTATTGATTGGCCTGGGGCTTCTCTTCCTTGCCAACAATCTCCGGCCAGAACTGTCTCCCTGGCGGCTCCTGATCGATTATTGGCCGTATTTGCTGATTATTTGGGGCGTAGTCAGGCTGGGCGAGATCGCCTATCTTGCCTCGCGCAATCAACCACTGCCCAAGCGTGGCGTGAGCGGTGGGGAGTGGGGGCTAATCATTTTAGTCTCCCTTGTCGCCAGCGGCATGTGGTTCGCCTTTGATGCCAGAGACCGAATTCGCTCGGGGCGTGTGAATCTGCGAGGCTTACAGATCTTTGGCGAGACCTACGAGTATCCGGTGAGCGCTACAGCGGCTTGCACCAAAAACCCCCGCATCATTGTGGAGAACCGGCGCGGAAACGTGCGTCTGGTTGGCTCCGACAAGGACGAAGTGAACGTCAGCGGCCATAAGTCGATCATGGGCCTGGACAAATCCGAGGCAGACCGCATCAACGAACGGATGAAACTGGAAGTAGTGGTACAGGGGGATCAAGTAGTGATCCGCACCAACCAGGAGAACGCTGCCACCGACAACCGTGTCGACGCAGATCTTGAAGTGCATATCCCCAAAGGCGCATCAGTCGAATGCCGTGGAACCTATGGCGACTTTGATGTCACCCAGATCGCTGGCAATTTTGAGGTGCATTCAGACAATGCGGGAGTACGAGGGCAGGATATCGGCGGCAACGTACGGATCGAATTGCGCCGCAGCGACGTCATTCGGCTTACCCGCGTCAAGGGCAACGTGGACGTTAAAGGAGCCCGTGCCGATGATATCGAACTCGATGAAATTGGGGGCCAGGCAGTCATTGAAGGGCAATTCACAGGCAACATCGATTTCCGCAGAATCGAGAAGAGCCTACGCTTTGTCAGCGAGAAAACCAATCTGACGATTGAGCGTCTCAAAGGCCGGGCACACCTCTCCGACGGCGACCTCGAAGTAGAAGACATTCTGGGCCCGATGAAGCTGCGCAGCCGCTCGAAGGATGTCCGGGTCAGCGGCTTCGCGACACAGCTCGACATTGAACTCGACCGTGGAGACATCGAATTATCACCCGGAAGTTCCACCCTGGCCTCGATCGTCGCCAAGACCTCCAGCGGAGCCGTAACGATGCATCTGCCGGAGAACGCCAAGTACGACCTAGAAGCGGTGACCAAGCGTGGTGAAGTGGACAACCTCTTCGGAAGCCCGCTCGACCGGCGCGAAGATGATCGCGGCGGCTCAATTCGCGGCAGCAACGGCGGCCCCAAGATCACCCTTGAGACCAACCGCGGCAGCATGACGGTAACCAAGGGCGGCATCATGAGCAGCCGGATGGAAGTGTCTATGCCCAAGCCGCCAAAGGCACCCGAAGCGCCGAAGCCCCCGACGATTGTAGAACGCTAACCCCATTTTCGATAACGCCAAGGCCGAACGCTTCATGCGGACGTTAAAGGAAGAAGAAGTGCAAGGCCACGCCTTCGACAGCCTGGAGGATGCAAAGAGCAGGATCGGAGAGTTTCTGGAAGAGACTTACAATCGCCAGCGACTGCATTCGGCTCTGGCGTATCTAACCCCAA
>JAYSVS010000131.1:0-44908 GCA_043718395.1 Acidobacteriota bacterium
CGACAGGTAAGGAAGCAATCGTACGCGCCATTCAGAGGACCCCCAGTCCCTAAAACAGAATAGCATCAAAATGTTTTAAGTGAACAGTATTGGGGCTAGACCTTGTGAACTATGAGACCAAAGCGCGCGAAGCCACCATGGCGTTTTGGGGCAACCGCGAAAAAGCGCGCCAGAAACAGATCGAGGCTGAAACATCCGATCAAGGTGAACGCGCTGGCGTGACTGCGGGCAAAAACATGGACGGCTTCATCGCCCTCGTGATCGACATCGTGAAAGCGAACGGCCTTGGACACGCAGCCATTCAACAGAAGCGCGACGTTCTGACGCTGCCCGGCTATTTCCGCCCAACCAAGCTGTGGGATCTTCTCGTCATCAACGACGGCCGCCTGATCGCGGCGATTGAGCTCAAGAGCCAGGTCGGCCAGTCCTTCGGCAACAACTTCAACAACCGCACCGAGGAAGCCATCGGAACGGCGCATGATTTGTGGACCGCTTACCGCGAAGGCGCTTTCGGCAAGCAAACCAGGCCGTTCGTCGCCTGGATGATGATGGTCGAGGATGCGCCCGGATCGCGCTCGCCCGTTCGCGGCGCTTCACCGCATTTCCCGGTATTCACGGAATTTCAGAGAGCGTCCTACCTAAAGCGCTATGACATCCTGTGCCAGCGGCTGATCCAGGAGCAGCTCTATACGACGGCTTCTATCATCTACGTCGCCGCGATCAGCCGCTACGTCAGGCGAATACGCGGAGCTGTCCGAAATGACCGGCCTGAAGGCATTTGTCGCATCGCTCGCAGGCCATTGCGCGGCGGAAGCGGCTAAGCAGTAGCGGAAATGTAAACCACAAATGTAATCCGGCCCATAAATTCTGTGTTGATCGCACAAGAGTATATTCGTACTTGCCTTCGGGACCTTTGATTGAGATTCCTTGCTTGACTGGAATCCTCCCGGTGGATGTCAAATCCGTCGAAGCGACGGAGCCTCTCCACAAACTTTTGAGGACGATCACGCCATGGCTGAAGTCAACAGAGGATTCGCGTTGGTCGAGAAACTCTTCGCTGATTAATAATGCCTATCGGAAAGATTTAATTCGTCGATGTTCCTCAACTGGCTCTTCAACAATTGCACCTTCATGGGCAACTTAAAAAGCCAGAGTGTTGGCGGTCGATGCCGGGCGGAAGCTATTGGTGGATCAAGCTGTGCTGCTGGCCGCCGCCGATGCCGCCGGAATCGCTGAAGTCGGCTTCCCTCCCGCAGAATGCTGACCGATAGGTAACAAATTCGCCATTCCAAAAAATAACGTGATGCAATGACCGCTCCGCGCCACTGAAGTTTAGAGGCAAGAATTGACATGAACTGGAATCCTATTCTCACAGCGACTATCCTGGTCGCACTCTCAAGCTCGCGCATGATGACGGCGCAAACCCCGGCCAACATTATTCCACTTGGTTCGCCTATCAAGTTTGGCGGAACAAACTCACCCGACACCTATTCCGATGCAAGCACCTTCGGTCCGGCACCCGTGCTCGTCAACAGTGGTCGCGTCAGGATCTGGCAGGAACAAATACCTACCGGGACGAACGGGGAGTGGGCTATCTTCCATATGGAAACCGTGAACGGAGGCCCGCTGGCCGCTAATCCCGGCGGCAACTGGACCATTAACATCGAGTACACCCTGCGAGTGCCGGCCTCCTTCGATATGGGCGTGAACCAGTGGAAAGTGAACGGTCGGCTAGTCAGCTCGATATCGAACTTTGGAACCCTATGCTGCGCCGCGTTGACGAATCCAATCCTGCCCGGTCCCGCGTATCTTAATAGTGGATTCAATGGGTTGTTTCCAGCCGGGGTGCAATCGAATTGGCAGCAAATATTTGTCAGTCCCTACAGCTTTGCCGCCAGCGGCGGAATTCCCATTGCAACGGCAAATCAGTTCACGTTCGCACTGCATTTCACACTGCGTCCGGCAGCCAACCCCATCATCACCTCGGCCATCAGCGCTGGGGCATTTGGTGCATACTCAACCATCGCCTCGGGCTCCTGGATTGAGATCTACGGAAGCAACTTCGCGGTAGGGAACCAGGAATGGGCCGGAGGCGACTTTGAAGGTGGGTTCGCGCCTACCAAAATGGGCGGAGTCTCGGTATCTATCGGAGGCAGAGCCGCCTTTGTGCAATATGTTAGCCCGTTGCAAATCAACGCTCAGGTGCCATCGGGTGTTGGCAGTGGAGCTCAGCCAATTATCGTTACTACCCCCACCGGGGCCAGCTTGCCGTTTACGATTAGCGTCGAATCCCTGAAGCCAGGTCTGCTCGCTCCCGCCAGCTTCAGAATCGCAGGACAGCAGAATGTGGCGGCCCTGTTTTCCGACAATGTCACCTTTGTTTTGCCACCCGGATCGATTTCGGGGGTCCCTGCCCGAAGGGCTCGCCCAGGCGAAACCATTACGATCTACGGCGTGGGCTTCGGCGCTGTAACGCCCAATATTGTCCCCGGCCAAATCGCCCAGCAGGCCAATACGCTCGCTACACCGCTCGTAGTCAGATTTGGTAGCACTCAGGCCAATGTTAGCTACAGCGGGCTAGCGCCAAACACAGTTGGCCTCTACCAGTTCAACGTCGTAGTGCCAAGCGTCGCCGCCAGTGACACGGTTCCGTTGAGCTTCACCTTGGGCAGCCTCGCCCTCGCACAAAACCTGGTCATCGCCATTGGGAATTGAGCCAGTGTCGAGAGCAACGAAGGTGTCCGGGTGCGGCTGAATCAAAGGTAGACGCTTACAATTGATTCCACTGCGAAGCACAAGCCTGTTGTAGGCTTCCTTCCTGTAGAGTCATTAGCAGATATGAAAGCCTCCGAGGTCTTTCTCAGCCAAAGAATTTTCTGTACACACCAGATTGGGTGCATCAATTCTGGATCAGAGGGCTGATGGCCATTGCATACTTCCAGGAATTCGGTGAAGTCCTAGATCGCAAAGCGCATGTTAACGGGACAAACTTGCGAAAGCTTTTGGCTTCCATGCCTCACATGAGAATGACAAAGATGCCTCACGCCGTTGGAAGGCCAATCAAGAAATTCGGGACAGGCTCAAGACAATCCGAATTCTTGAACTCGATGAGGGTGAATATCAGGCGCCGGAAGGCCAAGAGCGAGCCGCTACCCACAGATTTCGCGAACGCGATCCCAAGATCGTCAAAGAAAGAAGACTCAAGTCTTAAACGAGACAGGTAAGCTTGCTTGTGAAGTTTGCAGCTTCGATTTCAGATCTAACTACGGTGAGCATGGCAAAGGCTTCGCAGAGTGCCACCACATCGTACCGCTCTCAACCCCTGACCGTGGCCCGATCACCCGGCTTGTCGATCTCGCTATCGTCTCCGCAAACTGTCACCGGATGCTGCACCGAGGCTGCCAACGAGTTTCACTAGTCGAACTGAAAAATCTGGGCACGCGCGGTTCAAATCGGAGCTGAATTATTAACTAACATGTATCGCAGACTTCTCACTTCTGAGCACCAACTGCACCCCTGCCAGCACGGCACGTAGTGCCGGCGCTGGAAGCCTTCCGATCCGATCCTCAAGATCCAGTTTGTCCACGGTAGTAACTTGCGAGACATTAACGACAGAAGGCTTTGGCAAGCGCGCGTCGCCCTTCTTGAGTGCAACATTTCCAGGGGCGCTTGCCCGATCCATGTTTGAGGTGATCAGGCAAACGACGGTCGTCGCAATGCGGCTTCCATTAAACGTATCGCCTTGAACCACGACACAAGGATGCATCCCTGCGAGGTTTGAGCCGGCGGGAAGTCCAAAATCGAGCCAATACACATCACCCTGCCGGATTTCCCTTACCATCGATCTACGATTGGAACCTTGGTTCGCAACTTCCTGACGATGGCACGCTCAGCGGTTGTTGGCTCATTGGCGTAGGCCAGGTTCAAATCTTCGGTAATCTTCGTGTTTTGGCGCTTTTCAAGGTAGTTCCGCAAAGCTTCAGTGACGAGTGCACTACGGCTTAGACCAAGCTCACGGGCCGCGTCGTCGGCGCGGGCCATCAGTGAGTCTTCTACCGAAATGGCGGTCTTCATACTTTTAGTTATACCAAAATTTATACCGGCTAGCTCTTCTTGAGCCGTCGCAGCGTAAACAGATCCGGATTCGTCTGCGCCGTCTCAAGCCGCTTCCAGTCATCGTCCACATGCAGAAACTTACCGGCAATATGATTCGATACTTCTGATGCGAGAAAACAAGCCAACTCAATCTGTTTATCCGGCTTTACCCCGCCAGTCTGCTGGATCTTTTCGGCCGCCTCAATCTCTTTCCACCCAGCTGCATCCCCGGCAGTCAAGATCTCGTCGGTCATCGTTGTATACGCCCCACCAGGCGACATACTGTTTACCTGAATGTTGTGGTCGCGCAGCTCCTCGGCGAGCGATTCACCAAATCGAACTACCGCCGCCTTCGATGCCGAGTAAGCCGTAAAATTCGGCCTCGGTGTAGCTGCTCCACCGCCCGCAAGGATCACGATCTTGCCGCGCCGGTTCTCAATCATCTTAGGCACCACCGCCCGGCAGGAATTTACTACCCCCATCAGGTTTGTCTCGATCGTGTCGGCCCAGGCTTTCATCGAGTTCTTATGCAGAGGCCCGATAGGGCCCTGAACCGCTGCCGCACAAATCAAGACCTGCAATGCGCCGTGCCGGTGACGCATCAAGTCGAGGACGCCACTCAACCGTTCAAAGTCACGCACGTCTGCGGCCAGCTTATGGCTAATTCCCCCCGCATGTTTGATCTCAAGATCGGTCATTTCGAGCTCTGCGCCAGTGCGCGCTACAAGCCCTACCCTCGCACCCCGGGCGGCAAAGCCGATTGCCAGACGTTTTCCAATTCCCCGGCCAGCCCCGGTGATCACTACATTCAGTCCCTCGACGGTATAAGCATTTAGACCCATATTGACACCCAATTCAATCGCCTTTCGGAGTGTACCCTAGCTTTGGCGAGGCATCGCAGACAGCCTCTGCTAAAGCAAGCAGCCCGCTTACGTTATACTCAATGTGGAAAACTAGCGTGCGCCAATTTGCGGCGCCATCTTGATTAAGGAGACTGATGAGTAAGGAAGATTCAATAGAAGTAACCGGTGTTGTAATCGAAAAACTGCCGGACGGTAAATTCAGCGTACAGCTCGACCAGGAGCGCATGGTGCTTGCGCATCTGGCAGGCAAGCTTCGACAGAATCGGATTCGTGTACTCGCAGGCGACCGCGTGACTTTGGAGCTCTCTCCATACGATCTCACCAAGGGCCGTATCACTTACCGCCACAAATAGCGTTCACGGCGATTTTCGCCTCATCCCCGTCTTTTTTTATTCCCCTAAATTACTGATTCAGAATCACTTTTTCACGACACGCGCCTTTGGTTCCTGTCTGAACTTGAAGATATAGACTCTTTTTGTCCTTAGGCTGGCTGTCGAGGTGAATCTCCATGGCTACCTTTGGATCAGGAAATTACAACCGTAGAAATACGATTGACGGTGGACTCCTTCTGGAGTTTGAGCGGTTGCTCGTTGGGCAACCCGGTGTGGCGAAACAGATACTGCCATTTGTGGAAATGTTTGAGGCAGGTTTGTCGCCAGAGGGCCGTCCGTCAGGCGTGTTTCTTTTGCTTGGACCCACGGGTACGGGCAAGACCAGATCGGTCGAAGCGTTGGCAGAAACGCTGCACGGCAGCAATCGCCACATCTTGCGTATCGATTGTGGTGAATACCAGATGGATCACGAAGTGGCCAAACTGGTTGGCGCGCCGCCTGGCTATTTAGGCCATCGCGAGACACAACCGCTGCTCTCCCAGGCACGCATCAATTCCGTCGCGAGTGAGCGTTCTTCGCTCTCCATCCTTCTCTTTGATGAAATAGAAAAAGCTGCACCCTCGATGATGCGCATGCTTCTTGGCATCCTCGACCGTGGCATCCTGCGTCTGGGCGACAACAATCTTGTCAGCCTTGAGCGCACCATGATCTTCATGACCAGCAATCTGGGGGCCGACAAGATGCAGAAAGAACTTGTCCCCACGATGGGCTTCGGCCCTATGGCGGCGAATACCCAAAAAGGGCCCGGCACCAAACGCCTGGAATCCATCGGCCTCGCGGCCGCAAAGAAGAAATTCTCACCAGAATTCATGAATCGCATTGACTCCACGATCGGCTACCAACCGCTGGACGAAAAGGCGCTCACGTTAATCCTCAACCTGCAAATCGATAACATCCAACACCATATCGATCTCCGGTTAGGGGCACGCGCTTTTGAACTTGAAATCACACCAAAGCTGAGACGATTTCTGCTCGATAAGGGCACCAGCATAGAATACGGTGCCCGCGAACTGAAGCGAACCATTCAGCGCTTTGTGCTCCAGCCGCTGGCCGGAGTCATCAACAAAGGCCAAATCCCGCCGGGTGCACTAGTTGATATGGATCTGAAGAATGGAGAGAAAATTCTGATTCGGATTCAAGCCGAAGAAGACGGCTAATTCTTGGGAGGAACGTAGCTCACGGATTCTGTAATGTTCGTTTTTTGCCTGGTAGTGACATCAAGCCGGAAGTTTACCGTGTTTTCCGCATTCATATAAATTACGCTACCGTTCTGCAGTTGCCGCGAATCTAGATTTACCACTTTAGAAAATTCGCCATCCACTATGCGCAGAGTACCACTCGCCGCATTTTGGATCGCGGCTGCACTTCGATCCCAACGCACCATTATCTTTTCGTCTTCTACCTTGGCCGACAATTCCAGCCCTGCGTTGTTTGAAAACGCTCGCTCCAAACCGTCTTTGTTCAACATCAATGCCGACTGAAAACCAGCTACGACTCCCAGAACCAAAAAGACAAATGAGAGCGGCAGCCAAACCCACTTGCTATTAAACTGTGCCGCAGAAGGTCTTGGCTCGCCCTCTGCGTTCTCTGCTCGCGGTAAGAGAGGCTTGCCATCTCCGTTTCGGGATTTGACCCATTCACGAAGGTCTGGGCCTTGTGGTTCGTATGCTTCCTTAACTATTGGCGGTGCCTCTGCGGCCTGGCTCCGGATTGGTGTTGAAGTTCCTCCACCCAGATCCCGCCGCTTGAAGGGGAACTCCTGATACGACGACTCCCGACGAAATCCACCGTTCTCTTGAAAGAAGAACGCCCCAATACTGGTTCTCGACGCAAAGGGCCGCACTAGCAGAATGATCTGGTTCGGGCCACCGCAATAATCATTAAAACGTTGTAAGTCTTCATCGGCAAGACTCAGGCCGTCGCGCGTATGGCTTCTGTAAATGCCAACCAGCTTCAGCTCGCTCCCGCTTGCTTCCATCGCTTTTTCTGTGGCTTCGCGAAATCGAGCCTCATCGTTCTCAGTCAATTGATAAGACGGACCTCGCATGTAGTCACAGATAACGGGTACAAAGCCTTCCACCCGCACCACCACGCCTCCTTTATCGTCAATCGAACCCAAAAGTAAACCGCCAACTTCAGCGCCCCGTTTGGGAATCGCTCCAAAGCCTTTCATCACATCCATACCGAGCCGGTCCACGACATTGAAGTCAAGGTGGATCGAGATCGGTTTGCCCGCCACTTCCCAAACATAGTGGGAGGGGGATTGGACGAGATTTTCCATTGGGGTTTATTTTCTAGTACTAGCGGTAGGTCACCAATATATATGCTAAGCGTCTTCGATATATTACTCAAGTCATACTCTCACAACTTTGCTTGAATCCAAAGCACTGGAAACTCCCTCTTGTCCGCTATTATCGTCACGTGGCTGGAGTACTTTATGTCGTCGGCACGCCGATCGGCAACTTGGAGGATCTTTCGATCCGCGCGCAGCGCATTTTGCAAACGGTGGGCGTGGTGGCTTGCGAAGATACCAGGCAATCCTCAAAGCTTATGGCGGCAGCCGGTGCCCACCGGCCTCTGCTGAGTCTGCATGAACACAATGAGAGCCAGCGCTGCCATGAGCTGGTTTTTCGCTTGCTTCAAGGTGAAGATGTGGCGTTGATTTCTGACGCCGGAACGCCTCTGATATCCGACCCTGGATACCGGCTCGTTGAAGCTGCGGTCGAAGCGGGCATCGCCGTATGCCCCATCCCAGGCGCTAGCGCTGTGTTGAGCGCCCTTTCGGTTGCAGGCCTCCCCACTGACCAGTTTGCCTTTATTGGATTTCTGCCTCACAAGTCGGTGGCCCGCCGCAAACTGCTCGACAAATGGGCCGGCCTTGAGGCTACGCTCGTCTGTTTTGAATCCCCGCACCGGATTCTCGAGTCTCTCCAGCAGATGGGAGAACTTTGGCCCAACCGCCGCGTGGCTGCCTGTCGCGAGCTTACCAAGATCCACGAAGAAATTTTGCGCGGAACTGCTCTTGAGATTTACGAAAAATTGCGGCAAAGACCATCAGTCAAGGGAGAGTTCACGCTTGTCATCCAACGCGCAGAAGTGTTAAGAAACGAAGGCAGTGCGGAAAAGCCCTTGAATCTTAAGCAAGAAGTGGAGAGGCTGACCGCTGCAGGCCACCCCCGTATGGAGGCGATTAAATTGGCGGCAAAACAAGCTGGTCTCAACAAGCGGGCCGCCTATGACCTTCTCGAAAAGGAAAAAGCCTAATGCTTCTCTTCGCCGCCGCCCACCAAAATCTGGTTCTTCTGGGTCGACTTGGGTGCCTGAACATTCACAGACCAAATGGAACGGGATTTTCGCAGCGCATCTTGAATTTCAGATTGGTGAACCGATTCAGTTTGCAGGAAATCAAGCCCATCTGACAGCCATTGAGCTATTTTGGGCTCAACCAAACGATAAAACACCCTGCGGCCCTCACGCCGCTCAACTACAACCCGATGCGCACGCATGACTGACAAATGCTGAGACACACGAGAATGACTAATTTCGAGAATGACCTGCAAACTATTGACATCCAGTTCCCCATTCCTCAATTCCTGAATGATCCTCACCCGGTGCGGGTGTGCAAGCACGCCGAGGAAATCGGCCATTTCTTTCGTCAAAAAAGTGCGCCAAGGCATAAGTTCCAGCACCCTCTCCTCAAATCAGTATATACAAGGCTTGTTCAGGTTCATGCACATACATGTTAAAATACATGCATACGTAGTTTCATTTTAAAACGCTCTTTACTATGGCCCAAACTCTTCCCCACTCCGAAAAGCAGTCCCATCCAACACCCACCTCAAGACTTCTTGTCTGGATGGCTGCTGAACGCACCGACATCTGGGTTGTCGTCATCTATTCCATCGCCATCGGTCTGCTCTCGCTGGTCGTTCCGATCGCTACGCAATCCCTCGTCAACACCATCGCTTTCGGTACCCTGTTGCAACCCCTGCTCGTGCTTTCGCTGCTGGTCTTACTTGGCTTGGGATTTGCCGCGATCCTGAAAGTTTTGCGCAGCCATGTCGTTGAAGTGATGCAGCGCCGAATCTTCGTCCGCGTCTCTATTGATTCAATCGAACGCATCTTGCGCGTGCGCATTCAGGCCTATGACGACGATCATGGCCCAGAGCTGGTAAACCGCTTCTTTGAAGTTGTTACCCTTCAGAAAGGCGGTGCCAGTCTGCTGGTGGACGGCCTTGAAGTTCTCATGACCACCCTGATTGGCATGATCCTGCTCGCTGTCTACCACCCGGTCTTGCTACTGTTTGCCGTCATATTGCTCTTCAGTGTCATTGTTGTACTCTTTCCTCTGGGCTTGGGCGCAGTTAAGACCGCGATCCAGGAGAGCAAAGCGAAGTACGCTCTTGCGGCCTGGCTTCAGGAGCTCGCCCGCCACCCCGCTACCTTCAAATCCCGCCCTGGTGCCAGCTTTGCTCTCATGCGCAGCAATGAAATGGTAAGCGACTATGTCAGATACCGTAGAGCCCACTGGCGCATCCTCTTGCGGCAAATCGTTGGCTCTCAGGCAATGCAGGCCTTTGGCACGGCTGCCGTACTTGGGGCTGGAGGCTGGCTGGTCATGGAACGCCAGTTGACGCTTGGCCAGCTTGTGGCTGCGGAACTCGTGGTTGCTGCCTCGCTCAGCAGCTTTTCCAAATTTGGTAAGCAGCTTGAGACCTACTACGATCTTCTTGCTGCCGTAGACAAACTCGGATACCTCACCGACCTCCCTACAGAACCTACGGGCGGAGAATCCGTTTCCACCGGCAACGGTGCAGCAATCGAGCTGCGTCAGGTCACTTTCGGCCATCGAGCTGACAAGCCCATCATCGAAAATCTCAATCTGGCGATCCCGGCTGGTGCGCGCTTGGGGATCACCGGCTGCACTGGCTCCGGCAAGAGTTCGCTCATCGATCTTATCTATGGCTTTCGAGAACCGAACAGCGGTACTCTCCTTTTTGAACAGAGCGACTACCGCAACCTCAAACTCTACGACCTGAGGGGGCAAATCGCCCTCGTCCGCGGCATTGAGATCTTTCACGGCACAATAGAAGACAACATCCGCCTGGGCCTTGAAAACCTCAGCTCGGTAGACCTGAGAAAAATCCTCGCTACTGTCAATTTGCTCGACACCGTAGAGAGCCTGCCGGATGGATTGCAAACTATGCTCACCACTGGAGGCCAGCCGCTCACTGCCGGGCAATCTTATCGCCTCATGCTTGCCCGGGCATTAGCCCTCAACCCACGTGTCTTGATCCTCGACGAGATTCTTGACCGCATGGAAGATGGCCCCGGCCAGGAGATCCTCATGCAACGTTTGATTTCCAAAGACAACCCGTGGACTTTAATCGTCGTCAGCCGGTCTGAATCCGTCCTGAAGCACTGCCTTCAAACTTTTGAACTCGAAGGCGGCCAGAGGAACAACAAGCAATGAAACCCGAAATCGATTTTCAACTTCCGATCCTGTCCAAGGTTGGTACCTCAGGTGGCACGCACTTACTAGCCTGGAGCTTGCTGGGAATGTTCATGATCGGTGTGCCCGCACTCATATTTGCACCCTGGGTTCAGAACGTATCGGGAGTAGGGACTGTAGTCGGTACCACCCCCTTTGAGCGCCAACAGACCATCGACACTGCCGTGGAAGGCCGCGTTACCAAGTACTACGTCATTGAGGGCACCAAGGTCAAAGCAGGAGATCTGATTGCAGAAGTAGCTGACAACGACCCAATGATCCTTGAGCGGCTGAAGGAAGAACGCAATCTGATCGCAATGCGCGTCGACCAAGCCAAGAGCCGCGTCACTGCGCAAGAAGTTGCCTTGCATCAGATCGAACTCTCCCGCCGTAATGCGCTGGAAAGCGCGCGCAGCCGCATCAAGGTAGCCGAAGACAACATCAAGGCCGCGCAGAACTCACTGATCTCGGCAGAAGCGGTATTCACGGCCAACAAGTTAAATCTTGATCGCGTAAAGATCGGTCTCGCCAGTGGCCTTTTCTCGCAACGGCAGTATGAACAACAGGTGCAGGCCAACGCCAGCTCAGAAGCGGATGTTGATCGCGCCAAGGCAAGCCTGCAAGCCTCGATCAATGAGAAGCTGGCCCGGGACGCTGATTATCAGAAGATCGAGACAGACTTTCAGAACTCGATTGCCACAGCCAATGCCACCCTCGCCTCAGGCAAATCCGATGTCGCTAATTCAGCGGCCGAAATGCAGCGAGTTGAAGTGCGTGTATCCAGGCAGCAAACACAGACAGTGCGGGCTCCGCGCAACGGCACGGTGCTTCGCCTGCTTTCGCAACCCGGGGGAGAACTGCTGAAGGCCGGAGACTCGATTGCATCTTTTGTGCCTGAAACCGCCAATCTCGTCGTAGAGCTTTATATGGATGGCAACGACGTCCCGCTGATCCACGCGGGCGACCCAGTGCGGCTGCAGTTTGAAGGCTGGCCCGCCATCCAGTTCACCGGTTGGCCATCGGTCGCTGTCGGAACTTTTGGTGGCAAAGTGATGCTGGTCGACTCCACCGATAATGGGCATGGCAAGTTTCGCATTCTGGTCGAGCCAGACCCAAAGAGTGAAGCTTGGCCATCCACACGTTACCTTCGTCAGGGTGTCCGCACCAACGGTTGGGTGCTCTTGAATCAGGTCAGTCTCGGCTATGAACTCTGGCGGCAGTTCAACGGCTTCCCACCCACAGTCAATCCGCAAATGGAAGCCGGCGGCAAGGAAGGCGGCAAGAAGAAGTGAAACCGCTTTGCGCCGCTGTACTGATTGCAGCTCTCACTCTTGAGGCGCAGCAGCAGTTTCGCCTGCCGGCACCGAAGCCACTGTCGAACCGTCTCGCCACCAGTAATGCGCAGATCTTGCCGGCTATGCTCACGCTGGAGGAACTGCTGGACACGGTCAACAAAAACTTTCCCCCATTGCGGGCGGCGCTGCTGGAAAGACCTCTGGCGCAAGCAGACCTCCTCAATCAGGAAGGCCGCTTCGATCTATTGCTCCGTACCAGCCTGGATACTGAAAACTTCGGCTTCTATAAAAACGAGCGCTTTGAGATCTCACTCGAACAGCCAACCCAAGTGTGGGGCTCCACCCTCTACAGCGGCTACGGAATCAGCCGTGGCCGCTTTCCAGACTACGACGGCAAGGCCACCACTAATGAGGCTGGACAATACCGTGCCGGCATTCGTGTTCCTTTGGCCCGCGACCGGGAGATCGATGGCCGGCGCGCAGACCTTGGCAAGGCCCGCATCGGCCTTCGTCTTGCTGATCTATCCATCGACCAGCAGCGCCTTACAATCCTGCAGACGGCAACACGCCGCTACTGGGATTGGGTTGCCGCTGGGCGCCGCTTGTTAATTGCCAACACTCTTCTGGAGGTCGCCCTTGGCCGCGACATCATTCTCGCCGAGGCCGTTCGCATCGGCGCTCTGCCGCAGTTTGAACAGCTCGACAACCAGCGCATCGTATTACAGCGGCGCAACAACGTTGTTGAAGCTCGCCGTAGCCTTGAGAACGCCTCAATCGAGATGAGCCTCTTTCTGCGCGACGATAGCGGTCAGCCGCTAGTAGCCGAACCCGAAAAGTTGATCCCCGGCTTTCCCGATCCTGCTGTCCTGACTGAGGCGCAGATGCTCGATGACATGAATGCCGCTCTCAGCCGGCGGCCCGAAGTCTTGCGATTTATCTTCCAGCGCAATCAGGTCGCCATCGACAAGAAGCTGGCTGAGAACCAGCGCAAACCCAATATTGATCTCTTTGCCGAGTACTTTCGCGAGGCAGGGGATGGCAGCGTTAAGCGCGGCCCTAATGATCTTCGCCTTGGCTTGATCTTTGACCTCCCCTTGCAACGGCGTCAGGCCACTAGCCGCCTGCTGAATGCAGAAGCGCGTCTGGGCCAGATCGAACAGCGTGAGAGGTTCCAGCGCGATCAGGTGACTGCGGATGTCCGGGACGCTGCCTCAGCCGTCAAAGCAGCCTTCGAGCGATCCAAGGTGGTCTCTGAAGAACTCGATATTACCAGGAAAGTTGAAGACGCAGAACGTCTGCGCTTTGAACTCGGCGACAGCACTCTTTTTGTGTTGAACCAGCGCGAACAAGCCACAGCCGAGTCTGCCATCCGCGAGGCCAATGCTCTGGCCGATTACTTCCGCGCCTATGCCGCCTATGAGCTCGCTATTGCCAAGGCGCTTATCCCTGGCTCAAAGCCAGCTTTTACTTCACCGGTGAGTACGCCGCAGCCCTGAACAGGGAAATTGTGATGATGCGAGGCGTATATCCGTGGTTGTCGACGGATTCCTGGCGCACGCGGCGCCATTCCGGATCTGCCTGAAACCTGGTCCAGGCTGCCTCACGCGCGGCCAGACTCTCGAAGGGTGTCAGATATGTAAGGTTCGGCATCTGTGACCCGGCAATGGTGCTGGCATAAAGAATCGGATGGATGCCACACCTGTGAAAGACTGGAATTTCAGGCCCGGCAAATCGTTCATGCACGCCGTTCATTTGCCATTCGCTTTGGGCTTGGTAGACACGCATCTCAAATATGCGAGGGCTAACAGCGCCACTGCCAATTGGTGGGCAATAGTTTGTAGCAGCAAGCAAACTGACTGCGTGCGACAGATAAGGCCCTTCGCGATCCCACGCCGAATTGGCCTCAATGAGAGCCTGATCCTGCTTGAGCTTCGTGCCTGTCTCGCGCCAGGCAGAGACATCGCGAAACTCCTGCAAGAAAATAACTTGAGGCTGATGAGCTGCGACAGTTGCCTCAAGAACAACCTGCGCCCCGCCCGCTTCGCGAGCCAGTGCCGGCAGGAGTGCGTCCCTCAGATATGTGTGCAAACGGCCCAATTGCTGGCCATTTTCAAGTAAAAACTGGTGCAGGACGAATAATGGTCCCGATTCGTAGCGTGCATCTAAACCGATCAAAGTTCCGGTTCCTCCCCAGATTTCCAAGAATTCGCGACGGTCAATTGTGCTTTCCATTTGCGCCGCAGGCTGGCTACTAGTTAGAGTACCTTTGATGGCTCTTTGTTTTCTTTGTCTGGCGCTGAGCGCTGCTTTACTGCAAGCCGCTGACTTTAAGACCCCCGCAGGAACTGAAACTGCTGCCCGCAGACCTGGTGCGCAGACCATTCTGCCGGGCGGTCGATTTGTCACTCCATACGGCCAGACACACCTCACTGGGCCCGGCCCCTTTGGCATCGCCGTCAACTCGAAGGCCGACATGATTGTCTCAGCCGATGGCGGCCCCAATCGCTACTCGCTCACGGTGGTGAAGCGAGATGGCCAGTTCTGGCGCACCCGCACCATTCGCGGCAAGAAGATGCATGTTGAGCCCGACGAGGAGCCAGAGGAAGAAGGCTTTCACAGCGTCTTTCAAGGGATGGCTTTTGAAGGCGATACCGGCCTTTTCGTATCAGAAGGCAACTCGGGTGTGGTGCGCCGCCTGGACGCCGACAACGGCAAGACCCAGTTCAAGCTGGAGCTCAACCAGGGTGAATTCCGCGATAGCTATAGCGCTGATCTCGCCTTTGACGCCAAGCGCCATCTGCTCTATGTTGTCGATCAGGCGAACTTTCGCGTAGCAATCTTTGACACCGCCAAGCGCCGCCTCCTGCAGAGTGTGAAGGTAGGCCGCCTGCCCTTTGCAATCGCGCTATCGCCCGACCAGCGCCGCCTCTACGTCACCAACCTGGGGATGTTTGAGTACCAGTCCCTACCCGGCGCAGACCGTAAACGCCCGATTGAAACCGGCATCCCTTTCCCCGCCTTCGGCTTTCCCTCCAAGGAGTCCGTTGAGGGAGTGGAGCGTGAAACCGGCGAGGGCAAAGTGAAGGTGGCACCACTGGGTGATCCGAATCGGGAGGAATCGAATTCGCTCGCGGTTGTCGATGTAGCGAGCGCAGGCCAGGCAAAGCTGATCAAGTTCATCCGCACCGGGTTGCCTTTTGGGGCGCAGAGTCTGGGTGGAAGTTCGCCCAGCGGCGTAGTCGCCACGAATGACCGCATCTTCGTCGCTAACGGTCACAACGATTCCATCACCGTCATTGATGCTCGCAAGCTGGAGCGCATTGAGGACATCACAATCCGCATCCCCAGGATGGAATCTCTACGGGGCGTGCTGCCGATTGGACTCGCCTGGCATGAGCCATCGCGTCGGCTGCTGGTAGCCGAGGCAGGCATTAACGCCATTGGGGTGATTGACCCTGGTGCCCACCGGGTGGTTGGCCATATCCCCAGCGCGTGGTTCCCGACCGACCTCACGCTGAGTGGCGACAAGATCTACGCCGTAGCTGCCAAGGGCTTTGGCACAGGGCCGAATGCAACGAGCACGGTGGCCTTTGAGCGCAGTTTCCAGGCCGAGTTGCGTCGCGGTGCAGTTCAGATCTTTGATTTGCCTTCAGACCCGGAGCTCGCAACCCTGACGCAGACTGTTTACAAGAATAACGGCTTCATTGAAAGCACGGATGCGGCGGGGCCGCTTCCTGCTGGTGTGAAGCACGTGGTCATTATCGTCAAAGAGAACCGCACCTTTGATGAAGTCTTCGGTGACCTTGAAAAGGCTGGCAATGGTGATATTCGCGGTGCCTGGCTGCTGGCCCGCTTCGGCCGCTTCGCCATCGTCCAGGCAGAACGAAACGCACTCAAGCCGCGCATCAGCCAGAAGGGCCAGGTGATTAGCCCCAACCATATTGCCCTTGCCCAACGCTTTGCCATCAGCGACAACTTCTATGCCGATAGCGAAGTCAGCGTTGATGGCCACCACTGGATCGTTGGTAGTTATCCCAATGCCTTCACCGAATCGACACTCATGGCTAGCTACGGCGGCCAGAAGGATTTTCGCCTGCCCACCACAGCTCCGGGCCGCTTACTTTATCCGGGCAGCAATTCCAGCGTCCATCCCGAAGAGCAGCTCGAAGGCGGTGCTCTCTGGCATCACCTCGAGCGAAACAAGATCAGCTTTCGCAATTACGGCGAGGGCTTTGAACTGGCTGGGGCCGACGAAGGCACGGGCCTCAAGCCTACCGGCGCACGGTATCTCACCAACATCCCAATGCCAGACCCGCTCTACCGCAACACCGCCCGTGATTATCCCAACTACAACACCAACATCCCTGATCAGTTCCGGGCCGACCAGTTCATCAAGGACGTAAAGCTCCGGTTCATCGAAGGCAACGAGACGCTACCTCAGCTCATCTTCATCCACCTTCCCAATGATCATGGAGCGAAGCCACGGCGAGAAGACGGCTATCCGGTTGCGGCCAGCTATATGGCCGACAACGACTATGCGCTTGGCCGCATTGTCGACTTCCTGTCGCACACCAAGTACTGGGAGAACATGTCGATCTTTGTCACAGAAGATGATTCGCAAGGCGGGGTCGACCACGTCGATTCGCATCGCACGGTCTTTATGGCGATGGGGCCCTACGTAAAGCAAAACTACGTGTCGCGCGTGAACAGCAGCTTCCCCGGCTTGCTCAAGACCGTCTTCCGGCTTTTGCGCATCCCTTCACTCAACCTCTATGATCACGCCGCTCAGGATCTATCCGACTGCTTCGCTCTCAGCCCCGACCTGACGCCCTTTCAGTTGAAGCCGGCCAACCCCGAGATCTTCGACCCGGCTCGAGCCAAAGAGCCGCGCGACCCAATCCCCGGACCCCGCATGGATGATCCTTTCTACCTGCGGCAAGAACACGAAAAGAAGAAACCATGAGATATCTCTGCCTGCTTGTTGTTGCCACCATTGCCGTTGCCCAGGTGCCGAAGCTATTGCCGCCTGCTGGGGTGGCCATCCCGGCAGAAGTAAAGGCGACGCTCGAGGCGAAGCTGAAGGAACTCAACCAACACATTGAGCCCATAGCCAAGCACCCGCTGCTACCTGATGTTTTGATCTTTCGTGAAGCGGTACGCTATGCGCTCACCTACAACGAATTCTTCAAGGCCGACGAGGGGGCGAAAGCGATACGCCTTCTGGATGAGGGGCTTTTGCGCGCCCGCCAGCTTGCCAATGGTCAAGCACCCTGGACCACAGACACGGGGTTGATTGTGCGGGGGTATGTATCCAGGATCGACGGCAGCGTGCAGCCCTATGGCCTTGTGATTCCACCTGGATGGCGTGCTACCGATGCCAAGCCATGGCGCCTTGATACGTGGTTTGCCGGCCGCAGTGAGGTTCGCAGCGAAGTGAATTTTCTAACGGAGCGCATGACACGGCCCGGTGAATTTACGCCACCCGACGCCATCATGCTGCATGTCTATGGCCGCTACTGCAACGCCACCAAGTTTGCCGGCGAGGTGGATGTATTGGAGGGCCTTGAGGCCGCCAAGCGGCATTACCGCATTGATGCTGATCGAATTTTCGTTCGGGGCTTCTCGATGGGTGGGGCTTCTACCTGGCACATCGCTGCACACTACGCCGACCAATTTGCCGGAGCTGCCCCAGGCGCTGGATTTGCCGAGACGCGTGAGTATCAGAACCTTGAGAAGAAGGGCGATGTCCGCCCCTGGTATGAGCAAAAACTGTGGCGTTGGTATGACGCCACCGAATACGCCGCCAACTTCTATAACCTGCCGGTAGTTGCCTATTCGGGAGAGATCGACAGACAGATCCAGGCCGCCCAGATCATGAGCCGCTATCTGGCCAAAGAAGGCCTCTCGCTCGCCCACGTCATTGGCCCCAAGACCGAACATAAGTATCATCCCGATTCGAAGCCCGAGATTGAAAGCCGACTTACTGCGATAGCCAAGACCGGACGTGATGCCTATCCTTCGAGCATTCGCTTCACCACCTATACGCTGCGCTACAACCGTATGCGCTGGATCGTGGTGAATGGGCTTGATGAGCATTGGGAGAAGGCCCGCGTTAACGCGCAAATTCAGGACAACGGCGACATACATATCGACACAACCAATGTCTCTGCCTTCAGCATCGACTTCGGTGCCGGCGGTTGGCAACACGTGCTTGATCGCGCACCCACGATCCGCATTGATGGCCAGCGCGCAGCTTCTCTGCAACCGCTCACTGATCGAAGCCTTCGCAGCAGCTTTCAGAAGTCGAAAGGCATTTGGCAGCTTGCTTCCAGCATTGACGGCCTGCACAAGAGCCCCGGCCTCCAAGGTCCAATTGACGACGCGTTTCTATCGAGCTTTGTAATGGTGTTGCCCTCTGGTGAAGCAATGCATGCAGCAGGTGGCACTTGGGTAAAGGCAGAAAGCGACCGCGCGATCCGCACCTGGCGCGCGCTCTTCCGTGGCGATGCCCGCGTCAAGAAAGACGGCGAAATCACCGACGCCGATATCGCCTCATCCAACCTGGTTCTCTGGGGCGACCCCAAGAGCAACAGCGTCATCGCCAGGATTCTCAGCAAGCTGCCGCTCGAATGGAATGCCTTACGTCTTGCCATCGGCAAAACAGCCTGCGATGCTGCAAAATGCATGCCAGTCATGATCTACCCGAATCCTTTGAACCCCAAGCGCTACATTGTACTCAACAGCGGCCCTACGATGCGTGAAGACTCTAACGGCACCAATTCCCTACAGACACCTCGCCTGCCCGATGCTGCTCTGGTTGGGCTTGATGAAGCCCCAGGCCCCGTGCGCCCAGGCAAAATCCTGTGGGCCGATTTCTTTAACGAACAGTGGCAACTGAAAGCAGGACGGTAGCAAGCCGCGCGGCAGCCTTTGAAAACGGGCGCGAGTCCGTGTAGGCCTTTGCTGCCGCGCCCATTCGCTTACGGCGCTCTGGGTCGGCAAGCAGTGTTTCAATCGTTGCCAGCAGCTCTTTCTCGCTACTGACGAGCACTCCAAAATCCGGCTGTACAATTGCCTTCGCGCCTTCATGATCCCAGGCAATGACGGGCACGCCGTGCGACAGCGCCTCCATGAGCGTAAGCCCGTAGCTCTCTGAGAGCGAGGGAAAGACATAGAGGTCGGCGCTGGCAAAGGCATCGAGCTTGGCCTGTCCACTCAGGTGGCCCGCGAAGCACACCTCCACGTTCGTCATGCCTTTCGCGATTCTCTGTAGCTTGGCCATGTAGTCTGCGCCACCCATGAACGCAGCTTCGCCGGCGATGACAACTCTGGCCTTGCCCTTGAATCCTTTGAGTGCTTCAAGCAGCCTGTGCTGGCCCTTCTCGGGCGATATTCGGCTCAGGGTGAGGATATTCGGCAACTCTGAAGTTTCCCTTAAGCCAACACCCTGCACGGGAGAAGCACCCCAAGGTGTGACATGGATCTTGGCCGGGTTGGTTTCGGGGTAGCAGGCCAGGATCGTCTGCTTCATCGAGTCGGTCATCACGAAATGGCCGGTGCAACATCGAACGCACTTGTGCCGATTGTCAAAGACGAGCCGCAAGGGGCCGGGCAGCCATGCCTCAAAAGGCCTCATCCAGCGCGCTGCTGTCTCTGGCTTTACCCACCCATGCCCATAGATGCGCATTACAAAGGCCAGTACATCGACATGCCAGATGGTGTAGACACGATAGCCATGCCTCGCCAGAACTTCAAAGTCGGGGCCTTCACTGATGTCGTTGGCCAGCACCACACACTGCGCAGGATCATCGCGCAGAATCCGATTCGTCGAGAGCCGCTTGAAGCGATAGCAGAAGCTGGTGTACTCGCTCTGCGTGTAGCGAACAATATCTTCCGCGCGTTCTTCGGGCCGAAACACCTCGAGCTCAAAGGGCTGCGTTCGCGCCCATTCCTCGGCGAGCATGCGCGCAATCGCGCCGCCACCACCGATCGGTACATTCTGCGCCGCACCGGCATGAGCGGCGGTGTAAATCACCTTCATTCTGGCCATGTAACGTAAAGAAGCGTGGTGGCCTTGGATGGCTCGATCGTGAGGTTGCGCAAGAGCCGCCAGCCCTCGCCCTTCTCATAAGGCTCACCGGCAATCTTGCCCTTGCCATCGAGGATCATGACGACTGCGCGCGGTCCGCTGAGCGAGAGCGCTGCATCCAGACGCATGCGTTCCGTGCGGAAGTATTGGCATTCGATAACGCCAGTCTTCAGCCCGTTATAGGGTCCGGTATTGCTCACTGCCATGCCGTGCTCCAGATGCAACTCGCGCGGGCGCCCGTAATCATAGAGCCGGTAGGTGATGTCGGAATTCTGCTGGATCTCGCAGATGGCGACCCCAGCGCCGATGGCATGCACTTCACCTGCGGGAACGAAGTAATTTTCTCCGGGCTTCACCTTGCGCCAGGTCAGCATGTCTTCAATCGGGCCACTGCGTACCTGTTTAACAGTGAACTGTTGATTAAAACCAAGCCCGATCTCGCCACCTTCATCGGCACGTAGTATGTGCCACATCTCGGTCTTGCCCAGAGCCTGATGATGGGCCCGAGCATAGTCGTCGCCGGGATGCACCTGTATCGAGAGGCGCTCCGATGTAAACAGAAACTTGAAAAGCAATGGCAACCGCTCTTCGTCTTCAAACCAGACTTCACCGATCTTCGATTCGGCGTTAGCAAAGATGGGGGACAAGTTTGTAGTCCCCCAGATCTTCTCGTGGCGAGTTGATTTGAGACGACGCGCGCCAGGCCCGATGGTCATGCGAGCTTCTTGACGAATTCTTCAATTCGGTCGAGGCCCTTCTTGAGTTCTTCCATCGAGGTGGCGTAAGAAAGCCGGAAGTGATGAGGTGAACCAAAGGCCTCACCGGGAACCACCGTAACCAGGGATTCAGAGAGCAGCCGCGAAGCAAACTCCATTGGGGTCTTGATGCCGCTCTTGCCCAAGACTCCGCTGATGTTCGGGTATGCGTAGAAGGCACCCTGCGGCGTCTGCGCCGTGATGCCAGGGATGGCCCGCAGCCGGGCGAGCGTATAGTCGCGACGCTTCAAGAACTCGGTCATCATCGCCGTAATCGAATCCTGTGGGCCGGAGACTGCTTCAACAGCCGCTTTCTGAGCGATGGAATTCGGGTTTGACGTAGAGTGCGTGAGCAGCTTGCCGCAGGCATCGATGACGAACTTTGGCCCGAGCAGAAAGCCGATGCGCCAGCCGGTCATGGCGTAGGTCTTCGATAGGGACCCCATTACAATTACAGTGTCTTTGCCGCCAGGCAACGAGGCCATGCTGAAAGGCTCACCTTCATAGAGAAAGCGGCAGTAGCACTCGTCGGCGAGGATCCAGATGCCTTTCTTCTGAGCAAGGTCGTAGATCTTCTTGAGCTCTGAGGTGGAGACAACGGCGCCGCTTGGGTTGGACGGCGAATTGATGATGATGGCCTTGGTGCGCGGGGTGATGTGCGCGGCAATCGCCTCAGCCGAGACCGCGAAGCCATTGGCTTCAGACGACTCAACAAAGATCGACTTGCCACCTGCGTAGTTGACGATGTCGGCGAAACTAACCCAATATGGAACCGGGATGATCACTTCATCGCCTTCGTTGATCAGCGCCTGAATCACAGTGAAGATGCCGTACTTGCCACCGACGGTTACCGCGCACTCAGCGGGCGAATAATCGGTGCCGTAGTCGGTTTTGTGGCGCTTGACAATTGCCGCCTTGAGCTCAGCCGTGCCACCAGCGGGAGTGTACTTGGTGAAGTTGTTGTTGATGGCGTCGATGGCCGCCTGCTTGACGTTGGCGGGGGTGGGGAAGTCGGGTTCTCCCACGCTGAAATCGACCACGTCGTGACCTTCACGGCGCAGACGATCAGCGTCGGCGGCTACCTTCATCGTGGCGCTCACGCTGATGCGTGAGATTCTCTCGGCTAGTTCGGTTGGCGGCGCAACAGGCATTGTAGTAAGTGCTTAACTCCTTTGAAATCGAGCCCGCAAATGGAACTCCACATCGGCCGGCACCAAACCCCCGATGTCGCCGCCCAGTCGGGCGACCTCTTTGATGATGCGCGAGCTCACGAATGAGTATTGCTCGCTGGCCATCAGAAATACGGTTTCGAGATTCGGCTTCAGGCGGCGGTTCATCAGCGCCATCTGCAATTCGAATTCATAGTCAGAAATGGCGCGTATGCCGCGCACGATGATCTGAGCCGATTCGCGTTCTGCAAACTCTACCAGTAGACCGTCGAAGTGCGTGACTTCGATGTTTGGAAATCGCTTGACGGCCTCGCGAGTCATCTCCACTCGTTCTTCGATCGGGAAGAGCGGGTTCTTATTGGCATTCAAAAGGACGCCCACAACGAGGCGGTCGGCCAGGCGGGAAGCCCTGCCGATCACATCAAGGTGACCGTTGGTGATGGGGTCAAAAGACCCTGGATAGATTGCAGTCAGCACGCTGGAAGGTAAACAACTATTGTAGCCCCTGCTATGACCCCAGATTAAGGCTCTTGAGCGCCTTTGCCCAGGGCTCGCGATAAGGCCGTTCGAGCATGGCATTTGCTTCGCGGTCGCCGATGATCTCTTCTTTGATCGGGTCCCATTTGAGGTTGCGGCCAAGACGTAGCGATAGGTTAGCGAGATGGCAAGCGACAGCTGTCTGGTGACCGTCTTCGACATCGGCAATCGTGCGCTGCCGGGTCTTGACACAATCAATGAAGTTGCGAACATGCAGGTCAAACTGCTCGGGGCTCGAACCCTTCTCGCTGCGATTAGCGATGTACTTCTCGGGCTTGACTTCCACTCTTACAGCTCCTCCTGTGGGATGACCCTGAAAGGATGGGATCGCATTCTCTGGAGGACGCTTGTCGTCACCAGTAATCTGGAAGCCGCTGCGGCCGATGCTGAGGCTGCCCTTGGTGCCAAAGAATTCAAGGCCCGAGCCAGCGGCGCTGCCCTGGCTGCCTTCGCGATGGCTCCATAGAGAAGTGAGGCCCTGGTAGGTGAAGGCAGCATCCTGGGTGTCTGGTGTTTCGCCGTCGTCTTCCAAAACAAAACGCCCCCCGTTGGAATAAACAGCCTGAGGACCTTTGAAGCCGAGATACCACTGCAGGATGTCGATCTGGTGCGCACCGAGATTGGTCATCTGACCACCGGAATAATCCCAGAACCAGCGGAAGTGATAGAGCGCACGATGGGGGCTGTAGGGACGCTTGGGCGCGGGCCCGAGCCACATTTCATAATCCAGTTCAGTTGGCACCTGATCGGCTGTAGGCCTGCCGAAGCCCGGCACGATATTGCGGAAGTTTGCCATGCGCACGCTGTGCACTTTGCCGATTGCCCCATCGGCAATCAACTGTTTGGCCTGCTGATAGTGCTTGCCGCTGCGTTGTTGTGTGCCCACCTGAACCACACGCTTGTACTTGCGTGCGGCGTTGATCATCCAGCGGCCTTCGCGTACAAAAAGCGTCATCGGCTTCTCGACATAAACGTCTTTGCCGGCAGCGCAGGCGAGGATCGTCATCATCGCGTGCCAGTGGTCTGGGGTTGAGACAACAACCGCTTGAATCTCTTTGTCATCGAGCAGGCGCCGGAAATCCTTGTAGCCCTTGGCCTTGCCACCGCAGGCCTGGATGCCTTGTTCCATGCGCGGCTGATAAATATCGCTCATGGCGGCCATGTCGACATCACGCTGGTTTTTGAAGTCAAAGACGTGTTGGGCTCCGATCAGGCCGTAGCCGACGAAGCCAACCTGCAAGCGGTCATTGGCACCGAGAATGCGGGAGTAGGAAGCGGCAGCTACGGAGGTGGCAAAAATTCTTCTAGAGACAGACATCGTCGAAATCGTATCAGGTTTCACGTTAGGATGACTGTTTATGTCAAGCTCCCCTCTGTTAACGATTCTCGAAGCGGAAGACCGCTCGGTACTCGACGTTGTTTCGAAGGCGAAGGGCCCTGAGGGGTCGCTGCCAATCACTGCAGAGATGCTGATTCAGCAACCCTCAGGAAACATTTTTGGCTGGACACAAAACGCAGGCATGGGTCTGGACCCGCGCTTGCTGGGCGGCAAAGAGATCTTGCTGCTCTCAACACACGGGGGCATCCGCGCCACAGATGGTTCGCCAATCGCACTTGGCTATCACACGGGACACTGGGAAGTGAACCTGTTGATGACTGCGGCGGCGGAAGAATTTAAAAGGCATCGTGCCGTGCCATTTGCCGGCTTTGTCACGGACCCTTGCGATGGCCGTACGCAAGGCACTACGGGCATGTTCGACAGTCTGCCTTACCGCAACGATGCGGCTATGGTCTTTCGGCGTCTGATCCGCAGTTTGCCCACGCGACAGGGAGTTATGGGTGTCGCCACTTGCGATAAGGGTCTGCCTGCGATGATGATGGCGCTGGCTGGCACACACAATCTGCCTACGATTCTGGTGCCGGGCGGTGTGACTCTGGCCATTGAGGATGGTGAAGATACTGGCAAGGTACAGACGATTGGCGCACGATTTGCCCATGGCGATATCACGCTGGAGCACGCTGCTGATATGGGTTGCCGCGCTTGTGCGTCGCCTGGTGGTGGATGTCAGTTTCTTGGCACTGCCGCGACGGCGCAGGTAATTGGCGAGGCGCTGGGTCTTGCGCTGCCGCATGCAGCACTGGCTCCGTCTGGAGCACCGATCTGGCTCGACATGGCTCGCCGCTCAGCCAAGGCGCTGCTTTTTCAATCGACCAAGGGCATGACCACTACCAGTGTTCTTACGCCTGCCGCGATGCAGAATGCGATGGCTGTCTTTGCTGCGTTTGGCGGCTCGACAAATGTCATCATGCACCTCGCCGCCGTCGCTTATCATGCCGGGCTCGCCCGTCCCACGCCTGCCGATTGGACCCACATCCACCGGCAGATTCCGCGCATGGTCGATGCCCTGCCCAATGGCCCGCGCAACCATCCCACGGTGCAAGTGTTTCTCGCTGGCGGCGTGCCTGAAGTGATGCTCCACCTTCGTGCGCAAGGCCTGCTTGATCTCAACGCACTCACCGTTACCGGCCACACGCTGGGTGAATCGCTAGACTGGTGGGAACAAAGCGAACGCCGGCACCACTTGCGCAAGCTGCTCAAAGAGCGCGATGGTATCGATCCCGAAGACGTCATCATGTCGCCAGATTCAGCCCGTTCACGCGGACTCACAGCTACGGTTTGCTTCCCGCATGGCAATCTTGCCCCAGGCGGCGCTGTGATCAAGAGCACTTCAATTGACCCGAGCGTTGTCGATGCTGACAACATCTACCGCAAGCGTGGAAGGGCACGCGTGTTTCACTCTGAACCGGATGCGATTCGGGCGATCAAGTCCAAGGGCGACGCGGGTATTCATGCCGGTGAGATTCTTGTACTCAACTGCCGAGGCCCTTTGGGTAGCGGTATGGAAGAGACCTATCAGCTCACCAGCGCACTCAAGTTTCTCGAATTCGGCAAGCATGTTGCTGTAATTACCGACGCTCGCTTTAGTGGCGTTTCTACTGGTGCCTGCATTGGACATGTCACGCCAGAGGCCTTGTCTGGCGGGCCTATCGGCAAGGTGCGAGATGGTGACTGGATCGAGATCCATGTCAATCGCAACGACCTAACCGGCAGCGTCAACCTGATTACCGAAGAAGGCGGAGTAGAAGGTGGCGATCAACTACTGGCTTCACGCGAGACGCCGGATGATCTGCACCCAGACCCACAACTGCCTAACGACACTCGCCTCTGGGCTGCACTGCAGGATGTGAGTGGTGGCACTTGGGGAGGTGCAGTCTACGACGTCGAAAAAATTCTCGAAGTGATGGCTGCCGGCAAGAAGGCTCTCGGGCTCTGATCTCGCCGCGAAGCTTTTATTAGGGAACATGGAGCGCAGGTCAGCCGTACTCTGACCTATGAGCCAAACATTGCCCAGCACTGCGGATTCAATCTTGCAAAAGGCGGCGGGGTTGTGGTTCCTCGTATTCATCGCTGGAATGGCAGGGTCTACATGGTGATTGCCTTCATCATGAGCGTCACAGGGCTTTATCTGATTTGGGTCAAAGGGCGAGTGGTAGGTGGCATTGTGCAACATTTAGGCACAAGCATGAATGCGCTTGCGATTCTTCTGTGCGGGGCCATGGCTTTGCGTTATGCAATGGATCGCAAGATCGCTATTCATAGACGCTGGGCTCTTCGTTTGTATCTTGCCGTGAGCGGTGTCTGGTTCTTCAGAGTGGGGTTGCTCTTTTGGTTAATTGTGAACAAAGGCCCGGTTGGTTTTGATGTAAAAACCTTTCGGGGGCCGTTTCTTGACTTCCTCACATTTGCCCAGTTGCTTGTACCAATCGCAGTGCTCGAAGTTTACTTCCGGGTGCAAGATCGACCCGGCACCACTGCCAAATACGCCACGGCTGCGGGACTGTTGGTTTTGACCATCGCTATGGGTATCGGTATCTTTGGAGCCACGATGGGAATGTGGCTGCCTCGCTTGTAAATCTATCGTCAATTAAGACGTGCCATGCACTGGTATCAACGCTACGCTATACGATCGGCTTTACTTCCACCCGCTTGTACATGGCCTTGGTCTGCTCAAGATTGGCAAAGCTGATGCCGGGTAACATCGCCGAAGCCGTACCGGCCGCCACTCCCCATCGAAGGGAGTCGTGGAATGCCTTACCCTTCGTCATGGCCCAAGCAAAAGCCGCTGCCATCGCGTCACCTGCCCCGATCGGGCAAACCGCATCCACGCGCGGAGGGATCACTTCATAAACACGATCCTTAGTGCAACCCACTGCCCCGCGAGCGCCCAGCGACAAGACCACAGTCTCGGCACCCATTTCGCGGATCCTTTGCGCCGCTTCGACAAAATGACTGCGCGTCAAAAGCGCTCGGCCCAACAGCCGTTCGGCTTCAGGCTGATTCGGTGTCACCACCGTCGGCCCAGCTTCGATGCTGAGTGTCAGGGGGTCGCTATCGGTATCAAGCAGTGTGCTGACGCCATGTTCTTTGGCGGCCACGATCAGGCGTGAATAAAAATCACCAGGCACGCCTGGCGGAACGCTACCGCAGAGCATCAGCCACTTCGACTTCGGCAGACGCTTCACGACGGCCTCTTCAATTGCCTTCACTTCCGAGTCAGCCAACTGGGGCCCGCGCTCATTCAGTTTGACGCTTAGCCCCTGTTTGTCGGTAATAGAAAGGTTGTGGCGGATCGCGTTCTTCATTGGTACGAATTCGCTGGGGAAGCCGTAGCTGCGCATCAAGTTTTCAAAATGCGTGCCGCTCTCGCCACCAGAGAAAGCAATAGCCAGCGTCTTGCCACCAAAGGAATGAATGACGCGGGAAGCATTGATGCCGCGCCCACCGGCGCTCTCAAAGCTATCGAGAATGTAGCCGCGATCTTCAAAAACCAGTTGATCGGCCGAAATGTTTTGATCCACTGCGGGATTGAGCGTAACGGTAATGATCAAGTCTCGATTGTACTTGTTACCCTAAGTGCTTGTCTCGTGCTGAACCATCATCCGCCGCCTGGTGGAGTCTGGCTGCTGTCTGTTTCTTCTGGGGAACTACCTATCTTGGGATCCGAATTGCCCTCGAAGGCATTCCTCCATTGCTGCTGGTGGCCAGCCGATTCTTGCTCTCGGGTGGACTGATATTCGCCTTTGCGCTGTGGCGTAAATGGACAATGCCTCGCGGAATGGCCCTTTATTGGCCCATTGGAACGGGCCTGCTTACTCTCGGCGTTGGCAACTACGCCCTCACCCTGGCTGAAACGCATATCCCCAGCGGTCTTGCCTCGCTGTTCATCACGGTCAATCCGTTTTGGATGATCGGCATTGAGATGCTAGTGCCAGGCGGTGAGAGAATCAATCCCAAGGCCTTTATTGGCATGGCAATCGGTTTTGCAGGGGCGGTGTGGCTGGTTGGACCAGATGCGCTGAGTTCTGGCTTTAGCGGCAATACCGTTAAGGGCTTCCTGATTCTTCAGGTGAGCTGCATCGCCTGGTCACTTGGTTCGATTCTTCAAAAGCGCCGGGTCGAGAAAACCAACCCGATTCTGGTAGGTGCGATTCAGCAGGCCACCGTAGGGATTGGCGTTGGCTTGCTCTGCTTAGTACAGGGGGACTGGAACGTCCAACTTAGTCCGAGAGTCCTGGGCGCGGTTGTCTATCTGGCTGTTTTTGGATCGATTGTTGCCTATAGCGCTTACCTCTACTCGCTCCAGCATCTGCCGCTCGCCATAGTTTCTATCTATATGTATATAAACCCTGTCGTGGCGGTCACCCTAGGCTGGTTGTTCTATAAAGAAGACTTCGGTTTAAAAGAGCTGGGTGCAATGCTTGTGATCTTCTCAGGTGTTTGGCTAGTCAAAAAACTAAGCAAAACAACTTAGCGTATCTAAGGCTTAATTCTTTTGTTTTCTTTTACTTAGAACCAGCAGTAATGTTCGATAATACTAGGTGACGGTGGTTGAACTAGAGTTCTAAAGTGCTTTTACTAGTGGATTGTCTCAGATTGGAACTTAGAATCCCGATAAGGAACAGCGAATCCACTATGGTTCCCGCTTTGGGGCTGTGGAAATCTTCCGAGACAGTCGATTTTGTTGGCCAAAGGCTAGGGTTGTCCCTTAACTCTATGCTCAACAACAGTTTAGGGTAACTAAGAGGAATTCAAAATGGCTTTCGCTTTGCTTCAAAATAGGGCTAAAGTTTCCGAAACAGAACGGCACGCGCCTTGCATTCAATTCGGTGTCGTCAGCGAAACAAATTCGCGGCGGACCGGCAAAAAGATCAAAGCGTTACGAAAGCCTCCAGCTCAAGAACTAATGGGCACTCAGACCTTTCCAACTGAGAGCATCACCCAACGTCCCGCTAACATCTCCTGCCGGGAATTAATACCCAAATCCCGTTCGGAGACCTCCACTATGACCGCTGCCCGCGTGTCTACTGCCCTGACTTCAAAAAATGCCCTGACTTCAAAATCCGCCGCATCTAAGAAACTTCTAAAAGAACCAGTCTCGGACGCCCAAGCTTCATTCGAGACGCTGACACATTCCATTGAAGCGACTACTACCATCGCCGATATTGTGCATCCCGAGCAGAGCGCATATGCCAACCGGGACCGGGTGGTTCTAGAACATCTACCGCTGGTTCGCGCGATTGCTGTTCGAGTGCACGACAATCTGCCAGTGCATGTCGACCTGGACGATCTGATTCACGCAGGCATCATGGGCCTTTTTGATGCTGCCACCAAATTTGATACTGACAAGAACGTCGCTTTCTCTTCTTACGCCAAGCACCGCATCAAAGGGGCGATTCTCGATAGCCTGCGGCAGCTCGACTGGGCCTCGCGCGATCTGCGGCGCCGTCACAAGCAAGTAGAAGCCGTTACTCGCGATCTCGCCAGTGAATTGCAGCGGAATCCGACCGAACACGAAATTGCTAACAAGATGGGTGTTGAAGTAGACCGCTGGCGACAGATGATGATCGACCTCCGCAACGTCGGCCTGGTTTCGGCCTCATCCCGTGCTCATGAGAGCGAAGATCTGCCGGCCCCCGACTTTCCCACAAGCCCCGACCATCACCCAGACACGATCTGCGCCAAAGAAGAACTGCGCGGCTTGCTTCGTACCGCACTGCACACCCTGCCGGAACGCTACCAGCGGGTGGTTCTGCTTTACTATACGAACGAATTGACCATGAAAGAGATCGGCGGCATGCTAGGGATTAACGAGAGCCGAGTCTCGCAAATCCACAAGGCAGCCCTTGAGAAGATGGCCAATGCCCTCGGCCAGGCAGGCATCAGCTCTGCTGCTGCTTTCTAAAAATAGGGCGCTTTCTAAGCTGCCCTACTTGATGTCGATTGAATAAGGCATCCAGCGCAACATGCCGCCCTGCCGTAAAGCGGGACGAAGAGCACGACGGACCTCATCGGTATAAGCAGGCTTCTCAAAACCCAGGACGCCACCGATCGCCGCGCTGATCAGTTTCTCGTCAGTAAACCACCGCTCAAAAGAATTCTGCGCTGGAGGATAAGGCACCAACTGCAGCTTTGCATCGGGTGCAATCTTTGCCTTCTTGAGCAATGAAGCCAGTGCGGCATCAATGCCTCCCAGTTCGTCTGTCAATCGCTTAGCGCCGGGGTCAGAGGCAATCCAGGCCCGGCCCTGGGCTAGTTGTTCAATATCTTCCACTTTCAACCTGCGGCCGGCCGCCACTTTAGCCACAAAAGTGGTGTAGCTTTCATTGATGCCTTCGCGCAACTTCTTTCGGGCGACTTCTGAAAGTGGCTTCGACTCAGAGTCGATATCGGCATTCTTGCCGCGCTGCATTCCGTCCTTGGTCAGGCCAAGCTTGCCGTAGAGACCCTTCAAATTTGGCCGCCCGTAGACAACACCGATCGAACCAGTAATCGTGCCGGGATAAGCGAATATGGTGTCGCCCGTCACCGCCATGTAGTAGCCACCGCTGGCCGCTACGTCTGACATCGAAACTACCACTGGCTTTGCCTTACTCAATTCCTGCAGCGCCGCGAGGAGCTCATCAGAGGCGACCGCATCGCCGCCCGGCGAATCAATACGCAGCAGAACGGCCTTATAGCTGGGGTCGGCCTTCAGATTTTGCACGTGTTTGATGAAGTCGCGCGAGGCGATTTGGCCTTCACCCATCCCAGATCCACGCGTAATGTCACCTTCGGCCACGAAGTAGGCAATCTTGTTGTTGTCATCGCGATCCCAGCGGAAGCGGATCTGCTTGCGGTAGTCTCGCCCTGAAACCGCACCCTTGGTTGAGACATTTGCTTTCTTCGCCAACTGTTCGCGTGCCACATTGTCATACTCGAGCGCATCCACGAGCTTCGCCTTGAGAGCCGCTTTGGCCAAAAACGGACCTTCATCGATCAACGCTTCAATCTCGGACGGAGTACGCTTGCGCCCTTCGGCAATTCCCTTCACCAGCACGTTGAAAATTCCATTCAGGATCGCACCTAGCGACTCACGCGATTCTGGTGTCATCGAAGTGCGGGTAAAGCTATCGCCAAAATCCTTATACTTGCCGGCATGCTCGATCTCTACTTCAACGCCCAACTTATCAAGCGTGTTCTTGTAATAAGTGCGCTCGGCGCGTAAGCCTTTGAGATCGAGAACATCCTCATCCACCATCGAGATGCGGTCGGTGCCTGAGACCAGAAAATAATCTTTGGCATTTGGCCGGCGCAAGAAAGCGTGCATCGGTTTGCCGCTCTTCTTGAAGTTGGCCAGGGCCATTCTCACTTCTTCTGCCTTGGCCCAGCCCATGCCACTGCCTCCGGTCTCGATCATGAGGCCCTTGATCTTGTTGTCTTTGGCTGCCTTTTCGAGTACCTGCTTGATTTCAAGCACCGTCCAGGGGCTTTGCTGGTCGAGCCAGGGAATCGGAATCTCGTCGGCAGGATGCTCCTGCACGGTGCCTTCAAGTCTTAAGACCAAATACGACTCCGCCGGCGTATCGGGAAGGCTCTTTCCGACCATGCGCACAAGCGCAAAACCCAAGATCAAGATCGCGGCGCCGGCAAAGACGAAGCCGCAGAGGATGCCAAGCAAAAACTTCTTCATTCACCTACTAGGATACGTTCGAATCGCTTGCTGACGTCAGTCAGGTACGCTGCATCGCCCCCGCGAAGCTCGACAGTGGCGATTCCTTCATACCCGATGTCGGCAAATGCTTTGTGTACTTCTTTCCATTCGATCTCGCCGTCCCATAGGTCGACAAACTCTGCCAGGCCCTTTTTGAAGCGGAAATCCTTGATGTGAACTTTGGCGATACGCTTCTTGCCAAGGGTTCGGACCCAGTCTTGCGGATAGCCGAACAACACCATATTGCCGACATCCAGATAGGCCTTGAGGTAGGGAGACTTGAAGGAATCGACGTAGTTTGCCATCTCCATCGGGCTCAAGAGAAACTTGTTCCAGACGTTCTCGACGGCGATAATCACCTTGGCCTTCTCGGCTTCAGGTAGCAATACCTTGATCTTCTCTGAGCTCTTCTTCCAGGCATCTTCGTACGGGCTCTTCGGAGTCACAACGGCAGGCACCAGCAAAACCGTTGAAGCGCCCCAGGCTCTGGCATTGCGAATGCTGTTGCGCATGCCTTGCATACCCGTCTCGACAACGGAGCTATCTGGTGAGTTGAGAGGATTCTTCCAGTGGGCGCTATTCATGACGCCGTGAATCTTCATGCCAGTGTCGGAGGCTGCCTTGGCAATGATTGCCTCTTCTTTCGGGTCATCTGCAGTACCCATCTCGAGATGGGTAAACCCGGCCGACTTGGCTACTTCAAACTTTGACTTCCAGTCGGACAATTCCTTGGGCAGCATCCCGCCGAGAACGGCCTTCTGGATTGGCAGCCGAGCTGCCTTCAACTGGGTGGCCATCATCGCCGCTGTTGCGGTCATCATTAGATCTCTACGATTCATCACACTCTCCTCAAGCCAGCGGATACTTCAATTCACGGGCGATCTTACTAATGTAGTCGAAGCCCTGCTTGTATTCCTCAGCTGTTTTCAGATGCTCGAGCATCAGCGGCACCGGTGTCTTGAGCCCGTGCAGGCCGCGCAGATAAGCCTTATAGTCCACTTGCCCCTTGCCGGGGATCACTTCGAGGAAGTGGACGTTCATCTCTACCACCCATTCCAGATCCTTCGCATGGCAGCTCTTGATGAAAGGCCCCAGCTTGCGGAAGCATTCGTCAATCAATGCTCCGCTCTGATAAAGCTTCTCCGGCGAATTGATTGCGTTGCAAACATCAAGGTGCACGGCAAAAGCCTTGCGATCAATCGCCTTAATCAGGCGCAGATAATTATCGGGCGTGTCAGGATAAGTCCACCCCATTACTTCGAGCGTGAAAAAACTCCGCTTGGGCTTCACGGCGTCGAGAATGCGCCGGCAGTTGTCGACTGTGGCATCAAAGCCTTCTTTTGAGAGATTCTTCGGGTGAGGGCCATACCAAAACTTTTCGTTGTAGCTTCCTGCGATGTCGACGCAACAACGGGCCCCAACCTCGTCGGCAATCGCCATGCGCTCCACCACGTAGTCGAAGTTTTCTTTGCGCTTGACTGGGTCCACATCGAGCAGATTCTTCCATGCTCCCACTTCAGCAATGACGACGTTCTCTTTGGCAAAAGCAGCTTCAATGGCACGCAGCTTTTCTTTCTCGCCAATCTTCACCGCCGGACAGTATGCCGCGCTATAGCCGACGCGGCGGTGTTCGCGGGCCAGCTCTGCCGGGTCGTCCGACTTCAAAAAAACGGGTGCGCCAATAAGCAAAGCCCCCGCGGAGGCAGAGGCGGAGGCTTTGATAGAGGCTAGGGGCAAACTTGAGCCCAGTTTTAACAAATCGCGACGGTTCACACCGCGATTGTATAAGGATTTGAGCTCAAATTAAACCATATTCGGAATCTTGATGATCTTCTTCTGAATGGCGTACTGCACGAGCTGCGCCTTATTGTGAATATCCAACTTGCGCATGAGGTTGAACTTGTGGGCTTCAACTGTTTTTACACTTAGATTCAGATCGCAGGCGATTTCTTTGACGCTCTGCCCTTCGGCCAGCATCTTCAACACTTCGCGCTCTCGCGTGGTGAGTGTGGCAAACCGCGGCAGACGGTTTGCGCTCTTGATGCGGCTGCGGAAGTCATCCACCAACTGGCTTAGCATGCGAGGGCTCAGATAACTGCCACCGCGACAGATGTCACGGATCGCACTGATCAACTGGCCCGAGGGGCTGTCTTTGAGTACGTAGCCGCTGGCACCGACTTCCATGCCTTCTACCAGGTAATCTTCGTCGTCATACATTGTCAGAAAAAGAGTCTTAGTTTCTGGACGGTTCTTCTTGATTTGCCGTGTCGACTCAAAGCTGCTTAGCCCAGGCATGCCGATATCCATCAGCACGAGATCTGGGCGAACTTCAGCCGCGCGATCCACAGCATCGCCACCATTGGCTGCTTCAGAAACTACTTCCATGTCTGCTTCTGCATTGATCAGCGTCTTGATCCCCTGCCGGAACAGAGTATGATCATCCGCGAGCAAAATACGAATCTTCGCCATGTGCTACTTGCCTCCCCCATTTCGGGTCAATGGTTCGCTTCTCGCAGCAGCGGCAACTCGATCTGAATTCGAGTCCCTTTTCGGAAACGGCCCCTGTACTTCATGCCTCCACGGGCCAAGGATTCGCCCAGGCGCGATACATGCGTATCTGCCTTGGCGAGCCCGGTTTTTCCGGCTTTCCTTTGGTGGCTTTCTACATAGAATTTTCCACCGAGGAGTGCCACGCGCTCACGTAACCCAGCTAAACCATAGGAATCTCTTCGCGATAGAGCTTCTTCAACTTCAAAGCCGACTCCATCGTCTTCTACGCTTAGCCTTAAGAAGCCATCGGCACTTTCGATAGAAATGTTTACATGAGCTGCCTGAGAATGTTTGCCGACATTGTTCATACACTCCTGCACCAGCCGGTAAACGATTACCTCAGTCTTCTTGGGCAACTTCCCCATCCGGGATAGACCCAGCTTTACCCTCGCCGGGTGGACCCGGCTAAAGCGGCTGACCAGTTGCCGTAAGGCAGCCCCCAATCCCAATTGCTCAAGCACTGCAGGGCTCAAAGCCGCAATCAGCCGGCGAATCTCCAGAATCGTCCGCTCGGTCAAGTCTCTTGTTTCTTGCAGCTTGATTTTTACCTTGTGGTCTTCGGGCAACAGGCTTTCTTCGATCATCTCCAGTTGCAAACGAATGCAAAGCATCGACTGCCCGGCCTCATCATGAAGCTCACGGCTGATGCGGCGCCGCTCCATTTCCTCTACCTGCAGCATCCGCTCGGCCAACCGCCGTACTTGCTCTTCGCGGGCCGCCAGATCTTCCATCAGACGTGCCTTACCCGCCCCCATCAAACAACGTTCTGCTGCAATCTCGAGCATTTCCTGTTCGCGCGGCAGCCACTCATAAACCTTACGAAAGCGGAATTGCATCACCCCACGCAAGCGCAAACCGTCCATCAACGGCACGCTCCAGCAGGTGACATAACGGTCTCGCGTGCGCTTGTCCAACACCAATCCGCCCTGATCCACGGCCTCGTCGACACAAAAGGGTTTCGATAGAGTTTGCGCCAACCCTGCCTCGTTGGTCACCAGATGCGGTGGAGTCTTGGTGCCCTCCCCAACATAGGCCATTGGAACCAGCACCTGATCGTTCTTGTCGAGAAAGAAAAGACAGGCATTGTCGGCGCGGTAAAGAGTTGCCAGCGTCGTCATGAAGCGCCGCAACAACTCATGCAAACCGCGGCTTTCGAGCTCAATCCGAAAGAGCTCGCTATAGGCCTGCGTTTCACTCTCACGCACCTGGTAGTAGGCGTTGTTGAGCGTCAGAAGCACGCAAAAGTGGAGCTGCTCATTGGCCCAGCGAAACTGCGCCGCACGCTCCTTACCCACTCGATCAATGATGGGTAGCAACAGACGGTCATATTCCTGTAAGGCCTGTTGGATACCGCCAGGAGGCAGGTTCAGCTTCGCCAGGCGCCGCCCGCTGTATTCAACTTGCTCCAGGAATTCAAGCATCGACTTGCGAGAACTCTTGGAGGGCCCGAGTACACGCGCCGCAGTGCCAGTTGTAATGCAAATGAGCGCTTGAATCTGCCGCGTTTCAAAGCGCAAAACCTTCAAACGAGCGACAAATTGCTTCTCCAGGCGATCCGACTGCGGGCAGAGCCACTCTGTCAAACTCGCCAGAGGCTTCCTGACTGGATCTTTCAGGATGTGTGCGGCGTTTGCCAGTACGGTAGATGCTTCAACTCTTGGGACGGCAGTAGCCATATTCGCTCTTTCTGTTCATCGTGCAAAGAGCCCAATTGCTTTAGTGCTTCGCTACAATCACCTCCATGTCCCCTAATTTGGCTCGATTTGGCGCGGTGGATGCTTTGCGTGGCCTCATCATGATCTTCATGGCGATTGATCACACCAATGTCTTTGTCTCGCGGCAGCATTCGAGTGAATTCTGGAATGGGGCGATCAGCACCTACGACAGCAGCTTCGCCTTTTTCACCCGCTGGATCACACATCTCTGCGCACCTGGCTTCTTCTTTCTGATGGGTGCCGGAATTTACTGGTTTGCCAGCTCGCGGCAAGATGCCGGCTGGACCGAAGGTCAAGTCATGCGCCGCACCGCTTCACGAGGCCTGGTGATCTTCCTGGCGGGGCAGTTCTTGGAGAGCCCGGTGATCTTCATCATGAGCTTGTTGAAGCCGGCGGCGACCACGCTGAGCCATCTCTCGCAGGCCCCGCCCAACGACGGCCAGCCGCCCTACTGGGGTTTTATCACTCTCTCGGGGCTAGGTTTGGTAATGCTGTTGTCGTCGCAATTGCTGCGCTTGCGGCCTGCGCTGTGGTTGGTTGCGGGGGCTGCTTGTGTCGTGGCAACTCATAGTCTGCTGCCGGTGAACGGCAAGAGCGGTCCGCTGTGGCTGACGATCCTGATTGCGCCAGGGATTTCCAATCACCTGTTTGTTTTGTATCCAGTGATCCCGTGGCTCGCGATAACGCTGTTGGGGATGTACTTCGGCTACTGGTGGAAGAGTGCGCCGCAAGCCCGCAGGAGTATCTGGGTCTGGGGGCTTGCGCTGCTCTGCGCCGGAATCGCTCTTCGCACCGGCGGAAGTTGGGGCAATATTGTCCCCGCACGAGACTCCAGTTGGATCGAGTTCTTCAACAACGTGAAGTACCCGCCGTCGCTGGTCTTCTGGACGATCTCGGTGGGTGTCGATCTCTTGCTGCTTGCAGCTCTGATGCGGCTGCCAGAAAAGCTGCTTTCCCCCAAGTCGCCCCTGATGGTCTTCGGACAAACGCCGCTATTCTTTTACATCACCCACTTCTACGTGCTGGCCGTCATTGGTTTGACGCTATTCCCTGAGGCAGCCCCGCTAGAAGTCACCTATGCAGTCTGGCTTGTCCTCCTGGCCCTGATGTATCCGCTTTGCAACTGGTACCGCAGCTTCAAAATGCAAAAGCCGCCAGCATCATTCTGGCGGCTTTTCTAGATAGTCTGCGAAAGCTTTAAGCCAGCAGCTTCTTGCAATGCTCGAGGCACTTCTTTACTTCCACCACGGTGTCAGCGCCCTTATACTCGTACTCGATATTGGCCGGGAACTTGTACCTCTTGCGAGACATCAACTCAAGCACAGGCTTGATCGGGGTGTCGCCCTCACCAAACGGCATATTCGCGCCCTGGTTCTTTTTGCGATCTTTCAGGTGGATGCAAACGGTGCGGCTGGCGGTCTTCTCCAAATACTCAGTTGGGTCGAAGTTGGCGGCCCAGAAATGTCCGATGTCGAGGTTGATGCCGATGTACTTGCTGGTGCCCTTCATGGCTTCGGCAAAATTACCGGGCGTGGCAAACTCGTTCGGCTTGATGTTGGAGTGGTTGTGCATCCCGACATATACTTTCGCCTTGGCAGCAAATGGATCAATGCGCCTGGCTGTCGAGATGTTGGAGGACGCTGTCAGTTTGTTCACACCCAGCGCCTTGGCAAACTCAAAGCCGCGCGCAATTTCTTTATCCGTAAAGTCTTCGCGGAAGCTATAGTTATAGGCCCACAACTGGATGCCAGCGTCGTCGAGCTTCTTGCGAATAGCAGTGAAGTGATCGAGACTTACCGTCTCGCGCCAGTTGCGCAATTCAGCGCGGTCTTTCATTTTGGGCTCGGCATGACCACTGAAAAGCTCTACCGAACCAAGACCAATCTCTTGCATCGCCTTGATGGCACCATCAAGATCGCGATCACGAAAACTATAGCTCTGTGCGCCAATAGTGACGCCCTTAAAAGTCGAGTTGATTTTTGCGGCTGATAACGAGGCCGCGCTCGCCATGGCAAGCAATTCTCTGCGGGATAGCATGTAGCTATTCTATGCGTGTCGCGAGGAAAACCTGGGTGCCTCCCGCATTTCCTGTGCCAGTCCCAGAGACCCGAATCAGATATGTCTTGCCTTCTTCTACTGCCAGACGCAGCTCGGGTTGTGTGGCCGACTTCTCGCAAGCCCGCTCATTGTCCCGCGCGGCCTCGCCCTCATAAGCAGCAATCACATTGCCTGCAAAGCCGCCCAGCGGGCTGGCCGTATAGGCACTTAAATAAATCGTCCCGGTAAACGTAGCTGCAAATCGAAACCAGTTGCCCCGGGAATCGACAGAATCGGTACACGAATGCACCGGGCTGCCCTCGGGATTCGGTGCGGCAAACAAGCGGGAGTTTGTGATGCCAACAAAAGGTAGGCTTGGCAAGGCGAAAGCCTGCTCCACTGCGGCGTTGCCCGCGACAGCCCGCGCCGCACTCTGCAAAACCGCAAATGCCCGATCGCCAATCAGCAACTCACTATTGCGGGCCAGTGTGCTGGCATTGACAGCAAACTGCACGCTCAAATCTGCCGGACCTTTTCCAGTAGTGGGTGACAGGCGTGTCCAGGTGCTGTTGGGCAATACGGACCAAGTGCATTCATCAGCCGTATTCAGCCTCACCCTGGCCAAGTCTCCGATTGCCGATGACGGCGCAATCGGCTCCAGCTCAAAGCGGCAACTCACAGCTTCGCCACCGGCGAGATTCACGGCCCAGGCTCCACGTCCGTGGGTGAATGCATAGAGAGTTGAAACCCCGTTTTCGCGAACGATATTCATCGATTCAACGACGGTATTCACAAAGCCTGCGTCTTCTTTGGCCCAGGTCTTACCACCATCAAAGCTCGCAAAAATACCAGCATCGCTGCCTACGTAGAGATGGTCTGAATTGGCCGGATCGATTGCCACCGAATGCGCCGGCAGGTCTGGCAAACCTGCATCGCCTGCGCCATCCCAGCGCACCCAGGTGGCCCCGCCGTCAGTCGAACGAAACAGATGCCCCTCGCCGCTGGTGTTGTTGAATGTGCTGATCGTCGCATAGGCGATGTCCTGATTGTTGGGGTCAAATTCGAGCCACGAGATATAGCCGTTGGTACGGACAAACTCAAAAGGCCATTGGGATTCGTCATTGTCTCTGGTGGCCGTATTCGTGCGGTAGAGCCGGCCCGTGCTGGTGCCAAAGATCACGCGGTCCGGATTGCCCGGCGCTATCGCCATCGCGCTGATGTTGCCCAGGGGAATCGCCTGGCTGACACGCTCCCAATTGTCGGCTCCATCATTAGTCCGCCAGAACGAACGGCCACCGATGTAAAGGCGCTTCGAGCTGTTCGGGTCCATGCGAAAGGGGGTGATGAATAAAAAATTCGACGAAGCCTCGGTGATCCCACGCGTAGCGCTACTAAAACTCAAGCCATTGGTGGACCGCCGCAACGACAGCCGCGTCGTCTCCACGTACACGCGACCAGGGTCGTCGGGGGCGATCGCCACATAGCCGCCATCGCCACCACTGATGGACTGCCAGCCTGCGATGCCGCGCGCCAGGCTACCTCGATTCGTCCCGTTGTCCTGCTTGCCACCGAGATAGGCGGCCCCACCCGGAAATGGCTGCCCGTGGTAGAACTGAGAGGTTGTCATCCCTCGCGTAAGACTTACAAAACGCATCCGCGACCCTGCCGTATTGCAGGTATCGACCGGCCGCAGGCCCACTTCGGCCCCTGGATTATCAGTGCGAAAGAGCCCGCCATCGTTCAGAAAGTACACCGACTGATTCGTCGCTCCATCGTAGTTGGGGTGAAACAGAATCAAATGCTGATCGGCATGAACATAGGTTGGGTTGGCCTGTGTGGGCCACCAGAAGGAAGCCACGCCCCAATTGGTGCCGCCGTCTTCTGACTTCATCAAATCAATGCCGCCGGAAAACAGCCTTTCCGGGTTAGTGGGGTCCACGGCCAGGGCAATGTCATACCAGCCTTGATTGGCAAAAGTCGAAGGTCCGCCACCACATACATCGTTGTATAGCGAAAGGTGATTGGACAGCAATCCAAGATTCATCCGGTTTGTATCGGTGTTGCTGGCCCTGGTCTGCCAACTGTCTTTATCGCCATTGACTGACGAGCGATAAATTGCCAGAAACCCATCGCGAAAATCTCCTTCGGCGCGGCTCGATGCGAGCACATAGACAATCGAAGGATTTGAAGGCGCAACAGCAATCACCGAACGGGCCATATCCGCATTGGTAAACACTGCCTCCCAGGCCGAATCGCTTTCTGCAGCTACATTGCGATAAATCGTCGCCGCCGTCGTGCGCCGTCCACAAGAGGCAAACAGATAGTCTGCGGTCGCCTGTGGCCGTAGCACCAGATCCTGACAACCATCAAACGGCGAATTGCGATCCAGCGCCAACTGCCAGGTCTCCCCTGAGTCTGTTGATCTAAAAATCCCGACGCTGGTGGCGGCATAAACGCGGTTTGGGCTGACCGGGCTCACCACCAGCTTGTTGACAAAAAAGAAGCCCGAGTTGTTGCGCGTCGCCTCAAGATGCTTCCAACTGAGGCCCCCATCGGTGGACTTGAAAATCCCCGCACCCCGCACCGCGTCAACGTTGCCATAGCCCTCACCTGTACCGGCGTAGAGTGTGTCTGGGGCACTCGGGTCGATGGCCATCGCATTGACTGCCATGTTGGGAAGCATGTCACCTACGGCCTTCCAGTTCGAGCCCGCGTCGGTAGTCTTGAAAACTCCGCCTGCGGCTGCTCCCAGGTACATCGTTGCTGGTGTTGACGGATGAAACACCATCGTCCGCGCCCGGCCTGCAATGTTCGCCGGCCCAAGCTCTCGCCATGCGCCAAGCGAGATTTGCCGGTCAGCAAGCGTTGCCTTTGTGTTTGAAATCCTTCCTGTTGCCAGCGATACATGGCGCATCCGTTTCACGTGATCACGCGCTTTCAAATAGCGATCCGCAGGCAAATCTGCCTTACCATCCACAGCTCGCCGCTGCAGATAATATTCGGTGGCCTCTCCGGGCTCTTCAGCGGCTTTCTTCAAGCCTCTAGCGCGCGGGTCCGCATCAGCAACCGGGGCCTCGACAAAGACCTGCGCGCTGCACACGCCAACCGCAATGAATCCGATCCACCAATGCATCTCAAAACACCTCTATCCTGGCGGCAGAACTTTCATTCGGCCCCACCTTCACCACTACTCGCTGCGTACCCACTGGCGTAGCTGCCGCCACTGTAAAGTTGATCTGGGTCACGCCCGTCAAGCCGTAAGGGATCCCGGCAAACACAATCCCCGCCGGCACATCGCCAATCGTCATCGAGACAGCACCCAGCGGCCTCGGCAAGCCGCTCACCGGCAGATTGGGCGACGGTGCCGCGCCCGTGGCCACCACAGGGTTTACCGCACCTTGGCCCGTGATAAACAGGATACAAGTTTCGCCCCGGCCGCAACGATTCTGTGGCACCGTGAACAATTGACCATCCGTAAAGATCCCCGGCGCAGTCTCGCTGACCGGCACGTTGACGGTACTGCTTCCAGCCTGCGGATAGCTCAGCGTTAGCTGTGCTGTACCCACCGGTGTACCGTAAGGGATCTGTAGATTGATCTGGCTTGGGGAAACGTAATAGAACGGCGCGGTAACGCCATTGATTGATGCCAGCACACCACCCGAGAAGTCAATCAGGGGAACCACAGCTGCGGCTTGCGTGCCACTGGCCAGATTCGAACCGAATATGCTCAAGATCGATCCAGGCGCAAAGCTCTGCGCAAAGGATGCACCATTGGCGATGCCACTAATCACAGGTGCTGGCGGCAGGCCCAGGAATTGCACCGGTAGCGTCCGTATCCAGCTATAGCCGCTTTCATCGCGGCCTGAAATTTCAAAGGTCTGCGTGAGGGGAACACGAAGATTGCGAGCGGACAGCGATGCTTTCAGGGTGCCTCCAGCCGGGATCGTGTTGCTGCTAAAAAAATTGACCACCTGCGAAGTGAGGTCCTCACTATCAATTTTGAAGCTGGTCAAGGTCGTCTTGAGGCCTGCGTGTTCCTGAAGTGTCAGCAGAAAGGGCCAGTTCAATGTGCCCCCCGAGCTGGCAGCATACACAGGCGCATTGCTGTTTGAAAAGGTCACCAGCGATTGCGTAGGCTGTTGCCGGGGCCAGGCCGCAAGCAAGCGGTCAAAGTCGACGCTGCCAAGCCCGGTGGCCAGATCGTAGCCGGGTGTGGCCTCAAAGCCGATCTTGCCTGTGGTGCAATCTTTGGTGCCTGCTGCGCAAGGCACCAGCGTGTTGCCTGTACCTACATCATGAAAGGCCTCCGGGTTGCTTTGGGCCAGTGGGTAGAGGATACGGTTGATGTTGCCAAGGCCAGTCTGATTGGTGGCTTGCAGCACCAGAGCCAACATTCCAGCAAAAGCAGGAGTACCGGCGCTGGTTCCCCCATAACTAACCAATGTTCCACCCTGAATCACAGCGTAGCCGATGTAGAGAGACGCTGACAGCGCAATGTCTGGTGACTTGCGAAAGAGCTCGTTTCCGACCCCAGGTCCATTTTGCCATTCGGGCCGAAGAAAGAAGCTACTGACGCCCCCACCGCCCGAAGCAACTGTTACACCAGACTCCGATTCATTCCAGGGAATCTCAGGGATGTAGGAAAGCGCCGAGGCGAGATTCGCATCGTTGGTGCCGCGCCAATAGTCTCCGTTGCGGTCATTTAGTTCCGTTCCTCCGACGGCAGTAATCTCCGGTATGACCGCAGGAAACCGGGGCGCGTATCCGTTTTGCACAATCGTTGAGGAATTGGAATCACAGCCTGCCGGCCCTGCATCACCCGACGAATTCACCCACGTGATGCCCATCGCATTCGCTGTCTGAACCAGGCTTCGTAAGCCGGACAGTGCGCCCTGGGGGTTCTGAGCCTCACACCCCGCACTAAAGCTCACGCTGACGACCGGTGCCAGTTTCTGGTCGATCACATACACTGCGGCGTTCAGTGCGCTGGTGCCATAAACGTAAAAGAGTTTTGCATTGCGTGCGATTGCTCCTGCCCATTGCAGATCGAGATTCGCTTCACCTTGCGCGGCATTAAATCCAGGGTCTCGAGAGCCGGGGTAGAGGATCACCTCGGGCACATTCGCTGGCAGGTTGAAGCGAGTACGAAACAGGCTCATATCGCTGAGCTCGATCCTCGATTGGCCCACGATCGCAATCTTTTGCCCCGTGCCATCAACACCGCGCTGTAGCGCCGGGCGAATGTTGTAGATTACGGCGTAATCGTCCGGTGCCAGGATGTGCCGGCCACCAGCCAGGTTGCCATCAGGCTCCGGCAGAAAGTCATCGAGGCCATCTACATTGAGAACGAGCGCGTTCACCTCTGCCGGAATTCTCACTGGCCCCTCACTTGCAAAATGCCGTCTGCCACGATGTTCATAGCGGCGAAGCTCCGTCCCAAAGGCGCGTTTCACCCCGCCCGCAGTCCCAGACGCCATGAGATAACTTCGAGTCCGGCCCCGCTGATCGATTCGCAAGCCGCTGCCGCGCAGCCACGTTTCTATGCGCGCCAGATCTTCATGCTTCAACCCAAAGCGGGCCGCATACTCTTCGGGGCTCAGCCAGCGGTGGTAGTTGGCAGAGCCGGGCCGGTGCAGCTCACCGAGAAACCGATCAAGATCCTGCTGCTGGCTGGCACTGCGTGTGAAGTGAATCGAAATCCCTTCAATGGCCTCACTGGCATCGAGCGCGCCGAGATTGCGCGCCTGCTTCAACTCCGGCCTCTGCCCCCAACCTAAAATCACTACTGCCAAAAGCAGACTGAGTCGAAGATGCATAGCTAAACTCCTTCAGAAATTGATTGCGCGATCTTTTCTCCATGAAATCGGCCATTTTCGATGAAAACTTCATTCGTGAATACGCCCGCAACCAGTACGCCGGCCAGATACATCCCCGGCCTCTCTGTCTCGTAGGTAATTGGATTCAGATTGGGCCGCTGTGTTTCAGGATTGAGGCGTATCCCATGCCGCTCAAGAAACTCGAAATCCGGGTGATAACCCGTCATCGCAAATACGAAATCATTCTTGATCCGGATCGGTCCTTCAGGCGTATTCAAGATCACCTCGCCCGGCAGGATCTGTTCCACAGATGAATTGAAATAGGCCGGAATCTCGCCATTCCTGATCCGGTTCTCGATGTTCGGCTTGATCCAATACTTCACATGATTGTGGATTCCCGGGCCACGATGCACGAGCGTCACCCGCGCCCCGGTCCACCAAAGCTCAAGGGCCGCCAGCGCAGCCGAGTTCTTTGCCCCAATCACCAGTACGTCTGAATTGTAATAAGGGTGCGGCTCGTGATAATAATGCAGCACTTTGGGCAGGTCTTCGCCAGGGATACCTGTGTAGTTCGGCAAATCATAGTAGCCAGTGGAGAAAATCACCTTACGGCACGCATACATGCCCTTATCGGTCTGGACAGTGAAATTACCGTCACCTCCCTCCACTTTTTCAACCCGTTCATATTGATGGATGTCGAGCTTGAAGTGATCTGCCACGCGGCGGTAATATTTCAGAGCTTCGTTGCGGGTTGGCTTCTCATTCATCGCCGTCATCGGAATGCCGCCAATTTCAAGCAACTCGGGTGTTGTGAAGAAGACAAGGTTGGTTGGGTAGTTGTAGAGCGAATTGACGACGCAGCCTTTCTCGATCAGCGTCGCCGCCAGGCCCCGCTTCTTCAGCTCAATGCCACAAGCAAGCCCCGTTGGCCCCGCTCCGATCACAACTGCGTCTAGCATCTAAAGCAGATCCGCAACCTTCTCCAAAGCCGCGTCGATCTGCGTTGCATCTT
>JAYSVS010000132.1:0-15536 GCA_043718395.1 Acidobacteriota bacterium
AGCTGTCTTCACTTCCGCACCGGCATCCGCGCCCACGTCTTTGTAAGTTGGATGAATCCCTTCAAAGAGCAAAAGCTGGTCGTCGTCGGCAATAAGAAAATGGCAGTTTTCAACGACACCAACAAAGAGGACAAGCTGGTCCTCTACAACCAGCATGTCGACATGCAAGACCGCCAGCCGGTTCTCAGCAAGGGCGAAATCGCTACTGTTGAGATTTCTCCCGAAGAGCCCTTGCGCCGAGAGTGCCTGCACTTCCTCGAATGTATCGCCACTCGCCAACAGCCTCTTACTAACGCGAAAAGCGCCGTGCGCGTTCTCCGCGTTCTGCAGGCTTGCCAGATTTCTTTACAGTTGAACGGCCGTCCCATACTTAGTTCCGATGTCCGCGAGAATGATTAACCCCCCACTATGATCCAGAACAAAAGAATTTTCATTACCGGCGGGGCCGGTTTTATTGGCTCCACGCTCATTGGGCGATTGATCGAAGACAACGAAATTATTGCCTTCGACAATCTCTCCCGTAACTCTCTCAAAGACAAGACCTACCGGGGCCACAAGAATCTACGCCTCGTCGAGGGCGATATTCTTGACCAGGCCGCCCTCACCGCTGCCATGAAGGATGCCAATATCGTCGTTCACTGCGCCGCCATCGCTGGTATAGATACGGTCATCAAAAGCCCTGTCAATACTTTGCGTGTCAACATGGTCGGTTCGGCAAATGTTCTCGATGTTGCTTCCCGGCTACCCAAGCTTGAGCGCGTCCTCTGCTTTTCCACTAGCGAGGTTTTCGGACAGTATGGCTTCCGTTCCAGTGAATCCAGCCATGTCAACGTTGGCCCGGTCGGCGTCGCCCGCTGGACTTACGCCGTTTCCAAACTCGCCGAAGAGCATCTGGCCATCTCCTACCACCAGGAAATGGGCATGCCCTCGGTCGTCTTTCGCCCCTTCAATATCTACGGCCCCGGCCAGGTGGGCGAAGGCGCTTTGCGCGCCTTCATTCAGCGTGCCCTCCGCAATGAAACCATCGAGATCCACGGCGATGGTACCCAGATCCGCGCCTGGTGTTATGTCGAAGACATGATGGAAGGTCTTCTAATCGCCCTCGAACATCCCAAAGCCGTCGGCGAGAGCTTCAATATCGGAAATTCCCGCGCCGTCACCACCATCTATGGGTTGGCCAATAACGTCATCCGCGTGCTGAATTCCTCTTCCAAAATTGTCTTCACCAACAAGGATTACGCCGACATCGAACTTCGCGTTCCCGACGTCAAGAAAGCCAGAGAACTGATTGGCTTTGAAGCCAAGGTCGATCTCGATGAAGGCATTCTGTCCACCGGCGATTTCTACCGCGGTATCGACTAGGCTTCAGTCATGATCCGGCTTACCGTACCCTCTCTCGATGAAACGGACTTTGAGGCCGTTCGCGCCGTTCTCGAAACGGGATTCCTGGTTCAGGGGCCTCAGGTTCGAGCCTTTGAACAAGCACTTGAGCCGGTCACAGGCGCAAAACACGTGGTCGCCGTCGCCAACGGTACCGCCGCTCTTCATCTCGCCTTGCTCGCTCTCGACGTACGGGCCGGAGACCTGGTTCTGGTCACCGCTTATTCCTGGATCTCGACGGCGAATGCGATCGAGTTTTGTGGTGCCCAGCCGGTTTTCATCGACATCGATCCTCAGACTTTTAATCTCTCGCCCGAAGCCCTCGCCCTGCGCCTCGATCAGCTCATGTCGGTGGCCGACACTGCCCGCCGGGTCAAAGCGATTCTGCCCATCGACGCCTTCGGACAGATTGCCGACCTTCCAGCCATCCTCGAAATCGCGGGCCGCTACGGCATCCCCGTGATCGAAGACGCCGCCTGCTCGCTGGGGGCGGCACATCAAGGGCGTCCAGCCGGTTCCGAGCCCGCCATAGCTACATTTAGCCTTCATCCCCGCAAAGCCATCACCACCGGCGAAGGTGGCCTGATCACCACCCAGGACGACAAGCTTGCTTTCGAGTTGCGCGCCCTGCGCAATCATGGGCTCAACCCAGACTCCCCCACCCCAGACTTCATCCGGCCCGGTTACAACTACCGGATTACCGAATTTCAGGCCGCCCTTGGCCTGAGCCAGCTAGCCAAGATGCCCCGGATTCTCGCCGCCCGCCGGGCCTTGGCCGCCCGCTATTCCAGCTCTTTTGCTTCCACCAGCATTACCCCACCTATGATTCCCAGCGGGGGAGACCCCGTCTTCCAGTCCTACGTCTGCCTGCTGCCAGAATCCGCCGCCGGGCACCGTGCCGAAATCATCTCCCAACTCAAGCAAGCTGGCGTTGAAACCACCATCGGCACCTGGCACATGCCACTCACTACCTACTACCGCACCCGTTACGGCTACAAGCCAGGTGACTTCCCAAATACCGATCAGGTATTCCGCCGCGCTCTCTCTCTACCTCTTTATGAATCCCTCACCCACCAGGATCAGGACTTTGTCATCGAAAGCTTGCTGCATCTGCTTGAAGTTCCGCGCTAGCCAGCGGCTGGTGATTCGCTTCAAACCAGCTCAAGCCGGATCTCGCGACCAACTGCGGTAGCGGCCTTCTGCAAAGTGCTAAGCGTTACGGCATTATTGTCCGGGTCGAGCAGGCTCTCCTTTCTTTCAAACCCGGACACACCGGCGCGGACCTCGTTGCCGCGATGCAGGCTTCCCCCTACAAAGAAATTGAGATTGAACCGGTACGCGACCGCTTACCGGCTCCCATCAGTTCCCGGTAGAGCGCCACCCACGCTTCAATCACCACCGCCTCGCCGTAGCGCAGCACCTCTTGACGCGCCGCCTGCGTAATCTTCTCAACCAACTGCGGCTCCCTCAACAACCGCAATGCCGCCGCCGCCATCCCCGCAGCGTCCCCGCAATCCACCAGCATCGCCGTTTCTTCATGCGCGGCAATATACGGAATGCCCCCGGCCCGCGTCGCCACTACCGGCAAGCCGGAGCTGAAACATTCAAGCAGCGATCCCGGCATGCAGTCAATCAGCGGGCTCGTCAGGTAAATATCCGCCTGATCATACAGTTCCGCCATCTTACTCTGTGGCAAAGCTCCAATAAACTGGCAGCGCTGCAACCCCAATTCCCGCGCGTAAGCCTCCAGCTCTCCCCGCAACGGGCCATCGTGAGCCACCGTCAGCCCGGCCTCGGGATAGTCCCGCTGTACCAGTTGAAAAGCCTTCAGCGTCGTCTTTACGTCGTAGAGCGGCTCAAGCATCCGGTTGTGCAGAAACAGGGGCCTCAACTCGCGCCGTTCCCGGTAGCAAAACCGGTCTCGATCAATCACATTGAAAATCGATTGCGCCTCGATTCCAAACTCGCGAAACACATCCACCAGATAGCCCGAAGGCGCTACTACTCTATCCATCTGCCGGATCGTCGGCACCGCCAGCGCCCAGTTCTTCAGGTGATCCGGCGCGTTTCCGTCGCGGTAATTGAGTATGATTTTCTTGCCATACAGCTTGGCCAGGCAAAGCGCCGGTAAGCTCCACAGATTATAAGACCAGTACGACGCTGTAAACACATGCAAAATGTCGTAACGCCAGACCCGTCCCATCAGAATCAGCCAATACGCCAGATGAGCGACCACGGTTCGCAAATAGAGAATCTTTCGCAAGGGGCCGATATTGACATCAAGCGGCTGAAAGGCGATTTCGATCCCCTCAACCCCGCTGAGGCCCGATAGCAGCCGTGCGGCCTGCACGGCTTGTCCTCCGGTAATGTTCAACGAAGGGGCGATCAACAAAACTCGAATTGGCCTCGGCATTCCTACTATTGTCCACTGAGTTTGCGCAGTCCCTCATGCGACGATAGTGAGCGAGTTGCCCGCTTCATTCCAATGACCTTACTCTTTCTGTTCACGGCCGCCCTGATTTTCTACATCCTGATTGGTTATCCGCTGCTCCTTCGCCTTCGCTCCTCCGGCCCCGCCATTGCCAGCGCGCCACAAACTCCTTCCGTCACCGCCATTGTCGCCGTCAAAGACGGAGCTCCCTGGCTTGCCGCCAAAATCGATAGCCTCCTCGCGCTCGACTATCCTCCAGAGCTCTTTTCGATCCTTGTCGTCTCCGACGGATCTACCGACCAAACCGATTCGATTGTCGAGGGCTATGCCGGGCGCTATCCAAATATCCAACTCCTGCGTGTCCCGGCGGGCGGTAAATGCGCGGCCATCTCCGCCGCCGTTCCGCTCACTTCCTCTGAGTTACTCCTGATGACCGATGTCCGGCAGATCCTCGCCCCCAACAGTCTTCGCTACCTTACAGCCTCAATGGCCGACCCTACCGTCGGTGCCGTCAGCGGCGAAATGCGGATCCGGAATCCTGAGACCCTCGAAGAATCCTCCGTCAGTCTCTATTGGCGCTTTGAAACCTGGCTGCGCCACTCCCTCAGCCGCATCGATTCGATGCTGGGCGTCACCGGACCTTTTTATGTCATTCGCCGGTCTCTGTTTATTCCTGTGCCCTCGCATATCCTCCTCGACGATATGTACCTCCCGCTCCATGCCTTCTTCCGCGGCTATCGCCTCATTGCCGAAGCATCGGCCGTGGCCTGGGATTACCCCACTTCGCTTCAAACCGAATTCCGGCGCAAGGTACGCACGCTCGCCGGTAATTATCAGTTGCTGCGTTATTACCCGCAACTGCTCTCGCCCTTCAAAAACCGCCTCTGGCTCGACTATCTTTCCTATAAGCTCGGGCGGCTCATCCTGCCCCATCTCTTCCTGCTACTCTTTGTGTTTTCGTTCTTCCTGCCCCAACCCTGGGCACTGATCGTGCTCGTGCCGCAGCTCTCTATTTATGCCCTGGCCTTGGCCGACCGTTTCATCCCCGATGTTTCTCCGCTCAAGCGCCTTTGCGCCCCCGCTGTCACTTTTGTAACCATGATGGCGGCAGCCTTTTGCGCTCAATCCATCTTCTTTGTCTCCCCGCAGAAATTATGGCAACCCACCCGTACACGCGGCCCGGCTTAAGCCAGCCGCCGCCGCACCATCTGCTCCAGCCGCTGCCGGTGTTCTTTCTCGGGGACGACAAAGAACGCAGTTGCCACATACAATACCGCTACCAGCGCTGCAGCACCAATCAGCTCAACCCAGCTCCGCCCGGTTAGCAACCCGCCACTCACCAGCCAGGAAACCAGCACCACCGGTATCGCTGCCAGAGCGGGCCTTGTATAAATCGAAAACCAGTATTTGAGGAAGGAAAATTCCAGATACTGGCACAGCAGCCAGGGCGTCGCAATTCCCCGGCTCAACACCATCAATACCGACACACAGTACGCCACTCCTTCCAGTCCAAAATGCGGCCAGATCCACCAGACTCCTACCGCCAGCAACGCCGCTTCCGTCAGCAGAATCACGGCGTAGGCGCGGTGCTTGGCCATACCAAAAAGCATCGAACTGGAGTTGAATTGCCCCCCCAGCGCGATCGCGTTTGCCACAATAAAGGGCGGCAGCAGCGCTGCACCCTCCACCGCAAACCCTTCCCCCAGCCACCGCCGCAATAGCTCGGTTCCCCAAAACCACAGAAACACACTCAGCGGAACAAAGAGCGCAAAACAATAGCGGTTTAGAAACATCCCCATCCGGATCACTTGCTCCCGCTCGCCTCTGGCTTCCATCGACGCCGTGCTCGGCGAGGTGACAAAGCCGATTCGCGCTATCGCCTCGGTGCCGTAAGTGAATAACCGCAACGGCGCGGAGTAATAACCTACAAACGCCTCTCCCGCTCCAAGCCGCTTGATGATGGACAGTGGCCCCTGATTTAGAAAAATCAACGCTACGTTGGCCATCATCGAGTCCAGCCCAAACACAGCCATTTCACGAAAGCGCCCCCAACTCGCCTGCCGTGGCGAAAATCGCAGATCCGGTAACGTTCGCTTCAGGCTCAGCCAGTTCAACCCATAGGTCACCAACTGCGCAGTCACCACCACCACCCCAATCGTCAGCAACCCGTAACCCAGATACAGCAACAACGTACTCACTGCCACCCGGATCATCGTCAGCGCCGCCTGATTCTGATTGACTACCCTAAACTCTCCCAGCGCCTCCAGGGTTCCCGAAAAGGGTGCCGCCACCAGTGAGGCCGCCAGCCCAAAGCCAACCAGCAGCATCAGCAGATCAAATTCCCGCGCATAGACGTCCCGCACCCGGAAAAACACGTGCGCCTCCCCGTGAAAAATCCACGCCGCCGCCATCACCCCCAGGCCTATCGCCAGAAAATACACCAGCGCCGTATTGATCACCTCGTGGATCGCGCTTCGCTGCCCGGTCGCATTCATCCGTGAAGTCTGGTTCACCACCGCGCTTCTCAGCCCAAGATCGAAAAGCGAGGCAAACTCCAGAAACGAAAACGACAAGCCCCATAGGCCAAACCGGTCATCACCCAAGCGCCGGATCAGGTAAGGAGTCAAGACAAAACCAGCAAACAAATTACAGAGTACCGGTAGCCAGCTCCACAGGATACTTCTCAGAAACCGCCCCGTCCGGTCTTTAGCCGCGCCAGCCGTTATCGGTTCTTCTCGCTGGCTCATCCTCCACAAGGTACCATCTGGATCAATCCAGATCGAAGGCGTTCTTGTAATCCAGCTTCAGTGCCGGATCCTGATCCTCTTTGCGCAAAAAGCAGTTCCCCACAGCCAACGTGTCGATTTCGCTGCCCATGAAACAGCGGAAAGCGTCTTCCGGCGTACCCACAATCGGCTCGCCCCGCACGTTGAAACTGGTGTTTACAATCACCGGGCAACCCGTCTTCTGCTGGAAGGCCGAAATCAGCGCATGATAGGCCGCGTTTGTTTCTTTGTGTACCGTCTGGATGCGCGCCGAGTAATCCACGTGCGTCACGGCCGGAATCTCCGAGCGGGGAACATTCAGTTTCTCGATGCCAAACAGCTTCTCCTGCTCTGGAGTCATCGGAATCTGACGGCTCTTCTTCACATCGGCCACAAGCAACATATATGGACTGTCGCCATCCATGTCAAACCAGTCGGATACGTCTTCCCGCAAAATCGACGGTGCAAACGGACGGAACGACTCACGGTACTTTACCTTCAGATTTAAAACCGATTGCATGGCTGGCGAACGCGCATCGCCCAGAATCGACCGGCCGCCCAAGGCCCGCGGGCCAAACTCCATCCGTCCCTGAAACCATCCCAGCGCCTTCTCTTCCGCCAGCGACTCCGCGCAGGCTTGAATCAAGTCATCTGCGCTCAGTGTCGTAAAACGGGCACCTACTGATCGTAGCCGCGCTTCGATATCGGCCTGCTGGAACTCCGGACCCAGATACGAGCCCTTCATCCGGTCGCCGCCCCCCGCCTGCGGCGGACGCGGTTGATCCGCGAACATGTGATAGCCCGCCAGGGCCGCGCCCAAACTCCCGCCCGCGTCGCCCGACGCCGGTTGAATCCACACGCTTTCAAAAATCCCGGCGCGCAGAATTTTTCCATTGGCCACGCAGTTCAACGCACAGCCGCCCGCCAGGCAGAGATTCCGCATGCCTGTTTCCTTGGCCAGAGACCGCGTCATCCTAAGAATCACTTCCTCCAACACCGTCTGCACCGAGGCCGCCAGATCCATGTGTTCCTGTGTGAGTAACTCACTTGCCTGCCGGGGCGGTAGACCAAACAGCGCATGGAACTTGCCAGTGGTCATCGTCAACCCGGTGCAGTAATTGAAATACTCCATATTGAGCCGGAAAGAGCCATCCGGCTTGACATCGATCAGATGGTCGAGAATCTGCTGCGTATACTTCGGCACGCCATACGGAGCCAACCCCATCAGTTTGTATTCGCCCGAGTTCACTTTAAAGCCGGTGTAGTAAGTGAATGCCGAATACAGCAAACCCAGGGAGTGGGGAAAGTGAATCTCCTTCTCCATCTGCAAGCGATGGCCCCGGCCAGTACAAACGGAAGTGGTGGCCCATTCCCCCACGCCATCCATCGTCAGCACCAAGGCTTCTTCAAACGGAGATGGGTAAAAGGCGCTAGCCGCGTGGCTGATGTGATGCTCGGTAAACAACAGGCGTTCCGCGTCAAAGTCCCGCCCACCCAACTCACTCAGCATCTTCCTCAGCATGTCTTTTTGGAACAGCTTTTCCTGTACCCAGACCGGAATCGCCATCGAAAAACTACGCAGACCCCTCGGTGCCACACCTAGATAGTTTTCCAGCAACCGCTCAAACTTAAGAAACGGCTTGTCGTAAAAGACTACGTAATCGACCCCCGCCAAATCCGTCCCATCCTGCTGTAGGCAGTAGTTGATCGCATTACTGGGAAAGCGCGGGTCGTGCTTCTTACGTGTGAAGCGTTCTTCCTGCGCGGCGGCTATAATCTCGCCATCGCGTACCAGCGCGGCCGCGCTGTCATGGTAAAAGGCTGAAATCCCTAGAATACGCATTAGAAAAGAGTGTAAATAAACGGAGCAATGGCCGAACCCTGAGCCACGATAAGCAACGCCCCAAAGAGAGCCATCATTACCAGGATGGGCAACATCCAGAACCGCTTCCGGGCTCGCATGAAGCTCCACAACTCTCTAATAAAAGAACTCATCTTTGCTCCCCGAAGAATTTTAAAATTGATTTCTCATCGTCGGGCCGGCGGGTCCGATGTCTGTCCGCGTGAGCCAATAGCTCGAGGCAGACTGGTCCAGCTTGAGACGTAAAAGGTCCTTGCCGAGCAGCCGCAGCACAATTGCAACCGGGGTAAAGATAAGGAAAAACATCAGCCCCAGGATGACCGGATTCACCACCCGCGCCATCAACAGAGCGAGTTTCATCCACAGCCGGTTGAGCGGCTCCAAAACGTCTGGAATCGCCAGGGTGAGCACAAGAAAAATTCCACTTACCCCAGCCGCCCACCACCGGAGTTCGCCTTGATGCCGCACTAGTGGCCAGATCGCGATCAACCCAAAAAAGCCCGTAAATACCCACCCAAAGGAACGATTTGAAGGAAGATCGTGGGTCTTGCCGTAGTGGCGGAAATCCTCATGGGTTTGCTCTGACATTGGAATTGGAAATACCAGGATTTAGACACCCTAGACTACAGGGAATTATAGCAAAGAGCTAGCGGCAGGAAAAGGCTGGCTGACTTTGTTGCTTTGCCCCTGCTTTCCGCTTTTGTTACCGAAGGACGTCTGTTTATTCGCCTGCCCGGTACCGGGTTATACTGGCGAAAGTGTTCTAGCATGCCTTCCCCTGCCACTACTCCCACCCCGCCAAACCGCTTTCTGCTCACCGCCGCTGCGCTCGGCCTGGGATCTCTACTGGGCTTGCTCGCCCTCGAGATTTGCCTCCAGATTTATAACCCCTTTTTCTCCCGCATTAAGGGCAACCGGATCGTCCTTCAGGCCAACAAGAAAATCCAGTTTCACAACGACATCATCCAAGGACTCGAAAAGGACATTACCGTCGTCCGCAACTCTTTGGGATTCCGCGGGCCGGAACCTCCTGCTGACCTGTCCTCCCATTTGACCCTGCTCACCGTGGGCGGCAGCACCACTCAATGCTTCATGGTGTCTGAGGACAAAACCTGGACCGCCCTGCTGGCCCAGCGTCTGGCGGGCAATTTCGACAAGTTATGGGTGAACAACGCTGGCCTCGATGGCCATTCCACCTTCGGCCATCTGGTTCTATTGGAAGATCATATCCGCAAACTCCACCCGAAAACCGTCCTCTTCCTGGTGGGTGCCAACGATGTCGCCCGCGGCCAGGCCAGTGTTTTCGACGCGGAAAACGTCCGGGGCAGCATCTCCGGTAACGGCATCCGTGGCATGGTGAAGTCCCTATCCGCCTATAGTGAAGTGATCGCCCTGGGCCTGAATTTCTACCGCAGCTTCACCGCCTATCAAGCCGGTTTACTCGATCAGCGGATGGATTTCTCCAAACTCGGCACCCGTGAAGTGCTGGAAGTCCGCCAAAACCAATTGGTGGCCGCCGCCTCTCCGCCAGATTTGCTTGCCGCCTACCAAGGCCGTCTGCAACGCCTGGTTCAGTTGTGCCGTGAGGCGGGCATTGAACCGATGTTCATCACTCAGCCTATCCTCTGGGGCCGCGGCATCGACGAAGTTACCGGGGTCGATCTGGAAAAGGTAAAACTTGGTGAAGGCAACGGTACTACGGCGCTCCGCATTCAGGAAACTTACAACGGAGTGACCCGGACGGTGTGCAAGGCGAACAATCTGCGCTGCCTCGACATTGCCAATGAAATACCCAAGAGCCGCAATAATTTCTACGACAACGTACATTACACAGTAGAAGGAAACCGGGCCGTTAGCCAAGCGGTCTATCAGCACCTATGCCCCATCCTGGCCGAGAAGTTCCCCTCTTACGCCACCAGCCCCTGCCCGTAAGCAATCCATGAAAATCCACTAAGAAGTCCCGCCGCATTTTCTCGTCTCCAGTAAACTAAACTTACCCTCACCATGTGCGGTATCGCTGGCTTCGTTCATTCCTCTCAACCCACTCTGGCCGTTTCGGCCATCACCTCCATGGTTGGCGCGCTCGCCCGCCGCGGGCCCGACTCTGAAGGCTTCCATGTCTTCCCCTCCGCGAGCCTGGGTCATCGAAGACTCTCCATTTACGATCTTTCCGACGCCGGTAAACAACCCATGGTCAGCTCTGACGGCCAACTCGCCGTCGTCTTCAACGGTGCCATCTACAACCACCTGGAACTGCGCGCCGAACTCGAAGCCAAGGGCTACCGCTTTCAATCCCGCACCGATACAGAAGTTCTCCTCCACGGCTACCGCGCCTGGGGCATTGATGCCCTCTTGCCTCGCTTGCGCGGAATGTTCGCCATCGCGCTTTGGGATAACCAGCAAGAGCGGCTCTTTCTAATTCGCGACCGCCTCGGCGTCAAGCCTCTCCATTACACGCTTCACCAGGGAAGCCTCGCCTTCGCCTCCACTGCCAGAGCTCTCCGCGCCGCCGGGCTCGTATCGGAAATCGATCCCCAGTCCGTCGCCCAATTTCTGGAATACGGCTATGTCTCCGATGCCCGCTCCATCTATCGCGGAGCCTCGAAGCTGCCCCCCGGCACCCTACTCGAATTCCATCAGGGACAACTCAAATCCCGCACCTACTGGACCGTCCCCGAAGATCAGCCGCGCCTCGATCTCTCCTTCGAAGAAGCCGTCGCCGAAACGGAGCGCTTGTTTCTCGAAGCCGTCCGTTTGCGCCTCGAAGCCGATGTTACCGTCGGTGCACTGCTTAGCGCTGGAATCGATTCAAGCCTCGTTTGCTGGGCCATCGCACAACACAAGTCTTCAATCAAAGCCTTTACCGTCGGCGTGCCTGGTTCCCCTCACGATGAAAGCTCCGTCGCCGCCAAAACTGCCCGGTTCCTCGGTATTCCTCACGAAATTATTCCTCTCTCCGGTCAACTCTCCGATAACCCTTTTCAGCTTCTCACCGAGGCCTTTGGTGAGCCCTTCGCCTGTAGCTCCGCCCTCGGTATGCTCCATGTTTCCCGTTCCGTCCGCCAGTCGGCCACGGTCTTGCTTACCGGCGACGGCGGCGACGATGTTTTCCTCGGTTACCCCGAACACCGCCTCTTCTTCCATACCCAACGCGCCAGCCGCTTCCTGCCTAATTCCCTGGCTCAGAGCTTCCAGTCTGTTCAATCCCTGTTTCCCAGTCAAGGCGCGGCCAAACGCCTCTCCAATCTACTCGCCTTCACCTCAGGCGGGCTTGCCGCCGTCACCGCCGCCAAGCCCGGTCTCGATTTCTACCGCCAGGCAGGCTTGCTTGGCCCGCGCCTCGGCCAGACACAATCCGTTTCGAGCCAATTTCGATGGAATCCCAACTCGGCCGCCAACCTGCTGCAAGAATTCCTCGACTACGAACACCACACCCGCTTCACCGGCGAATACATGACCAAAGTCGACGGCTCTACCATGCACTACGCCCTTGAAGCCCGCGCCCCTTTTCTCGATCAGGAACTTTGGAATTTCGCCGCCCGTCTTCCTTTTGCCCTTCGCCTTCACGGCAATCAGCTCAAAGCCATCTTGCGCGAAATCGCCCGCCGACGCCTCGGCCCGGCATTAGCCCAAGCACCCAAACAGGGATTTACCGTCCCCATTGGCCCCTGGATGACCGGGGGCTGGCGCGAGCTTTGCAGCGATCTGTTTCAATCCTCCCGTCTGGCCAGCCAGGGCTGGATCGACGGCCCCGCCCTCAACCGCGCTTTCGAGCAGGCCATTCGCGATGGACAAGCCAATACTCAGCTTTGGTATTTGGCCGTGCTTGAATCCTGGCTCCGCGCCGAAGAATCCTGAGCCATCCCTCTCAGTTCTCCCAGCCGCAATCCATAGATCAACGCAAAGCCCAGCCCCAGCGGAACCGACAAAATAAACCCAAACATCCACACCAGAATTCCCATCAATCCCGCTGCCTCCAGCCCCACTCCATATAGCTCTGTCAATACCAGCGTAGTTACGATTTGAATTCCTCCGCCCACCCCCGGCAATTGCACAATCGAACCAAACGCGATAAACCCATAGATCACCATCCCGTCGAGTGCGCTCAGGTGCCTGGTCGGTCCAAAGCCCTGGCATAGGCAATAAAACATTCCTACTATCGCCCCCCAGTGCGCCACGCTATACGCCAACACCACCAGAATTTCTCTTGTACTCCGGATCGCTCCAATCCCCTCGGCAAACGACTGGTACAACCACACCAGCTTGCTTCCAATCGCCGCCGGAAGCCATCCCGCAATCCGCGTCACCAGCCGCTCCACCGGCCCGCTCAAATACCGTAACGAAACAATCAAACCCACACATGCCGCCGCCGAAACTCCAGCTACCCCTCCACCCGACTTCAGCAACCAGCCCAGCGTAGTGCCTACCCGTTCCAATGTTCCGGCACCAAGTTGACTGAGCGAAAACCCAAACAAAGTCATCACCAGAAGCAAATCGAAAATCCGCTCAATAAACCAGATCGCCATCTGCGACTGTACGCTCACCCCTTGCTGAGAGGCAATCAACGCCGGCCTTACCAGTTCGCCTGGACGGCCCAGAATCGCGACTGCTGCAAATCCGGTAAATTGCGACCCAATCAGTTTGCCCAGTTGCGGACTCTCACACACCGGCTTCATCATCACGCCCCAACGCAAACCCCTCAACACATACGCCACCAGGATCAGCGTTCCTGCCCCGGCCAGCCAGCGCCAATCCACTTGCGCCCCAGCCGCCAAAAATTTATCCCAGCTAAAACCGCTGCGCCCATTGTTCCGCCACCAATACACAATCCCCGCTACCAGCACCGCCAGCAAAGCCAACGGGACGAGCCGTCTAAAGTTCATTCATCCTCCAGGCCCATCATCTCATCCCTCCTTATCCTCCTCTTGTGGCGCGGTATACTCACACTTTGACTTTCCGATAAAGAGTGCCCACCAGCTTGCCCGACACCCCTCTCCACACAGCCCCTTATTTGGACCGTTATCGCCAAGGCCAGTGGCGGTCACGTATCTTTACTGACCTGATCCTGGCCGACGCCGCGAATCTGACCCAGAATCCGGATCGCGCATCCGGTCTCGCCTTGCTCGATATCGGATGTGGTCTCGGCTTTGACCACGATACTAGCCTCCAGGGCGAACTCGCCGCCGTTTCCGCCCAATACATCGGCATCGAACCAGACCCAAACATCAAGCTCGCCGATTTCTTTACCGCCTCTCACCGCTGCTTCTTTGAAGACGCTCCCCTTGCGCCCGCCTCGATCGACATCGCCTTCGCCTGCATGGTGCTCGAACACCTGCCCACGCCTCAATTATTCTTTGACCGTCTTTACGACTGCCTCAAACCCGGCGGTATCTTCTGGGGATTCACCGTCGACGCCCGCCACCCCTTTGTCGCCGCCTCGCAGCTCAGCGGCAAGTTGGGAATCAAAGACTTCTACCTCAATCTCCTTCATGGAGAGCAAGGTGAATCTCGCTACGAGAATTACGCCACTCATTATCTGAGCAACACCCCAGACCAGGCCAAATCGCTCGCCAGGTCCTTCCAGTCCTGCTCTGCTTTGAACTTTGAGAGTTCCACTCAACTCGACTACTACTTCCCTGCCCCGCTGCAATGGGTAGGCAGAAGCTACTGCGGCTTGGCCATGAAGATGGGCTGGCCGGGCTGCATCCTCGCCATCCGCCTTCAGAAGTAATCAGCCGCCAAAGATCGCCCGTATCAAATCCCGCCCCGCCTCATTCTTACGTTCCGGCTCCACCTCGTCGACAAATTTGCGATATGCCGATTTAAGCTCTCGACTAGTTTCCCCAGGCACGGCCTCAGACTATCAATCGAAAACCGTTCTTATGCAAGATAAAATCTGTTATCTTGCATAAGTGCTTGTTCCTTCGCGATCTCTTCCCCCTACCCTCCTCACCAGCCCCAACCCCGAAACTTTCTATTCTCAGATCGCTCTGATCTTTGAAGCCTGGGTCAGCCGCCGCGACAGTCTCAACACCCGCCGGGCCTACCGCGCCGACCTCATGAGCTTCATCGGCTTCATGGAATGGTCCTGGCCCAGTCAAGCGAATCAACTGCTCCATGTCTCAGTGGTCGACGTACTCGCTTTCCGCGAATTCCTGCTCGCCGCTCAAGCCGCCCCCAAGACGATCAACCGCCGCATCGCATCGCTATCCAGTTTTTATAAATACCTCGCCGCCGCTGCCGCCGAGCTCCGCCTCCCCATCAACGTCCCCAATCCCGCACACGCCCAGTTCATCTCACGATCCTCTACCGACCCCATCCGCGAAACCGCCGCCCTCAGTGCGGCTGGCGCACGTCTGCTGATGGCGCTCCCCGCCGGTGACGACCTCCTCGCCTATCGAGACCGCGCCATCTTAAAAACCTTTCTCTACACCGGTGCCCGGCTTGGCTCTGTCTGTAATATCGACGTCGACGATTTTCTCTTCGATGGCGAACACTACTCGCTGCGCCTCCTCGAAAAAGGCAACAAGCGGCGCACTATCGGCATTCACTATGCGGCCGCCTTGGCCATCCAGGAATATATCGGACAGGCTCAATTCACTTCCGGGCCTCTCTTTCGTGCCCGCTCCGCTCCCCGCTCGCGTTCGCTTAGCTCGACCCGAATGAACGAAGCCACCCTCTGGCGCATCGTCTCTGTATTTCTCCGCCAGGTCCCCGGCCCGCGCTACACTCCCCATTCGCTCCGCGCCACTACGGCCACACTGCTATTAAACGCCGGTGAAGATATCGCCCGCGTTCAGCAACTCCTTGGCCACCGCAACATCACTACTACGCAGATTTACGACAAGCGCCGCCGCGCCACCTGTGATTCGGCCAGCCACAAGCTCCCGCTTTAGTCCACCAGCAGCCGCTCAAATACATCCGTCACCGCCTCCCAACTGTAACGCTCACTCACCAGTTTTAATGCTGCGTCTGCCATCGCTCGCCGCCGCTGTTCTCCGGTCAACAAATCCACGCAAGCGGCGGCAAACGCTTCAGGGCTATCGGCGATCATCAGATTTTCGCCATGCCGGTAATCCAACCCCTCGGCACCAATCGT
>JAYSVS010000133.1:0-15477 GCA_043718395.1 Acidobacteriota bacterium
ACTCATGTTTATACACCTTTAATATGACACAGAAGAAGACGAGCAACAAAAATGAGTTAATTCATTAAACGAGCTTTCTTTTAAATTCATGGACAAACATATTAAATAATAATTTTAATGATTTATGAAGTGTCTGAATGTTATTTCATTCTATGATTGAAGGTTGCCGGCACGAGCTGGATGTAACTGTAAATGTACTCGATATGGCTGAGGCTACAGAGAAGGTGCTGGCCAGAATTCAGGCCAAAGCGCAATTGCCGGGTTTCCGTCCAGGAAAGGCGCCGCTGAGCGTCATCCGTAGCAAGTTCCAGAACGAGATCCAGCAGGACGTGATGGAAGAAGTGATCCCCAGGGCGCTGAATGCGCGCTTTGCCGAAGAGAAGCTGCACGTGGTAGGGCAACCAAGCGTTACAGACCTGAAGAATGAGCCCGGCCAGCCATTGGTCTTCAAGGCACAATTCGATGTGCATCCGGAATTTACCCTCGGCGAGTATAAGGGCCTGGAGGTGGAATACGAAGACCCTCAGGTGAGTGAAGCAGATGTGGCCGGACGCCTTGAGCAGTTGCGCGAATCCAAGGCTGAATATGTCAACATCGACCCGCGTCCGGCCGTAACTGGCGACTACGTGCTGGTGGACCTTGAGAGCGCGGATGGCCTTGAAGGCGAGCCAATCAAGAACCCTGAGATGATGTTGCAACTGGGCGACCCCGAGACACTGCCGGAGTTTAGCGCTGGCATCGTTGGCATGAGCCCCGGCGACACCAAAGACATTCAAGTTACCTATCCCGAAGATTACGGCCAGGAGCGCCTGTCGGGTAAGACGATTACCTTTGACCTTGAGTTGAAATTTATCCGCATCAAGGAAATGCCGGTGCTCGACGATGACTTTGCGCAGTCGATGGGCGACTTCCGCACGCTTGACGAATTCAAGGAACAGGTTAAGACCAGCATCCAGGCCGAGCGCCAGTATCGCTCGCAAGAAGAGGCCAAGAGCAAGCTGATCGAGACGCTGGCTGATTCGAATGTTTTCGCGGTACCCGAGACCTATATCGAGCGCCAACTGCAGATTCAGCTTGAAAGCTATGCACGCAGCCTGCAGATGCAAGGCATTGATCCTCGCGCGTTAAACTTCGATATGAAGAAGTTCCGTGAAAGCCAGTTGGATCGTGCCACCCGCGATGTACGCGCGACGTTGTTGCTGGACAAGATTGCCGAAGTTGAGGCTGTGGCCGTGCAGCAGGATGAAGTGGATCGCGAAGTGCAGCGGATGGCCCGGCAACAACGCGAGCCGGTAGCGGCAGTGCGCGTGAAGTTGGAAAAAGACGGCGGCCTGGATCGCATCGCCAATCGCATTCGCACCGACAAAGCGATAGCATTACTTTTTGAGCATGCGCGCAAGGTCACGCCTGTAGCCAAGCCCGCAATCGAAGAGACGCAGACCGAGAATTAAGAGGAGACTTCCATGTCAGAAGATGTCACACGCCGGGATCTATTGAAGAAAAGCGCAGTTGCTGCGGCGCTCGGTGCCGGGCCTGCCGTGATGCAATCGAGTGCGCAGAACAATCGCCTCAAGGTGGGCTGGATTGCCACCGGTATGCGTGGTGCGCACGTGATGAACCAGATGTACCTTCTCTCAAAGGACAACGTCGAGGTCACACACGTCTGCGATACCTATAAGGGCAACCTCGCCAAAGGTAAGGACATTGTCCAGACCAACGGCAAGAACACTCCCAAGACCACTGTCGACTACCGCGACGTCATCAATGACCCCAATGTCGATGTCGTCTTCATCTGCTCTCCCGAGCATTTGCACCATCCGATGGCGATGGCAGCGCTGAAGGCGAAAAAGCACATCTATCTAGAGAAGCCGATCGGGCACACCATTGAGGAAGGTGCTGAAATCGTCGCCCTCGCCGAGAAGATGGGCACCGTTGTCCAGATCGGTACGCAGAACCGTTCAAACAAGCTCTACATTCAGGCCAAGAAGATGGTGGAAGACGGCTACATCGGCGAGGTTCATTACACGCGCGCCTTTTGGTATCGCAACTTCGATCAGACTGTGGATCCGTCCAAGGGTGTACCTGCTGCGTGGCGCTACATTATCCCGGGTGATGCTTCGGCTGAGACCGCCGACTGGAAGCGCTTTCTTGAAGCGGCCGAACACAAGAACATCCCCTTCTCGAAGGAACGCTACTTCCAGTGGCGTAACTATTGGGACTACTCCGGCGGCATCTCAACTGATCTGCTGGTGCACCAGACCGACATTTCAAACTTTGTCGTTGGTGGTTTGATCAAGACCGAATTGCCTACGAGTTGCATGGCTTCTGGCGGCGTCTACCAGTGGGGCGGCAAGGATGATCGAGAAGTGCCGGATACGCTGAGCGCACTCTATGAGTACCCAAACAAATTTCACCTCAACTACTCGTGCTTTTTTGGCAACGACCAGTGGGGTTATGGCGAAGAGTTCATGGGCCAGAAGGGCACCATTGAAGTGAAGGATCGACAGAACCTCATGTTCACCCCGCAACCAAGGTTCATTCGCAACGTAAAGGCATTCTCGGACAAGCCAGCCGTTTCGATGAACTATTTGAAGGACTTCAATCAGCCCGATTCGACTGCGGATCACGTGAAGAACTTTTTGCAGGCCGTGCTTGGCAAGGAAAAAGCGATTGCCCCGGCTCGTGCTGGCCAGATCGCTGCGATCCCCGGCCACATGGCCACACAGAGCGTTCGAGCCAAGAAGGCTGTGTTCTGGGATGCCAAGCTGAGCAAGCTGAAGATCGGTTAATTCTCGATCTTTTCAATTAGCTAATCGCCAATGAACTGGGTCAGCAGGGACTAGCGAGCACCTTTGTTCGGTTGCCAAATCGCTTCTTCCACCCCAAGCGCCTGATTTACCCACCGGCTCCATACGAACATCGCATCGCTCAAACGGTTCAAATATAACATCGCCTCAAGAGGAACTTCTTCATTGCGGCTCAGTGTCACCAGAGCACGTTCAGCCCTGCGGCAGATCGTTCGGCACACATGCAATTCGGCACAAATCCGCGTCCCACCCGGCAGTACAAAGCTACGCAGCGGGGATAGCGTGGCGTTGTAGTGATCGATCTCCCGCTCCAGGTGATGGATCGTCTCATTGGTAATCCGTGGTTGGTTGGGATGAAGGTCCTGCGGCATGGTTGCGAGCACACTGCCCAGGTTGAATAATTCATGCTGAATCCGCGCAAAAATCAACTCAAGCTCCACCAGCTTGTGATCGGCTGCTGAAATGCGAACGAGCCCAACAAATGAGTTGAGCTCGTCGACAGTTCCAAATACTTCAATGCGTTGAGCGTCTTTAGGAACACGCTGTCCGCCCACCAGACCCGTCTCACCTTGATCTCCGGTCTTGGTATAGATCCGGTTTAATGCGAGACGGGGTTCATGGAATGCTTCACTCATAATCTACAGAATAGATTATTTCGGGCAGCCCTTGGATTGAATTTCCAGCACAGGTGCGTCCTGAATTCCCGCAATGCCATTCGGCATCGGGCCACTCTTCGGCACTAGCCAGATTTCAACGCGACGGTTGCGGGCATTGCCGTCCTTCGCGCTAATTTTGCCACTGGCGCGCTCCTTAACCGTCGCTTCGCAAAGCGAGGTCTTAAAGGCAGAGAGCTGTTCAGCGCCAACAAATGCTACTTTGATGCGGCTGGGGTCGAGCTTCTTGCAAGGCTCGGTGCCGCCGCTGAGTACGGCAGCCACCTGCAGTACTCGCTCTTCGTCAAGCTGGCGAGTCTTCTTGGCCTTGGCGTCGCGAACCTTGATGTTCTTCTCGACGGCGTCGTAATGACCCACAAGCAGGACGTCGAAGTCGCCCATTGATGCGGCGCGTTCAAACACCTGATCGAGAATGCGCTTGCCGCAGTTGTTCGTACGGGCACTGCCCTTGGCGAATACTACGTCGTCCATCTGCATCGGCTGTGGGCGAGGCGGGGCGGGCGCGGGAGGGGGGGCAGGAGCTGGAGGAGCCGTGATGTTGCCACCACCGCCCGGAGGCGTCAGCTTGCCTATCACCTTGCCGTTCTGGTCAACCACAGTCACATCGATTTCAACCTTGCGAGCGGGGCCGCCGGGTTGAAGAACGATGCCGTCTGTCGATAGGATGACCGAACCATCGGTGTTGCCTGGCTTGAGCAAAACCTTCTCCGTGACAGACTTACCATCATCGGAGACCTTCGTGTTCGGGCCAGGCTTGGCCGGAGCAAGCTTGCCGTCTGAAGTGTGGTAAATCACTGTGACTTCTTCGCCGGCCGCAGGGCCGTCATAGCTGATCACCGAGGAGATGCGCGAAGAGCCGTTGTAGTTCAATGTCACAGGGTCCATCGATACGCTTACCAGTTCGATCTTGGGCTGCTTCACAGTGAGCGCCGAACTTCTTTCAGTGGCCGAGACCGGGAATTTCTTCAGGAAGTTTCTTGTGCGCCGGTCGGTCACTTTGCTCGTATCGGCTTCGACGACAGCCTTGATTACATGCTCACCCACCAAAGGCATCTTCAGTGCAAGCATTGAATCACCGGCGGCCGGCTGGCCGTCCACTGTCCATTTGTATGTCGGCGTAACCCCCAGGCAGTTGTTGGTCACAGGCAACTGATAGCTCGCGCTTTCCCCAAGCCAAATGGTCTTGGTTGAAGGTTCGATTGAACCAACGCGGTATTCGCAAACTGGGCCTGTATCAATTGCACCGAGGTAGAACGTGATCCCACCCGTTGTCTGGACCGAGTTCATCGGAGCAGTACGCGTATAGGCGATTGCCCCAACAGGAGCCTGACCCTTCACGCCAAAGTTAGGCGAGGCGGTTGAAAAAGCACGCACGTCAAAACGCAAGCCAATCCGCTCGGTCAGCTTTGCTTTCAAACCCGCGCCATAGTTGAAGGCGAGCTTAAAGCCAGACTCAAGCTCCGTCAATTGGCCAAAAGGAGTATTCACCCCATTCCCGACTTGGCGGCGTGCGCCTTCGGTCACGCCAAAGTAGTCCATGCCGAAGCCGGTTGTTACGAAGGGGCGGATGCGCGATTCACGCGGCTTGAAATGGAAGACCGGGTTGACGTGGAATTGGCGCAGACGTGCACCAAAGGAGTATTCGTTCTGTGTCGCAGGGACGCGGTACACAGCGTTGGCAACGCCATGAACCATGCCAGTTTGTTCGAGACTGATGTAGTTCCAAAAGTTCTCAGTAATCCGAAAGCCGCCAACGCCACCATTGGTGTTGTCCTGATGCGGAGCGCTATTTTGACGGTTTACAAAGTTGCCGCCACCGAATAGATTGATTTCGTAAAGATCGCCGCCACTAGTACTACTAGTCTTTTTGGCGGTGGATGAGGAGTTTGTTTGCGCCGAAGCGCTGATGCTGGCGACGAGCGCCAGAGCCATTGCAAGAGCGGAATATTTTAATTTCATTTTTTTGGGGGACCCTAACTATTTCATTCTAACGAATTTGGAGTAGTGTTTGCACGTAGATACCGCGATGTGGACTAACCGCAAACAGTAAGTCTGGAAACGCCCGAGACAGTCTCAGCTTTTCGAATGTCAGATGAAGCTCTTCTTTGGCAGGGAACCAGTACCAGTTCTCTCCAGCGTCCGGCGACCAAAACACTCGTTGTTGCCTTAGAGCAAAACAAAGTCCTTTTAGTTTCGGATGAAATTGTACGCTTCTGATCCATTCCGATTGGAGCGTCCTCCAAGTCTTGCCGCCATCGCTCGATTTGGTTAACCCAAGCCGGGAAGCTCGCAACCATTCATTCTTGTCAAAAGGATTGATTGCTGTTTCAAACCAGTCTCCAGCAGGGGTCTGAGCGATTAACTCACTCCGGAAAGGCGCAGGCTGCCAGTTTCCGGCGCTGGATTTGGCGAAGCTTCCTTCATATTGCGAGATCGCGTAGAGGCTCTCCTCGTCTGACTCCGCCGACAGCAGGCTGCGGCTGACGAAGCCCTCGTTAACCGGCTCGAAGCTTTTGCCGTCGTTGAGGGTTCCAAGCAGGCCGTGGCGTTCAGTAGAGATATAAAAGCGCCCTTTATCACTGGGGTGAAAGGCGATGCTGGTGGCAACGAGTTCATTGAGCTTCTTCCAGTTCAAACCGCCATCTTCGGAGTTCCACATGCCGGCACTGGTGCCTGCGAAAAGCAAGTCCGGGTTGTGAGGCGCCTGAGCGACGACGTAGGTGCGGCGATTGGTTCCCGGGATGCCTTGCACACGCCGCCAGGCAGCGCCGTGGTTGAGAGAGCAGTAGATACCGCTACAGGCGCTGGCGAAGACGCGCCCTTGCCTGGTTGGATCTACAGCGATCGAAAAGATGTCAGAGTCGTCGAACATTCCGATATGAGCTCTTGTCCAGGAGGTGCCACCGTTGGTGGTCTTCCAGGGCAGATGCGGCGTACCGGCGTATAGAGTGCCAGCCTTCTGAGGATCAAAGGCTACGGATACGATCACCGAAAGATCAGCGTTGATCCTGGGGCTGATGCGCCGCCATTTGCCGCCGCCGTCGTTCGACATCCAGACGCCATCGTTGGTGCCAGCCGCCAGAATTTTCTGATCCTTTTGCCAAGCTGTGATTGCAAAGATGGATAAGTGCTCGGTACCAGCAACTACATTCCAGCTTTCGCCTTCGTCGAGCGAACGCCAAAGGCCACCGGGAGCCGTGCCGACGAGCCACTTACCAGGAATGATCAAGCCGCAATCGAGACGAGCATTGGGTAACTCGGGAAAGGCCGGCAGCAAGGACCACGTTTTGGCTGAATCGCGGCTGCGGAAGACTCCGGTACCGCGCATCGACAGCGCCATCAAAGTATCTGGCTTTTGAGGATCGAGACGGATGACGCGTGCTGCCCCTCCCCAAGGGCCAATGGGTTGCCAGGCAGGATAATCAGCTGCATGAAGCAGCGGCAGCAGGCATAAACTAAAGACAAGAATCCAACTCACTTCTAACAGTGTAAAGTGAGGCGGGCGAGAAAATGTTTATAATGGAGGGGTCTGGCCTTGAACCGCATACGCGTATTAGTGGCGAAGCCGGGACTCGACGGTCACGACCGCGGGGCCAAGGTGATAGCAAGAGCTCTTCGCGACGCCGGCATGGAAGTAATCTATACCGGATTGCGTCAGACGCCGGAAATGGTCGTCAATGCCGCTCTGGACGAGGATGTCCAAGTAATCGGATTGTCGATTCTCTCCGGCGCGCATATGGCAATCGTGCCCAGGGTGCTCACTCTCTTGCGAGAGCGGGGAATGCCGGACGTGCTGGTGGTTGTGGGCGGGATCATCCCTGAAGATGACGCCAAACAACTCAAGCTGTTGGGAGTGGCGGCGGTTTTCCAGCCCGGAACTTCACTCGAATCGGTAGTGGAATTCATCCGGGGCTCGGCGAACGTCCCCGCCTGACTATATTTGAAACCAAGAGGAGCTTGATGCCTCTCCAAGACAAAACGAACATTGCGGTGTTTGTCGATTACGACAACATCGAAATTGGAATTAAGACAACCCTGCGACGTGAATTCGACGTCTCGCTTTGTCTAGACTCATTGAAAGAGCGTGGCGACATTGTTGCAAAATTCGCCTACGCAAACTGGGGCCGCCAAGAAGGTGCGGCACGGCAGATGGCAGAGAATGCTGTGCAGATGGTACAGCGGCTGCCGAGTCCGCGCGGAGACAAGAATGGGGGAGATATCAATCTGGCGCTGGACGCGCTGGAAATGGCTTTCACCCACACTCATGTCAACGCCTTCGCCATTATCAGTGGCGATAGCGACTTCATCCCCCTGGTCAACAAGCTGAAAGAATACGGCAAGACTGTGTACGTTGTAGGCGGCAAGGCCTTCACGTCCAACATCCTGCAGAGCAACTGCCATGAGTTTGTGGCGTACGAAAACCTGCTGATGGATCGTGCGGCTCGCGTGGATGGCGGCGAAAACGGACCGACGCTTGAGCGTCTGAAACAGGAACTCGCCGACTCGATGGCCCGCTCGGAGCAGACCTCTGGCGGCAACCGTTGGGATCGCAGCCGTGAACGTGATCGCGGTATCCGTGATCGTGAGCGTGGCGGCAGGGATCGAGACCGGGAGCCGGAACGCGTTGAAGAAGCACCAGTCATCGTGGACCGCATTGACCGTCTGCCTGGCGAGCGCCTCTCGGGCGAGCGTCTGGCCGGGGACCGTGTAGCAGCAGCAGCACCGCCAATTGAGCGTGCCGCAGTAATACCGGATCCAAGAGGACCGATCATTGTTCCTCCACATGTTCCGTCTGGCCGCGAGAGCCGCTGGGAACGCCGGGACCGTCGCCGTGACGAGCGTGGTGGCGGCCGTGGGGATCAGCCCCGGGCCGAGCGTCCGCCTCAGTCGAATGAGCCTCGGGTGACCCAAGAGATTACCGCTGCTCTACCGCTGGTGGAGCGCTCGCTGCAGACCCTTGAGCGTCGTGGCGTGCAAGCCCAACTGGGCTTGCTCAAGAGCACGATGATGCAACTGGATCCTACGTTTCATGAGCGTGGATTTGGGGCATCGAGCTTCAGCGACTTCATCGACAAACTGAACAAGGCAGAGTTGGTTGAAGTGCAGGGTAGTGGCGGCAAGCTGACGATCGAGCGCAAGGGTGGGGCCAATGCCCGGCCGTTGCCTGAGCCCGATGAAGCATTGCCACTGTTGCGCGATGCACTCGAAGCTCATCGTTACGAGATGGAAATGGGCGACGGAGTCGAGCCGGTCGACCTGGCCCAGTGGATCGCGACAGAGCATGCGGGCTTTGATGCTCACAACTATGGCTTCCCGGGATTCCATGAGTTCATGATCTTCGCCGAGAAGCGCGGCGTAGTAAAGGTGAAGAAAGAGGAAGAACGCGGCATCGTGATTTATCTCGGCCGTGAGTTCTTTCCGCCTCCAGCGCCCAAGGTCAAAAAGGAAGAAGAGTTCTATAGCGAATACGATGAAGTGCAGCCTTATGTCGAAGGGCAGCCCAGCATTGCAGAGCCGAACCCTCCTCCGGCCAAGGCCAAGAAGGCAGTCCGTGCCCGCAAGTCGACTTCGACGAGCGCCAAGAAGACTTCTTCAGCAGCACCTCGGACCCGCAGGAAGAAGATCGACTAACATGATCGAACGGCTATTTCCTCCTGGAGTACCTAGCCCGAAGAACCCCTACTCGCCAGCCGTAAAGGCTGGCGGGTTCATTTTTGTTTCTGGCCAGATTCCAATGGATGCGGCAACCACTGAAATGAGCTATGGGGACATCCAGCACGAGACCCGATTGACGCTGACTAACATCCAGCGGATCCTCGAAGGCTCGGGATCTTCTTTGGCTGACGTAGTAAAAGTAAATGTTTACCTTGCCGATGAGCGGGACTTTGCACAGATGAACGAAGTGTATGTCGAGTTCTTTGGTAAAGACCGTCCAGCAAGGACGACGATTGGATGCAGGTTTGCAAACCCGAAGATGAAAGTCGAAATCGACTGCATCGCCTATACGGGTTAAGAGCGCAGTTCTACGATGGTGGCGCCAGTGCCACCTTCGGCTGGAGTTGCAACGTACCAACGGGCCACATGGGGATGCTTACCAAGCATCTGCTGTATGGCCTTTTTTAGTACTCCAAAGCCGTGGCCATGGATGATTCTGATGCGAGAGATGGAGCCAAGACTGGCCCGGTCGAGGAATCGATCCACGTTTTCGAGCGCTTCATCGGAGGTTTGGCCAATGACGTTGAGTTCTTTAGTGGGAGTGTCCCAGGTGGGGCCGGGCTCGAAGCGGACGTTGCTGGGGAGCTTTCTGGCGGCGGCAGCATCGGTTAGTACTTCGAGGATTTCTTCACGCGGGACTTGCATCTTGAGAAAGCCGGCCTGGACTTCGATGCGGCCGTTGTCGTGGATGCGAAGCACTTGCGCAGGCTCGCGGACGTTCTCAATGCGGACCTTTGAGCCCACGATCAGTTTGGGGCCGGCGGGGGCAGCGGCCTGACCTTCAGGACGTACAGCGGACTGCACTTCAGCCTGGAATTCACGCTTGAATTTGGCGGCTTTGAGCTGGGCCTGGTCAGCAGCCTTGCGCGCACCGGCACCCGACTTGATGTCTTCGATAGTGGAGCGGGAGTTGCGCTCGAACTCACTTAAAAGTTTGGTGGTTTTGGCTTCGAATTCGCGAATGCGTTGCGAGTCGCGTTTGTCGAAGCGGTCTTGTAGGTCGCGCTCGCGGGCGTTGAGCTCAGCGTTCTTGAGGATCCAGCTTTTTTCGATGGCAGTTGCCGATTCGAGTTTCTGGTTAAGCTCGGCGAGGAAGCGGGCGATGTCCTGATCGCGCGTCGTCATTGAGGCGCGAGCCTGCGTGATGACTTCTTCGAGGATGCCGAAGCGGGCAGCAGTGTCGAGGCCAGCGGACTTGCCTGGCGCGCCGACTCGCAGCTCAAAAGTGGGTAGAAGCGTTTCGTCGTCGAAGCCCATGGAGGCGCTGAGGACACCTTCGTGATTGACGCCGTAGATTTTGAGGGCGAGTAAGTGGGTAGAGGCTAGCGTGAAGCAGCCATCGCGGTGGAAGCGATCGACGATGGCGACACCGAGGGCACCACCTTCTTCAGGGTCTGTAGAGCGCCCGATTTCATCGAGGATGACCAGGCTATCGGGGCTTGCCTGATCAAGCAATTCGGCGACGTGGCGCATGTGCGAGCTAAAGCTCGAAAGACTGGTTTCGATGGACTGGCTATCGCCGATATCGGCGAGCACCTGATCGAAGATGGGCAGAGTCGCTTCCACAGCCGGCACCGGCAGGGCGCTTTGGGCCATCAGGCACAAAAGGCCAACTGTCTTCATGGCGACCGTTTTACCGCCGGTGTTTGGGCCGCTGATCAAGAGAGTTCGTTTGGTTTGGTCGAGGTCCAGATCGAGAGGGACCGCAGATTGGCGCTTGCGCCGGAGGACGTCGGTGAGAAGCGGGTGGCGGGCTTGCTTGAGATGCAGGTGGGTGGAAAAGGTGGGGATCGTGCAGCGGAACTCGGCCCCGAAACGGGCCTTGGCGAAGACGAATTCGAGGGCACCCATAACGTCGACGGCGGTGGCGATCTCTTCGTGCTGTTCGCGCATTTTGCCAGTGAGCTCGCGGAGAATGCGATGGCATTCGCGCATCTCTTCTTCGATCATGCGGACGAGTTCGTTGTTGAGCTGGATGGTTTCGAGAGGTTCGACGAAGCTGGTCTGACCAGAACCGCTGGTGCCGTGGACGACGCCCTGGACCCGGCCTTTGAAGTTGGTGGCGACAGGGACAACGAAGCGATCACCGCGCAGGGTTACGTACTCGTCTTGCATGACGCCGTCGTCGCGGTGTGCGCGCATGAAGCGTTCGAGGGAGTTCTGGATTGACTCCTTTTGGCGGCCGAGCTCTTGGCGGAGGCGCTTCAGGGCGACACTGGCATCGTCTTCGAGGCCGCCGTCGGGGCGGATCTTGCCCTCAAGGGCGCGGAGCAGTTGGCGGAAGTCGCCGATCTTCTCAGCCTTTGCCCACAGGAGCGGAAAGCGGTATGGCGATTCGCTGAGGCCCTGGCGGAATTCAGTTGCGCGCGTGAGCCAGGCACGGACGGCGAGGATTTCAAGGCCTTCGAGAACAGCGCCCTCGATGCGGACGCGGGCAACGGCTTCGCTTACATCTTCGAGATCGGTGAAGCGGAGGCGGGGGAGACCGGAATCAACGCTATCGCCTTCGGTGAGGAATGTGAGGGCTTCGCTGAGTTCGGCGAGGCTACCCGAGAGGGCTTCCCTGTCTGTGGAGGGCTGCATCGCATCGAGCTGGCGGTGGCCGGCGGCGGATGAGACATAGCGCGCGAGTAAGGCGCGGAGGGATTCGTACTCTAAGAGGTCTTGGCTCCAATTCGGCATCGTTCGATTACTTCGAGTGTGCCCGATGTAACGGACACTCCTTTCAATTCTTCGGGGGAGAACCAGCGGACGTCGGCAGAGTCGCTACCGGCGGCGGGTTCACCTCTTGTGATCTCACAGACATAGTCGAGCAGGACGTAGTGATACTCGATTTCGCCGGCTGTGTCGGGCATGATGCGTTCGAAGATTTCGCCGAAACGGACGATTTTAACTTCGAGGCTGGTTTCTTCCATCACCTCACGGAGGAGGGCCTGTTCGAGAGTTTCGCCGCTTTCAACGGCACCACCGGGCAGGCTCCAAAAGCCCTTGAGGGGCTCTGTACCGCGCTGCACGAGCAGGATTCGGTTGTCATCAAAGATCAGCGCACCGACACCCAGAATGGGTTTTGCTGGATAGCGCCGAATGTCGAGTTTTACAGCTATTCGGTGGTGACTCCCTTAACCTTCATCCTCGCACGATAGACGCCGGTCTTGGCAGTGATATAGAGGGTCATGCGGTCTTCATCGCCAAAGGCCATGTTGGAGGGCTTGTCGCCAATGTGGATGGTGTGGAGGGGTTTGCCTTGCGGCGAGACGATGTAAATATGGTTGGCGGCAATGTAGAGGTTGCCTTTCTCGTCGACGTGGAGGCCGTCGGGGGGCCCGTCGATATTGTTGAGGAAGACGCGTTCGTTGGTGGCGAGCCCGCGGCCATCGAGATCGTAGGCGTAGACTTTGCGCTCGTCGGAATTGGCGACGTAGAGGATGCGGCCGTTTGGCGACAGTGTTAGGCCGTTGGGGCGGCCTTTGGGCTTGGCGATCACTCTGAGTTCGCCTTTGAGGTTGAGGTGATAAACGCCGTAGAAGTTGAGTTCTCGTGTCTCGGCCTGCTTGCCGAAGGCGGGATCTGTGAAGTAGAGCTGGCCGTCTTTGCGGATGACGAGGTCGTTGGGCGCGTTGAGGCGTTTGCCTTCGAAGCGCTCGGCGAGAATGTCGAATTTCGAGTCGTCACCGGGATAGAGACGGATGATGCGGCGGGCTTTGGTTTGGGCGACGACGAGATGGTTTTCTTTGTCGTAGGCGATGGCGCTGGGGCCGGCCATTTCTTCCCGGTACTTTGCGGTGCCCTTGCCGGGGAGGAAGGCGAGGATCTGGTCGCTAGGAACATCGCAGAAAAGCAGAGCGGTGGTGGCCTTAGACCAGAGAGGTGATTGGGCAAAGCGGAGGCCGCCGGAGGCTTTCTCGATTTGGATGCTGGAGAAGTCCTGTCCGAGGGAGAGACAGGTGATTCCCAAAATGGCGAATCGCATGAGGTTGATTCTACATCGTAACGATGAGAGAGTAGAAATATTCGAATGTCGATCAAATATGCGGTGATTGCTTTTATGGTCATGAGACTGAACGCGGCAGGGCCAGACCCGGCGCACGAGAAATCGGTTCAGGAGTATCGAACCAAGCTGGAGATGACGCTGAAGTCGGATACGGGCTGGCTGACGGTAGCTGGCTTGCATTGGCTAAAGCCGGGCGGGACTACGTTTGGGAGCGACCCGAGGAGCGGCTTCATATTGCCTGCCGGGAAAGCTGCAGCCAAGGGCGGGGTTTTCAATTTTGACGGCAAAAAGGTTGTGCTGAAGGTGGAGCCGTTGGCCGGGATTCTTGTGAACGGCAAGGCGTTTAAGGAGGGAATTCTTATCGACGACGGAGCGGACAAGAAGCCGGATTTGGTGACGATGGGTGACTTGTCGATGATCGTGATTGAGCGGGGTGGGAAGTTTGGCATCCGCTTGCGCGATAAGTCGAGTAAGTATCGTAAGGAGTTTACGCATCGCAGTTGGTACCCCGTGAAGGCGGATTACAAAGTGAAGGGCAAGTTTTTGCCTTATGCGGTTGCGAAGAAGTTGCGCGTACCTACTGTGATTGAAGGTGTGATTGAGGAGCATGAGAGCCCCGGAGTGATTGAGTTTGCCCTTGGTGGAGTTACGCATCGGGCACAGGTGCTGAAAGCCGCAGAGGGCCAGTTGTGGCTCATTTTCCGGGACCATTCGAGTGGCAAAGCGACTTATCCGGCGGGCCGCTTTTTGTATGGTGATCTGGCTAAGGACGGGACTGTGAGTTTTGACTTTAACAAGGCTTATAACCCACCTTGCGCCTACACACCATTTGCCACTTGCCCCTTACCGCCCAGGCAGAATTCGTTGAAGGTAGCGGTAGAGGCTGGCGAGTTGACGTATCACCTTGAGCCCTAGAGGCAGGGACATTAGTTGGCCTGCTTGTCTGTGGATGGGGCTGGTTGGTTGGTGATGATGTCATTGACGCAACCCAATCCGGGCAGCACATCGAGCAAATAGTCGCGCACCGGCACCCGCATGCTGCGGCAAGACTGAAGCACACTCAAAATCGCACGACTACCGAAGCCGAGAAGATGTCCGATGGATATCCCGTTCCCAAGGCGATGGACGGCATGGCGGCATTTCCCTTGCCCAACGGCAACATCATGCTCATTCGTAATCATGAAGATTCCGACGCGCCCGCTCGATTCCGGCCCCGGCCCGCGAACAGTACCTCGACCTCAGCCGGCATTCTAAATTCGTATCTCGACACCGATTACGGCCCCCGGCCATTTGCTTATGACCGATTTGCCGGCGGCGGTACGACATCAATCGAAGTGGAGCCCGGTGGACGGCGGCGGCGTGTTCGCGAGTTTTGGAGCTTGGTTGGAACCGTTCGAAATTGTGCGGGCGGCGTAACGCCGTGGGGCAGTTGGCTGAGTTGCGAGGAGACGTTTGAATCGATCTCCGCCACCGGGGCGGAGAAGAACCATGGCTACACATTTGAAGTTCCTGTAGACACGGTGCCAGGCCGTCCTGCGCCGCCAATTCCTCTAACCCAGTTAGGGCGCATGAATCATGAAGCGGCCGCCGTCGATCCTGACACTGGGATCATTTACGAAACCGAAGATCAGGGCGACGTGTCAGGCTTCTACCGTTTCGTGCCGGCGCGCAAGCCAACGCGGCCGGGCGAACTTGCCAGCATGGGTGGCAGCTTGGAGATGCTGGCCGTCGCAGGTGCCGCCGGATACCGAACCTCGCTCAGCCAGAAAATTGGAGTTCCCTTGCCGGTGCAATGGGTGAAGATCACAAACCCCGACCCCTTGCCGCCGACCGTAGTAGTAAACGGCGTTACGATGGCGACGATTTTTAAAGCGGGGCTTAATTCGGGCGGGGCCGTCTTCCGCCGTCTGGAGGGCATCTGGTATTTCCGTGGAAAGTTCTATTTCAGCTCCACGAATGGCGGTGATGCCGGCTCTGGACAGATCTGGCTGTACGACCCGCAGGCCGAGACAATCACGCTTGTCTACGAGTCACCTGGCATCCACGAGCTGGACTTTCCCGATAACATCGCGGTGAGTCCCCGCGGCGGCATTATCATTTGCGAAGATGGCGCCGGTTCACAGTTCTTGCGTGGCCTTACCCCCTCCGGCCAGATATTTAACTTTGCCCGGAATATCCACAACACGCTGGAATGCGCGACCGGAGTGATGGGTGACACTTTAGACCGGAGAGTTGGGTGACACTTTGCCAATCTGCACGGCTGCCTGGAAACAAGATATCGCATAAGGGT
>JAYSVS010000134.1:0-85742 GCA_043718395.1 Acidobacteriota bacterium
AAACTGCATACCTTCGACGGTCTGCAATTCGGTGTGCATGGTCTTGGATTCTTCAACGGTGATGACACCGTCCTTGCCGACCTTCTTCATGGCTTCGGCAATCGTGTTGCCGATTTCGGTGTCGCCGTTGGCGGAAATCGTGCCAACCTGGGCGATCTTGTCGTCCGAGGTGACCTTGACGGCCTGCTTTTCGATTTCCTTCACGACAACTTCGACAGCCTTGTCGATGCCGCGCTTGAGAGCCATCGGGTTTGCACCGGCCGCTACATGCTTGACACCTTCACGGAAGATGCTCTGGGCAAGAATGGTGGCAGTTGTAGTACCGTCGCCAGCGATGTCGCTGGTCTTGGAAGCCACTTCGCGTACCATCTGTGCGCCCATGTTCTCGAGCGGATCACGGAGTTCGACTTCCTTGGCGACGGTGACGCCGTCCTTGGTGATCGTCGGGCCGCCGAACTTCTTTTCGAGTACGACGTTGCGGCCCTTGGGGCCCAGGGTGACTTTTACTGCGTCAGCCAACTGGTTAACGCCGCGCAGGATTGCCTGGCGGCTGTTTTCTGCGTATACAATTTGCTTTGCGGGCATAGTTCTAGTTCTCCTGTTGCCTTACTTTTCGAGGATGCCGAGGACTTCGTCTTCGCGCATGATCATGTATTCTTCGTTGTTCAGCTTGATATCGGAACCCGAATACTTGCCAAAGAGAATGCGATCTCCAGGCTTGACATCCAGTGCGACAACCTTGCCGTCTTCAAGGCGCTTGCCCTTACCGACAGCGACAACTTCGCCTTCTTGGGGCTTTTCTTTCGCAGAATCGGGAATGTACAAGCCATTCACCATGTCTACGTCATTTTCCAGGCGCTTAACCACAATGCGGTCATATAGCGGGCGGATGTTCATCGTGGACAACCTCCATCGATTGTTAGGATTATTTTATGCAGGCATCATTGATGCCCTCACATTCATAGAATTAGCACACTCAAGCGGAGACTGCTAAAAAAATAATTCAAACTATTGATAAGATTGGAAATATAATTTTGGAATCGTTGCGACTGATCTTGAATACAAGTCCTTATCGGCAGAAAACCTTAGTGCTTTATGCTAAGATCTACGCATGCGTTTTTCCTTTTTGATCTGTCTAATGGGTGCATTGGTTTCCGGCCAGACTGTAGCTGACCTCTTGGGCGACAAGCTTCGGACCCGAATCGAGACCTATGACGCGCGGATGGAAGGAGTGCTTGGGGTCGCCGTGATCGACCTGAAGACGGGGCAGCGGTGGAGTCACCACGGCAAGGTGATCTTCCCCCAGGCCAGTGCCATCAAGATCCCGATCCTGATTGAGATGTTTCGACTTCGCGAAGAGGGCCTGCTTCGATTTGGAGATTCAGTGACTCTTCAGCCCGTAGAGCTGGTGGGCGGCAGTGGAGTTTTGCAGAATCGCCTGAAGAACGGCCCGCTGACCGTAACGATTGAGGAGATCGTGCGCGAGATGATCGCCTCAAGCGATAACACTGCCACCAACTGGTGCATCCGCCGTGCCGGGATGGCAAACATCAACCAGACGATCTCGAAGCTTGGGTTCCTGTCCACACGGCTGCAGCGCATGATGATCGACCAGGCTGCAGCTTCGCGCAATGAAGAGAACCTCTCGACGCCTGAAGAGATGGTAGAGCTCACCAAGTTGATTTACGACGGCAAGGCCGTTAGTGCCAGGGCAAGCGCAGAGATGATCGCGATGATGAAGCTGGTGAAGGCTGATATGCGCAAGGGCGTACCTGCGCCGATTGAGGTGGCATCGAAAGTGGGCGAACTCACCGGCGTTCGCACCGAGACCGGGATAGTCTACATGCAAGGGCGGCCATTTATTCTGAGTGTGATGGGTACCTACCTCAGGGAACCAAATTCCCCTGTCGAGGAGATCACGCGTATGGTCTATGAGCACTTTGCCAAGCTCGAATCCGGGAACATTTACGGCAATCTTGGCGTACGCTAAGGTACATGTCACTTAAGGGAAAGCGCATTGCCGTTCTTGTGGATCAGCTCTATCAGGAGATGGAAGTCTGGTACCCCTACTATCGTTTGAAAGAAGCCGGTGCCGAGGTTTACCTCGTGGGTGCCGAGACAGGCAAGAGTTATCCAAGCAAGGTGGGTTATCCGGCAGTGGCTGAAAAGAGCTATACCGATCTGAAGCCAGAAGACTACGATGGCGTGGTGGCTCCAGGTGGATTTGCTCCCGACCACATCCGTCGCCATCCTGCCGCAACCACTTTTGTACACGAAATGGACAAGGCTGGCAAGCTTGTGGCAGCCATTTGTCATGGCCCCTGGGTGCTTTGTTCTTCCCGCATGTTGAAGGGTCGTAAAGTGACGAGCTTCTTTGCGATCAAGGACGATGTGATTCATGCCGGGGCCGACTGGGTGGACGCCGATGTGGTCGTTGATCGCAACCTCGTCACCTCACGCAAACCTGAAGATTTACCTGCTTTCTGCATCGGGATCATCGACGTCTTGTCGCGCCAATAGCCGCCGATGCCTGAAACTGTTATCGCCGTTAGTGATCTTAAGAAAAGCTACGGAGACGTGGAGGCCGTTCGAGGGATCAACTTCTCTGTCGAGGCAGGTCAGGTGCTGGGTCTGTTGGGGCCAAATGGCGCGGGCAAAACGACGACCGTCGAAATTCTCGAAGGCATTCGCAGCCGCACATCCGGTGTAGTGAATGTACTTGGTTTTGATCCAGAGCGCGATGCCGCGCAATTGAAAGAACGCATCGGCGTATGCCTGCAATCGAACAACTTGCCCGAGAAAATGAAAGTGATTGAAGCCGTCGATCTGTTCTCCGCTTTCTATCAGCGCAATACTGACACGGCCAAACTACTCAGCCGGCTACAGCTCGATGAAAAAAGGAACGCTTACTACGGCACTTTGTCAGGCGGCCAAAAGCAGCGTGTGGCAATCGCACTTGCCCTGGTCAACGACCCGCAGATCGTATTTTTCGACGAGCCTACGGCAGGGCTTGATCCTCAAGTGCGCCTCGAAATTCACAAGTTGATTGAAGAGCTCAGGCAGGACAAACGCACGATTGTTCTAACGACACACTACATTGAGGAGGCCGAGCGGCTTTGTGATCGTGTGGCGATTATCGACCAGGGCCGCATCATCGCTGAAGGATCGCCGCGTGAGATACAGGCGCGTACTCTTGGCACCACCAAGATTGAGATTCGCCTGGAAGCTGCCCTTGGTGCTGAAGAGTTACCGGGCGACGCAGTGCTCAGCCTGGACCGGCTTACCCTGACAGCTTCAAGCGGGCAGCCGGCCAAGACCGTCGTTGAACTTGTCAAATGGATTGATGCGCACGGGCTGGGTATGACCGATATCAGCCTCAAGAAACCGACACTCGAAGATGTGTTTATCGAGCTGACCGGCAAGAAGCTAAGGGAATAACGGATGAAACCCTTTATCGCCCACATCATTTCGAACCTGCGCCTGACCCTGCGCGAGCGCACGTCGTTCTTCTTTAACTATGGGTTTCCACTCTTCTTCTTCTTCATGTTCGCGACGCTGGGCAAGGCGAAAGAAACGAACTCGATTGCTGCTGTATTGACGAGCGTGCTGACGATTGGTCTCTTGGGGAATGGATTTTTCGGCGGTGGTTTGCGGGCGATCTCAGAGCGTGAGAATGGCATTCTGCGCCGCTACAAGGTGGCCCCGCCCGGGGCATTGCCGATTCTGGTGAGTGGCATGGTGGTGGGCGTGTTGCAGTATCTGCCTGTGGTCATCCTCATGCTCGTGTTGAGCATCGTGCAGTATGGTATGGCTTGGCCGGCGAACTGGCTCAGCTTCTTCGTCTTCGTGATCCTGTCGAATTTTGCGATGCGCAGTATGGGCGGCATTATCGCCGCAGTCGCCAACAGTATGGCGGAGAGTCAGATCATCATTCAGTGCCTCTACTTTCCGATGTTGCTGTTGAGCGGAGCTACCGTTCCCATATCGGTGCTGCCGGAATGGGCGCAGGGTCTGGTTCAATTCATCCCTTCTACGCATATGGTGAGCGGGCTTCAAGGAATTCTACTCAAACAGGAATCGCTGCTTGACAACTGGAAGTCAGTGCTTGCTTTGATCGTAACTACGCTGGCCTGCACCTTGATCTCGCTCAAGGTTTTCAGATGGGAGAAGGGCGAGAAGATGCCGCCTCGGGCCAAGGTCTGGGTGCTGGCCGTGCTGGCTCCCTTCTTTGTGATTGGCGCATGGAATCTCCAAAGCAAAGAGAACCTGACCAAGACCAAGATGCTCGACCGCGAACTGGCGCGCAAGCAGACGATTCTGATCAAGAACGCCCGCATCTTCACGGCGACCGGGGCGGTGATTGAAGGCGGGAGTGTGCTGGTGAAGAACGGCAAGATCGCTCGAATTTTTACCGGCACCGCACCCGAGGGCAAGAGCCTCAATGCTCTTGAGATCGAAGCTGCCGGTAAGACTTTGCTGCCTGGCTTGATCGATGTGCACATTCACCTTGGTGCTCCGGGCGGCATCTATGAAGACGCTGCCAAGTATCAGGATCTGAAGCTCAACGAGAAGAGGCTCAAGGCATATCTCTATTCGGGCATCACTTCCGTCAAGAGCACAGGTGACTGGGTAGACACGATGCTCGATCTCAGACGGCGTGAGCGAAGCGGTGAAGTGCTCACCGCAGAACTCTACGCGGTGGGCCCTTTATTCAGCGCTGCTGGCGGACATCCGACGCAAATGCTGAAGTACCTGCCGCAGAGTATGCAGGCTCTTGGTGAGAGCCAATTTGTGCGGTTGCCGAAGTCTGAAGAAGAAGCCCGCCAGATGGTACGCGATCTAAAGGCCAAGGGTGTCGACGGTATCAAGGCAGTGCTTGAGAGTGGTACGGCGAAATCACCAATGCCACGGCTTGATCTCAAAATCCTCCATTCCATTTGTGCAGAGGCAAAGGCGCAGGGGCTCAGGACAGTCGTTCACACGAGCAAAGCAGTGGATGTGCAGGATGCTTTTGACGCCGGTGCTGATGGCGTTGAGCATGGCAGTGCCAACGACGTACTCTCTGACGAACTGCTGAAAAGGATGGCAGCCTCAGGTTTCTACTATGACCCGACGCTGAGTGTCTTCGACAGTTTGCGCATGATCGGCGAACAGGATTTCTCGCGACTCGACGATAGCCTTTTACAGCAGGCAGTACCGCTTGACCTGCTCAAATCTACTCGTAAGCTAATGACGCGACAGGCAGCGAATCTTGAATACGCTATCGACATGAATCGCGTGCGGGCGAACCTCAAGCGTGTTTTCGATGCGGGCGTGAAGCTAGTGACTGGAAGCGACGCCGGCAATCCATTGGTCTTCCACGGGCCCACGATCCAGCAGGAGCTCGATCTCTGGGTTGCCGCAGGCATACCGGCAGATCGCGCCCTGATTGCTGCAACCAGGACTTCAGCGGAATTGCTGGGGCAGGCCGGCCGAATTGGCACCATTGAGGTAGGTAAGGACGCAAACCTGCTGCTGGTGGATGGTGACCCATTGAAGGATATCAAGAGCTTGAGCCGCATCTCGGCGGTGATGCTGAAGGGCGAACGCATTGGCCGCAACTCGCTGCTGAAGGATGAAGATGAATAAAAACCTTTGGGAGGCTGGCGATTTCTCGCGCATCGCCCCTGGAGCGCAGATTGTCGGCGAGCGACTGTGCGATGCGATCCCTGTCTATGCCGGTGATCGCGTGCTCGATATTGGTTGTGGCACGGGCAACACGGCACTAGCCGCTGCTCGCCGCCGTGCTGTTGCCAGTGGCGCTGACCCTGTCGAAAAACTTCTCAATCGCGCCAAAGAACGAAGCCTCTTTGAAGGCGTCGAAATCGACTTTCACCTGGCCGGGGCCGAAGCTTTGCCTTTTGCTGACGCAAGCTTCGATGTTGCTTTGAGTACCTTCGGATTGATCTTTAGCGACAACGCCGAGGCTAGCGCCAGCGAGGCGGCCAGAGTCTTGCGGCCACAAGGTTGTCTGGCGCTCACCAGTTGGGCCAGTTCTGGGATGAACCACCGGCTCTTTGAAATTTGCGGTCGTGCCAGACCCGAAATCATCTCGATTGAAATTTCAAGAAAGTGGGGCACCGAATCGTTTGTGGTGGACCAACTGTCACGCCACTTTGTGAGTGTTCAAATTGAAAAACGCCCATTCTATCCACGCGCGTTGAGCCCAGAGCAATGGCTCGCGGGTCAGAAGCAATTCCTCGCTCCTGTGTTTTTGGCTTACGAGAATAAGACTGCTGCCGAGGCTGCGGAGCTGGATCGCGAATTCCTTGCTCTTGCCCATCTTTACAACCGGAAGCCAGAGCGTGGATTCTTTGCCGAGATCGATTATCTGGAGATCATTGCCCGCAAGGCCTAGCTCTGCAGATACTTCAAGGTTGTGATGAGCTGCACGACAAAACAGACCAACACAAAGCCTGAGATTGCGAGGCCAGCCACATTCCAGTAACGTTCCTGGCGCGGGTGTGAGAGCCGCGGGTGCCCGGCAAAGTAGGCAACAACAAATCCGCCGGCCAGCCCGCCAATGTGAGCCCAATTGTCGGTGTAGGGAATCATGAAGCTGATCAACAGTGCCCACACGGCAGTCCGCGTATATGCGGACTTCACATAACTACCCAGGCTTGAACGCTGATTTAGTCCGAAGGCGATCATCGCGCCAATGAGCCCAAAGATTCCGGCAGAAGCACCAACGCTGAGAGAAGGAGCGAAAATGCTGGAGGCCAGAAATCCGGTGACGGAGCTTGCGACGTAGATGATGAGCAAACGCCCCGGCCCAAAGGCCTCTTCGGCCTGATTGCCCAGATCATAGAGTCCCCACGAATTCATCGCGATGTGAATGATGCTGGCATGCAGGAAGCCGGCTGTGATGAGCCGCCACCATTCGCCATGAAAAATGTAGCTGGGTTCTTTGGCTCCGAACAGGAACAAGGTGCTGCCGCTGAGATCAAAGAAGCCGCCGCCCCTAGTGTTCTGCTGGTTAAACAATGCCATGGCCAGGTACAGAAATCCATTCACAGCGAGAATATATACGATGATCTGCCCATTCTCGGGTAAGATGCTGCCCAGCGCGCGGGCAGCATCGATACTCGTCTTTGGCGCAGGTGCCAGTTCAAACTCGCAATAGGGACAAACTCGATCTGCGCGGCTAATGAAAGCCCGGCAGTTCTGGCAAATTGGTCTAGACTCCACCATTTAATTGTAAAGTGGGGAGATTGGTATGAGTTGGAATCGCAGCGAAATAGCAGAAATGATTCTGGAGCGGCTGAAAGTCTCGGCTCCCAGAGCTTCAGTCGAATTTCATCTTCCCCGCACGGTCAAGAGCTTTGTGGTGGATGATCTGCTGCCCCGCGAAGTGGCTTCTGCCATTGCCAACAGTTTTCCGGGAACAGAGAAGATGGTGCTCAAGAGCCATCTCGGTGAACTCAAGTATGTAGGCGTTCAGATGAACGAATATGCTGGCATTCTCGAGGAAGCGATCTTCGCATTCCAGGATCCTGGAGTGGTGGAGCTGGTCAGCCAAATTTGCCGCATTACTGGATTGATCCCCGATGAGCATCTTTATGCGGGCGGAATCAGCGCCATGGTGGAAGGGCATTTCCTGAACCCCCATCTCGACAATTCACACGATTTCGAGCGGAAACGCTATCGTGCGCTGAATCTTCTTTACTACGCCGCTCCCGGCTGGCAGCAAAGTTATGGAGGAAATCTCGAATTATGGGACACTGGCCCCAAAGGTGAGCCTCGATTGATCGAAAGCCGCTTCAACCGGCTAGCGGTCATGCAAACGGACAAGACCTCCTGGCACAGCGTCAGCCCCGTTAGCCACAAAGGCATTCGCAGGTGCGTCTCGAATTATTTTTTTACTCTCGATCCTGTCGATGGGCAGAAAGATTATCACGTGACGAGCTTTCGCGGACGGCCGGAGCAAAAGTTTAAGGATCTGCTAATGCAGGGCGACAATGTTTTGCGGCAAGCTGTAAAGGAGACCCTTGGTGAATCGATTTTCAAGAACAAGCACGTCTACAAGAAAGATTGAGAAGCACTAGCGATTCCCACCGGGCCTCGTAATTGTGTAAATTAAGTATTTTCATGTTGTCGACCAAAAAGATCGCAGACTCCATCGTCGAAGTTGGAAAGTTGATGTACCAGAAGGGCTGGGTTGCAGCCAATGACGGGAACATCAGCGTCCGCCTGGATTCAGAGCGCATTCTCTGCACGCCTACTGGTGTCAGCAAAGGGATGATGCGGCCTGAAGACATGCTGGTAGTGGACCTTGAAGGGCGCAAATTGGAAGGTGAGCGGGCTTGCACAACAGAGATCCAGATGCACTGCACCGTTTACAAGATGCGGCCTGATGTCCATTCTGTCGTTCATGCCCATCCGCCGGTTTCGACGGGATTTGCGGTAGCCGGCCGGGCACTGAACCTGGCGATCATTCCGGAAGCCGTAGTCACTCTTGGCACGGTACCACTGGCTGCTTATGGTTTACCCGGAACTCCCGAATTGAGCCGTCAGCTTGAGCCGTACATTCCCAACCATGATGCTCTGCTGATGGCGAACCACGGCGTGGTCTGTTATGGCGAAACGCTGGAGAAAGCTTTCTTCCGGCTGGAAACCGTGGAGCACCTCGCGCGCATTTCGCTTGTTGCTGAAATGTTGGGTGGTCCGCGACTTCTGCCGCGTGGTGAGGTTGACCGCCTGATGAACGCCCGCGCCCGCTACGGAATCCAGTTTCCTGAAGGCGCACAACCAGAAGCTCCAATCGCGGCCGAAGACATGATCGCGATGAAGCGCGAAGAGCGCTTTGAAATTACCCGGCAAGAATTGGTTTCGATGCTGGACGAAGTCTTGCGCGCTCGTGGCGTGCTTACAGACTAGGCAGGTTCGAGGTCGTCGTCTCGAGTGTCGGAGGCCTGCTCTGGCCTTCTTCTGACCTCTCGAAAAAAGATCACCAGTAGAGTCAGCGCACTGACTATTTTTATTCCTTCAAGCGTCGAATACGTATTGTGAAAGACCTGAACCCGGTTGCGAAGCGCGGGCTCTTTGTCTATCGAGACAAAATCCAGGCTGCGGCCATAACCAATGATCGAAGGCGTCACAAGCAAGTGCATGCCAGTACTGAGAAGAACCATGAAGAGCGATAGGCTCAGGATGAACTTACCTTCCTTGGTGCCGAATAACAGGATCCCGAAGATCAGCAGACCCAAAAGGATCTGAGTCAGGCCCCATCCTTCAAACAGAGCCCGGTTGAATTCCGAAGCCTGATATCTGGCCAGAGCTCGCAGTTTTTCCGCTCCTAATACCTTGAGATAGGGCGCCATTTCGCTGACTGGATTCAAGAGCAGGTCGTTAACAAGTCGAAAGCTGAAGGCAGCGACGGCAGCCATAAACAGACTGGCACCAACCCACATCCCAAGCAGAGTGCATATAAGTCGACGGGTATTCATGAAAACCCTTAGTGTATCGCGTGATAATAGGGCTCATGCAAGATTCTGCCGGGATTTGGAGCCGTCGGCAATGGTTCGCCTCCGCCATGACCACCGCCGCATGGGCCGCACCTGTAGCGTTGCCTCGCAAAGTACGAGTCGCCGTGATCGGGCAAGAGGGGCATTTGGGCGAAGTTCTGAGCCCCCTTCCACAACTGCCAGATGTAGAGATTGTGGCGTGCTGCGATTACACTGATGCTGCCCTGAAGACTCTCAGCATGAAAAAGGGCTTGGAGAAAGCGAAGCCGTTTCTTGATCAGGAGAAGATGCTGGACGAAATTAAGCCTGACGTGGTGGCCGTGGTAAACGATGATGGAGCGCGGGCCAAGGCTGTGATTTTAACGCTGCAACGCGGAATCCACTGCATCGCAGAAAAGCCACTCGCGATTACTCGTACTGACCTCCAGAAGATCAAACGGATTGCTAAAGATTCCAAGGGCAGACTGGGGATGCTGGTGCCGCTGCGCTATGCCGCTCCTTTTCGCGCGCTTAAGCAAGTTGTCGATTCTGGAGAGATCGGCGAAGTCTTGTTGATGGGCGGGCAGAAGTCTTACAAGCGAGGTGCATCCAGCCTTTGGAAAAACAAGCGTGCCTCCTATGGCAGCACGATGCTCTGGATCGGCCCGCACTTGATTGATCTTTTCTACTTTGCCGGGCAACAGAAATTTACCGAGGCCTTTTGCTGGCAGGCTAATGTGAAAGACCCGAGCCTCGGCGACCGGGAGAATGTCGTGGGGGCTATCTTCCGTCTTGCCAATGGCGGAGTTGCAGAAATGCGCATGGACTATCTACGTCCCGATAGCGCCCCTACGCATGAGGACGACCGTCTTCGCATTGCAGGCACCAAGGGAATCGTCGAATACACTGCCGCTACTGGCGTTATGATTCTTTCCGATACTGGCAAGCCGCGCCGCCTCGAGTCGTTGCCGCCCGCCGGACAGATCTTTGTTGACTTCCTCGAATCGATCTACAACAACAAGCCCGCAACGCTGACTCTGGACGAAATTTTTCATGTCAGCGATGCAATTCAGGCAGCAGAAACTAGCTCTCGCACTGGACACGCGGTGAAAGTCTGATAGTTTGGAAAGTGGAGGGATGGCCGAGCGGTTTAAGGCACCGGTCTTGAAAACCGTCGTAGGGGAAACTCTACCGTGAGTTCGAATCTCACTCCCTCCGCCATTATTCTTTGAGAATCATTCGGATGTCGTTGAATGCGAGCAGTGTGGCGCAATACTACCCAACCGTTGAGGTTTGAACTTTGGACACTGAGAATTCCGAAAGCGTGCTCAACCGTATCGCAGAAAAAATCGCCGAGCTAGCAGATGCGCGAATTCGGAACGGTGAACCATACCTCCTGAGTGCTTTGGGCGCTGATCTTGGCGAAGATCTAAGTTTACTTAAACTGCTTAACAAAAAAGGGCTCAGCGATTTCATCCAGCTTCGGCACTGTGAACGGTTCACCGTAGTTCGATTGGGCGTGCACGGAAACGTTACTGGACTGATAAAGAAGTCAAGCCTATCTTCCTCCACGGACCAGGCGACAATTTCGGAGGTTAAGCACAATCAACGTTTTCACTATCGTTTTTGGGCGGCATTCTCAGTCCCTTCGACTAACGAGGCCCGCGTCCTCAATCGTGAAGACTTCACATTCACCGATCTGCCCGCAGCCGAAGTACCTGAAGGTTCCTTGACCATCTCCAATGATTTGATCGTGGACATAGGTGCGGCGGAACGGGATGTGAAAATCATGGAAAATATCGAAAAATGGCTGTTGGCGAAAGGTCTAAGCAAGGATGAATTCATGGCGCTAAAGCGAGCCTCTCGATTGCCGTTGACCCGTCAGTCTTCTGGATCACTTCTTCATGCGATTGTCGCTGCGCTTGACCAAAGACAACTTCAATCGACAACTATGAATCTCGATGTTGTAGCAACATTGTTGCGAGTTCAACGCTGATTTCAGATCGATGATGGTCACAGATATTGTTATTGCCGGACTGAATATCCATGGCTTCGATGCTTTACAAAAAGTTAGTGGACTTCGAATAGCTCCCTCGGGGCAGCTTTTCGCCTCGCCTACAAAGGGTGTTGGGTACCCCAAAGGCCAAGATCTTAAGTTTCAAGAGCAGATGCGAGATCGTATTATGGCTCTTCCAGAGTCAACAAAAATATGTCTGACAGTTGCATATGTTGATTTTGGCGACGATACGACGAATAGTTTTGTCAGCGCATTTAGCCCTTTCGCGCTGGTTAGGCAAATTCAGGCGTTAAATTTCAAAGGGGTTGGACATCAAGCTCGCAATGCTGCCATTCGAGAATACGGTGAGTATTTGGTTGGAGAGGCTCTGGAATTGCGCAATCGCGCAAGACGGGTGTGCGAGCACACAAATATTCAAAACAACACCCCATTGTTATTGCCGAAGCGAAATTTCAACTCGAGTCACTTAGTTGAAATGTTGGATAGGCTATTTCGTCAACTCGGGAGTGAGTCAGATATCGCCGGACTGGTGAAATCTGAGGTGGAGAATTTTGCGCGAAATCATCCACGGGTCGCGCCTGATAGAGTTTCTTTGAAATGTTTTTCAGACAGCAGACTTTACTTTAAAAGTCCCGGGAAAGCACGCCATGGTTATTTTCGTCACCTTACCGCAAAAGACCATCATCCATCGTGCCTACTTGCGGCGAAGAGTCGCTTAGGGGGTAGCTATGCTCATAACCTGCATTACGACTGCTCACCATGTAGTGGGAGAATGCTCGCTTCCAGCTATCTGAATTGCCACGACTTGCCAGATCCACCCAAAGCGCAGGATGTCAATATCTTTCCAAACGACTATATTCTGTAAAAATAGAATCCGCTGGCAACCAATAAGGTTGCCAGCGGCGGAAAGTCTCTTGCTTATGTGCCTCGGTTGATGCGGGACGAACGATTACATTCGCCGCAAGTCAACTGCATACCTACGGATCAATACGGCCATTGTGGAGGCGTCCTGCAGGACGGAGTCCAGAATCTAACCAAATTGAACATGCTCTCATTAGCCGCAAGTAGGAACTAAATCGAGCTTCGAGCGGCTTTCCAGATAAGCACAAGGCTTATCCAGTCCACGCGTATGGGCCATGCTTAGAATTGTACATCGTTTTGCTCCCTCCGTTTTGTACTGGGTTCCTTATTATTCTCAGTTCGAATCTCACTCCCTCCGCCACTTCCTAAGGCTCAAACTCAATCAGCCAGTCGCTATCGCTCCCCGTAAAGAAGCGGGCAGTCTTCCCGGCCAGCTTGTCAGTTCCGCCTGTCTCCAATCCCATCACCATCGGATACCAACCACCCCCGCTCATCAGTTGCACCGGTTGCTGCCACAATTCTGGTCTGGTTAGATCCGGGCTGTAGCTGACGTAGATTCCCGCTTGCGGCCAGTCTGTCGAGCAGCAAGTATGGTTCATCAACATCACGTACTTGTTCAAGTGTGTGTTCCAGTGAACACTTGGCCCCCAGAGGGAGTTGGCAGAATCCGATGCCCAGCTAGTCGCTGCCGCAAAGACTGGGGACTCGCGTCCGCCGAGCCCCGGCTCTTCCCACCTGCCCTCAAAGTATTTGAATATTTTACCGGGCTGCCTGTCGAGGTCTTCTATCCGCAGCCGCGCCGTGGCTACGCCTTGTGAAGCAGCTTCACCGGAATAGTTGCTGTACAGGAAATAGATGTACTCGCCGGCCTGATCGGCAATCGCGCTGAAGTCTCCATTGCCTCCGCCGAAGTAACGATTCTGGGTTTGGCAATCCATGTCTCCTGCTGCGCGCAAAACGATCCCAAGATCGTGAAAGGTGATCCCATTGTCGTCTGATCGCAGCGCCCCAATTTCAGGCGCTGAAACAGGGTTGTCTTCGCAATGCAGAAAGACTTCATGGTGATACCAGGCATACAAAGTCCCTGCCACAGTGCGGTGGGTCGCCTCAATCCACAGCGGCACATGATCATAGCTATAAAGCCGCACGGCTCGGGTCTTGCCCAGAGCCTGTATGCTGCTGCCTTCGCTGCGGATCGGCAATCCGTCAGAATTGAAGACAACCAGCGTACCCTCAGACCAGTGTGAAGGGCTGTTTGAATCCACCACTCCGGGCATCTTCAATGCAGGTGCCGCAACCAATTTTGCGATTTGCGCAGGCAAACCCGGGGCAAAACCAAATAAGATAAGAAGGACTGTCAGCCATTCTGAAGATTTGTACATCAGCCAGTAGATTGTCATATGTCCCTCATAGTTACAGGAAGTCGTAAATTGAAATGAAAGCCCTTCTCCTCTCCGAATACAAAAAGCTCTCCCTTACCGACATGCCGCTGCCCAGCATTGGGCCCGAAGACGTTTTAATCAAGGTAAAAGCCTGCGGCATCTGTGGCAGTGACATACACGGCTACGACGGCAGCACGGGCCGCCGAATCCCGCCCCTTGTGATGGGCCATGAGGCATCCGGTGAGATTACCGAAGTGGGCTCAGCCGTCAAAGGTTGGGGAATCGGCGACCGGGTCACTTTCGATTCCACAGTGAGTTGCGGGCGCTGCTATTTCTGCCAGCGTGGAGAAATCAATCTTTGCGAAAACCGTCAAGTATTGGGAGTAAGTTGTAACGAGTTCCGCCGCCATGGTGCTTTCGCTGAATATGTGGCTGTGCCGCAGAACATCCTTTATTCGCTACCCCAGAGCTTTCCCTTTCACTATGCCGCCATGATCGAAGCTGTCTCGATCGCCGTTCACGCCGTCAACCTGACGCCGATGCAACTGGGCTCCTCTGCCCTGGTTGTGGGCTCTGGCATGATCGGATTGTTAGTCGTTCAGACCCTTCGTCTGGCCGGTTGCGGTTTGATTATTGCCGTAGACCTTGAAGACTCAAAGCTTGAGCTAGCCAGGCAACTAGGCGCCGATGTGGGTCTCAATCCGAAAAACGTGGATGTCGTCAAGGCGGTGCAGGATCTGACCGGTGGCCGCGGCGCTGATGTCGCGATCGAAGTGGTAGGTGCGGGTAAGCCGATTGAAACCGCCATCATGGGCGTCAAGAAAGGCGGCATGGTCACCCTCGTTGGCAACATCACCCCCAAGGTCGAAATCCCGCTTCAGGTTGTCGTCAGCCGCCAGATTCGTCTGCAGGGTTCTGCCGCCAGCTCTGGGGAATTTCCACAGTGCATCGATCTGCTGGCCCGTGGGGCAATCAAGGTCGACCCGATCATCTCCGCGCTGGCTCCGCTTGAAGATGGTGCAAGCTGGTTTGAACGGCTTTATGCCAATGAACCGGGCCTGATGAAAGTTGTCTTGCAGCCGGGCGACTAGCAAAGCCAAGTTTGGCGAACCAAGCTGGATAGCGGTCGCGAAGTGAAATGCTTTATTGCCTACATTGCTTCGCGATAAACGCCAGCCCAGTCCTTAGTCAGATACAGACTGACAGGCTTGCCTTCGCTGGTGGATAGCTCGACAAAATCGAGAAATAGACCTTCGACATGCCGGCCGGGTTTGTCTACCTTCACCTCGCTGTTGCTCAACCAGCCGCGAACCCGCAACGTCGAAGCTCCTGGCTCCAGCTTCAGATAAGCCTTGCGCAGACGCCCTAACCCCTTACCGCTGCGAACATAACCTACCAGAACCTTCGACGCACCTCCGCGAGCCCAATCGGGAATCTCATTTGCCGCGTCTGGCTTCGAGAAACTCAGCAAACGCCCCTGCAAGGTACGTAAGAGGAACCCCAACACGCGAAACAGGAATGGCAGCATGAAGCCAATTCCGACCACAATGCCTCCGAGGAGAGGTAGCGCCACCCAAGGGTAGTTGTAAGCCAACAGGATCAGGCCAACGACGCTAACGTCCTCGACCATGCTGATGGCAGAATGTGTTATCGGGTCTGGTACGGCATGTGCCACTAGTCGCGTCCCCATCTTGGTGGCATGTGTGCCCAGCGCCAGACTGCCAGCGACAACCATCGCCACCGTCTTCATTACTGGATCCATATCCCCCATTGCGCCCATCGCCAGCAGAGCAGCGCCGACCGGACGAATGAACGTATGGATCCCGTCCCAGACCGGAGTAAAGCCTGGAACCTTGTCTGCCACGAATTCCGCCAGATAGAATACAGCCGCCACAGCCAATACTGCCGGGTGGCCAAGGACATTTAACCCCTCAGGTAAACTACTTAGCCAACCTAGCCTCTGCGCCAGGCCAACCGTGAGCACTACGGCGTACAGGTTTAGGCCAGAAGCAACCCCAATTCCCAGCAAACTGGATAATCCTTGTGCAAGATCCATGACAGAGTCCTCCTCCATGGACAGACTAGCGCACCTCAAATCACACTTAGTAGTACTTCAATGCAAATAGTTTCCCTAGCTGTCTCTAAGGTGTACGCCCCATTGTCTCGATTAGTTCCCTCGCCGATACTACTCTCGTGCCCAGTACCAGGCTCTAGACGCATTCGATGTGTCTTCGCCAAACTGGGTCAGGATTCGCAAGGCGGGTCGAAATGGCGTTTGAACTAGGAACCAGAGTCGGCGACTACCAATTTATTGATGTGGTAGAGAGCAATCGCGAAGGCACGAGCTACAAGGTGCGCAATGTGCCTCAGCAGTGCTTTGAGATCTTGCGGGTGCTCTCGGAAGCCACACAGAGTGATCGACTTCGCGTCGAACGATTCCAGCGCGAAGCAAAGATCCTTGCGCGCCTCAACCACACGCATATTGTGAATTACCGGGCCTCTTCTTTGATTGACGGCCGTCTGGTCATCGCGACAGAACTGGTTGAAGGCACTTCTCTGGCTGAGCGTCTTGAGGTGGGCCCGATCTCGCTACTCGACTCAGTAAGGTACATCTGGCAGGCTCTTGAGGCCTTGGAGTGTGCTCATGCCGAAGGCGTCGTTCATCGCGACGTAACTCCTGCCAAGTTGCTGATCAGCTCTGACTCAGAACTGAAGCTCAGCGGCTTCAGCCTCGCACGCAGTACTGCCGATCCGCGCCTCACTCAGGTGGGTGTTGCCATTGGAAGCGCACACTATATGTCTCCTGAGCAGGTACAGGCTAACTCTGAACTCGATGCCCGCTCGGATCTGTATTCGCTGGGCGTGGTCTTCTATGAGCTAGTGGCGGGCCGAAAGCCTTTCGATTCTGAAAGTCAGTTCGATGTCATGCTGGCTCATATCGAAACGCAACCGGATCCTCCGAGTAAATGGAACCCGCAAGTTCCGGCCGAACTTGATGAGTTGATTCTAAAGGCCCTCGCCAAGAAAGCCGAGTTGCGATTTCAGACCGCTCGAGAATTCCGCGACGACCTGATGACAATTCCGCTCGGTGCCTCGCCAGAGCCGGTCGAAGATATCGAAAAGGCCCTTGAGGCCATGAAGAAAAAGGGCAAACAAACGTCCCGGCAAGCCCAGGTGATGACCGAAGAAATTCTCGGTCATGAGGCAGAAATGGCAGTAGTTGCAGATGGCCAGGTTGTCGTTTCTGAACCCGAATTGTTCTATGGCCTTCCTAAAGAAGCCGCCTATGGATTGGTGATTGCTGCTGCGGTTGGGATCTTTCTGCTGATGATTGGATTGAAGTAACGATGGCACTTCAAATTGGAGAATCTATCGGGCACTATCAGATTGTGGAAGAACTGGGCGTTGGTGGCAACGGACGAGTTCTAAAAGTCCAACATCTGATTACCCGGCGCCGCGAGGCGATGAAGATTCTCCACAACGGGCGACCTACATCGCAAGAATACGCCCACCGCGTGCTGCGCGAGATTCGCCTGCAGGCCAGTCTCGACCACCCGAACATCGCCGCCGTCTTGAATGCCTTTTGGCTCGAAGACGATCTTGTGATGATTATGGAATTGATCGAAGGGGTGACACTTCAAAAGATTCTTGAGCGCCGCCGGCTCAATCTGGATCAGTCGATCAACCTGATTCGCCAAGTCTTGATTGCTTTGTCTTACGCCCACGCAAACAAAGTAATCCATCGAGATGTTTCTGCTGCCAACATTATCGTAAGTGAAGACGGTCGCGTGAAGCTCACCGACTTCGGCCTCGCAAAAGGGGCCGCCGACATGAGCCTCACCGAATCTGGAGGCATGATCGGTTCGCCCTACTACATCTCGCCCGAACAAGTCCGCGGGAATGTCGCAATCGATCAGCGCAGTGATATCTACTCAACCGGTGTGGTGCTTTACGAATTGCTGACTGGCATTCGTCCGTTTGAGGCCGACTCCACTTTCATGTTGATGCAGGCGCACGTTCAGCAGAACGCAACGCCGCCGATCAAACGCAACGCCGCTATTCCGCAATTCATCAGTGAAGCTATTGTCCGCGCGATGTCGAAGAAGCCGGAGGATCGCTTTCAGTCTGCTGCTGAATTCCTCGCCGCGCTCGAAGGCCCGGTTGAGAAGCGGCTCCCGTTGCCTGAGTTTGAAGCGCCAACGCAGCCTGCTGCCGCCGCTGCGCAGCATACTCATTCCTATGCCGCGCCGATTCCTTTCGAGTTTGCGCCAGAATCTAAAGCCAAGCCCAAGCCGGCAGCCCCAGCCGCTGGTGCAATGCGCCGTGCACTGAATTCTCCGGTCGTAGCCATTGTTCTCGGCATCGGAATCGTCGTTGCCGTGGTGGCACCGGTACTGTTTTACGATTTCGAATCGGATCGCCCCCGCTTTGGTAATGCACCGAGAAGCACAGCTTCGCCGAAAGTTGCCGCCCCTGATGACGTTTCTGCCCCGGTCTTGACGTCCGGCCCCAAAATCCTGCAAGCCGGTCCTCAGGGAAGTGGCGGTGCGGTGCAGACCCGCGCCACGTCCCATTTACCGCCACGGGTACAGCCACGGGCTAATTCAGGCTCTGCCGCTGCTGCCCGGCCAATTGTAGTCTGGGGAGAAGCCAAGACTGGCGCACTTTCAAATCCAGTAGTCAAACCTGAAACCTCACCGCAGCCCCTGTCGCCGAAGCAGATTGAAGAACCGCCGGTTCTGCCTCCATCTGCCCCCAAAGCAGTGCTCACCCCTACAACCCCACAACCAATCGGCAATGTTCCCCGCAAGAGCTTTCTGCGCCGGCTTGCCGGCGGGGTTCGGTCGCTCAACCCAGGCCATAAGACAGCAATCGCCCCTGAAAAGCCCTGAATCTGGAGCTTAAATACCAGTTGGTTGCGAACGGGCTTGACGGTTCATAGGCACATCGCATTACACTACGCGGTTCTCAGAAAAAATTGAGATCATTTTTTGAGGGCCGGGTCGCCTGCTCGAGTTTTTCCAGTTGAACAAATGCGTGTTCATTTGTAGCCCCGCAAATCTCAACCGAAGCCGCATAACTCACGCACACGGCTGGTCGCTCCTCCCTCCCGAACAACAGACAACGATTCGCTTCATCCAGTTGGACACATCGCACGTAAGCCGGCTTTCCCTCCGGCATCCCGGGAATCGGGGATGAAATCGAAGGAACGATACAGCAAGCGGCGCACCCCTCACGGCAATCCATCAATACCGAATATACTGGCTCTCGCGTGTCTCGTAATTTATCTATCGATGTTTACCGCGGCTTTGTCATGATGCTGATGATGGCTGAAGTCCTTCGTCTGTCCAGCCTGGCTCGTCAATTCCCTGGCAATCCAGTGCTTGACTTCCTCGCTTTCAACCAATCGCACGTTGCCTGGGAAGGGTGTTCGTTGCACGACATGATCCAGCCCTCCTTCTCTTTCCTTGTCGGCGTGGCGCTCCCTTACTCGCTTGCCAGCCGCCTTGCCAAAGGTGCGGCCTTCTCGCAACTCTTCACGCATTCGATCTGGCGATCCTTCGTCCTGATCGCGATGGGCATCTTCCTTCGCTCCACCCATTCGAAACAAACCAACTTCACCTTTGAAGACACGCTCACCCAGATCGGTCTTGGTTATCCCTTCCTGTTTCTCTGCGGCCGCGCAAAACCCCGCACGCAGTGGTTGATCTTTGCCGCGATCTTCATCGCCTACTTCACAGCATGGGCGCTCTACCCACTCGAAGGCCAACCCTTCGCCGCACATTGGTGGAAAGCTAATAACCTTGGCGTTGCCTTCGATGCTTGGTTCCTGAACCTCTTCCCTCGCGCCGAGCCCTTCATCGCCAACCGTGGCGGCTACGGCACACTCAGCTTTATACCCACGCTGGGCACAATGATCCTGGGGCTGATCGCCGGACAACTCCTTCGCGCGCAAACCCCGCTACGCCGCTACTACGAACTCGCCGCTGCGCTCATCGTCGCAGCTCTTGCTCTCCAGGTGCTTGGTATCAACCCGATCGTCAAGCGCATCTGGACACCCGCCTGGACGCTCTTAAGCGGCGGCCTCTGCTTCGCCTTCCTGGCCAGCTTTCGTTACATCCTTGAGATCCGGGGTTGGTCACGTTGGGCCTTCCCGCTCGTCGTCATTGGCATGAACTCAATGGCTGCCTATTGGATCGCGCATGTGCTCGATGGTCCTATCACCGATTCCCTCAGGATTCACCTTGGCCCGGCACTCGCCATCGGCCCGGTAGTGCTTGCTCTTGAGTGGTGGCTCCTCTACTGGATGTACCACCGGCAGATCTTCCTCAAGGTTTGATTTGGCGCAACCCTTGCTGTTGCAAATCGGCCCAGGCGGCATCAAGGTCTATTTGTGTTTTGTTCAACTCGACAAAACCGGCCAACTGCTGCGAAGCAGGCATCGCATCGGCCTGATCCACCTGTGTCATCAAGGCCAGATACTCTGAGGCCAGGCTGGCGTAGCTCTTGCTGCCACGCCCTGCGCCCTCAAGATTTCGCGCTCGCAAGACAAGCTGCCTGTACACGTCCGCCTCAGCACCTTGCGCTTTGCGAGAAGACTCTTCGAGCTTCACTCCAAGATCGCGAATGCGCTGCTGGGTCTCACGGATCTTCTCAATCTTGTTCAGGCAATCCATCGACAGAGAATGCATCTTTGCAAGACCGGGCTGTGTTGTCTTCACGCGCGGATCGATCTTCAAAGTCAACTTCTGGGTTAGTGTCTTGCCATCAGCAGTCAGCCTCACTTGATAAACCCCTGGCAGCGCTAGCGGTCCATGAGGTCCGGGCGGGGTATCGCGATAGATTGCCGAGATTGGATAGGTCTTTGGAAAACCCTCGGGCGCTGTGTGCCGCAAATCCCACATCCATCGATGCATGCCAATTGAGGTGGCCAGCTTGCGTGCTGGACGGAACCAATAGCTGGGGTAGGGAAGTGCATCTTCGAGGATCACTTCTGGTGCATCGTCACTGGAATACTTTCTCACCTCCTTGCCCAAAGAATCGACGATCTCAATCGTTACGGGTCCCTGCGCATCGCGAGCGAGCGCGTAATCAATCGCCGCGCCCTCAGCCGGATTCTGCCCCATGGGCTCCTCAGGTGGCAGCGGAGTATCGCTGTTGAGGCTGCGACGCAACCGGTAGGCCAAAGCGGGCTCAAACAGCGTCAATTCCGTGGATGTCTTTGCCTGCATCTGCCGCAGCGGCGTCAGATTGTCAAGAATCCAGAATCCCCGGCCATGCGTACCAGCCACCAGATCATCTTCATGCACCACAATGTCGCGAATCGAAGTCGAGGGCATATTCATCCGCAACGGCTCCCAGCGCTCGCCATCGTCGAGCGAAAAATAGACCGCCCGCTCGGTCGCGGCATAAAGCAATCCTTTGCGCTTGGGGTCTTCCCGCACTGCATTCACCACTTCGTTTTCAGGGATGCCAGAGACAATCCGCTTCCAGGTCTTGCCGCTGTCATGCGTGCGAAAGATATGTGGCCGCAGGTCATCGAGGCGAAACCGGTTCACGGCTGCATAAGCGCTCGTGTTGTCAAAGTGGGACGCCTCCATCAGCGACACCTTGCTCCAACTGGTCAACTCCGGCGGCGTCACATTCTTCCACGTCTTACCGCCATCGCGAGTTACATGAATCAGGCCATCGTCGGTCCCCGCCCAAATCGTGAGCAGATCCTGAAACGATGGCGCAACTGTGTAGATCACCCCGCGCCGGGCCATTTTCTCCATTTCGGCATTGCGGTAGACGCCAATGCTCACCGGCACTTCGGACTTCTCACGGCTTAAGTCCGGGCTGATCACCTGCCAGCTCTGCCCGCCATCGAGAGTCTTGAACAGTACATTCCCCGCGTAAAACAACGTCTTCTTGTCGACCATCGAAAAGACAGCCGGCGCTGTCCTCAAGAAGCGATACTTTCCACCACGCACGGCATCAGGAGCAATGCTTTGCGCCTGCCCCGTACGCCGGTCAAAGCGATTCATTTTGCCGCCATAGAGGATGTCAGAATTCAACGGGTCAACCGCAACGTACCCATACTCGTCAATGCCTACTGTCTGCCAGTCCCGCGCTGTAATGGCTCCATAGTCGCTGCGGCTTGCAACACCCGCGCTGCCGCTCTCCTGCTGCCCGCCATAAACCCAGTAAGGGAAGCGGTTGTCGGTAGTCACGTGATAAAACTGCGCTGTCGGCTGGTTATACCAACTGCTCCAGCTCTCACCGCCATTCACCGTGATCGAAGCACCCTGATCGGTAGCAAAAAGCATGATCTCTGGCTTGTCCCAATGAATCCAGATCCGGTGGTAGTCATCCCCGCCCGGCGCACCCTTGAATGCCGTAAACGTCTTGCCGCCATCACGAGAAACATAGCTCGCCGTGTTGGCCACAAACACCGTCTCGTGGTCCTTCGGATGCACGCGGATCTCGGCAAAGTCGGACCCGCGTCCCCAAGTCCGCGCATCCCGGCTCACCTGCTTCCAACTTTCTCCTGCATCATCGCTGCGATAGATGCCACCGAACTGCGCATTCGCGTCCACCACCGCATACAGCACATTTGCCTGGCGAGGCGCGACATCAAACCCGATCCTGCCCAAGCCCTGTGCAAAGGTTGGCAGGCCCCTGGTTAGCGGCTTCCAGGTATCTCCGCCATCAGTGCTTTTATAAAGCCCGCTACCCGGCCCCTGCCACGCGGCATTCTCCCAAGGTCCCTGTCTGCCAGCCCACATCGCCGCATACAGGATATTCGCGTCCTTTGAGTCAAACTCGATCTGCGTCGCCCCCGTATCGGCATCCATGTAGAGCACCCTCTTCCAAGTCTCACCGCCATCGAGCGTCCGGTAAATCCCACGCTCCTCATTCGGCCCATAAGGGTGCCCCATCGCCGCCACAAAGACACGTTTGGGGTCTTTGTAGTCGACGATCACACGACCAATCTGCTGTGCATCGCGCAAGCCCAAATTGCGCCAGGTCTTGCCGCCATCGGTGGTCTTGTAGATACCATCCCCGACGCTTAAGTCAGGCCGCTGCAAGCCCTCGCCACTTCCGACATAGATGACATTCGGGTCTGTTTCAAAAACCGCAATATCTCCAACCGAGCCCGTCGGTGCCTGATCAAAGATCGGCTTCCAGGTCCGCCCCGCATCGGTGGTCTTCCACACTCCGCCGTGATTGACGCCAATGAAGAAAGTATTTGGCTGCGCCGGAACGCCTGCGGCACCCACCGTGCGCCCCGCGCGAAATGGGCCGATCATTCGCCACTTTAGATCCTGCCAGAGCTTCGGGTCCAGCCCGTCTGCGCCCAACAGCAATGTCGAAAAAGTAAGTAGAGATAGTAGCCGTCTCGTCATGATTGACGAGCATACCAACACGGCCGCTAATCAGGCAAAGTAGCGACGATTCGCTTCGGATCAAATCGCATAACTGTGGCCTTGCCCGAATTCATGAGCCACACTGAACCACTCTCAAATCGCACCAGTCCGCCCCCTTCGCCAGCAAACTGCTGCACTACCTTGTCTGTCCTGGCATTGATCCTGGTCAGAGGATATCCAGTAGCACTCACCCAGACAAATCCATCCCCGTAAGCCACGCTGCCATTGCCTGCCGGCACACCGGTCTCAATCGTTGCGACGACCTTGAATGTTTTCGGGTCGACCTTGGACACCTTTCCCTCTTTGTTCCCCAAAACCCAAAAATGCCCCTCACCAAAGGCGACAGAAATTGGCTCAGCCGCAACTTCAATCCGTTTGTCAACCAGGTTCGCTTTGGCATCGATCCTCAAGAGGCGATTCTCCGCCGGGCAACTCACCCACAACGCATCCTGCTCAACCTGAACTGAATTGCAACTCGGCCCCAGGCGTAATTCGCTCACCACGCTATTGTCAGCGGGGTCAACGCGAGAGAGCGTCCCTTTCTCATCGCTTAACACCCAGATGCTGTCGGACGTGGCTGCCATCGCCAACTTCGCCTTGCCCACTCCCACGCTGGCAGATGCTGTCACCTTGCCCGTCTTCGGGTCTACTCGGGCGATCAATTGTTTCTTGCAGTCAGGCACCCAAAGGCTTTGAAATGCCGACACAACTCCACCGCAAGGCGCATCGAAACCCTTCCACGAATCCATTGCCTTGTTGTCGAGATTGCCAATGCGCGCAATCGTCCCTTTGTCGCCAATCGGCAGCACTAGCGCCGGCCCCTCGGCCATCAACCAGGTAGGCACCCCTTCCAGGGCGATCTCCGCTTCAGCCTTCAAATTGGCGAAAGGAATCTGAGTCCCCGGCGTCTTGATCCCGGCCTTTGGCGGCCAGGCTGGGTTTTTGCCCGGCTTCTCTTTCTCTTTCTCTTGCGCAAATAGAAGCACCGGCATCAGAAGGACAATTAAGCGGAACCGCATTAGACCTCACCAAAATAAATTTCAAACGGATTCGCAAGAACCAATGAAAGGGCAATCTAGGCCGAAACGTGAGTATAGCGTTACGCGAAAGGCGGACTCCCCGCTTTTGGCAAACAGCGCGCCCTTGATCGTATTTGCTGGCCCCAACAGATCGGGTCAACATGCTTTTACATCACCGTTAGGGCACCGCACTGTTTTGCAGGGGCGCTCCACCTCACGATGGCAGGTCAAGGGCATGGGCTTTCGCTTATGATGAAAGTGCCGTGATTAATCAGTACATCACAGTCGCGCTGCGGCGGGCTCACTACGAGTTGCTCGAAAATAACGAGGGTTTTTATGGATCAATTGAGGATTTAACCGGTGTCTGGGCTCAGGCTGCAACGCTTGAGGAGTGCCGCGAAGAACTCAAGGCCGCGCTCGAAGATTGGTTGCTCTTTAGTCTCTCCAGGCAGCAGCAGATTCCGGTGATGGACGGCATTGATTTGGCTGTCCGCGAAGTTGCTTGAACCTTGCCGTGCGCAAAAAGCTAACCTCAATCAAACGAACGGACCTGATTGCCCGTTTGAAGAAGCTTGGCTTTGTCGGCCCGTTTTCGGGTGGCAAACACCAGTTCCTGATTCGGGAATCCGTGCGGTTGATTCTACCGAACTCGCATGCAGGTGAAATCGGACCCGCCTTGCTGGCGCGTATCCTGCAACAAGCCGGATTGACACGTGACCAGTGGACTTCAAATACTTGAGTAATCCCCAGGATGCAAACGTTCAATCCGCATAAGCACTCAACACACTCACGTCCTCAAATAGTTGCCCTTGATTTAGGTCCTCTACATACATCGTGCGCCCCAAGTCGTTGCGCACACATTTTTTAACCAGAGTCACGCATCGCGTGTGCGCTGGTAGCAAGTCACTCCCAACATAAAGCCTTTGACAAACCGCCATCGCTCCTAAACCTGGTAGTCTCCCCTTTCTCGCCTTCGCCGTGTTGCGCTAACCCTGTCGTCGATACACTAAAATGAAGTTTGGAAAACCGAAACGGTCTGTAATGAAACTAGGCAAGCTGTTCTGCAATGCGATTCTTTTGACCACATGCGCCTCCGCGCAAAGCCCCAACACACCTGAATTCTTTGAGAACAAAATCAGGCCAATCCTGGTGAACAACTGCTACAGTTGCCACACCAATACGGCCATGGGCGGCCTTCGCCTCGATAGCGCGGAAGCGATGCTCAAGGGTGGGGCTAAACGCGGTGCCGCAGTGGTTTCGGGAGATCCCGGCAGGAGCGCACTCATTCTCGCTATCCGCCACGCCGACCCCGACCCCAAATTCCGTATGCCGATGGGCAATAAGCTCAAAGATGCCGAGATCGAATCTCTAACTGCCTGGGTCAAGGCTGGTGCTGTCTGGCCCACGGCCATCCCCACGGCCGCCAAGGTCAACGGCAAGTTCGTAATCTTCCCCGAGCAAAAGAAGTTTTGGTCTATGCTGCCGCTCAAGCAGCCCGACCTTCCCACAGTTAAAGATACAAAGTGGGGCCGCAGCAACATCGACCGCTTTGTTCTCGCCAAGCTGGAAAAAGAGAACCTGAAGCCCGTGCGCTTCGCCACCCGTACCGACCTCATCCGCCGAGCCTACCTCGACCTCACCGGCCTGCCTCCCTCATACGACGAGATCCAGGTCTTTCTTAAAGACACCTCGGCCGACGCCTACTCCAAGATCATCGATAGGCTCCTCGCCTCGCCCCACTACGGCGAACGCTGGGGCCGTGTCTGGCTCGATGTCGCCCGCTACGGCGAAGACGACTATCGCAGTCTCGACCCAATGCGTCGCGGCTACAATCCTTACCCCAACGCCTATGTCTTTCGTGACTGGGTGATCCAGTCCTTCAACGACGACATGCCCTACGGCCTCTTCGTGAAGTCGCAGATCGCCGGAGACCTTCTCGATCCCAAGCTGCGCCACAAGACTCTCCCCGGCACCGGCTTCATTGGTCTCGGCCCCTGGTATTACGACAATGGCTCAACCGAAGTCACCCGCGCCGACGAGCGTCACGACCGTGTCGATGTTGTATCCCGCGGCTTCCTTGGCTTGACCGTTGCCTGCGCCCGCTGCCACGATCACAAGTACGATCCGATCCCCCAGACTGATTATTATGCCCTCGCCGGAATCTTCTCGAATGTCACTTACGAGGAATACCCGCTCGCCCCCAAGGGTGTCCTTGAAGAATTCAAAAAGGTTGAAGACCAGATCGATCAAAAGCAAAAGATGATGGGCGAAATGCAGGGCAATCTGAGCAAGGCGCTCGCGCAGTCTTTGGTCTTTGAAACCTCCAACTATCTTCAAGGCGTCTTCGATGTAACCGGCCCAAAGAAAGCCGAAATCGCCAACGTCGTTGAATCCCGCAAGCTCGATTACGAAATCTTTGATCGCTGGATTAAGTACATTGCCAAGCCCCAGAAGAAGTATCCAAACAAAGATGCCTGGCAGGCCATGATGAAGAAGCCAGCCCCCGGCGCCCCTGAAGCGAAAAAGCTCGCTGACAAGTTTCAGGAAGATGCAGTTGCCGTACTTTTAGCCCGTAACGAACTCGATGCCGAAAACAAAGTCATTGCCAGCAAAGCGCTTGAAGGCACCAAACCCAAGAAGCGCACCAACAAACCTTCCGACTTTGTAACCAATGACGATTTCTGCCCAGGCTGCGGCCTGCGCCTGAAGAACCTCACAGACGAACAGAATAACCTCTACACCGAGATCTTCCAACGTGAGCTAACCGAAGCCGAAGACCCAAACGTCATGCTCGAAATGGGCTTCCGCAACATGAAGCCCGGAGTGCTCAGCTTCCGCGGCTGGAGCCTCGAGAGCCGCGCCGGATCCGAATCGCAAGCGCAACTCGCCAAGATCCGGAAAGACATAGAAGAAGCCCGCAAGAAAATCGAACCCCACTATCCTTATCTCCACGGCATCAAGGATAAGCCCCTCGATCAAATTTCGGAATTGCCGCTGGCTCTCCGCGGCGACCCACTCCAGCTTGGCGAAGAAGTCCCGCGCCACTTCCTGAGCGTGCTGTCTCCGGGTGACCCGCAACTGATCAAAACCGGTAGCGGCCGCCTTGAACTTGCCGAAGCAATCGTTAAGCAGCCCATCACTGCACGGGTCATTGCCAACCGAATCTGGAAAGGCCATTTCGGTTCAGGCATTGTCGATACCCCCAGCAACTTCGGCATTACCGGCGAGCGCCCCACCAACCCGGAACTCCTAGAATACCTGGCCGCCAACTTTGTCTCGAACGGCCAGTCGATCAAGAAGCTCCACAAAGAAATCATGCTTAGTTCGGTCTATCAGCTCGCCAGCGAAAACGAAGCCACAAATTTTGCCAAGGATTCTTCCAACCGTCTCTACTGGCGCTACGAGAAAAAGCGCCTCGACGCCGAACAGCTCCGCGATTCAGTCCTCTTCGTTTCAGGTAACCTTGACCAAAGCCTCGGTGGCCCTTCTGCCGACCTCAAGCCCAGCTTCCTCCGTCGTACCGTCTACGGCAAGGTCAGCCGCTACAAGATGGATGAGTATCTCCAACTCTTCGATTTCCCCTCGCCCTCGATCAGTGCTGAAAAGCGATTCACCACTACCGTTCCTCTACAGCGCCTCTTTCTCCTGAACAGCGATTTCATGCAACTCGAGGCCGAAGAACTGGCCAAGCGCATCATGCCCGAAATCGACAATCGCGCCCGCGTGAAGAAGCTCTTCCAGTTCATCTATGGCCGCGACGCCTCTGAAGAAGAGATCAAGCTCGGCCTCGAATACATCAAGAGAGAGCCTATGCTCTCCTATGAGGAGCGCAAGAAGAAAGAAAAAGAAAAGCCCTCAGTCGATGCCATGCGTCCCGGCCGTGGCCCTGATGGCCCACCCACGGAGGACGATGCCAAAGTCGAAATGCCTGCTGGTGAAGACGGTGCTCCTCCTCCAGACTTCATGGGCATGATGGGTGGCATGCGCCGGGGCCCTGGTGCCGGCGAGAAGCCAGTAGTTTATGAGCCCTCCATCTGGGGGCGCTACGCCAAAGTCCTGCTCAGTTCAAGCGAGTTCCTGTTCATCAACTAGAGAGAATCAAAAATGTCATCGCATCAGTCCATCAATCCAACTACTCGTCGCGAAGCTCTCCGCCGCGTCGGCAATGGCTTCGGCATGATGGCCTTTGCTGGCCTGGTGAACAATTCACTCAGTGCGGCAGGCGCGCTGGCCACTCCCGATGGCAGTGTCGGCTACAAGCTGGATCACCCCCAACGCGTCAAGCGCATCATCTTTCTCTTCATGAACGGTGGCCTCTCCACCATTGATAGCTTCGACCCCAAACCCGCTCTCGACAAGTACGACGGCAAGCCCATGCCGGGCGGCGAAGTGAAGACCGAACGCAAAACCGGTGAACTCATGCGCTCTCCCTTCACATTCAAAAAGTACGGCAAATGCGGCATGGATATTTCTGAACTATGGCCGAATCTCGGCGAAGTCGCCGACGACATTGCCTGGGTCCGTTCTGTCCACACCGAGATCCCGAACCACGAACCAAGCTGTCTCATGATGAACACCGGCGCCAATCAGGCTGGCCGGCCTTCGCTCGGTGCGTGGCTTACCTATGGCCTTGGCACCGACAATCAAAATCTCCCGGGCTACGTTGTTCTTTGCCCGGACCTGCCCTCCACTGTGGGTCCTCCACTGTGGTCCAACGGCTTCCTGCCGGCCATCAATCAGGGCACCTTCATCTCCGACAAGATTCAGACTAATCCCAACGCGCCACCCGAGCCTACGGAAGCCGAATCGCCGGCCAAAGACAAAGACGGCAAAGAAATGAAGAAGGAAGAGAAGAAGGTCGAAGTCGAAAAATCCTTCGACCCCAAAAAACTCATCTCCTACGTCAACAACCCCAAATTTGAACTCACTGAGCAACGCCGCGAGATCGACCTCCTCAGCAAGATGGAAGACATCAAGCGCACGCGCGAAGGCTCTGATGCGCAGGTAGAAGCGGTCCTCAAGTCGATGGAAGTTGCCTACCGCATGCAGACCGAAGCTCCCGAGGTCTTCGACATCCGCAAAGAATCAGAGGCCACTCAAAAGCTCTACGGCCAGGGCTCCACCGCCCGAGGTTGCCTTACTGCTGTCCGTCTCGCTGAAAAAGGCGTCCGCATGACCCAGGTCTATTACGCCAAGGGAGACCCCTGGGATGCGCACGGCGATATCATGGCCCATAAGATCAACGCGAAGAATTCCGATCAGGCCTTCGCCGCCGTAATCAAAGACCTGAAAGGCCGCGGTCTCTGGAAAGACACTCTTGTCATCTGCGGGTCTGAGTTTGGCCGCACTCCCGTCCGCGAAGTCGGCGGTGGTGGCAACGTCAAGCGCGGCCGCGATCACAATCCATTCGGCTTCACCATGTGGTTAGCCGGTGGCGCGGTCAAAGGCGGTTCCATCTATGGAGCTACCGACGACTTCGGTTTCAAAGTAGTCGAAAAACCAGTCCATGTCCATGACATACACGCAACCGTATTGCATCTCATGGGCATTGACCACACCAAGCTCACTTACCGTTACAGCGGCCGGGACTTCCGTCTCACCGATGTCAGCGGCAACGTCCTCCACGATCTGATCGCCTAGCCGCGTCCACAAGATATCACCAGCGCTACTGACGCTACGAGTTCTAAAAGCTCTATAGAAGCCTTCGCTTGCTGCCGATACTAACTCTAAGATGTCTTCATCGGCTGCAGGCAAATTTCAAGATCACTACAAACTTCTCGGGATCGACTCAAAATCAACCCTCGACATCATCCAGGTGGCGTATAACACCCTAAAGGCCGTACATGGCCCAAAAGGCAGTGCTCCTAACCATCAAAAAGACGAAGAACTAGAGCTTGCCATTGAAGTACTTTCTGATCCGGTTGGCCGAAAAATGTTCGATTCGGTTCGCGGCGGAGATGAAGAACGCGACATTTCCTTCTCCGGCATGGACTTTTTCAACAGCCTCCAGAGCGAGCGTGACCGCCGCATGACGATGCTCTGCGTGCTCTACGACGTCCGCCGTCAAAACCCGCGTGTCCCGCTGCTCACCATGCGCCAGTTCGAGCAGATCGTCGACATGACCGAAGAGCAAATCCAGATGGCCCTCTGGTACGCCAAGACGCTCGGTTGGGTTTCTGTCGACGACAAGAGCAAAATGCAGATTTCTGCTGCCGGCATGGACTTTCTCCAGGCCAATGCGCCCGATCCGGCGACGATCTGGCCCTTTCTCAAAAATCCGTCTGGCCCCAGACCCGAGCCGCAGGCCGCCGTTGCACCTGCAGTGGTTGCTCCGCCGCTAGTTGTTGCCGCTCCTCCACCCGTGACACCAGCACCTGTGCCTGATCGCCAAGAGATTGCGGCGCTCTCTGGTGCAGTTCGCTCCTTCGGCGCCCCGGCTTCAGCCCCTGGCCCCACCCTCGTCTCCGACGAACCTAAGCCGAAGCTAATGTCGCTGATCCGCCGCACTCAAATCGCAATCACTGAAGCTTAGTCCGCCCAGAACGGCAATTTCACCTTAGGCGTAAGCTGTTGAGCACAACACTTACACTGCTAAAGGCCATAGCTCCCGCCGCCACCACAGGATTCAATAGCCCAAACGCCGCCACCGGAATCCCTATCACGTTGTACAAGAATGCCCAACCCAGATTCTGTCGCATCACCCGCATCGTCCGTCGCGACAATTCAATCGCCTCAGCCACTCCACGCAGGTCTCCCCTTAGCAGCGCCACATCGCCAGATTCAATTGCCAGATCCGAACCCGACGCCATCGCAATCCCGACATCTGCCTTCTCCAGCGCGGGCGCATCATTGAGCCCGTCCCCCACCATCGCCACCTTCACGCCGCCCGCCTGTAGACGCGCCACCACCGCAACTTTTCCTGCCGGCAAGACTCCCGCCACCACCTCATCAATCCCCACCAATGCTGCCACCGCGCTTGCCGCTTCCGCTCGATCCCCACTCAACATCACCACCCGCAAACCCATTTGGCGCAACCGTCCCACCGCTTCCCTCGAACTCTCCTTCACCGCATCGGCCAGGGTCAATCCGCCAACCTCCACCCCGTCCAACAATACGCTTACTCCGCCTCTGCGATCTGCCGCCACTACCTCCACCAGCCGTCCACTTACAGTCCCGCTAACACCGACGCCAGGCTTTGCCAAAAAGCCCGCCACGGGCTCAATTGTTAGTCCCCGCGCACGGGCTTCCTCCACAATCGCGCGAGCTAAAGGATGCTCGCTCAGGGCCTCAACGCTGGCTGCCAGGCCCAACACATCCCCAATCACTTCGGTCACTTTCGGCTTGCCCTGAGTAATCGTTCCCGTCTTATCGAGCACTACGATCCCTACCTCGCCCAGCCGCTCCAGAGCCTCGCCACTACGGATCAGAATCCCCATCCGCGCAGCTTTGCCAGTTGCGGCCAGAATCGCCGTTGGCACCGCCAGTCCCATCGCACAAGGGCAAGAGATCACCAGCACAGCCACCGCGATCACCGTAGCTCGCATCAAATCTGCGCCACCTACCCACACCCACGCTAATCCACTCAACAAGGCAATCCCTACCACCACAGGCACAAACACAGCACTCACCTGATCTGCCAGCGCCTGCACCGGCGCTTTGTCTCCTTGCGCCTCCCGCAACACGCGTACAATCTGTTCCAGCACGCTCTCAGTTCCCACAGTATTGACTCGAACCAGTAACCCTCCTTGGCCGTTCGTAGTCCCGCCATAAACACGTCCTCCCACGACCTTCTCTACGGGCAAGCTCTCCCCCGTCAGCATGCTTTCATCCACGCTGCTGCCGCCCTCTACTATTTCGCCATCGGCTCCAATCCTCTCTCCGGGCCGTACTACCAACAGATCCCCGCGCCGCAACTCCGCCACTGCTACCTCAATTTCCACACCCTCCCTGCGAACCGTAGCCCGCTTCGGCTGCAAAGCTGCCAATTGCTGCAAGGCTACCGACGTCTGCCGTTTGGCTCGCGCCTCCAGCATCTTCCCCACCAACACGAGCGCAATGATAAACACCACCGCCTCATAGTAAATCTGCGGCATCATGCCTCTTGAATGAAACCAGTGCGGCCAAATAAGCGATGCTGTCGAGATCAAGAACGCCGCCCCCGTACCCATCGCCACCAGCACGTTCATGTCGGCCCGCACCTGCCGTATCGCTGCAAATCCCTTCACATAGAATCCATGCCCCGCCCAGCCTGCTACTCCAATCGCCAGCACCATTTGCGTCCATGCCCACCATCCCAGCTCATGCCCGGCAAACGGCATCGCCGCCATCATCGCTAGCCCCACGGCCAAACTTCCTAGCGCCCTCACTCGCAACGCGCCGTACTCTGCCGCAAGGGTCACCCCGCGAGCGTCTTCTTCTTCAATCGCCGTCCGCCCTGCGACAGGCAGCGTCGCCCCATAGCCAGTCTGCTCTACCGCCAAAAGCAACTTCTCAGCACTCACAACCGCCGGGTCAAACTCCACCACCGCCTGATTCATCATCAAATTCACTGTCGCCTTGCTCACCCCAGCGTGCGTCGATAGAGTCTTCTCAACAAAGCTTTGGCATGCCGCGCAAGTCATGCCCTCGATCTGAAGTTCAACTCGCAACTTTGAATCCGCCACCCTCCACCACCCGAACCAATTCCGTCCGCTCCACCCCATCTTTCACAACCACATTCGCCTCGCCCACTACTACGCGCTCCACTTCCACGCCATCGACACGCTTCAAAAGTGCTGTCACCCGGCGCACGCACGCATCGCAGTGCATGCCTTCAATCTTGAGTTCTATTTGCTTAGTCATATTCATACCAATCTGAGTGTGCCGACCACTCTAAACAACTCAGACACTGTGTCTTGGCCCATTGCGTGATACAGCTTGGGCAAACTCCACCGGTGTCAAACGTATGCCAGGCATGACCGCAACTACAACTCCACAAATCGCTGGCCTGCGGTCTCCATCCACACTTCGGACATCGGATCCTGGGCCCATGTACCCCTGTATCCTGATCCTCTTCTACCGGTATCGTCGTTGGACTGCTCATTGTTGAGACTCTAGCATTCGCCGAATAGCTACAAACATTTGAACTTAGTTTGGCCGCTTCCCCGCAAAGTCGTAGCGCAACTGAGTCGCCCGTCCACGCCAATAAGGCCAAGTTCCGCTTGCCAGCATCCAGGAGACCTCCCCATCCAACGGTACCCGCATCCCGTCACGCGACTGGTAATTCCAGAATCGCCCCTCCCAGGGTGCCGCCACCAGCTTGTCACCCACTGTCCTGTATCTGGCTGCCGCGCGAATCCGCTCCACAAATCCGTCGTCACCAAAGTAAAACTCAAGGCTGCACCGAGTACCCGCATCTACTAGCGTCGCTCTCGCCGCCCGTTCATGGATCGCTTCCCACTTCACTCCCTGACTTGGTAGCAAGCGCGTCGGATACCACGGAGCTTCAGCGAGAAACCTCATCAGCTCTCCTTCAGCCGCCTCAGGCGTGCCACTAATGGCAGCCAGTGTATACAACCCCGCCAAGTCCGCCTGCAAGATCCCCTGTCCACCGACATAAGCATCATGCACAAACACCGGCACCCCCGGCATCATCGCTATAGTCGCATCCCAATCAAAAGCCGGCAACCGCATCACGCTCACTTGCGACGCCCGGAACGGCTTCCATTGGGGTACACTCTCGCCCATGTTGAAGGTCCCCTCTTGTTCCATTTCCATCTTCAAAATCATCGGCTGCCCATCTGTAAGCACAGCCTCAAAGTAACGCCGTACGGGCGCTGGCAGACTCATCACTTCCCTGGAATCATAATGAGCCGGCTCGGCTTTCATCTGGCCCGCAAGAATCGCTGCCCTCAACTGCCGCGTCCCACCCTGCCACCGGCTCCGCCCAAACAACAGCAAGAGCACAATGCCCAGGGCCAGCAGGCCAATTACCACTAAGGCAATCTTCATGCCACCAGTATCGCCAACTCCGGTTGAAAGCAGCCTCGACTAATAAAATGAGTGCGTCATCTTCGAGCAAGCCTGCGCGCTCCCCCGGCGCTACGCTATACCACTTGAATAGTTGCAGCCCGAAGCGAAGTAGACTTGAGGCACTTTCCAGCCGTCTTACGCCTTTATAGGTGTGAGACTCCTTCTATTCGCTTTCGTGGCTTCGCTGGCGTGGAGCCAGACGGCTATAATTCCGCACGATTACGCAGGCAAAGCTGGTGACATTGCTTTTAACTACATCTTTTCGGGTTATCCAGCCACGACACAGTGCATCTATTCCGAAAACCACGTGCTCGCCTCTGGAATCAAAGCTGGTGATAGTCTCACCGGGATCGGGTTCCGAATGGCCTCCGGATCAGTTGGCGGCCCCCCCTTCCAATTCACTTATGCGAACTGGGATGTAACGCTCTCTAAGAGCACTCGTGCCGTTGGGACTCTGACCAGTTTTACTCAAGGCAATATGGCAAACGATGCGGTTCCCGTGCGGCGAGGCAGTCTCGTTGTCCCGGCCAACTCCATGCCATCCGGCAGCAGAGCCGTTAACGATTTTGGGCTCTTGATTCCTTTCAGTGCAAACTACACTTACACCGGTGGGGCGCTATTGTTGACGATGAGTCATGACTTGGGCGAGTGGGACGGATCCCGTCCGGTCGATGCGGTAACTGACACTACTAACCTCCAGTGTGTTGCGGTGCTCCGCTACAACGTCTCCAATGCAACTCAGGCAATTGCGACTGCCCCCATCCTTCAGTTCACCTATACACGGGCAGCCTCAGGCCCCGCTGTCACCGCTGCTGGCGTCCTCAATGCCGGTTCGTACGGCGCTGGAGGAGTCGCTCCCGGCCAAGTCGTAACCATCTACGGTGAGCGGCTCGGGCAGGCTGCCGTAGTTGTGGCCACGGTAGCCAACTCGAAGTTCAACACGACCGCTGGCAGCACCCGCGTCTTGTTCGATGGCGTCCCTGCGCCCATGATCTATTCGAGTGAAAAACAAGTAGCCGCTATCGTCCCCTATGCGACAGCAGGCAAAGCCAGCACCCAGCTTGAAGTCGAAGTGTCAGGCGTAAAGGGTCCAGCGGTCACTGTACCGATTGTTGCGTCAAGCCCGGGGATCTTCACCTCTGATTCCAGCGGCAAAGGTCAGGCTGCTGTGCTCAATGAAAATGGTTCTCTCAATACAACAAACAACCCCGCAGCCCCAGGCTCAATCGTCGTAATCTACCTCACCGGTGAAGGCCAAACCAATCCTGCCGGAACTGACGGAGCACTAGCCGTAGGCGCTACTCTACCTAAGCCAGTCCTACCTGTCTCGGTGACGATTGGCGGAACCGACGCAGAGCTTCTTTATGCGGGCGCAGCACCCGGTGCCGTTGCAGGTTTGATGCAGATCAATGTCCGCATCAGCCCTCTGGCCCCCTCTTCAAACACCTCACTATTAATAGTAAAAATCGGCGACAAAACCAGCCAGGCTGGTGTCACCATCGCAGTTCGGTAGTAAAGTGTTTCTCAGGATCAGCGCGGCGGCCCCGTAGCAGCTTTCCCCTCCAGGGCTGCTTTGTGGACCGCCCGCGTTGACCGCATCTCTCTTATTCGACCGTAAACGAAAACAGCGCATGCCCACAGGCAATGGCAATATGCTGCTTGCCATCGGCCGCCACGTAACTAATCGGATTGGCGAAAGCCCGTCCACCCATCGGGAAGCGCCACAACAGCTTGCCCGTAGTGTCATCAAGTGCAATCATGTCGCCGTCAGCAGTAGCCGCAAACACTAGCCCGCCAGCCGTTGACAACACACCAGACCACGAAGGCGAGCTCATCGGATACTCCCACTTCGACTTGCCAGTCTTCGGCTCAATCGCCTTGATCGCGCCAGTCGCTTCCTCACCAGGCTTGGACACAAAGCGTCCTGCCAGATACCAGCTACCTTCTTTGTATGTGTCGTCGCCCGTGTAGAAGACACCGCCCTCGTCACGAGTCATCACATAATGCAGCTTCGTCGAGGGGCTGTAAGAAGGAGCCTGGAAGTTCGTCGCTCCAGGTGAATTCGGATACACGGTATTTCCATTGGCAGTTGGGAAAGTATTGGGCAAACGAGTCGGTCGCCCCTTCCCGTCCAGCTCCGGCTGAGCCCAGGTTTGACGCACATATTGCTTACCCAACAAGTACTCACCAGTTGTCCGGTCGAGCACGTAATAAAACGCATTGCGATTGGCAAAGAGCACCAGCTTGCGCATCTTGCCATTCCACATATCGTCAATCAGCACAGGCACCTGTGCCGAGTCCCAATCGTGTACGTCGTGCGGCGTGAACTGGAAATACCACTTCATCTTGCCGGTATCGGCATCGATAGCCAGTAGAGAATCGGAATACAAATTGTCGCCCGCTCTCTTATCACCTTTCCAGTCGGGCCCGGGATTCCCGGTCCCCCAAAAAACCGTATTGAGGTCGGGATCATAACTGCCGGTCATCCAGGTCGTCGCCGACCCATACTTGTAGCTGTCACCCAACCATGTTTCGGTAGCCTTATCCCCTTCGGATGGCACGGTCCAAAGCCGCCAGGCTTCCTTACCGGTCTTAGCTTCGTAAGCAGCAATATAGCCCTTCACGCCAAACTCGCCACCGGCGCTACCTATGATTACTTTGTCCTTCACGATCAACGGAGCAACCGTGCTCGAATAGCCCTTCTTGTAATCAGCCACCGCAACATCCCAAACTACGTTGCCGGTCGCCGCATCCAGTGCAACCAGATGCGCATCAAGGGTGCCGATGAAAATCAAGTCGCCAAGAATCGCGACTCCACGATTCACCTTGCCGCAGCAAAACGGCACGGTATCAGGCAAAACACGCTTATATCGCCACAACACCTTGCCACTACGGCTCTCCACAGCAGTCACATCACTCGGCGGCTCTGAAATAAACAGGACGCCATCACGAGCAATCGGGCTCGCTTCAAATTTGTCGGTCTTATCAATCTGCATTGTCCATGCTGGCTTGAGCTTGGCGACATTCGTTTTGTTGATCTGCTTGAGCGTCGAATACCGGTGCCCCTGCTGGTTGCCCTGAAAATGGAGCCAGTCACCAGGAGCCTGAGCACAAAGCAGGCTGGCCGTCAAAAGGAAAAGATACTTCACATGGCACCTCGGAGTGAGAACAAATAAGAAATCAAGTGGGTCATTTCGTCTGAGGTGAAAACCTTTTCGTAGTTGGGCATGGATGATTTTGTGATGTCGCGATCAATCTTGGTGGTATCGGCTTTTGCCACAGTCTGCATCTTGCCCTTGCCATCACGCAGGCTGATGTAGAAGTTGTCTTCGTTGAGACGGATGCCATTCACCTTGGCACCAGACTTCATCGTCACATGCACCATCGTCCAACCGCCCGCCATCGAGGCGCTCGGGTCAACAATCGAAGTTCGCAAATTCGAAGGGCTGCGCATCGCCCCAATCTGTGTCAGGTCAGGGCCCATGCGGCCGCCAGATCCTTGCACCATGTGGCAACCAGCGCAGCCACCCTTACCCATATAGAGGGCCTTGCCCTTGGCAGAGTTGCCTGCGATGCTGGTCGGCGCGGTGCGCCCCAACGTGCGGACATAGCCCGCCACTTGCAGCATCTCCGCATCGCTCATACCAAGCGCAGGGGGCATGTCAGAACCAGGAATTCCGTTCCGGATGATGTTGAGGAGTGAAGAGTCGGTCGGGGCATGGACGAGGTTTGGCGTCACAAGATTGGCCGCCATGCCGTCGTCTCCTTTGCCGTGACAAAAAGCACAATGAAACTGGTAGAGTTTCTGACCTTCGCTGGAAGCCTGATCCTGGGCAGACAAGGCCACAGCGAACCATAAACCGAGAATGGTAAATCGCATGTTTTGAAATCCTATCGTATGTTAGTTGAGTCTCGCCACTGGCGATACCATTTCGGATGATGAAAGCGGGCCCATTCCGGTACAACCCAGCCCCTTACCATCGCCCGCATGGAATGCGGCACTGCTGCCGTCCCCATGTAAATGTGTACAATGATTCCGCTAATTGAGCCAATCGCCGCCAGCGGATGCATTGCAATCGCGATCAGCCTCAAGCTCCTTGGCATCCATTCCGGGAACCACATCACAATGCCGCTGGCAAAGAGCAACAGCGCCGTGACTACCTGACTCCAGAACAACATCTTCTGCCCCGCATTGAAGCGGCCAGATTCCGGCAATGCCCCATGCTGATGCGTGATGTATTTGTCCATCTTCGTCAGCCACACTTTGTCATCTTTATCAAGACCCATCGTCTTCGCCCAGCGGGCAAACATCCAGCCAATCGCAGCAGAGAAGATTACACCAGACCAGGGATGCGTGCCGCGAATCACAAAACCGCCGCCAAATACTCCGGCCAGCCAGTAGAGCTTTGGGGTCCAGATCGCCAGCCCCGTCAGAGTGGCATAGAGAAAGCTCAGCGCTGCCATCCAGTGCATCACCCGCTCGTAGGCGTCAAAGCGCGGAATGCGAATCTCACTCTTCGTCATGACCATGTACCTCCGGATCCTGCGGGCCATAAATCACAAAGTGAAAGAACGCGCCCAGAATGCTGCCAACAAAGGCCATCGTCCCGATCACCTTCAGCGGACCCTTCCACAATTGCACCGTCCAAGGGATCACCGGATCCTTTGGCAATCCATAACTCTCCGGCTGCTTCACATCATTCAGGACGTAAATGACATTTGTGCCGCCAACGCCCTGCGGGTTGTAAACACCAGCGTCCTTGAATCCATCCGCCTTTAACTCGCGAGTGCGGATATCCGCCACGCGGATCATCTCTTCCCGCTCACCAAAGGTCAGGCAATTCGTTGGGCAGGTCTTGATGCAGGCAGGCTCAAGCCCCACTGCCGTGCGGTCCGAACACAACGTGCATTTATAAACCTTCTTCGTAGTGGGGCTCAACTTCGGCACATCGAATGGACAACCCGTAATGCAATAGCCGCAACCAATGCAATTGTCATGAGCAAAATCAACCGTCCCATTAGCAAGCTGGACAATCGCTCCAGGTGCAGGGCAGGCCGCAATGCAACCGGCATCGGCGCAATGCATGCACTGGTACTTCGACATCAGCCACGACGTCCCGCCATTCTTCTCCACCTCGTTAAACTTGATGAGGTTCCAGAAGTTCGGAGCAAGATCCGGCATCGTCTGGTAGCTGCCATCAAAGGTGCCCAGCGTGTATTCCTGGTCATTCCATTCCTGACAGGCAACTTCGCAGGCCTTGCAGCCAATACAAAGTGTTGTATCGATGAGCTTGGCGACGAGCATCAAATTTTCTCCAGATTCACGAGAAAGCCTTTGTATTCGGGCGTGCCCGAATTGGGGTCATAAGCGCTCGGGGTGAGGTTGTTGATGAGGGGGCCGGTAATCTTCCCGACAAAACCCCAATGGATTGGCAAGCCGACATGATAGGTCTTCTGACCATTGACCAAGAGTGTACGCAGCCGTTTCGTCACCAGCGCTGGGCCTTCAATGCTCCCGCGTGCAGATGAAACCCGCACGCGATCACCACTGGCGATACCCTTAGTAGCGGCAAGCTCTGCAGGCAGCTCAACAAAGAAATTTGACTGCAACTCCGAACTCGAGTTCGTATGCTTTGTCCAATAGTGGAAGTGCTCAGTCAAGCGATATGTGATCGCAACATAGGGAAAATCCTTGGCCTTGCCAAAGGCCACCGGCTCACTCGAATAAGTCTTGAGCATCGGATTGGCGCTAGCCTCTGGATGCAGCGCATTTAGCACGGGAGACTCAGCGGGTTCATAGTGTTCCGGGAAGGGCCCCTCAACCAGGTCAGGAGCAAAGAGCCGCGCTACTCCCTCAGGAAGCATGATAAACGCCGGCAGCGTACCAGGCTCGGCATCTGCCTTATAGTCCGGCACGTCGCCACGCCACCGCTCGCCATCCCACTTGAGCGGAGCACGAGTTGGATCCCAGGGCTGCCCATTCTCATCCGCCGAAGCGCGGTTATAGAGGATGCGACGATTCGCGGGCCAACTCCAGCTCCATTGCGGATAGAGCCCAAGCCCGGTCGGATCCACCTGCCCCCGTCGCGCCATCATATTGCCTGCCTCAGTCCACGAGCCACTATAAACCCAGTTGCCGCAAGCAGTAGAGCCATCGTCTTTGAGCTCCCCAAAGCCATTCAATTGCTTTAGTGTCTTCAGGTCAACTCCATTCACTTCACGAGCGATTTCACTTAGCAACGGCATAGCCGGCTTCGCGTAGTCCCAGCTCATGTTCATCAGTGGAGCAGAGTTCGCCCCGCCATCTTTCTCATAAAGCTTGCGAATCTCAAGAAAGAGTTTCGCGATGATTTCCTGATCCCGCTTGGCTTCACCTGGCGGATCTGTAGCCGCTTCTTTCCACTGCAACCAGCGGGACGAATTCACAAAAGCCCCGTCCTTCTCTGCAAAGTTGGCTGCAGGCAGCAAGAAGACTTCGGTCGAAATCCCCGCCTCATCAAGTGCCAGCGGATAATCCTTCGCCGCCAGCGTCTTGGCCTTCCAGAACGCCGCCGTCTCGGTCTCAAAGTTCTCAGCGACAATCAGCCACTTCAACTTCGAGAGGGCCGTCAGCATCTTTTTCGTATTGGGTCCGTTCGCCACCGGGTTCATCCCAAAGCTAATGAGACCCTCAAGCTTGCCATGGAACATATCGTCAAAGAAAGCGCCCCACGAATGGTCACCCTTCTCATCAATCTTAGGCAGCCAATCGTAGCCATATTGGTTCGCCTCAGTTGCATTCTTGCCGTAATAAGCCTTAAGCAAGCTCTTGAAAAACTTCGGCGTATTGCCCCAGTAGTTCAGGCTCTTGGCCTGCAAAGGCTTCGGAGTATTTTCCTTCAGGTATTCCTCAATCGTGGTCAGATTGGCACGCGGAATTTTGAGATATCCAGGCAACATGTTCCATGCGCCCATATCAGTCGAGCCCTGAATATTCGCGTGGCCCCGCTGCGCGTTCACACCACCACCAGGCATACCAATATTGCCCATCAACAACTGCACCATCGCCGCAGCATGAATCAATTGAACCGCAAACGAATGATGAGTCCATCCCAGTGCATAAAGCACAGTCCCAGACTTGTCCTCAGCAGCTGCAACCGTAATCAAATCGGCCGCCTTCAAGAACTCCTCCTTCGTGCAGCCGCAGATCTCAGCTACCTTCTCGGGCGTGTAGCGCGAGTAGTGCTTCTTCATCAACTGAAAGACACAGCGCGGATGTTCGAGCTTCGGGTCGGTCCTGGCATTACCACTCCCGTCGAGCTCATACTGCCAGGTCGTCTTGTCGTACTTGTCACCCTGCCAGCCGGAGAAGTGGCCATTCTCAAAACCAAAGCCTTCCGCAATCAAGAAGCTGGCATTGGTGTGCTGCTCAACATACTTGCGTTGATACTTGCCGCTTTCGACGGAATAGTGGATCAGGCCCCCCAGAAAGGCAATATCAGTGCCCGAACGAATGGGCACGTAGCAATCAGAGACCGCCGCAGTGCGGGTGAATCGCGGGTCAATGCAAATGATCTTTGCCTTGCGAAGCCGCTTGGCTTCCATCACAAAGCGGAAGCCTACAGGATGATTCTCTGCCGGGTTCCCACCCATGACCAAAACGACGTCGGCATTAGCGACATCAGTCCATCCATTGGTCATTGCTCCCCGTCCGAATGTGGCGGCCAAACTGGTCACCGTGGGGCCGTGTCAAAGCCGGCTTTGGTTCTCGTAGGCGAGCAGCCCAAGGCTGAAGCGGAACTTGCTCAACAGGTAGTTAATCTCGTTTGTGTCTGTACAGCCACCAATCATTGCGACGTTGTCCAGCCGGTTGACAGTGCGGCCCTTCTCGTCCTTCTCAACAAAACCTTTGTCGCGAGATGCCTTGATCCGCGACGCCATCATCGGAATCGCTTCTTCCCACGTGAGGTCTGTCCATTCTTTCGCCCCGGCTGCACGATGACGAACCTTCGTGAGCCTGCGATCACTTTGAACGAACTCTTCGAGGGAAGCCCCCTTGGGACAAAGCGTCCCGCGATTGACCGGGCTCTCCGGGTCACCTTCGATGTGAACGATATGCGGCTTGACGTTCCGGGCGTTGTCCCCAATGGTGTGAATCGTCACACTGCAGCCCACTGCGCAGTAAGGGCAAATCGAGTTGGTCTTCGTTGTATGAGCCGTTTTGAGTGCGGGGATGTGCGCACCGTTTGAGATTTCACCGTTTGGGGCGGCCAGACCAGTCGCTGTAGTTGCCGTTGTCGCGGCAGACCGAGTAATGAAGTCCCGTCGGGAAGATCGCTTTGACATATGACTCCTGTATTTCATCACAGTATTTGGCCGTAGAACTAAGGTTTATACCTAATTTCAAAAGGACTAGCCAAATGGTACTGTCGCCTCAGGTGATCCAGAAGAAAGCCCTAAAACATTCTCCTTGATCCGTCGAGAGAAGGACTTAGCCCATGAAAATCTTGCTCGTATTTCTTATGGTCGCAGCCGCCCACGCAGCAACGATACAGCTTACGCTGGACGCGTTTAAGCTAAGCCCTGTTGGAACCAAATGGGCCTTTCAAATTAAAATGCTAGGCAAAGATGGGGCAGTCAGCCCCAAGTCGCTGAAGATCACCAACATCAAGGCGACGAATCTGAAGTTCGCTCCAGGTCCGCAGGGTAATGGAGAGAGAATCACAGGCGATGCCGAAAATGGCTTCACACTGTTCGGTGAGGGCGGCAATGGGCTCTTTGCCAGCGATCTTCTCTCGCTGATGATGGGAGACTCAGGTCTGCCTCCAAGCTTGACCTTTGATCTGGAGTTTGAGGAAAACGGACAGAAAATTTCAGCCGACGAATTCGGCCTTTTCCTGTTTGAGTCGCAACCCGGCTTTTCAGTTTTTTCATCGCAATCGAGTGGCGGATCTTTTGGTATCAATCAATTCGTTTCTGATCCTGGCGGAAGCCAGAATCCAAATTTAATTCCTTTGATCGACCCTCCCCCAGTCACAATCGAACTTTCGGGAGGTACGAGCTCATCCGGAAGCAGTGGTGCCTCAGGAAGCAGTGGCTCTTCCGGTTCAACCAATCTTCCCAACGTTTCCGATCCCTCACCGGTTCCAGAGCCTTCTACTTTCGGGCTATTTCTAGTACCTGTTGTGGCGATGTTCTTGCGCCGCCGCTAAGCGGAAATCTCCAGCAGATAGTCAATCGAACGCGGGATGTAACTTTGGAATTTCGCCGATGCCTTTGGATGTCCCTTGGGCAATAAAGCAATGCGGTCCCGGTACGGCCTAAGCTTCTCGCCCCCAATCTCGGTCAGCGAATTGAACGCTGCAATTGCGGTGTAGGTATCGCCCTTTGTCGCATCCGCTTCCTTGAGCAGCAATTCGATTGCTGGCTTCAGGTCTCCGGCTTCGCCATATCGGGCGAGTGCCTCTGCTGAGAGGATTCGAACATTGGGTGCCTGGTCTTTCAGCGCAGCGCGCAACGCGTCAGCGCAGACTTTGACAGCCGCCTTCCCTTGTCTTAGTACGCCAATCGTACACCAGTAACGTACAGCGCTATCGCCATCTGCCAGGTACGTTCGAAAAATCTCGGGCCGGGTCAGCGTAGGCCCTGTTGCCAACTCTGCCGTGTTGATCACCCGGTTCGCTGCATAGCGCTCACCGTCCTGCGCCATCGTGTAAGGCGCGTCCGCCTTTGACCGCGAATGGATCTCATGCTCGGGGAGAAACCCAACGTCGCGGATCTTAAGGGCTAGCGCTGACTGTTCGGTGCGCATGCGGTTTAGCTCGGCCTTCTCGGCTGCTGTTGGACTCAAAGCAAGATTGTTAATTTCATCAGGGTCTTTCTGCAGGTCGTAGAATTCTTCAGATGGCTTGGTCTTCCAAAAGCGACTTTGAACTTCCGTCGCCTTACCCGAATCGAACGATTCTTTCCAGCTCTTGGTCGTAGGCATCTCAAACATGTAGTCGACATGCTGACCATAAATGCGGTGCGGCATGTAATTTCGAATGTAGACATAGCGCTGAGACCGGACACTGCGCACCATATCGATTCGCTCGTCCATGCGGCCACGGAATCCGAACACATAATTTTGCTCCGGAGCAATCTCCGTACCCAGGAAAGCGTGCCCCTGATGATACTCAGGCCTCTTGATACTGGCCAGACTGAGAGCGGTCGGCGCAAGATCGACAAAGCTCACCAGGCGATCCGTCCATCCGCCCTCCTTGTAATCCTTCGGTGCCAGATCTTTGAATTGTTCAGGAATATGAACCATCATCGGGACCTGCAATCCAGAGTTGTATGGCCAACGCTTTGAGCGCGGCATGCCCGCCCCGTGATCAGAATAGAAGAAGACGATGGTCGAATCCCTAAGCCCGTCTGCCTCAAGCTCTCCAAGTATCTTCTTCACCATGCCGTCCATCGTCGCGATGTTGTCGTAGTACTGAGCCCAGTCGTGCCTGACAATTGCGTTGTCTGGCATGTAAGCCGGAACCCTGACCTCGCGCGGATCGTGCTTGAGCTGATGGCCTGGAGTGCGAATCTGACTCTCATGTGTGATGACGTAATTGAAGACGCTGAAAAAGGGCTGCTTGGGGTCGCGGTTGCGCCAGTGGGCCTTGTTGGAGCTCTCATCCCAAACCTTGCCTGTATGGACCAGGTTGTAGTCTTCCTTTGAGTTGTTCGAAGTGTAATAGCCAGCCTCGCGCAAGATTTGCGGGAACATCTTCTGGCCTGGTGCAAGCTTGGTTTCGCTGCGCATGTGCTCGGCTCCGGTGGACGGAGGGTACATGCCGCTAATGATCGTAGTTCGTGCAGGAGCACAGACCGGAGCGCAAGACCACGCATGCCGATAGCGTAGACTCCGTTCGGCCAGCGAGTCGATCGTTGGCGATTTGGCGTACTGATCGCCATAACAACCAAGGTTAGGGCTCATGTCTTCGCAAGTAACCCAGAGGATGTTTGGTTGCTTTGTCTGAAGCAGCGGTGCTGCGCTTGCAGCTATAAATTCGCGACGGTTCATTATGCCTTCTCCACCCGGTTTGCTCCGGCTTGCACTAGAAATTTAGCGCGAGTCTCGATCGGAGACCCAGGGTTAGTGACGTTCGGAACGATCCGGTAATCACTCTTGAATTCTCTATTGTTGACAGTACATGAGACGTAGCCTCGCTTGGCGAGGAAGTAATGCAGGTGCGGGTTTTCCTTCTTGAAGTTTGCTTCGGCGAAGGGCAAATCGATGCCGTCGCCTCCAGAAGTAATGGAGGTGCCCACAAATTCAACTCCAACGTTTGCACCGGAGTTGGCTTTGATGTCGCTCACCCAGTTGGAGTGAATGTCGCCAGTGATGACGACCGGATTCTTCGGCCTGGCTTGCTCGAAGAATTGAATGAGCCGCTGGCGAGGCACTTCATAACCGCTCCACTGGTCCATCGCGTATTCGGCTCCCTCGCCTGGCTTTGCATCGATCTTCGCGAACATCACCTGGTTCGCGAGGATGTTCCAGGTCTGAGGCGCTGCCTTCATGCCTGCCATCAGCCACCTCTCCTGCGCCTCGCCAAGCATCGACTGCCCAGCGCTAAGAGCTTCTTCGCATTGCGGCTTGCGGCCGTCGCCGCAAGGCTGATCACTGCGGTATTGGCGAGTATCGAGAACATGGAAGCGTGCAGTCTTACCGTAGTCGAGACTGCGATAGAGATCGAGGCTCGTACCTCGCGGCAAAGAAGACATTCTCAGGGGCATGTGCTCGTAGTAGGCCTGATATGCATTTGCGCGCCGTTCGAGAAACTGGTCGCGAGGGGCACCTCGTTCCTCCTTGTCGTTCGCGTAGTTGTTATCAACTTCATGGTCGTCCCAGGTAACAATAAAGGGGAAGACCTCATGAACGCGCCGCAGGTCCTTGTCGCTTCGATATAAGGCATAGCGGTTGCGATAGTCAGTGAGAGTTTGAATCTCTGCCGAGTCATGCTTGCGGGGCCGGTTCGCTGAAGGGCCGCCTTCGTAGATGTAGTCACCCAGATGGACGACCAGATGGAGGTCTTCTTGGGCCATGTGTTCGTAGGCAGTGAAGTAGCCCTGCTCATAGTTTTGACAACTGGCGAAGGCGAAGCGGAGCGGATCCTGACTGTTAGGAGCTGGCGCGGTGCGAGTGCGGCCGATGCGGGATTCAACTCCGCCGCAACGAAACTGGTACCAATACCAGCGGGCTGGCTTGAGGCCTCTGATATCCGCGTGAACTGTATGAGCGAACTGAGGTGTCGCGACTTCCTTGCCTCGCTTGACGATCTTTTTCAGTCCCTCGTCTTCGGCAACGACCCATTCGACTTCGAGGCTAAGAGCCAGTTGCGGGGAAGTGAGGCGAGTCCAGAGAACGATGCCGTCAGGGAGAGGGTCGCCCGATGCGATCCCCTGAGTGAAGGGATCGGAGCTAAAACGAGGAGCGCCCAGGAGAGGTGTAGCGAGGCTTGCAAGAAACTGACGACGAATCATAGGATTATTATCCTTGCTGAGGAGTGCGGGCAACGATTGCCGCACCGGCGAGGGCGAGAATGGCTCCTGTCCAGTAGGGTGCGCCGCTGCCGAGTGCGTCGAAGACGAAGCCTGCGAACAATGGGCCGACGATGCGCGTGGAACTGAGGATAGCTTGCGAGGACCCGAGGACGGTGCCTTGCTCCCGTTCCCCGACCCTGCGAGAGATGAGGCCAGTGAGCATAGGGGCGGCGATGCCGTTTCCAAAGGCCATGATGGCGATGGCAGGGTAGAGATGCCAGGGGGCTTGCGAGAGACTGATGCCGAGGAAACCGATCGACATCGCAGTCAGGCCGGTAATGCAAGTGGTAACCGGGTTAAGGGTTTTGGGCATCCTTCTGACTACTACGCCTTGCATGAAGATGCTAAGGCAACCGATGTAGACGAAGATCCAGGCATTCTCTTGCGGGCCCATCTGGAAGCGCTTTAAAGTGAAGACGGCGAAGTTTGATTGGAGGGCACTGAAGGCGACGTTGACGACGAAGAGTGCGATCAGGATGGCACGGATTGAATCACGGGAGAGTGCCTGGAAAATCTTCAAGAAGGGATTGGCGTCGGAGAGTTGCAGCTTGCTTGTGTTGCGCTTCTCAGGCGGCAGGCTTTCGGGGAGCATGAAGTAGCCGAAGACAGCGGCAAGAAGACATAGACTTCCGGCGGCATAGGCAGGGGCTGCGAGGCTGTAGGTGCTTAAGAAGCCGCCGAAGGCAGGGCCGATGACAAAGCCCAGACCAAAGACTGCGCCGATCAGGCCGAAGCGCTTCATTCGGTCTTCAGGCGGGGTGATATCGGCGATGTAGGCTTGGGCGGTTGAGATGCTGCCGCCAGTAATGCCTTCAAGCACTCGGGCGAGCATGAGCAGCCACAGAGTGTTGGCCCAACCGAAGAGGAAGTAGGCAAAGGCTGAGCCCAGGATGTTGCAAAGGATCACAGGCCTACGGCCGATGCGATCACTCAGAGCGCCGAGGAAGGGGCTGGCGGCGAACTGCGCGATTGAGAAGGCGGCACTCAAGAAGCCAACTGTCAGAGCGTCTGTCCGGTATTGCTGGGCGTAGTATGGCAGCACCGGGATCAGGACGCCAAGGCCGAGGACATCGAGGAAGATCGTAGCGTAGACGAGGATTAAGGCGCGGGACACTTCCTCTAGGATGCCAGTTCGCGCTTGAGCAGCCAAAGGATTTCGGCGACGCTCCAGGCTTGGGCTGGCGTACCGCCTTCGCGCTGAGGGGGATCACCGTCGTAGACTTCGGCGATTTGGCCGAGGCATCCGGTGTCCAGCGCCTGCGTTGCGAAGGTGGTGAGGAGTTGACGGAGACGCTGTTTTTCTGAAGCAATATCCGTTCGAACCCTCAGACAGGCGCGAGCGTAGGGGCCAAGGAGCCATGGCCAGACTGTGCCTTGATGGTAAGCAGAGTCGCGCTCGAACGGGCCACCTTGGAAGCGAGGTTTATAGTTGGGCTCGCTGGGGGCGAGTGTCCGCAGGCCCTTGGGTGTGAGCAGTGTTCGCTCGACAGTATCGAGGATCAGTTCACCCTTGGTGCGGATGACCAGTGGGTAGGGCAGAGAAAGTGCAAAGAGCTGATTGGGGCGAATCTGGCTATCACCGATGACGTCGTTGAGGCAGGACGTATCCGGGTTCCAATAGGAATTGGTGAAGCCGGAGACGGCCTGGTTTGCCATGCGTCCGAAAAGGGATTCGGATGCGCTCTCGCCGCGCTCTACCGACCATTCGGTCATGAGCCTTAGCGCGTTGTACCAAAGTGCGTTGATTTCGACGGGTTTGCCTGAGCGTGGCGTAATGGCGATACCGTCGCAGCGGGCGTCCATCCAGGTGATCTGGGTTTCGGGAGTACCGGCGTTGAGCAGACCGTCGGATGGATCGCAGTAGATGCCGAAGTGTGTGCCGCGAGCCATGGTCTGGAGCATGTCTCGCATGGGTGCGAAGAAGCGGTCTTGAAAGAGCTGCCTGCTGCCACCGCATTCGAGCCACTGCCAGACAGCAATGTAGAGCCAGAGGGTGGCGTCGACGGAGTTGTATTCGGGTGTCGAACCGTCGTCGGTGATGCGGTTGGGGATCAGGCCATCGCGACGCTGCGAGAGGAAGTTATCTATTGTGCGTCCGGCAGCGTCGAGATTGTTACGAGCAAGGAAGAGGCCTGGGAGCGAGATGAACGTGTCACGTCCCCAGTCGGTGAACCAGGGATAGCCCGCGATGACACTGTTGTTAAAGATGAAATATGCGGCGGCGTTAGAGAGGCGGTCTTCGAGGCTGTGCGGGGTGGGGAAGCGTTTTTCTTTGGCCTCGATGGCCTTGAGCAGCGTCATCGGGTTAAGGGGGCCAGGGTCTTGATCGAGACTGCATACGAGATAGACCCAGGTGTCGGCGCGAAGGGTGAAGTGGAGGAGGCCGGGTGTCCAGAGGTCTTCTTCGAAGTCGAGGCCGCGATTGCGGTCGACCTGATATTGGAAGCGGCGGTACCAGTCGGGATTGTGCTCAAATCTCGTAGCGTCGCTTCGGATGAAGAGCGTAACTCCGGGGCGGCTGAGCTTTAGATTGCCTTCAATGGCCCATTCGTTGTGCGGGCTGGCGTGTTGGAGCGAGTGCTGGGGCCGCCCGGCGAGGAAGGGGCGGAGGTCGAGGGTTGCATCCTCAGAGCAGCAGTAGCGTACAAGCACTGATGGCTCGCCGTCGATCAGCATGACTTCTTTGATGAGCGTCGCTTCGCCGATGCGGTACAGCCAGCTTGGGTAAGGCGCGAGGCGGAACTCACCGAGCAGTTCGTAGCCTCTTGGGGCTACAATGCCGGGGTACTGGTGGGTAGAAAGCTCGTAGGTCTTTCCATCAATGTGAAGGCGATCTTCGAGGCTGCTCAGCCAGGCGTGGGTTGGTGTGCCTGAATTGAGCAGGCTATGATAGCGGCGGGTTCGAAGGCCAGCGACGGTGCCCATGGCGTAGCCACCGATGCCGTTGGTGTCCAGCCATTCGAGGGCGAAGTCCTGGCAGCGAGAAGCTTCGACGAACGAGTCGGCGCGCATGGGGTTTAGTGACCGTTGCTTGAGGATTGTTCTTCTACGATGAGCGGCTTGAAGTCCGCCGGTAACTGGGTGAGCATCTGCTCTTTGCGGTAGATCAGCGTTGAGGTGTTGTAGCTGGCGATCTCGAAGTCGTGCCCGTGGGTGATGGCGTCGGTGGGGCAAGCCTCAACACAATAGCCGCAAAAAATGCAGCGGGAGTAGTCGATGTTATATACGCTGGCATAGCGTTCGCCACCACTGATGCGGCCCTCTGCGGTATTCTCGGCTGCTTCAATATATATGCAATTGGAAGGGCAGGCGGCAGCGCAAAGGAAGCAGCCGACGCACTTCTCAAGACCATTCTCGTCTCGTTGCAAAACATGGACGCCGCGGAAACGTTCTTCGAATACAGCTGGACCTTCCGGGTAGGCTTCCGTTACGGTCGGTTGGAGCATCTCCACGAAGGTGACGCCCATGCCTTTGGCGACAGCGGCCGCGTTGCTCAGGATTTGATTGATCAGTGCCATCTTGAACTTTCAGTTTACTAGTTTGGCAACTGGGTAGAGCCCATGAGGTGTTCGTCAATCGACCTTGCGGCACGGCGGCCCTCGGCGATGGCCCAGACGATGAGCGAAGCGCCACGGCGGGCGTCGCCTGCGGCATAGACTCCATCGAGGCTGGTTTTGTAGTTTTCGTCCGTCACTAAGTTGCCTCGCGCGTCAAGCCGGGCACCGGTTGTTTCGATCAGCCCCTGACGATGGACACCGGCAAAACCGATGGCGATCAGCACCAGGTCTGCATTGAGTTCGAACTCGCTTTCGGGCATTGGCTCAAAGCGGGGAGAGGGGCCGACACGGACGCCATGAAGCTTCTTGACATTATCGTCCGCGTCACCGGTGAAGGAAGTGGTGGCGACGGCGAATTCGCGCTGGCCGTTCTCTTCGTGAGCCGGCTCTTCGCGATACATGACCGGCCAAAGAGGCCAGGGGGTGGATTCGGCACGCTGGTCTGGCGGACGCTGGTGAATCATGAATTGGTGGATTGACTTGGCTCCCTGACGGGTGGCTGTGCCCAGACAGTCAGCACCGGTGTCACCGCCGCCGATGATGATGACGTGTTTTCCGGTTGCCATGATCTGGCCTTCAACAGTGTCACCGGCTACGGCACGGTTGGACTGGGGCAAGTATTCCATGGCGTAATGGATGCCCTTTAGGTTGCGGCCAGGGACGTTGACGTCACGATGTTGTTCGGCTCCGATGGCCAGGAGAACGGCGTCGAACTGTTTGCGGAAATCGCCAAACTCAACGTCTTTACCGATGTTGGTGTTGAGCTTGAAACGGATGCCTTCGGCTTCGAGCTGCCCAATGCGGCGGTCGATGTGGTGCTTCTCCATCTTGAAGTCGGGGATGCCGTAACGGAGAAGGCCTCCGAGGCGATTGTCACGCTCGATGACGGTGACGGTATGACCAGCACGATTGAGCTGCTGGGCGGCGGCAAGGCCGGCAGGGCCAGAGCCAATGACAGCAATCTTTTTGCCTGTGCGCAGAGTAGGAAGCTCAGGCACGATCCAGCCTTCGGCGAATGCGCGGTCAATGATTGATTTTTCAACTTGCTTGATCGCAACTGGCGGCTCATTGATGCCGAGCACACAGGCGGATTCGCAAGGGGCAGGGCAAAGGCGGCCCGTGAACTCAGGGAAGTTATTGGTTGCATGGAGCTGGCGGATGGCCTCCTGCCAGCGGTTGCTATAGACGAGGTCGTTCCAGTCTGGGATGAGGTTGTGGAGCGGGCAGCCGGTATGGCAGAAGGGGACGCCGCAATCCATGCAGCGGGCACCTTGCTCTGAGACCTTTGCGGCAGGGAAGTCCTGGTAGACTTCGAACCAGTCATTGACCCGTTCAATGACCGGACGCTTGAGGGCGACTTCGCGACCGAGTTCGAGAAAGCCCGTATGCTTACCCATGGATCACCTCACGCTTGGCGGACTTGGCTGGTTTGGGAGTGGAAATTTCAGGCTGAGCCGCAGTGTTTGCTACAGTGCGGGCAACGCCGAGGACGCGCTTGAATTCATGCGGGAAGACTTTAACAAATTTGGGCAAAAACCTGCCGAACTCATCCATGATCCAACGGGCTTTGGGGCTGGCGGTGTATTGCCAGTGACGATCAAGCAGTTGTTTGAGACTGTTGATGTCTTCGGCTGAATCGACGGGGTCGAGATCGACGCTGGCGCGGTTGCAGAGGTTGGCGCTGAACTGGCCGGTTTCATCGAGGACATAAGCGAAACCTCCAGACATACCAGCAGCAAAGTTGCGACCTGTTGTGCCCAGGCAGACTACGAGGCCCTTGGTCATGTATTCGCAGCCGTGATCGCCAACGCCTTCGACAACTGCGGTGGCTCCAGAGTTGCGAACGCAGAAGCGCTCACCTGCGCGGCCATTGAAAAAGGACTCGCCACTGGTGGCACCGTAGAGGGCAGTGTTGCCGATGATGATGTTCTCGTCTGGAAGGAAGGTGGACTTCCTGGGCGGGTAGACGATGATGCGGCCGCCGGAGAGGCCCTTTCCAGTGTAGTCGTTGGAGTCTCCTTCGAGGCGCATGGTGACGCCTTTGGAAAGAAAGGCTCCGAAGCTTTGGCCGGCGCTGCCTGTGAACTCGAAGTTGATGGTGTCGTGAGGGAGGCCCTCATTGCCGTAGCGCTTGGCAATCTCACCCGAGAGCATGGCACCAACCGTGCGGTGGACGTTTCGGATGGGCAATTTGAAGTCAACTCTGGTGCCGTTTTCGAGGGCCTCTTTGGCATGCGAGATCAACTTGTAGTCGAGGGCTTCGACAAGGCCATGGTCTTGAGTGGTGGTGCAGAAGCGCGAAACGCGTTGCGGGACTGGCGGATTGTAAAAGAGGTTGGCGAAGCTGAGTGTCTTGGCCTTCCAGTGAGTGACGGACTTACGGGTTTCGAGCAGATCGGTGCGTCCGACCATTTCCTGAACTGTGCGTAGCCCAAGCTTGGACATGATGCCACGGAGCTGTTCTGCGATGAAGAAGAAGAAGTTGATGACGTTCTCTGGGGTGCCCTCAAACTTCTTGCGCAGCTCGGGGTTTTGCGTTGCTATGCCAACCGGGCAAGTGTTGAGGTGGCACTTGCGCATCATGATGCAGCCCATGGCGATCAGAGGGGCTGTGGAGAAGCCGAACTCCTCGGCACCGAGAAGTGCGCCGATAGCGACGTCGCGGCCCGTTTGCATTTTGCCGTCGACCTGGATGCGCACGCGGCTGCGGAGATCATTCATGACCAGCGTTTGCTGGGTTTCGGCGAGGCCGAGTTCCCAAGGAGAGCCGGCATGCTTGAGGCTGGTGAGGGGGCTGGCACCGGTGCCACCGGTGTCGCCAGAAATCAGAATGACGTCGGCGTGAGCTTTGGCTACACCTGCGGCAACAGTGCCGACGCCCACTTCGCTCACAAGTTTGACTGAGATGCGGGCGGCAGGGTTGACGTTCTTCAAATCGTAGATCAACTGGGCGAGATCTTCAATTGAATAGATGTCGTGGTGAGGCGGCGGCGAGATAAGGCTAACGCCAGGGACAGCGAAGCGGACGCGGGCGATGTTTTCGTCGACCTTGTGGCCGGGAAGCTGACCGCCTTCGCCGGGCTTGGCCCCCTGAGCTACTTTGATCTGGAGCTCTTCGGCGTTAACCAGATACTCGGTGGTGACGCCGAAGCGGCCGCTGGCGACCTGTTTGATGGCGCTGCGTTTGGAATCGCCGTTGTCCATCGGCTTGTAGCGTTCGGAGTCTTCGCCGCCTTCGCCAGTATTGGAGCGGCCACCTATGCGGTTCATGGCGATAGCGAGAGTTTCGTGCGCTTCTTTTGAGATGCTGCCGAAGCTCATTGCTCCGGTGGCGAAACGCTTGACGATTTCTGTGGCTGGCTCGACTTCATCGAGCGAGATGGATTGGGCGGCGAACTTGAAATCCATCAGGCCGCGAAGGGTGCAGAGGTGCTTGTTCTGCTGGTCGATGGTCTTGGCGTAGTCTTCAAAAGTGGAGTAGCTGTTCTGACGAACGGCGTGCTGGAGCTTGGACACCGAGTCTGGATTGACGGAGTGGAATTCGCCGTGGACGCGGAAGTGGTAATTGCCACCGGCGTCAAGGTCTGTCGAGAAGGAGTTGGTGGGCCGGTAGGCGAAGTCGTGCTTCATCTTGGCTTCTTTGGCGAGGACTTCGAGGCCGACGCCTTCGATGCGGGTGGCAGTGCCGGTGAAGTATTTCTGGACGAAGGGCTTGCTGAGGCCAATTGCTTCGAAAATCTGCGCGCCGCGGTAGGACTGCAACGTTGAGATACCCATTTTCGAGATGACCTTGAGGAGGCCCTTGCCAATGGCCTTTTTGTAGTTACTGAGGGCCTTTTCGAAGGTGACGCCTTCTGGAAGGCGGTTCTTTTGAGCGAGGTCTTCTAGGGTCTCGATCGCGAGATACGGATTGATTGCGCTGGCACCGTATCCGATCAGGAGGGCGAAGTGCATGATCTCGCGGGGCTCGCCGGATTCGACAATCAGGGCGACTTGAGAGCGGGTGCCTTCACGAACCAAGTGGTTATGGACGGCTGTAAGCGCAAGCAGAGAGGGGATCGGCGCGGAGTTTTGATCGACTCCCCGGTCTGAGAGAATCAGCAGCCGGAAACCCTTCTGGATAGCTTGAGAGGCGCGGCGACACAGACGATCTAGAGCTTCTTCAAGATCCTGCTCGGAGCCCGCCGCATCGAAGAGGGTCGGAATAGTGGTAGCGAGGAATTCACCCCAGCGAACGTGCCGAAGCTGTTCGAGATAGTGGTTGGTAAGGATAGGGTGCTTGAGCTTGAGCGTGTGGCAATGCTCTGGGGTCTCATCGAGGATATTGCGCTCGGTGCCGATATAGCTGGTGAGCGACATGACGAGTTCTTCGCGGATCGGATCGATGGGCGGGTTGGTGACCTGAGCGAAGAGCTGTTTGAAGTAGTTGAAGAGCGGCTGGGGCTTGTCGCTGAGGCAAGCGAGCGGAGTGTCGGTGCCCATCGAACCAATGGGCTCTTCGCCGGCGCTAGCCATGGGGACCATGATCATGCGGACGTCTTCTTCGGTGTAGCCGAAGGCTCGCTGCCGCTCGAGGATGGTATGAAACTCGGTTTCGTGCCAGCGAGGCGGGGCAGGCAGACGATCAAGGGAGATCTGTTGCTTGTCGAGCCATTCGCGGTAGGGTTGTTTGCCGGAGAGGCGCGCCTTGATTTCAGCATCAGGGATGATGCGGCCTGCGGTGAGGTCGGCGAGGAGCATCTTGCCGGGCTGAAGGCGGCCCTTCTCTTTGATCTCTTCGGGCTTGACAGGAAGAACGCCGGTTTCAGAGGCCATGATAAGGAGGCCGTCGTGAGTGACCATGTAGCGGGCGGGTCGGAGGCCGTTGCGATCCAGCGTCGCGCCGATGAGGCGGCCATCGGTAAAGGCCACGGCTGCGGGGCCATCCCAGGGTTCCATGAGCGAGGCATGGTATTCGTAGAAGGCTTTTTTTGACGGGTCCATCGCTGTGTCCTGATCCCAGGCCTCGGGCATAAGCATGGCCATTACGTGGGGAAGTTCGCGGCCGCCGAGGGTGAGGAACTCAATGACGTTGTCAAGGGAAGAGGAGTCGCTACCGCTGGGGGTGACGATGGGGAAGATGCGGCTGACGTCGCCGAAGCGGTCGCTAGCAAGGACAGCTTGACGGGCGTGCATCCAGTTGACGTTGCCACGGACGGTGTTGATCTCGCCGTTGTGGCACATATAACGGAAAGGGTGGGCGAGCTGCCAGGTGGGGAATGTGTTGGTGGAGAAGCGCTGGTGGACAAGGCAGAGGGCGCTAGCGACTTCCGGGTCCTGGAGTTCTTTGTAAAAGTTGGCGATCTGCGGAGCGAGGAGGAGGCCCTTGTAGATGATAGTGCGGCAAGAGAGAGAGGGCAGATAGAAGAAATCGCGATCACGGATGTCGGAGGAGGCGATCTCGTTTTCAGTGCGCTTGCGGACAGAATAGAGGCGGCGTTCGAGTTCGTCTTCGGTCATGCCCTCTGAGTGGCCGATGAAGATCTGCTGAATGTAGGGCTGAGAATCGCGGGCGAGGCGGCCGATAGCGTTGGAGTCGATTGGTGTATCACGCCAGCCGAGGACTGTGAGGCCTTCTTCGCGGACGATGCGTTCGATGATGCCTTCACACTGGAGACGCTGGGTGCGCTGGACAGGAAGGAAGACCATGCCGACGCCGTACTCGCCTTCTTTGGGAAGGGTGAAGCCGAGGTCTGCGCATTCGCGGACGAAGAACTTGTGAGGGATCTGGATGAGGATGCCAGCACCGTCGCCGGTGTCCGGGTCGCAGCCGCAGGCGCCGCGGTGGGTCAGATTGACAAGAATCTGAATGCCCTTGAGGATGATGTCATGGGATTTTTCACCCTTGATGTTGGCAACAAAACCGAGACCGCAGGCGTCGCGTTCGCGAGCGGGATCGTAGAGGCCCTGAGATTCAGGGAGTCCTCGTAGCAGGGCGGAACTAGGGAGATCAGTCATGGATGCACCTCGGATTTTCTTGAGTATAGCGAGAAATTTTGGCATTAGGCAAGCTGAAGTTGTAGCTCTGTACTATTAGATGCGGTTATGATATTCTGATGTCCGTGCAAGTGGAACATATGAGGTTGTTTCGGGATATCGCGCAGAGCCGAAGTGTGAGCCGTGGGGCCGTTTTGAACAAGGTTAGCCAGAGTGCTGCGAGCCAGCATTTACAGGAACTTGAAAGAGTTTTCGGGATCGAATTGATGGACCGTAGCACGCGGCCGATTCGGGTGACTCCGGCGGGTCAGGCGTATCTGGAATTCTGTAGAGAAGTTTTGCGGAAAAAGACCGAGTTCGATACTGAGTTGGATGAGTTGAAACGGTCGACGAGCGGGGAAGTGCGGGTGGCGTCGATATACTCGGTTGGGTTGTCGAAGATGCACCGGCTGGAAGACCAGTTTCGAGGGCGGTACCGGGATGCGCATTTGAAGGTTGAATATCTGAGACCTGAGAAGGTGTATGAGGCCGTTCGGGAAGAGCGGGCCGATATTGGGTTGGTGAGTTATCCGGTGTCGAATCGCGAGATTATGGCGCTGCCGTGGCGGAAGGAGCGGATGGTGCTGGCGATGCCGCCAGGGCATTTGCTGGCGGGGATGAAAAGGGTAACGCCGGCTCGTCTGGACGGGGCTGCGTTTGTGGCTTTTGATGAGGACTTGCCGATTCGTAAAGACATTGATGCCTATCTGAAGGATAATGGCGCGGAAGTGGATGTGCTAATGCACTTTGACAACTTGCAGATGATCAAGGAGGCGGTGATTCTGGGGAGCGGGGTGAGTATTGTGCCGCATCCGGTGGTAGAGAAGGAAGTGGAAGAAGGGAAGCTGCGGGTGGCGGAGTTGAGCCCAAGTTTGATCCGGCCGCTGGGGATTATTCATCGGCGGAATGCGAAGATGAGCCGGGCGGTGAAGGCGTTTCTGGAGATGTTGCAGGAGGGGGCTGAGTAGGTCTGGTTTGGGGCGGTGGGTTGAGGCCGGCTTTTAATTTGCCTTCGCGGGTTTTAGGGCCTTGCCGCTGAGGGTAGACACATTCCTCGGACTGGTGAAACTTCACCTTCCCGCTACCAGCAAGTTCGAGCAGATCGGAGTCCGAGAGGGAAGCAAAGGGAGCATGTTGCCGCAAGAAGTCAGCGACGCTTTGACGAATGTCATAGGTTTTCATGTTTGACCGGGTGCTGCAGAAGCACAGGTCCAGATTGGGCGTCGCAAAGCGGCGGCCACCAACGGGCGAGTTATATCATGAGACACCACGCGACGCATCCAGATCTAAGCCGGAGCTAAACTAGTGATATGGAAAAAGTGATCCGCATTTTCCGCAGCATGAAAGAAGCAGACGCTGCAGAGGTAGCGGAAGACATGAACTCAACGCCCAAGCAGCGGATTGACTCACTATTGGAGCTCCAGAAACGGATCTACCCGGATGCATTTAAACAAAGATTTGCGCGAGTTTATCGAGTTACTGAACTTAAGCAAAGTTGAATTCCTGATCGTTGGCGCCTTTGCGGTAGCTTGGCATGGCTACCCTAGATTCACGGCTGATATTGATTTCTTTGTCAGGCCAACTCCAGAAAACGCAAATGCAATCCTGGCCGCACTCAAAGCTTTTGGATTTGCAAGTCTGGATATCAGTCGCGACGATTTTTGCTTCCCGGAAAGGATCATTTAACTTGGCGTAAAGCCGAAGGCATCTTTACCTGCACTACCGCTCCGGACTGAAACCAAAGAAATCCACTGATGATCGTGATCACCTCAAGCAAAATCAAATCACCAGCGTCGCTGCGTTCCGAACTGATCAGCGAAAACAAAAGCGGTGATCACGATCAGGAAAAACGGTGATCAATGAGAGAAAATTACGCAGCAAGTGCCCATATCCATCAGCGCATTATGGAATGTCCTGGCGCACAAAGTCTGTTTTGACGACCGTAATCAGATCGAGACTCTGGCCGGTAGCAGACCGGATGCTGGCGCTTACGCCCCAGCCACCCCGAACTGAATGGAAGACAAAGTTGAAAACCTCTGAAGTGGGAGGAAAAGCGGAGGGCTCACCAGCGACTGAAACCACCGAAAAAGTCGCAGTGCCAGTCCCATCAGGGTTGACCGAATATGTTCCAGTAGCATTTTGTCGAATCACCTGCCCGCCTACATTCAAATATCGGAAACCCTTTTCAACCTTTCCTTGACCATCAAGGGTGAATACACCAACGGCAGTGACCGGGATGGGTTGACCCGACAAAGTGTTAATGAGCGTTCCCTGGAAGGTGTAAGCGAATGAGCCTCGAAGGTCTCTGTTGGTAAAGCCAGTTTGCCCAAATCCATTCGGGATGATGAAGGCAGCCAGGGAAAAGGTGAGAAAGAGCTTGGTAGAGAATGAGTTTGTCATGTGAGTATCTTGCCGCACTAAAAGCTCCGCAACTGCACGTCATTACGCTAACTGAGGCGGCGCGGCTTGGTTGACGCATAATGTCGCATCAATAATAATGGACGAATGTCATTCGACGAGGGGCCGCTCAGGCCTCGGCTGGATTCGTGGAAAGAGATCGCCCTCCGACTCGGCAGAAGCGTGCGCACAGTGCAGCGGTGGGAGAAGGAAGAAGGGCTGCCGGTTCACCGGTTAACGCACCAGCACCGGGGCTCGATCTTCGCATTTAGAGATGAGGTCGATGCGTGGTGGGAGTCCAAGTCGGTGCGGCTGCTTTTGCCAGCGAGTGAGCAAATTGAAGCGATTCCATCGGCGAGTAGTTCAGAGCGGCCTCGATCCCCCTGGCGCATTCCAGTCTGGATCGCTGCAGGCGCTTTGGCGTCGTTGCTGGTGGGCTGGTTTGTTGTGAATACAAGGGGAGGGCATGAGCCAGACAAGGCTCCAGATCCGCCTTTCCCTTTGACGAGCTTTCCAGAGAGCGAGTCTTATCCATCCTTCGCACCTGACGGGAAGAGTTTTTCATTTAGCTGGAACTCCGTTCCGGGAAACGTCGACATTTTCATAAAATCCGTGAATAGCAGCGAAGTGAGGAGGTTGACTACCGATCCGCACGTGGATTATCAATCGGCGTGGTCTCCCGATGGGCGTCACATCGCTTTTGTGCGCAATTTAGCCAGGGAGACCGGGGAATTGATGCTGACTCCGGCAGAGGGTGGGCTTGAAAGGAGTTTGGGCGTGTTTCAGGGATTATCAACCAACAATCTCAAAGTGCCTCCGCCTCATATCGGCTGGACTCCCGACAGCAATTACCTTATCGTGAGTGGCCAGGACGAAGCGGATGGTCCGTTGCAGTTGCATCGAGTTGACGTGAAAAATGGAATGCGAGTACCAATTCTCGAAGCGGAGCCGCGTATTCTCGGGGACGCCGGGCCGGCGGTTTCGCCCGACGGCAAGAGGTTAGCATTCCACCGCTTCAAGGCCATGGGCAGCGGTGAGATCCGTGTGGCGCAATTGAGCGCAGATTACCTCGCACTCGGAACAGAGAGCGTTGTGAGCGATGGAAAGTTCAATGCGAATCCGGTCTGGATCAATAACAACGAATTAGTCTTCTATGGATACCGACAGGGAGATTTTCAAATGCTCCGGGTCTGGGCCAATTCGAGGAGCCCAGCTAATCCCGTCTTGGGAGGCACTCCAGGAAAGCACATATCCTACTCGGCGGCCGCAGCGCGACTGGCATTTATGCAGGACAAGGTAGAAGATGATATTTGGCGGCTAACCCTGCGGGCTCCGGGCGAAGCCGAGGGACCCGCCAGAGAATTGATTCGATCTTCGCATCAGGACGTGGTTCCAGAATACTCGCCCAGTGGCGATTCGATTGCGTTTACTTCCAACCGTGCTGGTTATCCGAATGTGTGGATATGCGACCGGGATGGCAACCATAGCCGCCAAGTGAGCCATTTGGACGGCTCGATTACCGGCCCGATAGCCTGGTCGCCGGACGGCAAAAGGTTAGTGTTCGCATCGAACGCGACTGGCGCAGGCGACATCTACACGATTGCTGCGAAGGAAGGCTTCGAAGCTCCGCGAAATTTGACTTCCGATGCCGCCGACGATATACGCCCTTCGTGGTCTCGCGACGGGAAATGGATCTATTTCGGTTCGAACCGAAGTGGAAGATACGAAGTGTGGAAGGTGGCTGCGGAAGGTGGAAAACCGATTCAGGTGACACTGGCCGGTGGTTCGTCCCCTGTGGAGTCCTATGACGGAGACTGGCTGTATTACACGTCAAATAATCATTACGACACTTCGCTTTGGCGAAAGCCGACAAGAGGAGGTGTGGCGGAGCTGGTAGTGAAGCAACTTAACTATTGGTACAGCGTAGGTCGCAGTGGGATTTATTTTGGAGGTATGAACCAAGGAGAATTGCGCTATTGGAATGCTGCAAAGCGGGAAGAGCGGCTTTTGTTTCAGATGAAGCAATATATGGCGTTGGGATTGGGCGTTTCGCCAGATGAGCGGGATTTACTTGTAAGCGTCGCACAAAGAACGGGAGGCGATATTATGACGATTTCGCCTTATCGGTAAGCTAAGCCGCCCCCCTCCGCCACTTCCGCCAAACAATACGGATTCGTGCCAACTCTATCCGTCCATTTTTCCTCGATGTTTTCGAAGGGTTTCCTGTCCCAAATTCCCAAATTCATATTGACGCATCAGGCTTGGCGATGACTTGGCCTGATCTTTTGCAGCAAGAGTGAAATCCGTTTGGCGAATTCTTTAGAGCGAAGCAAAGGGCACGAGCTTGGACTTTTTGATTTTCTTGTCTCTCGTCAGCAGGGGAACTCGGTGGACGATACTGGTGGCGGCGATTAGCTCGTCGGCGGGATCGCTGGCAAAGTCCAGTTCGGTCGATTGTTGACAGATCGCGACGTCGATGGGCCAGACCTCAATCCGGGTGAGGATTTTTGCGAATTCAAGAGACCTGACATCAATGGCGATCCGGCGCAGTTGCGCCAACTTGGCCAATTCCCAGAGGACGATGGCGGATATGCCCCAAGGTTGGGATGCGAGGAGCGCCTTTTCGGCTGGCTTCAGAGTGCCATCCAAGGCGAAGAGCAGAATGTGGGTATCAAGATTCAGCATTCCAAGAAATTCCGGTGGAGAAGACGTCGCCTGAAACTCTTACTTTGCCTTTCATGCTGCCGATGAGGTCAGCGCAACCGGAGATGGCAGGGATGACCCGAGCAACGGGTTTTCCATGCTTAGTCACTACGATGCCTTCGGGGCCGAGGTGATCGAGCAGTGAAAGACACTGTTCCTTGAATTTTGAAGCGCTGATTTCAGTCACAGACTATTATAGTCATAAAAAATGACTGGACAGAACTATTGGTCATTTTTAGGGAGGTGCGTCATCTGCCGTGAAGACTTTGCAGCAGTTGGTTTTGAAATAGCGGTGGAGAAGGGATTTGCCTTCTCCGCAGTAGAGAATGATGCGATCGTCTGTTTGTTGGTGGATGATTTCGTGCCGCCGGTGAAGAGAGCGAACACCCGGAAGCCTTCGTAGATGGCCATTGCTGAGAGGGAAACAAAGTCTGAACTTTGCGCGGTTCTGTGAGACTGCCTCTTTCGATATCCACTATGAAGCATCAATTGAGATTGTGTATTGGGCGGCAAGACTCGCTACCGAAGACGATCAAAAGGCGAATCGGCCAAGTACGGGCCTTCAAGGGTGATACCCTGCACCGCTGAAAGTAATGGGCTTGACACATTACCAACCAGTCATCTGAACCATTGCATGGTAGCCGACCGCATGTTAACTTCGGCTTTCGACCATGCTCATAGACACACGCAGGCTGGATGAAGGAGTGGCTGTTGAGGCGGATATCTGCATCATTGGCGGCGGCATGGCCGGGTTGGCGATGGGACTGGAACTGAGCCGTCAAGGAGTGGCGACGGTGGTACTCGAAAGTGGTGGCCACCAAGCAGACAATCAGACGCGCGACCTCAACCGCGGTGAAAGCGTGGGGATCCCCTATGGCTTTGCTGATGGGTGCCGATCTCGCTTTCTCGGCGGTAGCAGTAACTGCTGGGGTGGGTGGTGCCGTCCGTTTAGCCCGCAGGATTTCGAGACTCGGGCGTGGGTGCCACATAGCGGCTGGCCCATTGGACTGCGCGACATGGAACCGTTCTACCAGCGAGCGCACCGGGTGCTGCGCCTGGGGCCGATGGAGTATGACCCGGAGTATTGGGTAAGGGCGATCAACCGCCCCGAGGTGAGCCGTTTTCCACTTGGTGGCATGGCAATTGAGGACGTGATCGCGCAGTTCAGCCCTCCGGTGCGCATGGGCATCGACCACCGGACGGAGTTGGACTCGTCCTCCCATCTGCGTGTTTACCTGTTCGCCAACGTGGTGGATATCGAATCGTGTCCGGAGGCACGGACGGTGAATGCGGTTCGCGTTCAGACGCTCAGTGGCCGGAATATGTCGGTAAATGCGCGGCAGTTCGTGCTCGCCAGCGGCGGCATCGAAAACGCCCGGTTGCTGCTCGCGTGCAATCGCCGGGCAGCCGCTGGATTGGGCAACGCCCATGACCTGGTGGGCCGTTACTACATGGATCATCCGCGCATCACCTGGGGCCGCGTGGAACTGAACCCGGCCTATCGGAGTAACCGGTTCCATGATTTTCGTTATCACTATCACAACCCTGCGTTTTCAGCACACGGTACCTGCATCGCGGGGCAGTTCGCGCCTACGCAGCAAGCCCAGCAAGACGAAGAATTGCTCAACAGCTCAATGTGGTTTCATTCCGAACTCCCCGGGGAGCACAACGGTCCCGGGCAAGCGTTGACCCACGCCAAGGCTTGGCTGCTTCGGAAAGATAAGCCGGAAACGTCTTTGATGAAGGACTTCGCGGCTGTGCTGCGGCATCCGATCGACACGGCCGGTTATGTGGCGGGGCAGTATTTTCCACATCCCGCGCTGATGCGCCGCATGTGGGTGAGGACGATCGTGGAACCGACGCCGGACCCGGCCAGCCGGGTCACCTTATCGACGGAACGCGACCAACTGCAGATGCCGCGGGTTCGCGTAGATTGGCGGCTTGACCATCGGGTGCGCCATACGTTTCAGCGGACGGCGGAGTTACTCAAGGAGTCACTTGAAGCGAGCGGCGCTGCCCGAGTCACTCTCGATCCGCCGATTGAGGATGGGGAATGGCCGGCCACCTTTGAGCGGGAAGGCACCTGGCATCATATGGGAACCACACGCATGCACGAATCCCCGAGGCAAGGAGTGGTTGACCCCAATTGCCGCGTGCACGGGATGAATAATCTCTTTGTTGCTGGTAGCTCCGTCTTTCCGACGGTCGGCGCGAACCTTCCTACACTTACGCTGGTGGCGCTGGCACTGCGGTTGACCGATCATCTGATCGCGGAGCTGAAGGCACCGCTGACTGCGGGCTAATCTGTGTTTTGGTGCATCGGTGGGGCCTGGCATGGCGGGGATGCTTCGGCGCTCGTGAATTGTGCTGTCTCAATTCCCGGTGAGGTGCAGGAAGTAGAGGAAGTCCAGCTAGACTTGCGAGTTTGACGCGAGTATAAGCAATGGAGCTATGGATGAGGCGGAGCGGACAGGTGCCGAGGCCGCAGGCTGGGAAATGCCGCCGCCCGGCTCTTACTGAATTTCAAGTGGACACATTTGCAAAGTGGTAGCTGGCACAAACCAGTGATCTTCCCAAAGCGCACAATTGCTCTCCTAAAGGTGCTCTCCTGCCTAAGCCGCCGCCTCCGAAGCCGCCTCAACCGGTTCGAGGTCCCCAGTCGGCAACTCCACGCCTTCCCAGCGTGCTACAGCCGCCGTAGCCAGACAATTCCCCAGTAAATTCACACTCGTGCGGGCCATGTCCATAATCGTATCGACACCCAACAACAGCGCCACACCTTCAAGCGGCAAATTGAAACTAGACAGTGTCCCGCTCAACACAACCATCGAAGCCCTCGGCACCGCCGCCACACCCTTTGAAGTCAGCATCAGTGTCAGCATCATCACCAACTGCTGGCCAAACGACATGTCCACACCCGCAGCCTGCGCTACAAATACGCTGGCCAAACTCAGGTAGAGCGTCGTCCCGTCCAGGTTAAAGCTATAACCAGTCGGCAACACAAAGCTCACAATATGTTTTGGCACCCCAAACCGTTCCATGTTCTCCATTGCCTGCGGCAATGCCGCTTCGCTCGATGCCGTCGAGAACGCCAGGATGTAAGGATCCTTCACAGCCTGAATAAAACGCCTTAGAGGAATCTTGAACAAGAACACCACTGCGCCCAGCACAACCACGACAAAAATGATTAGAGATACAAATAGCGTAGCGATCAATTGACCCAGGTTAAACAGCACGCCAATACCCTTCGATCCAATCGTCACTGCCATTGCTGCACCGACACCAAACGGAGCAAAGTACATGATGTACTTCGTGTATTCGAACATAATGTCTGAGAGGCTCTTGCACCAGTCGACAACCGTCTTCGCCTTTGGCCCAATCGAGATACACGCCGTCCCGAAGATAAACGCAAACACAACGATCTGCAGCACCTCGCCCTTCGCCATCGCATCAATAATCGATGTTGGGAATGTATGATCCAGCATCCCGGACAGCGTCACCTTATTGGCCGCAAGCGTCGCTTTCTCCGCCGGTAAATTCACTCCAACTCCAGGCTTCACCAGATTCACTGCCGCGAGCCCCAAGAACAACGCAATCGTCGTCACAACCTCAAAGTAAAGAATCGCCTTGCCGCCGATGCGACCCATCGCCTTCGCACTCCCTGTGCCCGCGATGCCGTACACCAGCGTCGCAAACACCAGCGGTGCAATGATGCTCTTGATCAGGTTCAAGAACACTCGCGAAACAGGAGACAACTCCTTGGCAAAGTCTGGCGCAGCCACCCCAAGTCCAATGCCCGCAGCCATCGCAATAAAGATCCAGGAAGTTAGAGATATATTTTTCAACGTTCGCCCCATTTCAATTTTTCTCGCAACACATCAAAGAACAACATGCGCGGCGGACGCACGAGACGAATCTCGTTCGGACTCCGCGCACATCGCACCTCGTCGTCCTGCAACAGCGATTCACCCACCTGACCATCGATCGTAAGATAGGCGTCGCCGTCGAGCGCCCGGATCTCTAATCGAATCACACTTTCCCCCGGTACAATCACCGGACGGTGCGTCAGCATATGTGGACAAATTGGCGTGATGCTCAGTGCATCCACATTAGGAAAGATGATCGGCCCACCCGCACTCAGCGAGTAAGCCGTGGAGCCAGTAGGTGTCGACACAATCAATCCATCCGCTTTGTAGTTCGAAACAAAGTGGGAGTCGACATGGACAGCTACATCAATAATCCGCGCTAGCGAGGTCTTGGTGATCACCGCGTCGTTCAGCGCCTCGTATGAAGATACAGGATGCCCGCCCCGGTGAATCTCACAGCGCAGCATTCTTCGCTTGCCCACGCGCATTTCGTTCGCAAGACAACGCTCCAGTTCCGGATACAACTCTTCCACCGTGATCGATGTCAGAAAGCCCAATCCGCCCAGATTCACTGCCAGCAGTGGAATATCCTGCCCGCCAATCGCCCGCGCTGCACTCAGCAGTGTGCCGTCACCACCAAGCACCACTACAAGCTGCGTATCCGCGGGAACCCGCTCACGGGGCACCCATTCCCGGATCTGTCCGTATTCAGCCGTCTCCTCATCCAGCCGCACGCCGATCTGACGTTGGGCCAGCCAGTCGATCAGGCCAGGCACAATGCTCCTCGCTCTCGGAACATTCGGCTTCGAGATGATTCCAACCGCCTTGATTTCAGGCTTTAGGTTTGGCATGGATCAAAAACTCTTTATTACCTTTGCCGCCCAGTATTGGGCTCGGAATCAAACGCGTCTCATACTCCAGCACGCGTAACGCAGATTCTATCTTGTCGCAAGCCGATTGATGCAAACCCTCATCGCGCACAATTCCGCCCTTACCCACATCCGCCCGGCCTACTTCAAACTGCGGTTTGATCAGAATCACCATCTCACCATCAGCCCCGAGCAGGGCAGGGAAGCGATCCAGTAACAGCGTCACACTGATAAAGCTCACATCACACACCAACAACTGCGCCACCTCGCTGATCGTCCCAGCCTCAATCAGCCGCGCATTCTCATGCTCATGTAACACCACGCGCGCATCGGTCTTCAGCCGCCACGCAATCTGCGTCGCCCCAACGTCCACGCAGTGAACGCGCAGCGCCCCGTGCTGTAACAGGCAATCCGTAAATCCGCCCGTCGAGGTTCCGATATCGATACAGACCTTGTCAGTGACATCAATCCCAAATTGCTCCAGCGCCGCCTCCAGCTTCAAGCCTCCACGGCTCACATAACGCAACTGGCCCAAGAGAGCCAACTCAGATCCCACCATAACCTGCGCCCCGGCCTTGTCCACCTTCTGCCCATTTACCATCACTTGACCTGCAAGAATCAGCGCCTTCGCTTTCTCTCGTGATTCCACCAATTGCCTCTCCACTAGCAATTGGTCGAGGCGGCTCTTCAAGACTGCCGGTCCACAATCAGATCGGCAATCTCGATCAATCGAAGTCCGCGATCTCCAAATCGAGACACCGCAGCGTGTGCTTTTTGCCGTTCCTCCTCAGCCATTCGTTTCGATTCCGCCAGACCAAATACAGCCGGAAAAGTAATCTTCTGCTGATGCAAATCCTTGCCCGCAGTCTTGCCTAGCGATTCACTCGACGCCTCGATATCGAGAATGTCGTCGACGATCTGAAATGCCAGCCCCGCATGTTCGCCAAACTCACTCAATGCCTGCAGTTCTTCAGCGCTAGCGCCCGCATAGATCGCACCCATCCTAACCGAGGCCCTCAACAGCGCACCCGTCTTGGCGCGATGGATCTTCTCAAGCAACACGGCATCCGGCTTCTTGCCCTCACCCTCGATGTCATGCACTTGACCGCCGATCATGCCCCGCACGGTACCGCTTGCCGAAGCCAGCTCAAGCACCAGACAGCTTCTCCGCTCTGCTCCTACCTCGCTCAGTGATCCCAATACCTGAAACGCAAGCGTAAGCAAAGCGTCTCCGGCCAGAATCGCCATTGCCTCGCCGAACACTTTGTGATTGGTGGGCTGACCCCGTCGCAAATCGTCATTATCGAGTGCCGGCAGATCGTCATGAATGAGCGAGTAGGTGTGAATCATCTCAAGCGTCCCTGCTGCATCGACGATCGACGGAGCATTTGGATGAATCACGTCACCGGCAGCCATGCAAAGAATCGGGCGGATCCGTTTACCCCCGGCAAACAGGCTATAGCGCATCGCCCGGTGAATCGTCTCCGGCTCAGCATTTTCTGTTGGAACCCACTTGTGTAGAGCGCAATCGATGATCTCGATCCGCTGCTTCAGATACTCCTGCAACGTCATCGGCCAAACGGCTCCGGCTCGATCTTGCTGCCGCGTTTGGACAAAATCTCAACTCGAGTCTCTGCCTCATCCAGACGCTTCTTGGCCGACTCGCTTAGCGCGACACCTTTTTCAAACAGGGTGATCGACTCCTCCAGCCCCATCGTGTCTTTCTCTAGTTGCGTAACGATCTGCTGTAACTCTTCGAGATCCTTCTCCAGAGTCTTGGCTGGCGATGCCTCTTGCTCAGTGGCCATCCCCGCCCCCCAGTGTGGTCATATTGCCAGAGGCATCGATTGGGAAGTCATACGGCCCTTCGACAATCGTCAGATTCGGGTTGGTCTCAACCTCGGCTCGCATGTTCTCGCTCAACTCAAGACTGGTCAGGCAAAGCGTATTGCGAATTCGCCCGATCGTTACTTTCGACAGATCATGCTTGCCCACCGTCGGCATAAATCGTTCTAAGCACTCGCGATCCGTATCGAAGGTAACGGGCACGCGAATCGCCTGCGGGCTCGATGCCGTGAGCGAGTTGATTTGCGTCGGTGCCCAGTCAATCTGCGGCAGAATACGGCTGTTCATCACATCAGCCATGCCCATCCCCACTGCGCTGCCATAAGTATTTTGGGTCAAGTCACGAATGAAGATCCGATGAAATTTGGGCGCGCCTTTCCAGAGGTTATACTCACCCAGCACGCCTCGATTTGCTACCTTTGTGTCCATGCCGGCACCCGAGATATCTTTGCCGATTTCATCGAGGATCAGGATGTCCAGTTCCTTAACCGGTACGTGTCCTTGCCAGCTCTTTACCAGGCGCAGCAATTCTTCTTCTTGCGCCTCCATCGTCTCAACTGGTACGGCCGTCAATTGCGCGGTGGTGTGGTTGGCATCTTCAAGAATCGCCAGTCCGCCCAGAATCTTCCCGCTACTCAAAACCTTACGCCCCACCGCACGAATCATCGCGCCCAAGCCAATGTTGTAGGCAAACGTGTGATAGTACTGAGCTCCGGCAAACTTACCCAGCCCAATCGCCATCATCTTGTAAAGGCCGCTCTCGATCGGGCCTTCAAAATCGGTGTGCCATTTAACACGCCCAATCAACATCACGCCATCGCTCTCATAAGCAGCCTTGTCGAGGTAGGCAACAATCCCCTCAGGCGTCTCACCCAGCGAGACCACTTCAAGCTGACTGACGATGGGACACCCCATCGTCTCAGAGGTGATTTTGTACTTCCCCAGCACCATCGCCTGACCTTCTGGTGATGCTGCTCCGTGGCTCCCCATCGCTGGAAAGATGAACGGATGCATGCCCGCTGCCTTCCAGTAATCCACTACCGCACGCGCAATCGTTGCGATGTTCGCAATTCCACGGCTTCCGACGCCTACGGCAACTCGCGAACCCGGTTTCAGCTTCGAAGCAAAGTCAGCCCGTTTCAGTTCGGCGGCAATCGTCGCCAGAATGTCTTTTATCGCACGGTCAGGAAAGTGTTGGCGGATGCGCAGCATCCGGGGTAGTGGCATGAAATCATTATGATTCAAACCCGTCGCTGGTGTCCGATCCCCATTCCCGTTCCAGCATCCTCGAATATTCACCAGAGGCATAGAGGTCGAAATCGAACTGCGCGGACTTGATCTCGCCAAAGCCCCAAAGTAATTGCCGGGACGCAAAAAGCTGGTCAGCGTACCGGTAATAGTGGCGGATAAATTCGTCCGTAATCAAATGCCGCTGGGGCACTTCATTGAACACCGCATTCAATCCCAATGCACGGCTGAAGATGCTTTTGTAGTCCGCCACGCCCCAGTTCTTCAATTTCTCCCGGATTTTCTTGGGGGGATCTTCGGTGAGAATTGCCGCAAACGATTGATAGCAAAACCCGGAGCGCTTCAGTTCTTCGTCCCTCTCAACTAAATCCATGCACTGTTCAATCCATCGCAAAAGATCCTTGCCCACATAAAACAACATCCGGATCTCGCAGAAGCGTCCGTCCAGGAGTTTGCGATCCAATTCTTCGCGCGTCATTTCTCCACTCGGTAGTAGGCCTTGCAGCATCAGGCTCGCCCTTGAACTCTCCACCAGTTTGTCTGGCCCGGCAGCTTCCGCAAACGGATGCAAAATCAGTGGTGGCAACTTCCAGCTTTTTGTTGTTCTCATGTCAGACGTGGTCGTGATGGGCATAATTTGCTGTTTCGGGCTCTTCCTATAGCTAATCGGCGGAGATCTGCGCTTACCTTAATGATTTTGTTCCAGCCAATTCGCTACATCGAAATCACTTCCTTGCCTCCAGTGTGACTTTAAAGGCAAGGGTCTCACCTAAGCGTTTCACCTTAACTTCTACTACATCTCCAACGGACTTAGACCTCAGAAGATAAGTATAATCCTGTAGATTGCCCACGATCTTCCCGTCGAACTCGATCATTAAATCCCCCCCGCGAATTCCCGCCTTTTCTGCCGGGCTCCCTGCACGCACGTCTGCCAGCTTCACTCCGCCCGGTGATTCCGCAAAATCCGGCACGCTGCCGAAGTAAGGGCCATAGCCACCGCCGCCACCTCCACCGGCCATCGGGGTCGCCTCCACTCGCTTATAGATGGGCCGTTCTGCCGCCACGCCCAGTTCTTGTAAGGTAGCCGCCACCACTGTAATGAGCCGCCCATACGCTTCCGGCTCAATCTTGTCCCATGTATCAGAAGGCTTGTGATAGTCGCTGTGTAGACCGCTAAAGAAAAAGAGCGCCGGCACCTGCTTCGCGCTAAACGAAGTATGATCGCTTCCGCCAATGCTCAGGTTGTCGCTGAAGTCGGGCTTCAGATCCGGCTGGTCTTTGACCACGTCATCGAGAATGGCCTTGAACGTTGATCCTGTAGCGACGCCAGCCGCAAAAAACTTGCCGCCTACCATCCTGCCCACCATGTCCATGTTGATCATCGCCGCACACTTTTCCAGCGGAAATGGCATCTTCCCCGCCAAATGACTCGACCCTAATAACCCGATCTCCTCACCAGAAAACGCAACAAACAAGACCCCGCGCTTCATCTTCGGCTGCTTCGCAAAAAAACGAGCCAACTCGATCACCGCCGCTGCACCGCTTGCATTGTCGTCAGCGCCCGGATGCAGCTTCGGAACCTCGCTCGGCGCCATGGAAAACTGCCGTCCGAACCCGAGATGATCATAGTGTCCGCCAATCACAATGTATTCATCGCTCGTCCCCGGCAAGAATCCAGCCACATTGTGCGTCGGTCGCATCACCCGGTCCACTTCTACTCGCATCGAGACCTTCAGCGTTGCCGGAAAGCGAAAGCTCTGCGGCTGCAAAGTGTTATCGATCGCCTTCACAATCCCCTTTAGGTCGTGCTGGGATTCCGTAAACCAGGCATCTGCAACATTCGCCTTCACCTGCAAAACCGGTAACCCTGAACCCATTCCCCCGCTCTGATTTCCAAATGGATCCAGCTTGTCGGCATCCTCGGGATATAGCACCGAGTTGTTGATCAGGATCAACGCCGCAGCCCCATGCATCTTCGCGTTCACCGCCTTGGTCTCAAAGTTTGAATGCCTTGTCCGGTTCTTTCCGTCAAATACGCTTTTTTCGTTCTGCTCCTGTGGCTCATAGCGAAGTGCCACAACCACCTTGTCCTTCACATCAATGCCAGCGTAATCGTCATAGTGGTGCTCAGTCGACGTAATCCCGTAGCCAACAAAGACCATCTCGCCGCTCACCGTTCCAGTAGACGAAAACACTCTCGGCAAAAAATCCTTAGCCACGGTGAGCTCTTTACTTCCCACCGTCAGGCTATTCTTCTTCCCAAGCTTCGACTCGGTGTTCACAATAAACTTCTGCAGATAAGCCGGCTTGCCCCCGCCCTCGATAAAGGGAGGCTTCAACCCAGCTCTTTCATAGTTCTTCGCGATCCACTTCGCCGCCTGATCCAGTTCCGGCGTGCCCGTAAAGCGGCCCTTGTACCGCTCGCTTGATAGCACCTTCACGTCTTCCAGCATCCGCCGCCCGTCGATCGCCTCGGGCAGTTTCGCCCCCCAGGCCAACGCCGCAACCACGAGGCCAACAACGAATCGATTCACTTACTTCACCCCCGGCGTATTGAGACTCACGCTGCAACAGGCCGTATCCCCGGCATTCTTCGCCGTCGCCTGGTACTTTACTTCCAAATCGATAATCGACTTCAATTGTTCCCAACTCACACTTCCTGCCAGCTTCCGGCCATTGACATAAAGTGTCGGAGTCGAATTGATCCCCAGCTTCTTAGCTTGCTCAAGATCCTTCGCTACTTCCCCATCTGTCTCTTTGTTGTCAAAGCAGCGAGTCAGTTGCAAACTATCAATCCCATTTGCCGGACCCCAACTCATCAACATCCCGCGAAACGTCTCTGCCCCCAACGCCTTTTGTTGATCAAAGACCCAGTCATGATACTTCCAGTAATTCTCTTCGCCCTGCAAATGCACACAACGCCCGGCGATCGCCGCTGGCCGCGCCCAGGGGTGTATCTGCTCAAGCGGAAAGTCATGCATAAAGAGCCGTACCTCTTTAGGAAACGACTTCAGCAAATTGGCTCTCAACAACTTCGCCTGATCCCGGCAATACGGGCATTGGTAATCGGTGTAAACACTCAGCACAACAGGAGCCCCAACCGTCCCCATCGAAGGCTGCCCGGCATTACGAATCAATGCCAGATCCTTGATGAAGGGATTGGCCGAGGTATCCAGCACCTCGCCCTTTATAATGGTTTTCCCGTCAGCAGAAATCAGGATCTTCTGTTCGGCAAAGCGTTCCCCAAGCGAAGCTTTGACGGTCATCTCGTCGAATCCTGGCAACAGGGAAGAGGGCTGAGTATCGACAACCTCAAACTTGATTTCGGGAGTCCAAAGATTCAGATGGCGCAAGTAAGCTTCAAGCTTGACCAGATCGCGCTTCGGCTGCTCCACCTTCACCGGCTTCGAGGGCTTCTTCTTACCCTGAGCCATCAGGCCCAGCGCAAGAAAGCAAAGAAAAAGAAAACGCATGACTCCAGTCTAAGGGACTGCGATGCCTATGCCAAAATGGGAGAGTGGCAAACTATCTCACGGTCATCCACGAAGACCCCGAAGGCGGTTTCTGGGCCGAAGTCCCAGCCCTGCCTGGCTGCTACACCCAAGCTGATTCTCTTGACGAACTAAAAGTGAATCTCCGAGAAGCAATTTCAGGAGTTCTCGCAGAACTTAAAGAACAAGGCGGCAAACAAGGCATCAACCAATTCTTAACCGTCGATATCAAGCACTGAGAACAGTTCCACCAGACTCAGCGTTAGCTCCCCAGCTCTCAACTCCGAATCCACGCGCAATGGTTCCCCACCGGCATGATACTCCCAAGCCGTCTTTTTTACCGGATCAATAACCCAACATGAGGGTACACCCCAGGCATGATACTCTTCGCACTTGGCAAGCATCGCCCCAAGCCGGTCTTCAGGCGAGAGAATCTCGCAACACAGCAAAACAGGCTTTGTTGGGTACGGGCTTTCGAGTTCAGCAGCTGCAATTACATCCGGTACCAGATATTTTACGGCTGAGATCCGAACCGTAACCTCGGGCGCAGCTTGCATCCCAAGTTTTCGCAACATCACAACCAGCATGAATTCCAAAAGACCGTGAAAAGTGGTGGGCATCGTTTTGGGTGAGAGCACGCCGTCGCGGTATTCGAGATTCGGCTTCTCGGAGTTGCGTAGATATTCTTCGACGGGCACTAGAGTGCTTGTGCTCATGCTCATATTCTAACCCTTGGTGACGAGTTGCACTATCCGCGATTGGTTGTTGAAGATCTACCAATTCAATCATTCTTCCTTTACTGCAATTTCTCGATCATTCTTCCCGGCAACAAATCCCAGAACTCCACTTCCCCTTTCGCAGTTCCAATAGCCGTGAGGTTGCGATTCCCATCAAATATCAGATTGCGTGTCGTCAGAGCATCAGGTACCGTCCTGCTGTTTCCGGTTTCTGGATTCCAAAGCTTCACTGGGCCGCTATCAGAGGCAAAGGCAATATACCCACTCCTGCCCAACGGTGAGATCGTCCTTATATAGCCTGCTTGCGCTGGAGATGTGCGAAGAAGCTTTCTGGTGCCAAGATCCCATTGATACACCCGTCCGTCCTGGCTCCCCATAAAGATGGAATTCTTAAATCTGTCAATAAAAACAGGGCCAAATGTCATCACCTCAGGCGTAGCAGTCAACCGGCCAAGTAATCTTCCAGAATGAAGATCAAGAACACCGGGCCAATGGCCCGCCCAAAGGGCCAGACTTCCATCCAGTCCAAAATCGACGTCGCCCCAGATGGTAGAACAGCAATGCTTTTCCGCAACCGATTTGGATCTGAGGTCGACGAGCAAAATGGCACCTTTGCCGTTGATTGTCAGGATGGAGTTTCCGTCAGGACTAAATCGAACTGAACCATAGTTCGATTCATCGGCAACTATCTCAATCTTGGACCTTGTAGCTTCGAGCTGAACCAGCGTCAGGTTTCGATTCGCGATTGCCAGAAATCGTTCATCAGCCGTAAATCGCAAATCGTTGAGCGTGCCCGGCGAACTCTCAAGCCTCAAAGCTTGGTTTCGTTCTTTGAGATCCCAAATGCGAATAGCCCCCTCAGCCGTCCCGGCAGCCATTTGTCTCCCACTCTCACTCATCGCTAGAACTCTGATCTTGGGCGAAGCCAAGCGACGTGGCAAGAAGTTCACAAGAATCCAGCCCACGCCCAGGAGAACAAAGCTTGAAGCCAAGGCAAACCCGAATGCGCTACGCTGACTAAACATTACTCAGGCTGATTGGACACTTCACATACCGATTTTGTTCCGTTTATTGCCCCGGCCCCTACAGCACCGGTCCAATCCGCCACGGCACAAACTCCTTATGCCCCAGCACCTCCGCCTTCGTCTTTTCACCCGAAGCAGCTCTCAAGCAAAGGTCGAAAATTTCCTTACCCACCTGCTCCACACTCGCATCTCCATCCACAATCCGCCCCGCATTCACGTCCATGTTATCCACCATGCGCTTATAAGTATTGGAATTAGTAGCAACCTTAATTACGGGTACATTCGGGAATCCAATAGCGCTCCCCCTACCTGTAGTAAACGCAATCAAATTACAACCCCCAGCCGCCAACCCGGTCAGCGACACCGGGTCATAACCAGGCGTATTCATAAACACAAAGCCCGGCGACTTCACCGTCTCGGCATAATCCACCGCATCCATCATCGGGCTCGTACCAGCCTTCGCCGCAGCCCCCAAACTCTTCTCCAAAATATTCGACAGTCCACCCTCTTTATTCCCGGGGCTCGGGTTGTCATCAAAGCTGCCGCCAAACTGCCGCAGATACTTCTTATACCCTTCAATAAAGCCCAAAAACTTCTCCGCCACCTGGCGATTCCGCGCCCGCTTCACCAGCAAATGCTCCGCCCCAAAACACTCGGTCGTCTCAGCCAAAACAGCACTAGCCCCAATCGCCGCCAGCATATCGCTACAAACTCCAAGCGCCGGATTCGCCGAAATCCCGCTAAAGCTATCGCTACCTCCGCAATTCAACCCAAGCTGAATCTTCGACGCCGGTACCGTCACGCGCTTCTGCTCGGTCATCTCTTCCATAAACTGCTTGATGCGCGTCCGCGCCGCTTCCACCGTCCCACGAGTGCCACCACTCGATTGCAACGTTAACCCATGCAACCGCTTGGACCGAGGCGCATTCGGCCCCAGATAGTGATCAATCTGGTTCACCTCACAACCCAAACCAATAATCAGCGCCGCACCAATATTCGGATGATTCAGCACCCCGGCCAGCGTCCGCTGCAACTGATCCGTATCCGGCCCGATCGCCATCCCACAACCCTCACCATGAGGGAAGGCCACCACGCCATCCACATTAGGCAAAATGCTACCCGGCTCAAAGCTCTCGGCGATCCAGTCCACCGTATAGGCTGCACAATTCGAAGCCGCAACTACGGCCACATAATTGCGAGTCCCTACACGCCCGTCCTCACGCAAAAATCCCTCAAACGTAGGCATATTGGCGGGCGGCGCAGGATAAGCAATCTCACCCGTCGGAAATTCGAGATCCAGCTCATGATCCTCAAACGCCAGGTTGTGCACGTGAATATGCTGCCCCGGCTGAATCGCCATCCGAGTCTTGCCAATCGCCTGCCCATAACGGCGAACACTATCACCCGCCCCAATCGCCTTCAGGCAAACTTTATGCCCGGCCGGCACGCTATCAAGCACCATCACAGAAGTCCCGGCGACAACAATCGTCGCGCCAGGGCTCAGCGGCACACGCGCAATCGCAACATTATCCGTCTCATGAAGGCGAATCGCAGAGTTTTCTGCGGTCGGTAATTTAGCAATATCTAGAAGACCCATGGTGAAACCACTGATTATACTTGAGGGGTGCCCAAGCCTCGCGTGTGGCTCGTGGCCGCGCTTGCGATTCCCTATCTCTTATTCCTCGCCTCCAGTGGCCTCCTCGGCCCGGACGAACCGCGCTACGCCGCCATCGGCCATCAAATGGCCAGCTCAGGAGACTGGATCACCCCCACCCTCTGGGGCAAGCCGTGGTTCGAGAAACCCCCTCTTCTCTACTGGCTCATTGCAACCTTCGATACCCTCGGCTTCCCGCCCGACTTAGCAGCCCGACTCCCCGTCACGCTCCTCGGTCTCGGCTTCCTCTTTGTGCTCCCATCGCTTGAAGCCGCCCTTATCCTCGGCACCTCCATCGGCTGGCTCGCGCTATCTCAGGTCGCGGTAACAGACCTCCCCCTCACCGTCTGCTTCCACTCCTTCCTTTTCCTGATCCTCCGCAACAAACCCTGGACCGCCGGCTTCGCCCTCGGCCTCGCCGTACTCGCCAAAGGCCTCGTCCCGCTGGTCCTCTGCATCCCCGTCGCCTTCCTCTATCGCAAAGAATGGCGCCATTGGGCCGCCATGCTGGCCACGGCTCTCCCTTGGTACCTTGCCTGTTACGCAGTCAACGGCCAGCGCTTCATCGACGAATTCATCATCCGCCATCACATCCAGCGCTTCCTCTCCCCAGAGTTACAGCACGTCCAGCCCTTCTGGTTCTACATCCCCGTCCTCATCGGCCTTGCCATGCCCTGGGCCCCAGCCCTCCTCCGCCTCACCAAAATCGAAGACGAACAAAAGCCCTACCTGTACACCGTCCTCTGGGGCTTCCTCTTCCTCAGCGTCTCCCGAAACAAACTCCCTGCCTACGTGCTCCCTCTCCTCCCCTCGCTCGCGATCCTCATCGCTGGCAAGCTCCTCCGCTGGCATTACGCCTTCGCCGCCGCCCTCCTCGTCGCTCTTCCCACCGTCGCTCCCTGGCTCCCCACGGCCATCGACGACGGCCTAAGCAAAGCTAACTTCAGCGACACTGCCTGGCTCTGGTTCCTGGCCGCACCCGTCGCCGCCTGGGCAGCCTACCGCTACCAGCAGAAGGCCGTAATCGCCGCAGCAATCCTTGCCATCTGCACCCTCAAATTCAACCTTTACCCCACCCTTGTCAACACCGTCTCCGCCAAAAACAGCAAACTCAACTGCCTGCCAGAAGGTGCCTCGCGCGGGCTCCGCTACGGCCTCTCCTACTACCTCAATCGCGAAGTCGATTACTGCCTAGAGCCGCAAGAAAACCCCACGCTTCTCGAGAGCCCGGACAAAGCTCCAGGTGAGCAAAAAGTAAACCCCGGTAACAAAGCAAACCCACAGCAGCGTTGAGTCCTTCGGTGCAAATTTGTGCACCACATCGCCCACCATCGAGTGGATTAGATACCCGGCCAGCGCATTGGTCCCAAAAGTCCGAAAGAACGTCGATTCAAAGCCCGGCTTGCGAATATCGGCCAGCCACAAGAACCCGCCATAAACCAGCAACGAGAACCCGGCACTAAAGGTCTGATACGACAAGCTCCCGGCCCGCTGCGTCATCGTCCAAAGATCCACCGCGTTCCAGGGCGGCCAAAACGGCGGTGCTTCTATCCCGTGCACACAGGAGATCAGATAGCCCAACACACTCAACACAACACCCCAGCGCAACAACACAGGCAACGCCATCGCAGCCCCAAACTTTTTCACCGCATCATAAGCAAGCGCCCCGGCCAGCGTCGGCACTGCCCAACTCAGGAAGCCCAGCGGACCCCCGTCAATCACCCTTACCCGCATCAAAAACTCAAACCAGAACCAACCGCTCAGTGCCAGATGCAACAACCCGCTCCCAACACCAAACAGGATCAAGTCCCGGCTCCGCCTTCGCATCACCGGCAGAATCCAAAGGCAAGTCACGCCAATGTGCGTCAGCGCCTGAAACGGGCTCCGTAAAAAGCTCTTCTCGATAAATCCCCACCACCCCAACTCACTCAGCGACGACCATGTCTTGTAATTCCCGTCCAGACCATAAACAACAAAACCCAACAACACCAGCCCCAGCCCCCGCTTCACCATGGCACCGGTATCGGCCCCCTTCAACATCCCCAGCCGCATAGCAAATCCCACCGCAAAAAAGAAATGCGGCATGATCGTATCGGCATAAGAGTTGTAAGTGTTGTGGTGCTTCAATACGTCGTGCACAACTTGAAAACCGCCAATAAAATTGACGAGAAACATGCCCACAACCGTATAGCCTCGAAACTGGTCGAGCGAAAGTATTCGGGCACGGGAATCAATAGCAGCAGTCTTCATATGCGTTAAAGGACAAACTCTAATCCTACGTCACACCACGAAACAACCCATGAGAGAATACAAAAAAGCCCATGCTTACCGCTGCAGCTTACGATACCCACTTGGAACAGCTTTTCGATCGCATCCAGCAGCTCCACTCGTTGCTCACCTCAGCGGCAATCCCCTATCGGATTGTCGGCGGCATGGCTGTTTTCATCCATGTCTTCGAGAAAGATCCGCTTCGAGCCCGCCTGACTGCCGACGTTGATGCGGCAATCCATAGAGATAGTCTTCCAGTGATCATCGAGCTGGCAAAAAAAGCTGGATGGGAATACAGGCACGTTGCCGGCGTAGACATGCTTGTCGATTCAGAAAATCCCAAGGCTCGCTCGGCTGTGCACCTCGTTTTTCTAAACGAGAAAGTTCGTCCCGATTACCTTGAGCCTGTCCCGTCTTCTCCCCCAGCCACAACTCAAGAAGGGATTCTTCTAGCTCCCGTCTCGGATCTGGTGCGCATGAAGCTTACCAGCTACCGGCTTAAGGATCGAGTCCACCTTCAGGATCTCGACAGCGTCGGTCTGATCACGCCAGAAATCGAACGCCAACTCCCAGCCCTCCTCATGGCCCGCCTCGCCGAAGTCCGCACCAGCGAATAGGCTGCAATCTAATCCCTCGTCTTGAACCTGTAAAGGTGCTGCGTAGAAACCGGCACCCCCAGCACTTTCAAATATAAAAACAACTGATGTGCATGATGATTCACATGCTTCCAGTTCGAGAGCAGCGTCTCAAGAAACGCCTCTCCTTGCGGCGAAAAATAAGTCACGATCAGTCTCGACAGATCTGCATCGGTAGTCACCGCGAATCCTTCTGCGACATGCGCACGGCACGCTGCAAACAAAACCCGCGACGGCTCCTCACTCGCAACCACTCGTTCCTTGAGCGCCTCAAAGTGTGACAGCCTCTCCCCATGTAACCTCACGAAGCAAGCACACAACCCCGCACAAGTTTCCACCAGATGCCTCTCAAGCCAATCCATGCTAAACGCAGCTTCACCCGCAGCCGAAGGCCAATCCGGCCCCCACTCACCCTTCCCCTCTGGCACCATCGCGAGCATCTCTTCTATAAGCACCAAGTCCTCGTCCACCTTGCGTGCCAGCACAGCAACTATCGCACTTCCCATGCCTCTCAGCTTAACCAGATGCAGCGCTAGAATGTGCCTATGAGTACTGCAGCTCTGACGTCGGTCGAGGACTATCTTCGTCTAACGGAGAAGCCAAACTGCGAATACCGCGATGGCAATGTCTCGTCCAAAGCAAGACCAACCAAGCTCCACGCCCTCATCCAATATGCCCTGCTTGTGACGCTACAGCGCCAGGGCGTGCAGCCTTATCCAGAACTCACTCTCCGGCTTTCACCCACAAAGTATCTCGTACCCGATGTTTCCGTGGCAGACGATTTTGAGGGTCCATACCCAACCGAACCAGTCTTTCTCTGTTGCGAAATTCTCTCACCAGAAGACCGCCTCGGTGCCATGCTCGGCAAGTGTGAGGAGTACCACGCCTGGGGTGTTCCCCACTGTTGGGTGATTGATCCTGTCAAGCGTTCGGCTTGGGAATATCACTCCGCTGGCGAGCCAACCCGGGTATCCAACATCCTCCAAGCCGGTGCACTCTCGATAAGCCTCGAAGAACTCTTCGCTTCTTTGCCGCCTGAAGCCTAAAGCACGGGATGCTAGGATCGCTTCTTCTCCTTCCGGAGAACTCCCCAAACATCGCCGGCTTCTACGAAAAAATGACCCCCACCGCATTCTGGCTCCTCCATGCAGAAAGCGGCTTCGCCGGTACCATGACCGTACTTACTTTCGGCCCCTGGCTCTCTCGCCAACTTGCAATCACGTCAAGGGATCAATAGCCCGGCCAGCGCAAAGTTCTCTCCAATGTGGAAGGCAATGCCAGGCCCGCCCTTTGGCAGCTCATTGCTGGCTCTGGTCCACCTGCGCCCTTCATCCGCAGAATAGAAAATCCCGTCCGCAGCCCCAGCTAGTGCATAGCGAGTTCCAGCGGCCAGTTTCCAAACCGGTGCTTGCCACGGCTCAACTTGCGATTGGCTCCACCGCGTACCGCCATCATCACTCCAGTGAATCCCTCCTGGGTTGTGTCCTGCGATCAAAGTCTCACCCATCACAGCCAGTTCCAGCGGCACAACTCCCTCCACCTTCGTCCATCGTCTTTCCGCTTCGCTCCAGCGGTAGAGCCCCTTGGCATACAAGGCAGTAAAAACAATTCCCTTCCGTTCTACCATCGCAAAAGTCTGGCACCCAGTCGGCAATCCTTCACTCATCGAAACCCAGTTCTCCCCGCCATCCACACTGGACAGCACTCCTCCAGAATCCATTCCGGCTAGCAACTTCCCTTCAAGCTTAAGCAGCGATCGAACGCATCTTCCAGCAAGTCGATTCTGCCGCGTCCAAGTCAACCCTTGGTCATCAGATACCAGAAGGCCATTCCGGTCGGTACCCGCATATACCCGCTTCCCCAAAACTGCCATACTAACCACCCGCCCTCCCTTTGCCAGCCTCCACCGCAGTCCCTGATCGACCGACAAATAGATACCAGCATCAGTACCAGCCAAAACACTGCGCCCTAATTCCGCAAACACATTCACCCTCACATTGCCGGGAAATCCTTTATCAGACCGCACCCAACTCCTCCCCTGATCCAAGCTTCTGTATATTGCATGCTTGCCAGTTGCAGCACCCAAACTACTCATCAGAGTCAAAATCGCTAAATCAAACAAACAGCTTCGCAGCATTCTTCAATTCTAGAAGGCTTCGTGATACAACAAAGTCAGCCGCCCGCCCTATGCTCAGCAATCGATACATCCTGCTGCTAGCCACCACCCTGGCGGCCCAACCCCCACTCCTCAAACAAACCTGCCAACCCTGCCACAACTTCAACAGCCCACTTGCCCCAGACCGCCTCATTCGCATCCACGACCGCATCGCCAATCACGAAATGCCCCCCAAAGGCACCCCCCTCTCCACCACTACCCGCGACTTACTGCTCCGCCAAATCGGTAAAACCATCGGGCAACAAGAACCCCCACGCATCCCCCTCCGCCGCCTCACCCGCGACGAATACGAACAAACCCTCCGCGACCTTCTCCATCTCCCGCACCTCGACATCCGCGACATGCTCCCCGAAGACCGCGTCACCCTCCACTTCAACAAAACTGCCGACTCCCTCGACATCTCCCGGGTCCAGCTCACCGCCTATCTCGACGCCGCAGCCAAAGCCCTGCGCCACGCCCTCCCCGCACCCCTGCCTCCCTCCACCAAATTCCGCGCCGTCGGCACCGCCCTCTTTCAGACCAACACCCTCCTCACCGTCGCCCCGACGATGTTCTTCGCCAAAGACTCAAAGCGCCTGGAATTCAAAAAAGCCGAATACGACGCAATCGTCAAAAGTGGCAACCACGAACCCACTTTAGAGATGGCGCTTTTCCGCTCCCCCGGCTGGCCCTACGCCGCATTCCCCCTCGGCTATTCCGCCAAACACACTGGCGAATACCGCGTCCGCTTCTCGGCCCGTGCCGTCCTTCAAACTGAAGGTTTCCAGATCAAGCCCGCCATCGATCCCCTCCCGATGGTCTTCCGCTCCCGCAAGCCCACCAGCCACGATATTGCTGAAGACGTCCGTGCCACCGGCGGCATCATCGACATCACACCCACACCGGCCACCCACGAGACCATCGTCTACCTCAACGCTGGGCAAACCATTGAATACGGCCTCTTCGGCCTTCCCGTCCCCTTGATCGACGTCTTCCCCGACAAGCCAGGCACCTACCGCTACCCGCCCTTCCCGCCCGGCGGTCAACCCGGCGTCGCCTTCCAGTGGCTCGAAATCGAAGGCCCGCTTACCACTCCAACCCGCCTACCCCTGCCCCCGATCCGCGCCTTCATCAAGCGCGCCTCCACTCGGCCCGTCCCCGAAGCCACCATCCAGAAATTCGAAAAACTGGTCCAGACCCGCCTCGACAAAAAGGAAACCCCTCAAGACGCCCTCCTCGCCGCCTGTCAGGCCTTCCTCGCCTCTGACACTTTCCTCTTCCTCGACCCCAAAGACACCCAAAGCCGCCTCTCCTACTTCCTCTCGAACTCGCGGCCCAGCCAGCCCAACGCAGAAGCCTACATCGCCGCCCCCACCTTTGATCGCTTCATCCAGTCCTTCACCGACGATTGGCTCAACCTCCGTAACCTCCGCCGCGAAGATGCCGACATCCGACTCTTCCCCGAATACCGCTTCGACGACTATCTGGTCGAATCGATGGAGCGCGAACCCCGCAAGTTCCTCACGGCGCTCATACGCGACAACCTCCCCATTCGCAACCTCATCGATTCGAGCTTTATCTACGCCAACGACCGACTCGCAAAACACTACAACCTCCCACCCGTCCAGGGAGCAGCCCTGCGCAAAATCACGCTCCCCAAAGATAGCCCCCTGGGCGGCCTCCTCACCCAGGCCGCAGTTCTAAAGGTCACCTCCAACGGCGCCAGCACCTCCCCCGTCATCCGTGGAGCCTGGGCAATGGACCGCCTCCTCGGCCAACCCCCACCCCCTCCACCACCCGGCGTCCCCGCCGTCGAACCTGACATCCGGGGAGCCAAATCCATCCGCGACATCCTCGCCCTCCACACCAAATCTCCAACCTGCGCCGCCTGCCACGCCACCTTCGATCCCGTAGGTCTCGCACTAGAAAACTTCGACGTCATGGGAGCCTGGCGCACCCACTACCGTGGCCTTGAACAAGGCGAGCGCGTAACTGGCATCGACCGAGCGGGTCACGACTTCTCCTACACCCTCTCCTCCAAAGTCGACCCCAGCGGCAAACTAGCCGACGGCCGCACCTTCAAAGACATCCGCGAACTAAAAGCACTCTTCGCCGCCAACCCCCGCCAGCTAGCCAAAAACTTCCTCGAGCAACTCACCATCTATTCCACCGGCGCACCCGTCCGCTTCTCAGACCGCAAAGAAATCGACAAGATCCTCGACGCCACCAGGGCCAAAGACTACCGCGCCAAAGACCTCCTCTTAGGGTTAATCAACAGCCCCATCTTCCAAGGCCAACCATGAAAAGAAGAACTATCCTTAAAGGGGTTGGCGCAACCCTAGCCCTCCCAGTCCTCGAATGCATGTCCATCACGCCCCCCAGGCGCATGCTCATCATCGCGAACAACCTCGGTGTCCTCCCCAAACTCTTCTTCCCAACTACAACCGGCCGCAACTACCAGCTCTCTACATACCTCGAACACTTGAGCACCCACCGCAACGATTTCACCGTCTTCAGCGGGCTCTCCCACCCCGGCGTCACCGGCGGCCACAGCACCGACAACTGCTTCCTCACCGCCGCCCGAGGTGCCTTCAAAGCCGGCTTCCGCAACCAGATCTCGCTAGACCAGCTAGCCGCCGAAAAGCTAGGCCAGGCCACCCGCTTCCCCTCGCTCAACCTCGGCGTCAACATCGAAAAAGCAAACCGCAGCCTCTCCTGGACCCGCGACGGTGTCCTCCTCCCAGCCGAAGACAGCCCAGCCGCCCTCTACAAAATGCTCTTCGTCCAGGGCGATCAACAAGCCGTCCAGCAACAACTCCACAAGCTCGAAGAACGAGGCAGCATCCTCGACACCCTGCAAGCCCAGACCGGCCGTCTCAACCGCAACCTCGGCGCAACCGACAAAGCCCGTCTCGATCAATACCTGACATCCATCCGCGACGTGGAGCAGCGCCTGTCAGCAGCCCGCGAATGGGAACTCCGCCCCAAGCCCAAAACGAATCAACCCCCACCCACCGATATTGAGGATAAGAAACGTGTCTTTGACAAATTCGAACTGATGTTATCGATGGTCCAGCTAGCCCTCGAATCCGACTCCACCAGAATCATCACCCTGATGGTCGACACCTTCATGACTCCGATCTTCAAGATCGACGGCGAGCACACCTCCACCGACGGCTATCACAACCTAACCCACCACAGTCAGGCCCCGGAGAAAGTGAAGCAACTGGAACAAGCGGACCGTCAACAGCTAAAGATCCTGAACACCCATCTAAGCAACCTCGCGAGCACCAAAGAAAACGGCCAGCGTCTTCTAGATCAAACAATGGTCCTCTACGGCAGCAGCATGGGCGACGCCAACATCCACGACAACACAAACCTGCCGATCATCCTCGCCGGAGGAGGCTTCAAACACGGCCAGCACATCGCCTTCAAGCGAGACAACAACGCCCCCCTCTCGAACCTTTACCTCTCCATGCTCCACAGATTAGGCATCGAAACCAACACCTTCGGCACCAGCACCACCACCCTCACCGGAATAGAATGATAAGCCAATTCAAATGTGCGATTCGTCTCATGGAAAGATCAGAGACATCTGCGATGTGGATGCTTGGCGGGTTCTAATGGAGAAATGCTGGCTTCCTCTTTTAATAGCTCAGAAATTAGCTCCTTCGAAGATGTGGAACGACTCATCCGGTTTAGGGTTCAAGAGAGTCTCTATCTAGAGTTCAAATCAGGGAGATCCAAAAATCTTGACAGCTTCAAGAACGATATTGCTTAAGATATTTCTGCTTTTGCCAATTCCGATGGAGGAACTCTCATTGTTGGTATTGTTGAGGATGATCATTTCCCCGTTGAAATCGACGGCGTGGATGAGGACCGCTTCAGTCGAGAATCCCTTGGTCAAACGATTGCCCACAAAATATCCCCAGCCATTCCAGGCCTTCGGATAGAAGCCCTCACTTCTGGAAGCAAGACTGTGCTTGTCGTCCACGTACCTAAAAGCTTGTCAGCGCCTCATCAGGGTCCCAGGCATACTTACCATCGAAGGCATGAGTTTCATTGTCAGCCGATGGCTCACTATGAAATCGAAGACCTTCGATGGCGACAAACTTACGTCGAGCCGCTTGTTGTCGTAACGACTGCTGCTAGAGGCGGATTGCTTTCCGCTGTTGACGTTCGCAATTCCGGTAAATTTCCTGCCGAAGATGTAAGGTTCAATTTCTCGCCCAATCACTTATGGCCGAAGGACGAAGCTCCAATTCCGCTTCGAAATGGAATCGAGAATCTTGGTCCAGGACAATGGTTGAGGTTTCGTGCTGAGAGTTTCCCTAAGTTACTAGCAGATGGCATGCCGCCAGCAATATTCGGCGTAACCGTGGAGTACACACATTCAAGATTAAAGACTAAATTGAGCCATGACTGGGTGCTAGATGTTGACACTACTGTCCGGTTAAAAGTCGAATAGAATCAACTGTTTGGCGGGGTCCTGTAAGTCATCATGGGAGGTGATCTCCTGAAAGGCCTGTAAAATTGG